>CAJAHH010000012.1 GCA_903939515.1 uncultured Verrucomicrobiota bacterium
CCACACACACGGTTTTACTACGGTTGATACGAACCATTACAACCTGAACTTCTCTGGCAATTTTGAAACCCACAGTTAAAAATTAAAATATTGATACAGAATTGTATTTTTAATGATTGTAAAAAATTAAGTGTCTCAATTTGACAAAAATAACACCCTGAACACCCGTTAATCAGCGACTGTGTGAAAACCTACCAAACCTGCCGGTTTTAAAATCACAAAGCCCAGAAACTCAACGGATCATCAATCCAGCCTCAGCTCGTCGGTCGCCCGAGTGAATTCTTATTGATTCTGGTGGTCCACAAATACATTCGGCCTCATCTGGAAGAAGGAAGAAACGGCAGTTCTCAATTTGGAAGAAAACGGATCCGAGGATCCAGCAAAACCACGGATTTCAAACCGGTAACTTTCCGCGGATTCCGGAAGGTTGCTGAGACCCAATATCAATCTGCTGTACGGGGCACCATGAATTGGAAATTTGTAAATTTTAAAACGACCGTGCCCCTTAAATACTCGGATCCATTTTAGGAATGACTTGGTTCTGGTTTCAATTCTCACTCCTCTATGGCGGGCTCTTCAAGATGTAGGTGGTTTTTAACTTTAATGTCAGATTAAATTATCAAACTTAAAACAATGATATCTAAAAAATAGATTTACCCCCACATCTTTGGCGTTTAATTAAATATACACATCAACGAATTCACACTGTGTTTCATTGATGTTTATTAACCAAACAAGTTCTTTCGATATCTAAACCGATTTAAACGTTGACTACCATCAAATACACTAGAGCAAATTGCGGCTTTTAAAAAATTTATCAACCGATTAGCGACACCAAAATTCACTAAAACACTACAATTTAGCGCTTTGCACACTAACACTCGCAGTATCAATTTAAAATCGGGAATTCGGCATACCGATCAATCCTGACGACACAATTTATTTTAGGCGATATCGGGTTCTACAATCAGCGGCCCATTCCAATCCCGCCCCACTTCGCATAGGCTGACCCCGCCCGATAATTTTACACCGCATTGATTCTTCTTCTTCCTTCATTTCATACACCACTGTTAACGACGGCGTGAAAACCGGCGAGAGCTGCCAGTTTGAAAACCACAAGCACCAAAAGCTCAAAAACTCATCGATCTTCCCTCTGCTTGTTTGTTGTCACAGTGAATCCTAATACAATCTGTTGGGCATTGAACGCATTTTGCGAACATTAGAAGAAAGAATGAACACTGTCGCTCATCCGAGAAGCGAACGCCCCGCGGCAGAACCATGAATTCCAAACCGACAAGGTTCCTTTTCTGCGTCCGGAACGTCGCTGACACAGCACCGAGCGGCCGCGGGACGGACCGAAGAGAGCTGTGGAGTCTGAGCAAAAACCACCCCTCGCGCATCGCGCGAAAAATCCATACCTCCCCCGAGCTTCCCTGCGCGCGCAGGACCGGTCCCGCGGAGCACGCCCACGCCCACACCAATTCCCAAACCCACAAAACCAAAACAAACACTTGCGACACCAGCTACCTTGCGTCACAAAGTAGCTATGACGACAAGCTGGTCTTGCCTCGCTTGCACTATGGGGTTCCTCCTGTTGCCCACCACCCTGCTGACCCTGCGATGGATCAGAGCGAAATGGATGCCATGGTGGGCTCTGGCCCTCATCACTCTAACCGTCGGTTGGGCCCTGGCCTTCGGCGCTGCAATCACCGCCGACCGACCCGCCGAGAAATCCGGAGCCCCCGAACTGTTCGCGCTCATGTTCGGATGGCTCTACGCCCTCTTGTGGCTCCTGCCCCACCTGGCCCTTTACGGTGCCATCCGCTGGGGGCTGCGGACCCTCCGACCCGAACCACCCATCACCCAACCAAGGCGCCCCAACCTCGACTGAACAACTCCCATCCATCGCACCCGGATCTCCCCACAGCCTCCCCAGACTCCCTGCTATGAAAACCGTCCCCAGCCTAATCACCCTCGGCCTCGCCACCGCCCTGTGCGGCTGCAACCCCGCCCCGCGCATCACCGTCCAGAACGACTCACCCCACACCTTGAGTAACCTCGTCGTCTCCGGGGCCGGCTTCTCCGAGCGCCTCCCCACCCTGGATCCCGGCGCCCAACACCGTTGGACCGTCACGCCTGGTGGCGAATCCAGCCTCGGCCTGCGCTTCGATGCCGCTCAGCGAACCGTAGACTCCGGTAAACAAGGCTACTTCGAACCCAAAGGCCGCTACCAAATTGAGGCCGTGGTCCATCCCGACCTAAACGTCTCGGTCACCAGCAAGACCTCCTGGTTTTAGTCAGCCCCATTTCCCCAACAATCCATGTCGGACTTCTTTGACAATTGGGTCGTTCAAATGCGCAAAGGCGTCCTGGAACTCTGCATTCTGCGGACCCTCTCGGTCCGCGAACGCTACGGCTACGAACTAGTCAAAGAGTTGTCGCAGGTCCCCGGCATGGGCCTCACCGAAGGCACACTTTACCCCCTGATGTCTCGCCTTAGACTGGCCGGTCTGGTCAGCACCCGCCTGGAAGAATCGTCCAGCGGCCCCGCCCGCAAGTACTACTCCCTGACCCCCGAAGGACTTCGCACCCTGGAGACCATGAACGTGTTCCTCGAAACCCTTCAGCACAGCACCCAACAAGTCGGAGTCCGCTCATGAACACCTGGACCCCCAGCGCCCGCGCCGTCCTCCAACGCCATCTCGACCAACACCGCGCCCGCTTCGCCGCCGACGGAGCTGAAGCCGATGAAGTCGTCGCCGATTTGCGCGACCATATCGAACGCGAGGCGTCTTCTCTAAACTTGTCCGTGGTCACCGAGTCGGATGTCCGACGCATTCTTGCCCAGGTCGATCCCAGCCTGCTCGAGAACCCCGCCATTCCTGGCCTCTCCACGCCTCCCAGCCAAGCCCAGGACCCGTCTCCGCCGCTCAAAGGCCGATCCAAAAAAAGTTGGCTTTGGTTAATCCTCCGGGCCGTTCTGGGCGTTTTATTACCCTTCGGAACACTCCTCTTCGAATGGGCTGAACACCCCTCAGCCGATGACCTCCTGGATCCGATTCCTACCCCGTTCCACATCCTGCTCATCGCCTTGGTTCCGTTAACCAACGCCCTGGGCCTTTGGTTTTTCGAACGCTCTTCACACCCCCTTCCCCGATGGTTCGCCTGGATGCTTTCTGCTTCCTTGGGCATCTCCGGGGCTTACGCCGTGGCCTACGCCCCGATCACGCCATTGGCTGCGTTCGGCATCGTCTTCTACGGCTTGGGTCTTATCCCCTTGGCTCCCTTGATCTCGTGGATTTTCGGCCTCTGCCTTCGATCGGCGGGCCGAAAACGCGCCAAAGCAAACTCAGTCTACTGGCCCAAACATACTTGGACGGCCGCGGTGGGGTCGTTGCTGGTCTTGGCCGCACTGGCGCTGCCAGAGTTTTTCACCCTGCGGGCCTTGCGCGAAGCCATTGATGCCGACGGACCCGCCGACCGCCGGGCGGCCATCCGGCATTTGCGCAGTTGGGATACCCATGACGCGGTGCTGCGCGCCTGCTACGGAAAACGACGCCAAATTTGGGACAATGCCTTGGACCCATTCGAGAACCGCAAATCCCGCACCTTCACCGTCACGCCGGAGGCCGCGCAGGCGGTGTATTTCCAAGTCACCGGGCGCGCCTTCAACGAAGTCCGGCCCCCACTCGGTTCCCTGCGAGGTGTCGGTCGCGAGGTGTTCCAGAATTTCGAGTGGGACCCTTCGATCGGCGGTGAGGCGGTCGCCGGCCATGTGTCCGGCCTGTCCCTCCAGTCCTCACGCCTCGATGTCACCAGCAACGCCGACGACGGCTGGGGCTACACCGAATGGATCCTCGAATTCCGCAACGACCACGCGTCGCGCCAACGCGAGGCCCGGGCCGAAATCCAGTTACCCCCCGGTGGCGTGGTCTCGCGCCTGACCCTTTGGGTTTATGGCGAAGAACGCGAAGCCGCCTTCGCCGGCCGCGGTGAGGTCCGTGCCGCCTATCAACAGGTGGCCGTTGCCCAACGCCGCGACCCCGTCCTCGTCACCACCTCCGGCCCCGACCGCGTGCTCATGCAGTGCTTCCCGGTGCCTCCCAAGGGCGGCACCATGAAAGTTCGCCTCGGCATCACCGCACCGCTCACTCCACTCGGAGCCCAAGAGGTCGCCTTTGTCTGGCCCCGCATCATCGAACGCAACTTCGCCTTCGCCGAGGCTCTGAAACATCTCGTCTGGCTCGAGTCCCCACAAAAGATCCTCAACCCACCGTCCGCTTGGGGTTGGACCAGCACCGGCACCAACAGCCTGACAGCAACCATCCCCGTCTCTTGGGGGCCCCACGCGTTCCCCACCCTCAAACTGCAGCGCAAGGCCGAGGCCACCAGTCCGTGGAGCATCGACGACCGTTCAACTCCGCCTGCCGCCGTGCGACAAACCCTCTCCTCTGTCACGGCACCTTCCCGAGGGAGATTGGCAGTGGTGATCGACGGTGGCCGGGATGGACGCGATGGCTGGCAAGCTCTCCGGCAGTATCTGGCTTCAACTCAAGCCCGAGGCGACTTGCGCCTCTGGGTTTCCGAGGACGGAATCCGCGACGCGGCGACCATCAACGAAGGCCCGTTCAAAGCCGCCGTCGAGCAGATGGAACGCAACACGCCGCAGTTCGAGGGCGGCCACGATCCGCTCCCTGCGCTCGAGGCCGCTTGGGGTTGGGCCTCGCAACAGGCCGGCGGCACGGTGCTTTGGATCCACGGCAACGTGCCTGTTCTTCTGAGCGATCCTCAGTTGATCACCCAGCGGCTCCAGCGAGGGGAAGCCATCGGAGCCCGACTGGTGGACCTCCAGGTCACGGCCGGGCCCCATCTCGCCGGCAAGGAATGGTTCGCACAGCCCCTGTATGAATCCGTGCCCCGACTCGGCACTTTGGACGACGATCTGAAACGGTTCCTCGACACCTGGAGCGGGCTGGCTCCGGAGTGGCACTGGCGGCGAGAGCGATCTGAAACCGGGAACACGAACGGACCCACTGCTTCGCGCCATCTCGTCCGTCTCTGGGCCCGTGATCAAATCAACCAACTGCGCCGACAGCGCAAGACCACAGAGGCCGTCGCGCTGGCTGGTCGCTGGCAATTAGTCACTCCGATCAGCGGTGCCGTCGTCCTCGAGACCAAAGCCCAATACAAGGCCGCCGGTCTCACCCCGGTCGATCCCCTCACTACCCCGGCCATCGTCCCCGAACCCGAAACCTGGGCCCTTATGATCCTCGGCACGGGAGTTCTGGCCCTCTGGCACCGACGCCAAAAACGCCGACACTGACCGATCACTGCGTCGAAGCTGGCCGTGTTCCCCAACCGACGCCACACCCCGTGTGGCCCGGTGAGGATACCGCACCCACAAACACCCGGTGAGGATACCGAACCCTCAGACCGCCCGGTGAAGGCACCGGGCCTACAGCACACCGCCCAGCCTACGGGCTCACCCTGTAGGCCGGGTCCCCCGACCCGGCGTTCCCGCCCAAAAACCACCGCTCACCACCAGGTGAAGTTGGGGTCCGGCGCCGGGCCGGTGTAGTTCCACTGAGAGGCCTCTTTCGGGAAGCGGAAGAAGTCGGTGTGCCCATCGCCCCACAGCACGTTGAAGCGGTACTGTCCCTTCACGTTGTGCCACTGACTGGCGATGTCGTTCTTGTCGCGATCGGCCCACCAGGGCCAGTCCCCCTGGATCAGCTTGTTCGAGGGCCCGAGAGCAATCTCGCTCGTCTTAATAGGTCGTCCCTGAGGCGCGCCAGGATTGGAGGAATCTCCGGTCACATGCTTCACGCGCAACGTCTCCACTGACCAGACAGTCAGGTAACTATTGCCCCAGGCGTCGTAGCAACTGCGGGTACCTTTCGGAAACGTGCTCTTCCACAGCGAATCCCCCTTGTCAGCCGGACACTTAAACGCCGCGAAGGCTGGAACGTAAATGTTCAGCGGTCGGTTGGTGGCACCCGTCAACCCACCGTGCAGCGACATGACCCCCTTCTTGCCGCCCAGAGTTCCCCAATCGTTGTACACGGGATAATTATCCCGGTTGTCGTCGGCGTACATGTGCAGTCCCAGTCCCATCTGGCGCTGGTTATTATTGCAACTAATCGTCAACGACTTGCTCTTGGCCCGCGCCAAAGCTGGCAGGAGCATGCCGGCCAGAATAGCGATGATGGCAATAACCACCAGCAACTCGATGAGAGTGAAACCCGCACGGGCGCGACTGTGCAGATGAGTGGATAGCTTCATAGCAATGGAGGGACTCGGACCAGAAGAGGCAATCCAAGCCGACCCGTCAATCCCGTGTTCCAGCGTATTCCGTTCGTCAAACGAGCTCACCTTGTAGGATGGGTCCCTCGACCCGGCGTTCCACCGGTCCGTCAACTCACTCGGGATTTAGCGAAGAATGAAAAGTGTGCGTCAGGGCATCTTCCTGCTTTTCAACCGGGGCCTTGAGCCGAACCGTTGACGGCCTTGATCGATGGCATGGATGCAAGCGAACTGACATTCAAACGGGTAGCCCTGCTGGGAGTCGGGGCATTCACCCAGGCGCTCATGCGCCACCTCCGCGGAGACGGTGCGGAGGTCACGGCCTACCTGACCCGGGACTACGCGCATTATGGACCCCTTCAGGAAGGCTCCTGCGTTTCTAGCGTCGAGGTCCCCAACCCCTGCCCCGGCTTCCGGGAGCACCGACCCGACTTCCTCATTCCCATGTCGCTGGAATGGGCGCTCCGCCCATGGACTGCAGAACTTCTGGGCCTAGGGATTCCCATACTCTGCCCGACCGGCGAAGGATTACGCTTGGAGCGCGAGCGCGATTTCGCCCGGGAACTCTGCCGCCAGACCGGCATCCCATTCCCGCACTCGCACCTCATTCCCACGCGGGCGGAGGCCGAGGCTCTGGTGCGGCGGGAGGGCCGCCCATTTGTGGTCAAGAATCCCCTGTGTTCCCCCACGAGTCCGATCCACACCATCGTATGTGAGACACCGGAGGACACCCTGGCCTGGTTACCGCGGATCGATGACGCCGAGGGGATTTTTCTCCAAGAATACCTTGGGCGACGCGAAGCCGGGCATATCGCGCTGGTGAGCGACGGGGAAATCTACTCGTTGGTCACCAATCAAGAATACAAACGGGCCTTCGATGGGAACCTCGGCATCGTCGCTGGAGCCCCACTGGGTGGGCTCGTGGAATGCGATCCGGGCGACCGCTACGGCCTTGCCAAAGAACTCCTGGAACCCCTGCTCCCGTGGTTCCGCGAGGTCGGATTCAGCGGCCCCGTGCAAGTGACCGCCATCCGCCATGAGGAGCGCTGGCATGTGCTCGAGTACAATGTGCGATTGGGCGTCACCAGCGGTCCAATGATCGCCGCCATGCTGGCTAACCCGCTGGACACCTTCGGCCGCTGCGCGCTGGGGTTGCCCTTGAGTCCGCGTTGGCGGAGCGGCCGCGAGTTCGGATGCAACCTGACTCTGGCGGGCTACGGTTATCCCTTCACCCAACTCACCGGACCACGGGTGCCAGTGACGGTCGACGGGGCCTTTCAGGGTGATGTCTGGTGGCAAGAGGTGGCCGAGTCAGCGCTGGGCGGACTGGAGGCCACTGGCCACCGTATTGCGGATATCACGGCCCTGGCCGGATCGATGGACGAAGCCATTCGCAACGCCTACAGCGACATCCGTAAGATTCGATCCCTTGGCAGCTACTACCGAACCGATGTGGGCCAATCGCTCTGGCCGCCCGGCAACCCATGAAGTCCACCGTTTGTCGCCCCCGTTCCGCCTGGGTCCAGGTTGACCTCGAACAGTTGGCCCGCAACTGGGAGATCCTCCGCCGCGAAGTCCCGGCTTCGGTGAGCTTGATGTTTGTGGCCAAGGACAACGCCTATGGGCTGGGTGCCGTCGAGGCCGCCCGGGTGGCGCTCGAGGGCCACGCCGATTCTCTAGCAGTCTTCACCCTCGGAGAAGCCCAGGAACTCCGGGATGCCGGCATTACCGCCCCGATTCTGCTGCTGGGGGAACGCCTCGCCGACGAGGTGCCGCACGTGCTGGAACTAGACCTCGAACCCTGCGTCGGTTCTATCAAGATGGCTGAGGCCTTCTCGCACGCGGGCCGAACCCGAGGGCGACCGGTGCCCATCCACCTCAAGGTCAACACCGGCATGAACCGGTTTGGGTTTTCGTGGAGGAACGTGGATTCTTGGGGACCGATACTGAAGACGTTGCCCGCCTTGGAATTTCGTGGGGCGTTGAGCCACTTCGCCCAAAGCGATGAACTCGACAAAGGCTTTGCCCGCACCCAATCCCAGCGATTTGAAGGGGTACTGAAGTGCCTGTCGGCCCAGGACATCCGACCGCAGTGGATCCACCACTGCAATTCCGGTGGCGTGCTCGATCTGCCAGACGCTCATTTCAACCGCGTCCGCGTCGGCCTGTTGGCCCAGGGGGTCTATCCGTCAGAAGTCTGCCGCCGTCTGGAGGGCGTCCTTCCCGTGTTGTCCTTGCGAGCCCGACTCACCGCTATCCAGGAACTCGAAATCGGCGACACCGTCGGCTACGGCATGCGCTGGCGGGCCGAACGCCCGAGCCGCATCGGCGTCCTTTCAGTGGGTTACGGCGACGGCTATCCGCGACTCCGCAATCAAGGGCAGGCCCTCCTGCATGGACGCCGAGTCCCCATCGCAGGCGGCGTCACCATGGACGCTCTCATGATCGATCTTACCGATGTCCCCGAGGCGCAACTAGGTGATGAAGCGGTCCTACTCGGAACTCAGGGCACCGACTGCATTACAGTTCAGGAACTGGCCCGCCTGAGCGGCACGGTCACCTACGACGTGCTGGCGGGTTTCCGGGCCCGCCTGCCGCGCGTTTATTGCCCGCAGGTGTAGGTGGGGCTTCCACCTCACTTCAAATCCACCCAGGCACTCGCGGCAGAAATCGGGTCAGCCCGTTCTTCGAGTGAGGCCAGAAACACACGGGCTTGTCGGGTGACCGGACCGGAGAACAACTCCTTACCGTTGGCGACCACCCGCACCGGGCGATCCAGGTCCAGCAACCGATCCGACAGACGCAGGCGGAAGCTAGACGGCACTTGTCCCTCCAACTGGATCTCTTGTCCCTGCACCGAGGCCACAATCTTGGCGCGCTCCTGAAGGGTAATTTCGGCAGGTACTTGGAGCCAATAGAAGCGGCGTTGGACCACATCGTCCTGCTGCCAGACGATTTTTTTAGGCCAGGCATTGCGAACAAAACCCGCCATCCAGGGAACTGCTTCGGCGTCCTTACGGTTCATCCAATGGCCCAATCCCTCGTAGATCTTCACCTGATGGACGTACCCGCCGGAATCCTCGCGAGCGAGCCGGTCGAGTTCGGCCCCACGTTCAGCGGCGATACGGTTGCGGTTGTAGGCCGCATCGTTGCCGCCCATGAAGATAGCGAAGGGCAAATTTCGAAGTCCCAGAAGCGACGCCTCATTGGGATGACCGGCCATCATGGAGGCGGCCGCAAACCGATCGGCCATGCGGGGGGCCAATTGCCAGACTCCGTCGCCCCCGGCCGAATAACCCATCAGATAAACCCGATCCGGACTCACCCCCCGCACCGCGACATAGTCGTCGATGAGACGCTGGAACATCGGATCGATGTGTCCCTCATGCCACAAATTCCAAGAATCCGTGGGAGCCCGAGGGGCGATGTAGAATCCCTCGCTGGGCTCGTACAGGCGAATCTGGTTTTGCCACTGTTGATCATTCACCGCCTTGGGTGCCCCACCGCCCCCGTGCATGGAAATCCACAAGCTCCGCTGCCCAGACGGTGCCTTGCCAAACTCCTTCTCTAACCACCGGAGAGTCTTGCCCTCGAGCACCAACTCCTTCTTGTCGACTTCCGGAGTCCGCTCGGCCACCAATTCCGCCATGCGGTCGGCCGCCACCATGGGTAGCACGCGCTCAGCCTCGGTCTTCGACAACGCCTGGGACAACACCTGAGCCTCCGCCGGACGCCGGTTGGACGGCAAATCTAGCCACTCGCGCATCGCGTCTACAGTGACCGAGGCGGGGGTCAACTCGGGCCAGCGGGCGTCGACTGTCGATTCTCCCGAAGCCAGAGGACCAAAAGGCATCTCTCGCACCTCGGTGCCGACGGTGAAGCGAAGCCAACCTTGCGCTCCCGGAGCCAGACTGAAGCGCGGCATGTCGTTCAGATCGGATGTGCCGGACTTGGTGTCGGCCAGAGCGCACGATCGCCGCACGCCATCCAGCACGCACACCTTGGCCGAGAGTCGAGTTCCGCCGGAACGGTCCCACAAGCGGACTCCGAGCGCGGCGATCTCGACGGGCGCAGCATCCGTCTTGGCATACCGCGCGGTCACGTTGACTGCTGCAACGTCCGTACTATTGCGGGCCCACACCATCGGAAAGGACGACCCCTCGCGCTTCCAAGAGGTGGCATAAATGGAATGGCGAGGTTCGTTGGCCCGAGCCTTTGAGGCGTCTCCCACAAACCATCCCCGATCCAATCCGCCGGCGTCATACTCGTCAGCCCCGGCGAAATGCCAGTCGCCGTCCCAAATCTCCACCCACGTATGGTTTCCCCGCTCATTGGTCCACATCGGGGTTCCCACGGCCCGGGCCGGAATGCCCACCGACCGACAGGCTTCGACGAGAATAATGGATAAGCCGGTGCACGTCGCTTTGCTGAGGGCCTTGGATTCCTTCAGGCTTTGATTAGGGCGCTTGCGTCCGGTGTTGTAGTGAATGTTGACCAACTTGAAGAGCTGTCGGTTGAGGGCCTGAGCCGCTTCGCTGGCCGAATGAGCGTCCTTCACAAGGTCCCGCGACAAGGCCAACAACTCGGCGCGCCACGGGTCACGCGATTCGTCGAAAACCGCGTACGGCAATACGTCATTCAAAAACACGGCCTCGGGCACCTGGGTGGCCCAGGGGAATTCCTTTCGGGCCCGGAAGGCCAAATCAAGATTCTCCAGCAGGAACTCGTTGCTGAGATTCGATCGGTCGCTCTCGGTCATGTGTTCGGCCAGAAAACGGGCCGCATTCTCACCGGCAGCTCCGTGCCGATCTTGAGCCGATCGGACAAAGTCTGGGATCGAGGCAGACCAGGCCGTCCACCCGAGTGCAACGAGCACCGACATGAAACGAATCACACGCATGGGTCCACCCTGCACCAACTCTCTAGCCCGGGTCAAAGCACCTCCACCGATGCATCACACCGCCAGACAGGCGTGCCCATCAACAGAACTTCGCTGGAACGATTCAATGGGATCCATCGCGCTGGCTCAGGCTTGTTTTGGAGAGAGACACAGAAATTTCTGCTGGTCTGACTTTTGCAAGGGGTTCCATCGTCTGAAGAACCGTGGAACATCGCCGACTGTCAAAACCGGGATCCCTCTGTGGGTGGATTGCGCGGGCCGCACTGGCTCTGAGCCTGTGTCTTAACCTGGCAGCAGACCCAACGGGCGGCCCCGATTTCTCCACCGAGGTCCGACCGATCCTCTCCCAGCATTGCTTCAAATGCCACGGACCCGACGACCAGTCGCGCAAGAGCAACCTGCGTCTTGATGTCCGCGATGCGGCCCTCCAACCCGCCAAATCTGGAGCGGTGGCACTGGTCCCCGGCAAACCCCACTCCAGCGAGCTCGTCACTCGGATTCATTCCCGAGATCCGGACGAGGTAATGCCACCGCCGAGCACCCGGCAGCCGCTAACGGACAAAGAAAAGAAGACCCTGGAGGCCTGGATCGCCGCCGGTGCCGAGTACGTCCCCCACTGGGCCTTCCAGCGCCCGAAATCTGTAACACCTCCCCAGGTCGATAACGCCCCATGGGCGCGCAATCCGATCGATCAGTTCGTGCTCCAACGATTGCAGCAACACGGAGTTGCTCCTTCCGAAGCGGCCGACCCACACGCCCTGGCTCGCCGCGTCTCGCTCGACCTGACAGGCCTACCTCCCACCCCTTCTGAAGTAGAGGCCTTCTTGAAGGACCCCAGCGACGCAGGCTACGAACACTGGGTGGATCAGCTCTTGGCTTCCCCTCGCTACGGTGAACGCTGGGGCCGACGCTGGATGGATTTGGCCCGCTACGCCGACACCAACGGGTACGAAAAGGATCGCACCCGAAGCATCTGGCCTTGGCGCGATTGGGTGATTCGCTCTCTCAATGCCGACATGCCCTTCGACCAGTTCACCCTGGAACAACTCGCGGGGGATCTCCTTCCCAATGCCACGCCGGACCAGCGCATCGCCACCGGTTTCCACCGGAACACCATGCTCAATGAAGAGGGCGGGATCGATCCGCTGGAGTTCCGCTTCCATGCCATGACCGATCGGGTGGCCACCACTGGCACCACGTGGTTGGGGCTCACCGTCGGGTGTGCCCAATGCCACACTCACAAATACGACCCTATCCCGCACCGGGAGTATTATCAGTTGATGGCCTTCCTGAACAATGCCGACGAACCCGACATGGACCTGGTGGAGCCTTCTGAAGAGGCGCGCCATCAGGCCCGGTTGGCCGAAGCAGAAGCCCTGACAGTAACCTTGGCAGAGCGGTTCCCGATCGAAGAAACCGTGTGGTTCACTCCCACCCTAATCGAGGCCCGGTCCCTGAAGGGATCGCCGGTGAGCGCTCTCAAAGATCACTCAGCCCTCTTCACCGGAACGCCCCCAGACACCGACACCCTCACCCTCGTCGTGACCACGCGGGAGACCCAAGTCGACCGACTCCGCTTGGAAACCCTGCTCGACGAAGCTCTCCCTAAAAAAGGGCCCGGACGCGTGGCTCATGGAAACTTTGTCCTGAGTGAACTGCGAGTTAAGGCCGCGCCGCTGGATGCCCCGGACCAGGTTCAGAAGATCGCTCTCGCCCATGCCCAAGCCGACGTGGAGCAGTCGGGCTTTCCGGCGGCCAATGCCATTGATGACCAACTCCAGACCGGTTGGGCTGTCGACGTGGGGGGCGACCGACTTAACCGGGAACACCACCTCAGTGTCCAGTTTCAGAAGGAGGTCACCTTCCCCTCGGGCATCCGCTTCGAAATTACTTTGGAACACCAGCAGGCCGCTCAACACCTCATCGGCCGTCCCCGGATTCGCTTGGGCCGACCGACCTCCGATCCGCGCCCCATGGCGGAACGGCGCAAGGCCGCTGCGGAGAGCGCATTCCAGAAATGGTTAGGCAAAGCCCGCGAGACGGCCATTCGTTGGACTCCCCTGCGTCCCACGGCCGCGACCTCCAACCTCCCGCTCCTGACCGTTCAAGAAGACGCCTCGGTCTTTGCCAGCGGCGACATCAGCAAGAGTGACACCTACCAACTCGCCTTCACCGCGCCGCCCGAACCCATCACCGCCGTCCGGTTGGAAGTTCTGCCCGATCCGCGACTGCCCAAGAACGGGCCTGGCCTGGCCTATTATGAAGGTCCGAAGGGAGATTTCTTCCTGGGCGAACTGAGCCTCAGCGCGGGCGGCCAGCCCGTCCGCTGGAAGTCGTCCTCGCAAAGCTTCGGTAAGAACGCCTTTGGGTCTGAGGCCACGGCAGCCTTGGCAGTCGATGGCGACCCGCAGACCGGTTGGTCCACCGCAGGCCGCGAGGGGCAGCGGCATGAGGCGGTCTTTGTTTCCGAGACACCGATCCCGGGCAACGCCGACCTGAAACTATCCCTCCTCTTCGGACGCCATTACGCCTGTTCGCTCGGCCGTTTCCGGGTGTCTGTCACCACCCAAACCGGCGGAGCCCAGGCACGAGAGTTACCTTCAGAACTGGAAGCGCTCCTGCTCATCGCCGATGCCTCGTTGACCGAAACTCAGCGCTCACAACTTCGTCGTCACTTTCTGCTGACCACACCCGAACTCGGGGAGTCTCAAAAGCGCATCGCCCAACTGCGACAACCCCTTACTCCGAAGACCACCCTGGTCTTGCAGGAGCGCCCTACGGAAAACCCACGCGCCACCTTCCTCCACCGACGCGGAGAATACCTTCAGCCCACTGAACGAGTGGAACCCGGTGTCCTCTCGGTGATCTCCGCGTTTCCGGCCGAGCTACCCCGCAACCGCCTCGGCCTGGCTCGGTGGCTCGTGTCCACCAACAATCCCCTGACAGCTCGGGTCACCGTCAATCGCCAGTGGCAGGCCTTCTTCGGCAAGGGGTTGGTTCGCACCACAGAAGACTTCGGCTATCAAGGAGACAGCCCCAGCCATCCCGAACTGCTCGATTGGTTGGCTGTGGATTTCATGAGAAACGGTTGGTCTCTCAAGCGACTTCACAAGCAAATCGCCCTGAGCGCCACCTACCGGCAGTCCTCACGAACCCGGCCAGACTCACTGGCCCGCGACCCGGACAATCGCTGGCTCTCCCGCGGACCCTCCGTTCGCCTGGATGCGGAGGTCATCCGCGATGCCGCTCTCAAGGCCAGCGGCCTGCTCTCGGACACCATGGGCGGGCCCGGTGTGTACCCGCCCCAGCCCTCCGGGGTCATGGAGGCCGCATGGGGCGGATCGTCTTGGCCAACCAGCGAGGGCCAGAACCGCTACCGACGCAGCCTTTACACCTTCGCCAAGCGGACGGCTCCCTTTGCCCTGTTCAACACCTTCGATGCCCCCACCGGCGAATCCTGCATCGCCCGGCGCGAGACCTCCAACACCCCCTTGCAGGCGCTCACTCTGCTCAATGACGTCTTCTTCATTGAGGTCTCGCAGGCCATGGGCCGAGACCTGGCCCGGCAATCGGGAACGGTGTCCCAACGCATCCAGAACGCATTTCAACGCTGCATGACCCGCCCTCCAACCGAAACCGAGCTTCAAGCCCTCGAAGCGTTCTGGAAAACCCAACTCCAGCGTTTCCAGGCTCACGAGTTGGATGCGGCCGCGGTGGCCGGACCCGGTGAGGGTTCTTCGATCGAAGAACGCGCCGCCTGGTCGGCCCTATCACGGGCGCTGTTCAACCTCGATGAAATGATCACCAAGGGCTGAAACCTCATCCCCACCCTCTCCCATGAATCCTTTGAACCTTCACCCGCATCACGTCAGCCGACGGCATTTCTTCAAAGACTGCGGCGTGGGCTTGGGCAAGATCGCCTTGGCCGGATTGCTCACCGGTCGCTGGGGCAACACTCTCTCGGCCTCGCCTCTGGCAGGCACCCCGGCCGCGACGGCCAAATCCCCGCATTTCCCCGGCCGGGCCAAGCGGGTGATCCACCTCTTCATGGGTGGGGCTCCCAGTCAGCTGGAACTCTTCGATTTCAAGCCGGAGTTAGCGAAGCTGGAGGGGCGCCCGCTACCGCCCTCGGTCATCGGCGGTCAGCGCTACGCCTTCATCCGGCCCGATGCCGCAGTGCTCGGTCCCCGCTTCAAGTTCGCTCGTCACGGACAATCCGGAACGGAAATCTCGGAGGTCCTCCCTCATCTGGGGAAGATCGTCGATGACATCTGCCTGATTCGTTCGGTACGCACCGACCAATTCAACCACGCTCCAGCGCAGATTTTCTTTAACACCGGATTCTCCCAACCTGGCCGCCCAAGCCTAGGATCCTGGGTGATCTACGGTCTCGGATCCGAGTCCCAGAATTTGCCTGCCTTCGTCGTCATGAGCACGGGAGGCGGCCTCAGCGGAGGGGCGGCTCTCTGGTCCAGCGGGTTCCTTCCGACGGTCCACACCGGGGTGCGCCTGCGCAACCAAGGCCCGCCCATCCTGAATGTCGACAACCCGGCTGGCATCGACACCCGTCTTCAGCGCGACACGCTCGACCTCGTCGCCGATTTAAACCAAAAGCGATTGGGCACCGTGGGAGATCCGGAAATCGCCACCCGAATCGCCTCCTATGAAATGGCGTTCCGGCTCCAAACTTCAGCCCCAGAACTCATGGACTTGCGCGGGGAATCCCCGGAGACCTTGAAGATGTACGGGTGCGACCCGGCCAAGCCCTCCTTCGCCCGAGCGTGTCTGCTGGCCCGGCGAATGATCGAGCGCGGAGTCCGCTTCGTGAACTTGTACCACGAAGGCTGGGATGCCCACTCCGACGTGGTCGGCAATGTCCGCAGCAATGCAGCGATCACCGACCAGGCCAGCGCTGCGTTGGTGCTCGATCTGAAGCAGCGGGGATTGTTGGACGACACACTGGTGATCTGGGGCGGTGAGTTTGGTCGCACTCCGATGGTCGAATCCAACCCGGCTCTGGGTCGGAGCCAGGGGCGAGATCATCACCCGCAAGCCTACAGTGTCTGGATGGCCGGTGGCGGCATCCGGGCCGGCATGAGTCATGGGGCCACCGACGACTTGGGATTCCACGTGGTCGAGAACCCAGTCCATGTGCATGACCTTCAGGCCACCATCCTGCACTGCCTCGGCTTCGACCATGAGAAGCTGACCTTCCACAATGCCGGCCGCGATTTCCGCCTCACCGATGTCCACGGGCAAGTGGTGCGGAATATCTTGGCCTAGCATCGGGGGCCCAGAAGCACTCTAGAGTTGTTGGCCCTAAACTATTGATGGAGGCAGTGGCGTGAGAACCAACGCCACCGCCTCAACCCGAGACGAACTTCCCGCAAGAGTCGGTGTTACCGATAAACTGCCGGTTCGGCTCCGATTGTCCCGGTCAGTTCTCCGACGCGCTGTTCGGAGCGACTGCGCTCCAGCATCACACGGGCGTAGGACCTCCGTTCGTGTAAACCCAGTCGCTCTGCTTCCTGCGCATACTCCGTGCGACTGATCAACCGATCGATGTAGGTGACCATGGTGTTCCAGTGACGCACTTCCAACTCGCGCCGCATCTCCAACCGGGCGCGGTACCAAGGACTCTCGAGCACACTCTCCCGGTTGAACATCGCTCGGAAAGCCGGATCCTCTAGGCGAAGTCCTTCGCTGGCTCCATCACGCATGATGTGGAGAAGCGCCTGGAGTGGTGGGACGGCCTGTTGAATGGAACCGTCGTCGAAGTAATGCTGCGCCACTCGTCGGTGAGTCGCCGCAATGTTGTCCACCGAATCGGCATATTGGGCCGCATCCTGCATCTCAGGTCGCAACATGCTCTCGACCAAGACGGCATGGGGATGGTTAAAAACACGCCCCAGGAAGTCGTTCACGAACTTCAGTGTGACTCGCCACCCCAGGCGACTGGCCGGGACGGTCCGCCCCTCGTGGGTGAAGTCCGACACGCGCTCCAGATAGCCATTGGCGATGAGGAACGCCGGATCCCGCTCCGTGACGCCCATCCGACACCAGACCTCGGGTACCAGCAGGCTGACATCATGATCCACGCGGGTCTTGGGCCCAAGATATCCGGCACTCGTCAAGAAAACCGGATTAGCGGAGACGGCTAAACTGACGAAGGCCGCATTGAGATCGTAAATGGGCGGTAGGGCGTTGAAAGGCCCCTTGGTCAAGGCTCCCTCGCTGCCGGCCCCGGTCGTCGATGGAGATTTGCCAGTCATGCTGGAGATGAACTCCATGAATGCCTCCGGCAACTCCATGTGGTGGATGGGCCCATAGCAAGCGAGCGGACGCACTCCAGGTTCCGCCGGGTTGTTCCGACGACCAGCCAAGACCGCATGCACCGGCGTGTACACCGGACGATCGGTCGCCAAGCGACGTGCCAATCGAGCCGACATGGTTGTGAGATGACGTCCCAGGTTATCGAGGAGATCGGGACGCGTCTGAAGGTACCGCGGGTTCTTCGAGGGTTTGCCGTCCACCAATCGAGGATGAGACGTAACCACGATCCATTCGGGAGAACCATCGCCCGGCTCTGAGGCCGCGGCCGCTTCGATCAGCGCCCGCATCGGCGCAGTGTATTGATTCAGTCCGATAGCATCATCGACCAACTCTCTGGCCTGCTTGCGTGAGATGGGTTCGTAGTTGCTAAAGAAGCATCCGCCCGCCGCAAAGTCCGCTTCAGCGGCTTTGTCGTACCCGCGATGAATGGCGTCGTCTGGCCGCTGGAAAAGTCGAAACTCGGTGTTCTGAACAAATTTGAGCGACGGATAAACACTCTGCGGGTCCAGGCCTGGCAACTGGCTTCGCGGCACGGTCACACTGGCCGTGATGTCGTCCTCCATCTGAAGCTTGAAGGCCGGCAGGTAATCCTTCCGGAGACCGAACGTCCGCCAGGCTCCATCGTCGTCATAACCCACCCGAAGAAATTGTGTCACCAATCGCTTGCGCCCCAATCGCAGCTCATTGGCAGGGGTACCGTTGATGACATCGACGCTAAAATGAGAGCGCCAGTCCTCTCCCCAGGAGGGTTGCCAAAAGCGTTTCACGACGAGCACCAATTCCCGGATGTGCGGCGGCACAGAACCAATCCAGGCATTGTGTTCATCGGAAAAATCCTCACCCGGCGTCAGGAGCTTGATGACAGAACCCAGAGTTCGACTCGGACTGAGAACAGGCCGCTGGTCCACGCCATTGCGGGTGGGATCGCGGAACCGTTGGGAAAAGTCGCGAGCCACGATGACAGCCACTCGGTCGAAATCCTGCGCCAAGTCTGCAACGAAGACCGAACCGAAGAGGATGGCGTCAGTGATGGGCTTCGAGATCTCGCTCTTGCCGCCGCCAGAGACCGTGCAGGGCTTGTGACACAGGGTTCCCTCCGGGCGGGTTCCGACCAGGCGCCAAGCCCGCGCCGCCATGGCCGGCGGCTCCAGATGCACCCGGAATCCGCTGGGCAAGAGGTAGTGATGGTCCCGCCGGAGTCGGATGGACTGAGTTTTTCCGGCATCGTCCCAACGGACTGTTAAGGACTCGATGTCGAAGCGGGCATTCTCCGGAACGTAGACCACCGTGGGAAATTGCCGGTCCACGGCATGACCTTCGGGCTGAAGGTTCAGTGCATCCGGAATTAACCGAGTGACTTCTGAGAAACTGTACGGGAAATCAGCGCGGTGCTGTTGGGCGTCGTATTCACTGCCCAGATCGTGATTAGCGAAGACCAAGGCTCCGCCGGCGTGCTCTTCCTCGACCAGTCCGAAGAGGTTGGCCGCAAAACTAATTTGGGTTTTGACCTCTTTTTTGCAGTAACCGAAGTAGTTATCCGAGATGAGCGTCACGATGACCCCGGAGGCATCCCGCGCGGTCAGTTTGAAGGCGTTTCCGTCGTTGTAGAGCTCTCGCGGGTCGCTCCAGCACATGCCGTCTCGACGCTGACGCTCGCTGGCCTCGTCCCGATGCGGAAGTCCGACTTCTTTTTTGGTGAGCCCATTGAGGTGCGGAGCCAAAATCACGCATCCGGTATGTCCACTCCAATGCTCGGCATCGAGGGAGGCGTCATTTTCCGGGAGCAACGGGTCTCCGGCATTGCCGAAGATGCTCTCGACGAAGTCGAGGTTGGCTACCAGTGATCCGGGGACAAAGAAGCGGATCTCCATGCTCTTGAGGGGCATCACACCGGGAACTTCCGGGCAGACGACCGGGCGAATGAGCAGAGAGACCATACACGGAGCCGGCGTGGCCCCAGACGCCGTGAACGGCAGTTGCAGAAGTTCCTCAGGAGGATGAAGCGCGCGGGCTAGAAGGTCGGCAAAAACCGTCTTAGGGACACCCTTCTTGTCGTCAGGAATGGGCAACCCACCCTCGGTGACATGGAAGATGCCGGAGGTAGTGCGTCGATCCGACTTCGGATTGTGAAGAATCCCGTTGCGCAACCGATAGCTGCGCAGCCTCGGCGAGGCGACTTCGTCTTTGTCGGGCGGCAGGGACAAGATCCGGGCCAGGCCATACTGATCCAAGACGAAGGTGTTCCGCGGCAATTCCTGAGGGGCGGCCGTGTCGGACAAATAGTCGTGGATGAAGTTGTTAATCCTTCGATCCACCGGGCTCGCATAACGAGAAAGCAGTCGGTCCTTCTCGCGGCCCTGAGCGATGAAGCTCTCGAGCAGTGAGTCCAGCGCCTGAGTTTCACCGGGCAGCGGAACGCCTGTCAGGCCTAACTCGGCCAGTTTCAGGTTGATGTGCCGATGGAGTTCGGTGGGGTTGGGTGGATTCAGTCCAATGGAACGGGTCATGACCTAGGGGAGGCGGGTTTGGGTGAACCGCCTCTGAAAGTCTTAACCCGGAATGACTCTCCTTCAAGTCTCGAGAACGGATCGGATCCAGTCGCAGAACCCCTCCCCATTTTCAGACAAGCTCGTCGCCGGAACGATTCAGTTGGGAAGACAGGGACGGTGTGGCGAATTCTTTCGCAAGACGAGGCGAGAGTGAGGAGCGGGCCCATTGAAGACCCCTGGGTTGAGGCCCATAGTTGAGGCCTGTAACGAGCGAACAACGAAGCTCTTGCGGAAGAAGGCGCAGCCAGCACGACCGATCCAATTGAATCGTTCCGGATTTAAGATCAGAGGCTCGCTCCATCGGCGGCGTCGGGACCCTCGCGGCGAACGCGGGCGGAGACCTCCAGAGCAAGAAAGTAGGCGCTGGCCTCGGCCAGATCTAAACTCCAACGACGCGCCAACAACGCTACTCTCTCGGCATTCTGCTGTTCGGACGGACCTCCGCAAATACCGGGTCCTTCGACGGCTTCCCCGTAATCGTGGCAGGTGAGGCCCAAGAGTCGTTCGTCCAAAGTCCAGTCTCCCTGATTCCACAAGGTCTCACTGGCCCAGGCATAAGCCCGAACCACGTTGCCCTCCCGGAGCCAAGCCCAAGCATGGTGATTGAGAACGCGGTCGGCAGAGAAAAATTGAACTTCGCCGACCTCTCGGCTCAGGCGGGAAAGAAACCGGTAGAGTTGATCGATATCCGCGGCGGGATCCGGGATGGCAGCACCGACCACCAGCGACCAACCGCGCGAAGGTGGTGAAATGAAGATTACCCGTTCACGGAACCGAACCAGAGCTTCGGACCATGGAGGACCCTCCCCAGGCTCGGTCTGCAGCATTTCGCGAAGAAACACGGTGTTGGAGCTGCGGATAGCCAACCAGCGGTTGGGCAATGGCAAGGTCAGGGCGGATCGACTGGAACCAACGAGGGGCGTGAGTGGATCCACCCAACGTTGGGTCATCCGCAGTGCCCGAAGGTGGCGTCGGTACAACGTGGCAAAGACAACGGCAATGCCGATCACCATACCGAAGCTGACCAACAGCCCGATCGCCAAACCATTCATGACCGTGGGATTCATCGCGTTGCCCCCAAAACAGTGGGCACTACAAAAAACACCCGGCCGGTCGATTAGCAAATGCGATCTGAGCGCTGGGTGATTTTCTAGTCGCTTCCCCAGAGGGAGGGGCCCGCTGAACGGACGATAATTGACCCACTAGGGGGCAGACCTCTGAGGGATCAACGGTGGGAGTGCTTTTGGCGGAGGGTTTGAACAGCAACCTGGACCTGCCAGCCAGAGCCTTCCAGGGCGGTCCGGGCGACTTCGGGAGTGACGTGGGTCAATTCTTGGACGATGCGGAGAGCCCGATCGCGCAGTTTTACGTTGGAGGGGTTGAGGTCGATCATCAGGTTTTCCTCGACCTTGCCGAGGCGAACCATGGTGAGGGTGCTGAGGATGTTCAGGACAAGTTTGGTGGCAGTGCCCGCCTTAAGTCGGGTCGACCCGGTGAGCACCTCAGGGCCGACGTCGATGGCCAGGACAACATCCGGCCGGAGGCTTCGGGTGAATTTTAGGTTCGGATTAAAGCAGAGCAACGCCGTTCGAGCTCCGGCTTCACGGGCGGCGGCCAATCCTCCCCAGACATAAGAGGTCCTTCCAGAGGCAGCGATGCCCACCACCACATCCTTGGAGGAAACCTGACGGAGACGAAGGGCTTCATACCCTGCCCCGGCATCGTCTTCAGCGCCTTCCACCGAAGTGTGCAGAGCCTTCTCGCCGCCGGCCATAATGCCCTGAACCCACTCGGGCGGGGTCCGAAAGGTGGGCGGACATTCGCTAGCGTCCAAGACTCCCAGGCGGCCACTGGTGCCGGCACCCAGATAAATCAGCCGTCCTCCGCTGCGGATGGCAGCCTCGGCAAGGCGGATCAATCGAGCCAAGGCCACCCGGTGCCGGCCGATGATCTCGGGGACCTGTGAGTCTTCAGACACCATCAAGTCGATGGCCTTGCTCACAGGCATCCGGTCAAGATGCCGGGAACGCGGGTTCCGCAACTCCGTCGGGGAAACCCCAGTCGCTTCGGGACGCGGGATCGGTGGAGGGACCGCCAATCCCGGGGATAGGACTGTGGGCACCTTCGAGCCTTCGCCTGAGGCCAAGGCCTGCTCCGCGAGGACCACCGCACCCCAGGCCGATTCCCGTTCCAAGGATCGGATCACGGACTGGGGTCGCACCGCCCGAAGAACGCTCTCGATGTGGGGAAGCCATCGCGGTTGACGCAGGAAGACACTGCCCGCCAACACAAATTCCACCCGAGCCTTGCCCGTCCGGTCCAATCGCGCGGCACAGACCAAGGCCAACTCGAGCAACTCGCCCAGGCACCGCTCGATGACCTGGTGAGCTCTCGAGTCGCCGTGAGCCGCCGCCGCGAACACCTCCGGCGCCAAAGCGGCGACCTCACGCTTGGAAGCCGACTGCATCCAGCCCACCCATGCTTCGGGGTCTTTGAGGCCAGAGGCCTTGAGAAGTCGGCGACCGAGGGATCCCATACGACCGGTCTGTTCGAGCTGACGGATGGCCTCGCGCAATCCGGCGTAAGCGATGGCAAAACCGCTGCCCTGATCTCCCAACTGGTGTCCCCATCCGCCGGCCTTGGCCGTCACTCCCCGCCGATTCCGGCCAAAGCAGCAAGAACCCGTGCCGCTCAAGAGGATCACCCGTGCATCCACCAGATTTATCGCATCCAAGGAGGCTGCCTCGAGCGCACTCACCAGGTCGTGATCGACGCGGACCGGCACGGACGGCCAAACCCTCGCCACGCAGGCACGCAACCGTTGCCGATCTTCCTCAGTCCTCACTCCGGCCATGCCGATGCCGATGGCCACCGGTTCTGGTAGACGAGTTTTTAAGGACTCGAAGTGGGACTGCAAATCGGAGTCTGAAGTCAGCCGCAAATTGGCCGGTCCAGATTCGATCCGGGCCAACGGTTGTCTGGCACCCACCGCCGCCGCTAAGGCCACAGTGCGAGTGCCGCCGCATTCGATACCAATGACCGCTTTGGACTCCGGATCCGTCATGGGTTGAATTGGAAGACCGGGGTGCCTCAGGACAAAAGCGCAAAGCGCAACGAACTGCGCGTCCAGCGATCAAACCCGAGCCGGTCCGGGGTTGGCATTCCTGCTGTCTGAGAACAGCATCTCTGGATGAAGAAGAGTGTGCGCGATCTGCCGATGTCCCGACCGCCGTTGGAGCGGATGATGCGCATCCACACCGCCATCGCATCGGGCAAGCATCCCAATGCGTCGTTCCTCAGCCGCGAGTTTGAGGTGAGCACCAAGACCATCCAGCGGGACATTGATTTCATGCGCGACCGGATGGGTTTGCCTATCGACTACAGTGCTCAGCGTTATGGATTCTACTACACCGAACCGGTGGATTCATTTCCGACCCTACAAATCACGGAGGGAGAGCTCTTCGCGCTGGTGGTCGCTGAGAAGGCGCTTCAGCAATACCGCGGCACCCCTTTCGAAAAACGCCTTCTGACCGCTTTCAAGAAACTCGAGCGTTCGCTGCCCGACACCGTCTCTCTGAATCTGGCTGAATGGACGCAAACCATTTCCTTCCGAACCACGGCCGAGCCCAACGTGGACCTCGGAATCATTGATCGACTAGCCCAGGCCGCCGCCGCCGGCAAAACTCTTCGCCTGACCTACCGCAAGCCCGGGGCGGCCCTCGAGGAGCGCACCGTAGATCCCTACCACATCGGCAATGTGAACGGAGACTGGTACCTCTTCGCGCACGACCATCTCCGCAAGGCCATCCGGACGTTTGTACCTTCTCGGATTGCTGAAGCCGAACCGACCGGAAAGACCTTCCAGCGCCCGGCCAAATTCGCGTTAGAACGGCATTTGAGCGACAGCTTCGGCGTGTACTCGCGCACCGGAGACTTCGAAGTCCGCATCTGCTTCACGCGGGCCGTGGCCGACTACATTCGCGAGAAGCGGTGGCATCCCTCGCAGACGCTGACTGAACTCCCCGACCGAGGGGTGGAGCTTCATCTCCGGCTGGGAAGCCTTGAGGAAATTAGCCGATGGATCTTGGGTTGGGGGGCCCAAGCCACCGTGCTCAGTCCGCCCGAGCTAGTGACCATTCTCCGGGAGACCGCCGAGGCCCTAGTGAAGAACTATCCCAAAGTCCCGAAGCCCTGACAGCGATGGCGGAAGGTGGATTGCCTACCAAACCACCCCTTCAATGTTTCGGGACCTTGGCTACGAGCTTCGCGGCATCGGCAGCCCGCCATAAGTACCAGGCCGCGGTCGTTCGAAACGGACGCCAGCGTTCACCAAAGGCCAACAACTCCTTCGGCCGAGGTTGAGCCTCGTGCCCATAGGTCACACGGAACCCCTCCCGAACTCCGAAGTCGTCGATCGGCAGAACGTCCGGCCGCCCCAACTTGAAGATAAGCAGCATCTCAACGGTCCACCGCCCTACCCCGCGACAGGCGCTGAGCCGATCGACGATCTCCTCGTCGGAAAGCGTGCGGATTTTCCGGGAAGTGGGCACGGTGCCATCGATGGACTTGGCGGCAATATCGCGGATGGCGGCCGCCTTAGAGCCCGAGAAGCCGAAGGATCGAAGGTCCGCATCGGTGACCCATTCCAGGTCTTCAGGCCGGGGAAAGCGTCGGCCAGGGAATCGCGCCAGAAACCGCCCCAAAATCGTTTCGGCCGCCTTGCCATGCAGCTGCTGGTGGGCCACGGCCCGGACCAGCGACTCAAAGGGTGTTCGCTGAGGCTCGGGCTTCAAGGTGCAGTCGCCAATTTTCTGGATAAGGCCACCCATTACGAAATCTGATTCAGCGAGGTGTCGCAGGGCTTCAGGAGTCATAGCGAGGGCACTGTAACTAGATCACCGCTGGCCACCCAGGCGCTGAACTTCATTCGAAACGGAGGTGATTTTTTCCACATCCCGCATGTCGCGAGCGAACTGCAATTGACGGATGCGCAACTCCTGACGGTCTACGTCCGGAGGCGACGTGACAATGAGCTGTTCCAGACACCGGTACGCCTCGGCCGGCTGCCCGAGGACCCGATGGGCCTCGATGCTGTCCAGCAGCAGGCGGCGGCGTTGCATCGGCGTGGCGTTGGTCAGACTCAGGGCCGTGTCATACCACTCCAAAGCCCTGCGGACCCGGATGCCTGACCAGTAAAGACGTCCTATTTTCTCGGCCACGACCGCGTGATTGGTGGCCCAGCGTTGTCCCTCGAGCTGGTCCCGCACTGCTTCCACTGGGCGGCCCGCCATGACTTGAAGGTTGGCGTTGCGGACCAGCGCATAGGCAGTCCTCGGATCGTTGGCATCATCCAGGCGTTTGCCATCGTCGGCCAGCGGGCGGCCGAACGGGCGGTACAACGGATCGCCCACCACCACCGTCTGCCACGACAGCACCGGGTGCGCCGCGGTTGCGGCCTCGCCCAGGGTCATCCCGACGTATCCCCAACGCTCGAGGAACATGGCCGGATTGGGGGTGAACTCTAAATAAGGCTCAGCCACACAACCCATGGTGGCGGTGGCTCCGCGGGCTAGGAGCGGGCCCACCCAGTTCTCGGAGGCCGATCTAAGGTTGGCCGCGCTGAAGGAATGTAAGTGGTAGGCGAAGGCCCCAGGGAGGAATTCGACGCTGGCCCGGTAGAACGGTCCGGTCACCCCACTGTCGTACCAACCAATATAGAGGGCCACCTGACTGAGAGGATATCCGACTCCCAAGCTCGCCGGTTGATTGTCGACGAAGGTGTCGAATCCCAGCCGTTTGGCAGCCACCGCTGCATTGGTAATCATCCGATCGCCCCACCAATAGGGCCCATTGGTAATGGCTCGCAGATCGATGTACGCATGCCCCCACAACCCCCGAGACTCGGCCTCCAATGCCTTGTCCACCAGGCCCCGAGCGATCTCCGGCGTGGGTCCGTCCAACCGCGTCACCATGAAGACGCCATTGGTGGGGTGAATTTGGGCCGCATTGGTGGCACCGACTATAGGATTGGGAGAAGTGGCAATCGGGTCGTTAAAACCCAGCCGAGGCAGCAAGGCCAACTCGTCATCCACCGAGGCGTCATTGCGCAAAAATTGGGCAGGGATGCCCTCTGTTTCACTGCGCATCGACGAATCGTGAGGGATGTACCAGGGCACCCCATAGCACAGAAGCAAGTATCGGATTTCCGAGCGGATCAACCGCAGGCGATTCCGGGCCGTTGCCTTGCGACCTTGCGGCGGCGAACTGGAATCGGGCACCCACTCCGCCAAGCCTTTTTCAACGAGATACTTACGGACCGGTTCCTGAATCCCAGAAACATAGTCCGCACGAGAAATGGTCCCCGAATCAGGAAGACGAAGGCCCAAAAGTTGAGAGTCTGGCACCGACCGCCGCTGGGCATAATGCCGGGCCACGGCCTCGGAGGCAGGCATTTGTGCATTGTAGATGACCAACACCTCATTGCCCGCGGCCTCGGCGACCCAGGAGCTAATCCAGACCCATCCCAACAGCAGCTTAAGCAGCCACCCGATCCGCATCGTTCGAGGGGTCGGAGCCATTAAATCACCCCTGCTTCGGATTCTCCAAACGGGACCCGAGGCGCTCGCGGACATGGCCCATCAGCACAGCAAACGTCTCGTCCGGGGTTTGTCCGGTGTTGTTGATGCGGACAGAATCGAGGGCCGGAATCAGTGCCCCTTTCTTGCGGTGAATGTCCATGCTGTCTCGCCAGGCTCCATCAGTGGATCCCCCGCGGTCGGTAATCCGGCGCTGACGCTCTTCGGCATCGGCTTCGAGAAAGAATTTCACCGGGGCCAAAGGGAACACTTCGGTGCCGATATCGCGTCCCTCCATGACGAGCGGCCCGAGGGCAGAACAGTCCCGCTGTCGGGCCACCATCCAGTCCCGAACCTTGCCGATTTGTGCGACGACCGGGACTGCCTTCTCGACGACATCGGTGCGGATCTCGGTCGCCGGGAAATACCCATCAACATGGATCCATGCCTGAGCGTCGATCACGCGGAGCTCCCATTTCCAACTGCGAAGCTGGCGAATGACGGCCTTTTCATCGACCTCAGTCATGGGCTTTTCGAGTCGGATTTGCCGCTGCAAGCAATACCAGGCCAGCGTCCGGTACATGGCTCCCGAATCGACATAGATATAGGCCAATTCGCGGGCCATCCGACGGGACAAAGTCCCCTTGCCCGACGCGCTGGGACCGTCGACCGCAATGACTTGGGGGAGCTTGAGTGTCTTGGTCTTCATTCAGCGTTGAGTTCGTTCAGTGGAAGCACTCGACCGGTGGTGGCATCGAGAATGATCGCCCCAAGACCAAAGGGGGGCGACCCGGCCAGTTTACGGAAGAAATTGGGGAAGGTCTTGCGGACGCAGCGAGGGTTGCGCAATCGCATACCAGGAATCCTCAAGCCCAGCATGGCGAAGCACATGGCCATGCGGTGGTCGTCGTAGGTTTCGATCTCAGCCCCGTGCAAGATCGAGGGACGGATGAGCAGGCTATCACCAGACTCGGTCACGCTGGCACCGCACTTGGTCAATTCGGTGCGCAGCGCCTGGACCCGCTCGCATTCCTGCAGGCGTAAACGCCCCAAGTCGGTGAAGCGGACCGGGTGGTTTTCCAAGGAGGCCAGCGTGATGGCCGTCATGATGCTGTCTCCCAGGTCGCTCTCGCGCGAAACCTCGGCCGGAAGATCTAGGAAGTTCGGATACCGTGCATCAACCTGCCATCCCGAACTGGGCCAACGGGCGACTTCGATCCGGTTTTTGCCCATCAGGCGGGCGGCTCCCCAAAAGTAACTGCCGCTGGAGGCGTCGGGCTCTACCTGAAAAATGCCACCAGAGTGCGGAAAGGACTCAACCAGTCGACGGGTCATTTCGACATACGGCAACTCATCCGGATTGGCATCGGCGATTTGCACTTCCCAACCCGCCACCTTCCCCGGAAGCAGGAGGGCCGAAGCAAATTGCGAACTCTCCGCCACGCTGACCCGGCATGCCCCAGTCCGAGGACCGGTTCCGTGGATCACAGCAGGCAAACGGTCTCCAGGTGCGTCCACCCGGTATCCCAACGAGCGGAGGGCCTGAAGCAAAGCCGCCTGGGGGCGCTCATGCATCCGTGGCACCCCTGACAACCGGTAGCACCCCTCTCCCAAGCACACCATGGCCGCCAGAAAACGGGCCGCCGTCCCGGCATTGCCCACATACAATTCCAGGGGTGAGAACTCCGTGCCGGCCTTGGGAATCCGCCCCCCCAACCCTTCCACCTGAATGACGCGGTTGGCCTCCTCGGCCAAGTCCTGGGCCACACCCACGGCAAACCCCAACTGACGCAGGCACTCGGTCATGACTTGAGTGTCTTCGCTCCACAGTGCCCCGGTCAGCGTGACCGTGCCAGACGACAAGGCCGCCAAGATAAGAGCACGATTGGTAATGCTCTTGGATCCCGGCACCGTGATGGACACGAAAGCGGGAGACGGTGGGGGAACGATCTCAATGAGGTCAGGCAGCGACATCGGCTCAGGCGGTTTTCTTGGACTCGGGATCAGGAAAGCGGAGGTCTCTTCGAGATTTGGCCTGGCGGAAGAAATCTTCGATGGATTTCTCATCGCCCGCGTCCAGAGCCAGTCGGAATTCAGACAAATCTTCGATGAAGACTCCCAGCACCCGGGAGAGATGACGCCGGTTGGCCAAGGCGATGTCTTTCCACATTTCCGGAGAACCCGAGGCAATCCGAGTGGTGTCGCGGAATCCGCCGGCGCACAAATCGGATTGTTCCTTCGGATGGACCGGGCTCAGGACGTAGTTGGCCAACTCAGCGGCCACCACATGCGGCAGATGACTCGAGCGGGCTACTAAATCATCGTGAAGCACCGGGTTCATTTGTAGCACCCGCGAGCCCACCGCCTCCCACAAGGAGCGGATGGCGAGCACGGCGGAGGGATCGCTCGCGGACGTAGGCGTCACCACGCAGACCGCTCCCTCGAACAAGTCAGCCCGGGCATGGGCCGGACCACTCTTCTCGGCCCCGGCCATCGGATGACTGCCGACAAATCGAACGCCAGCCCCCTGGGCCAACGGCTCAATCTCGGCCACTAGGTCGGATTTCACGCTGCCGACATCCGTCACCAGACAATCGGGTGACAAGTGCCGGGACATTTCTCGGAACAACCCGGGACTTTGCCCGACCGGAGAACACAAGACCACCAGGTCGGCGTCCACCACAGCTTCGGCTAGATTGCGCGAACAGCGGTCTACCACGCCCAGAGCCAGACACTCGGCCACCGACGAAGCCCGCCGGACGAAGCCCTGGACCTCATCCGCCAAGCCACGGCGCCGCAGCGCCATACCGAGCGAACCGCCCAGCAGGCCCACGCCCACCAACGTCACCTTGCGGAAATGCACGGCCCCAACCTACCGAAGCTGAGAGGCGCGAGGGAAGCATTGAACCGTGGGTTCACGGGAAGAAACCAACAATGGGTCCGGGCCGAGCCTTTCAAACAATCTCCATCGGGCACGGGGGAACCGACTCCAGAAACGCCTTACCGTAGCGTTTGGTCAGCACGCGATTGTCCAAAATCACCACGATCCCGGTGTCGGTCTTGGTTCGGATGAGCCGGCCGACACCCTGCCGAAACTTGAGAATGGCCTCCGGAAGGCTGAAGGCGCTGAAGGCGTTGCCGCCCTCGGCTTCAATTTGCTCGATCCGGGCCTCCACCAACGGGTGATCGGGCACGGCAAAGGGCAACCGGGTGATAATGACATTGCTCAGAGCATCACCCGGCACGTCCACCCCCTGCCAAAAGCTGTCGGTCCCAAAGAGAACTGAATCTCGGTTTTCTCGAAATTTCTCCAACATGGTCGATCGAGGCATCCCGGTGTTCTGCACGTAGCACTCGAGTCCCAGTCGGCCAAAGAACGATTCCATCCGCCCCGCGACCTGGAGCATTAATCGGTGACTCGTGAACAACACGAAGGCCTTGCCATGGGTCCGTGTAATGAAGTGCTCGATCCAATGAACCAGCGCATCCTCGTAACCCGCTTCCCGGGGATCGGGCATCTTGCCAGCAACGAACAGCGTCATTTGACGGGGATAATCAAACGGCGAACCCACCTGAAGCCCCTGGGCCTCTTCACCCCCTACCCTTCCGGCCACATAGCGGAGCGCCGCAATTGAGCCCGCTCTGGGAAGCGCTGAGCCAATCGGGTACGCCGCGGACATCGGAGACCGTGGCAGCGGAATCGAAGGGGCGGCTGCCGCTCCGGAAGGCCCTGTTGTTCCTAGGGTGGCGCTGGTCAGGATCACGGAAGTTCCCGATTCAAAGAGCCGTTGACGCAAAAAGTCGGCCACCACGACCGGAGCTGCATTCAACGAAAGATTCTTCTGAGTCTTCCCGGTGCGCTCCACCCAATAGACATGATCCTCGGCCGTCTGACTCAGAAAGGTGGAGACGGCCACCTTAAGGTCTGCCAAGCGACGGTTGCATTCCATCAACTCCTCGCCGGTCTCCTTGTCTTCGGAGGTCTGGATGAGTTCGTGGATTTGCTCGCGCAAGCGCTGCAGCGGCAGGGTCAGACTGTCTTGGACAAGGTCCGGCCTGCGGATCCGCAACTCTTTCCAAACCCGGGAGGGCTGTTCCGTGGGCGTCGTCCGATCTGGCTCCGACGAGGTGGCCGATCGGGCCAACTCCTGGCAGGAGTCCTCCACCCGCACAAAAAAGTCGTCGGTCTCCTTGAGCACATCGGCCACCAATCGAACGTTGGATGCCGAACGCAAGGTGGACAAAAGCCCCTTCTCGGTTCGCGGGTTCCAAAGACGTTGAAGCGCATAGCGAACCTGACCGCTGCTCACACTGACGCCGATATGCCGCGCAGCCACCGATTCAACGGTATGGGCCTCGTCGAAGATTACGAAGTCGTTCTTAAAGAGGACACCGCCCTCGGGATCGGACTCGACTCCGTTGAGCAAAGTGAAGAACAGGGTGTGGTTGAGCACCAACACATCGGCCCCGAGAATCTTCTGGCGGGCGCGCTGAAAGAAACAGACCGGCCCCAACTTGGCCTGATCACTTTGGAAACCACATTTCTTGGGAGTGCACAACCCTCGCTCGGAGCAAACGTGCTCCCAGACCTTGGGATCGGGTTCCACCGAGAAGTCACTCAGCGAACCATCTTGGGTGGTGCGACTCCACTCTTCGATCCGACGCAACTCGGCCGCTTCCGGAGAGGTAAAGAGCGAATCACATTGCTGCATGGCCTTGCGCAGGCGGCGGGTGCACAAGTAATTGGAGCGCCCCTTCAGCATCGCAAAACTGAAATCGACCGGGAGCACCTGCTTCAGGACGGGAAGGTCTTTCTCCACCAATTGCTCCTGCAAATTAATAGTGTGGGTGGAAATCACCGCCTTCTTCTTGCGCCCAACGGCAAAAAGAATCGCCGGAATCAGATACGCAAAACTTTTACCAACACCGGTACCAGCCTCCACAAGCAAATGCTGGCGGTTCTGAAGCGCCGAGGCGACGGCCATGGCCATCTGCTGTTGCTCAGGGCGATACTCAAAGTTGCTGGCCCGAGAAAGCAGTCCGCTCTGGGAAAAGATCTCCCGAACAGGCTCCACCCAATCGGTGGGCTCCTGTCCCGCGGAAGTATCGGCCAACGAAATCACTCGCGGAGGCTACGGCCAGTACTGCGTTTGAGGAAGAAGGCTTTGCACAGCGATAGTTCCTGATACTGCTCAAGCCTGATGCCTGGGTAGCCAAAACCGGACACACCTCGGGCGGGCTTTTGAACTCTACGCGGTGAATGCCTGACCAACACCGCATCCATCCGCCGAGAGTGACGATTCGAGGCCCGCACCCTACAGTCAGTCCTGCACCCTGCGATGCCGGATGCGAAAGGCTCGCGCTCAGCGGGCATCAGTTGGGAGCTTGGACGGTAACAACAAGCTTCTCCGTCTTCATAACTGACTGACTGTCCTTCTTGAAAACAGGACTGTCGTCCGTAGAAGTCGATCCGCTTGTTGCAGGATTGAAAGCGTGGACCAGGGTACGCATGAAGCGCTCGTTTTCCTGCTCAAGTATCTCGAGATCAATGGTAACGCCGGCAATGTCCGCCCGCCTCAACTGAGCTTCAACTCTGGTAATGACCACCGAGAGACGCTCGTCGCCCACCATCTGGATGGAGCCACTGAGGGCGTTGATGCGCACGGTCGCAGCCTGCCATCGATCCCGACTAATCGAAGAACGCACAAAGGTGATAGATTCGCTGATGGCTCGCGAGAAGCCCGTCGACAACTCGAAGTAGGCCTTGTCATCGAGACACAGACGCTGCTGAGCCTTGAAGAGTGTCGATTCCGTGCTACTGACGTCCTTCAGGGCGGCTTCGATGGCATCGGCCAAGTCTTTCCGCTCCAGAGGTTTGCGCAGAAAACGAGTCACCTTGAGCGTCGCCGCCTTGGAAACGTTGTCCTTGAACGCATTGGCCGAGATCATGACCACCGGGATATTAGAAAAGCGCGGAAGGTCGCGCAGGCGGGCAATGAACTCCAATCCATCCATGTTGGGCATCAACACGTCGCAGACAATGATGTCCGGATACGGAGGCTTCTCCATCAGGCTCAACGCAGCCTGACCGTCTTCGGCCTCGGTAATGGTCACATTGAGTTCCTTGGGCAGCAGGGCCCGGATCAAGCGACGACTGGTCTGATCATCCTCAACCAATAGCATTCGGGTAGTTTTGCCGCCGGCATGTGCCTCGATTATTTCTTCAACCTGAGGACGGGCCAGTTTGCGCCCCAAGGAATCAAGCATGCCCTGCACCCCATCGACTTCTGCCTTAGATAAGGCCAAACCAACTTCTAACTGAGACCCCCCCGAAAGTGTGGTGGTCACCCGCTCACCGGCGTTGTCGATCACCGAGCGCAATCCATCGAGAATACCCAGCGGTTTCAGGGCGTTTTTAGCGATCGCCTCCTCCTCCAACGCGCGAATCTTTCCTTGGAGAGAAACTGATCGATCCTGAAGACGTTCGTTCTGGGACTCGAGATCCTTACACTTCTTCTCAGCAGTCGCCACAGCTCGAAAGGCCTCCTCCAGCGACGAGCTTCGGTTGTCGTCAGACTCTAGTTCGGGGTTTTTATCAAAGTCGATCAAGGCTGTTCGAGTCAGAGAACCCAGGGCGATCAGCGATGGGATGGCAACGGCCCCAATCCAAAAGCTGGCATACTTACCAATCCCCTCACCCAACAACCATCGAACCAACACGATCAAAGCGGGCACAACGGCGGCGGAGACGGTCAGTATCAGGATTCGACTATGAATGGTTTGGATCTTCATGGCGCACACAAGCCCTGATAGCGAGTCGCCCACGATAATGAGCCCTCGGATCCGACTATTCTTGCCTATCGCCCATTGCCGGGAAAAACTTTAGGACTTGTCTGAGAATGAGGAAAGAATGCTGGGTTCTCAGCCAGTGTCTGGACCATGAATGAGAATCCATCCAGTCACAGCGACTTCAGCCTGAGCCCCACGGGCGCCGAGCTCAGCCCTTTCGAGAGTCGACCGGGTAGTTGTGAGGGATTTCTTCTACGAGCCAACCACTCCATGGCCACCCACTGGGTCGCTTCCCCCGATGGACCCAAGCCCAGCAGGATGGCCATAAAAGGGTGACCGTCAGCGCTCCAACGAGCAAACCAGCCCATACGTCTGAAGCCCGATGGGCCCCCAGATGGAACCGGGACCAACCCACCGCAAGTGCAAAAGCTAGACCCAGGCCTCCAGCCCGAGCACCCCAGACGAAGGCCATGAAACCCAAACCTGCAGCTAAAGAAGCATGTCCGGAGGGAAACGATGCGTAGGCGTGGCGTCCGATAATCCAACGTCCATCTTTGCGTGGACCAAACCACCCCTGCTCCACCGACACCTCTGGTCGGGTCCTGCCGATGATCGATCGCAGTCCCGTGCCTGCAACGCCTGACACGAGGCTGGACAGCAACATCGCCCCTAGGAGCCTGGCAGCCCTGCGTTGCGAGCTACGTTTGAACCACACACCCAACCCCACAACTGCGGGAATCAGAACAAATCCATTGGCCGAACCGCTGATGGTCGATGCCAAGAGGTTCCAACCCTTTCCGCCCAAGGCCGACCGTTGCGAGCGCAACCAATCATCGGACCAAAACAACAGACCCAGAAACGGTAATCCGACAAGGGCCCAGCCAAGAAGCCAATACCCGACAAGATGCAAGCGATCGGCACCGGCCTCAGGAACGAGATCAGCTGCTTTAATCCCGTGCGGGTCTACTGCGTGCGTTAATTGCACACGTCAACACTGACAAAACCAACTCGGACTGGAACGAAACAATCCTGAAACATCCACCGACCCCGTCTCATCCGAACTGATTCTGTGGGGCCAAAGGGTGGCGTGGCGGATTCTTTTGCAAGACGAGGCAAGAGTTGAAGAGCGAGCCCTGCTGAGGCTTGTGCTGGAGGCCCGTAACGGGCAAACAACGACGCTCGAGCGGAAGAAGGTATCAGCCAGCCGGGCCCATCCAATTGAATCCTTGCGGCTCATCTGACCCTGAAGCAGTTCATCCACTCTCAGCACAATCCCAACTCACAGCACCCTTCGGCTTTCCGTTGACCCTCGAATTTGCCAGCCTCGGAAACGATGGAAGGCTCAATCGGGTCCCCGAGAGAACACGGTCAATGGCCCGCTTGGAGCTGGGTGGTCCTGCTCGCGGTGGCTCTGAGCTGTTTCGGCGCCGGATCGTGGTTGTTGCCTTTGATGGACCGGGATGAACCTCGTTTTGCAGAAGCCTCCCGGGAGATGCTCGAAACTGGCAACTGGGTGGTGCCCCATTTGAATGGCGAGTACCGCTTCGACAAACCCCCTCTCATTTACTGGCTCCAGGCTGGAAGTATTTCTCTTTTGGAGGCCACCGAAATGGCGGTACGACTGCCCTCCATCCTCTGTGCCACTCTGACCACCGGTTTGCTCGCCCTCTGGGGACGAAGCCTCGCCGGAAACTGTGCCGGAATGATGGCCGGGATTCTCTGGGTCACCTGCCCCCAAGCCTTTGTCCACGCCCACCTCGCCGTTGCGGACATGGTGATGGTGTTTTTCTTCACCCTGTCGAGCTGGTCCGGGTGGGAACTGCATCAGGCCCGTGGTCGGAGACGAGCCATTGCCGGATGGTTCTGGGTTTTCTTCACCTCATTAGCCTTAGGATTTCTCGCCAAGGGGCCCGTGGCTTGGCTGGCAGCTATGCCGGCCATTTTCTTGGCCTTTGGACGACTATCTTCGCCGTCCGATCCTCCCAGTCCTTGGCGGCAACCCAAACTGTGGTGGTTGGGCGGAGCACTGACTCTGGGACTTGTGGCCATTTGGGGCATTCCAGCCCTGTTGGCGACTCGGGGCGAATATTTCCAGGTGGGCATCGGCAAGCACGTCGTTGCTCGGTCTGTCGGGGTATTGGAAGGTCATGGACTAAAGGGATTGCGCGGCTATCTAGGCAGTTTGCCCTTCTACGGACTGACGCTGCTGGTGGGATTTCTTCCCTGGTCTCCTTGGCTAGTTACTTTGGTCTGGCGCGCTCGAACAGCCACTCCCCTCTCCCCCATCGACCGATACCTCTTGGCGGGCATCGCCGGAGTGTTTGTGGTCTTCACCCTAATCCGAACCAAGCTCCCGCATTATACCCTGCCAGCTTTTCCTCTCATCGCACTCTGGTTGGGCAAGGCCATTGCCAGCAGTCCACCGACTTGGCGGCTGTTCCAGAGGCTGACGGTCGGTACCTTAGTCCTCCTGTTACTAGTGGCCTTGCCGGGCCTGGGACTATTTTCCCGCCTGCTGCCGGTGCCTCGCCTCGCCGAAGACTGCCGGCGCTGGATCAACCCCAAGACCGAACTGGCGACCCTCGAATTCCATGAACCCAGCCTCTACTGGTACCTGCGACCCAAGGGTGGGCCCTGGATCCAGCACCTGAAAGACGAGGCGGCCGCGCGGGAGTTTATGGCCCGACCCGGATCGCGACTTTGTGTTTTGCCCGACGGAGAGTCCTTCGGTCACCTGAGCGCACGGTTTCCTGAGCTGCGAATAATCCGTGTGGGGGGCTTCAACCCGGCCAATGGCAAGGGTATCCAATTGAGAGCATTGATCCGGGAAACGCCTTAAGCAGGACTGAAAGCCGGCGAGCGAATTCGCAGCTTCAACTCGGAGGAGTGGACGACCGCTAATTTTGATGATCGGACACTTGAAGGAGGAGGCCTTCCCGTTCGATGGTCCCTGCATGTTCCGCAGACTCGTCCTCGCCAGTGCGCTGCTGCTTGTCCCGGTCGCCTCCAAGGCCGACACCGCCAGCGACGCGGCTCAACGGCTCGAAACCCTCTCGAAGCTGGTCCAAGACACCCACCCACGGGTCCGTCTGGAGGCCCTTCGGGCTCTAGCCAAGATTCCGGGAGCCCGATCTGCCGAGTTGGCTCTGAGCGTCCTCGAGCAGCCCATGGATCCCACCCTAGACTACGCCCTCTGGTTGACGATCAACGAACTCTCCGAGCCATGGATCGCTGCCTTGGAATCGGGAGCCTGGAAATCCGAGGGGCGCGAAAAACAATTGGCCTTCGCCCTGAAGGCTATCCGAGCCGAACAGGCCAGCCGAGTTTTGGGGCGCGTCATCCAAGAGCGCCGTCTCCCGCGGGATGGCTCCGGCCCCTGGATCGAGCTCATCGGTCAGGCCGGTGGCCCCAAAGAATTGGGAGCGCTGCTGCGGCAGACCGTCTCGGGTGGTTTCGATGATGCTGCCACGGCTCGCGCCCTGACCTCGCTGGGCGAAGCGGCCAGAACCCGCAAGGTGCGGCCCGAGGGCGATGCCACGGGCATTCTGGGATTGCTGGAATCCTCGAACGACTCCGTCCGTGCAGCCACGTTGCGCCTCACCGGCGATTGGAAGACTCCGCCTCCGGCCCAATCCTTGACCCGCCTGGCCAATGACCCGTCCGAACAAGTCCGAACCACAGTCTTCGAGGTCCTTCGCCTCCAAGGGGCCGGAAGCCTGCCTCTCCTCAAGCAACTGGCGGAAGACAAAGATCCCGCGACCCGACGCCGTGCGGTTTTGACTTGGGCAGCGCTAGACCTCAGTGGGGCCGGGGCCGCGGTGGTCTCCGCCGTCCAGGGGTTGGATCAGGAACAAATCGCCCAGGAGTTCTGGCGTTCATTGCTGGCAATCAAGGGTTCTGGAAAACAATTAGCAGCCCTCTTGCCCGCTTCGGGGATTCCCGCCGCGGCAGCCCGTACCGGCATGCGGGTGGCTCGCGAAGGCGGCCGTAATGACATGGAATTGGTGCTCACGCTCGCCAAGGGGGCCGGCTTGTCCGCCGACACCCAGGCCTTCACCGACCAACTCATCCGCGAAATGGCCACCCGGGCGGCGGCCAGCGGCAATCCGCAACGCGGTGAGCTCGTCTACCGCCGATCCGACTTGGCCTGCATCACCTGCCACGCCATCGGCGGAGCGGGTGGACGGGTCGGTCCGGACATGACCTCCATCGGGGCCAGCGCACAGCCCGATTACCTGGTGGAATCACTGCTAATGCCCAATGCCAAAATCAAAGAGGGTTATCATGGCGTGGTCGTGGAGACCAAGGATGGCCAGACCCTGTCTGGAACCGTGGTCCGAGAGTCGGCGAGCGAGCTAGTCCTGCGCGGCACGGCCAACCAGGAAATCGTCCTCGCCAAGTCGAATCTAGAATCTCGCAATCAGGCCTCCGCCTCATTAATGCCGGCCGGCCTCCTCGACTCGCTCAATGAAGCCGAGCAGCTCGATCTGGTTGCGTTCCTCTCACAACTGGGCAAACCCGGTGAATTCGATGCCAGCAAGGGTGGCGTGGCCCGCAAATGGCGCTTGGCCAACATCGTCCACACCGACCAGCAAAATGGCCAGTCCGACTGGATGTGGAAAAAACCCCTCGAGGACAAGCGCTGGACCGAGGTCCTCTCCCGGGTCAATGGAGATCTCACGCGGACCCTCATGGAGGGCGCAACCAAGGCCAATATTTGGTCCTCAAAAATCGCCGTACTGGCGGTGACCGAGATCCAGTTGGCCCAACCAGGCACTGTCCGCTTCCAACTCACCGCCGCTCAGGGCGCCGAACTGTGGGTGGACGGATCGAAGGTGAATGGCTCAGTATCCCTAGCCGCCGGTACACACCGCGTCTTGGTGCGCATCGACCCCAACCACATCCCTGACAAGATTCGTCTGGAAACCAAAGACGCCTCGTTCGTGCTGAACTAATCCAGAAGGATGCCGTTGGCACGGCGGTGATTGCAGGGCCAATTTCTTTTCCAAGACGAGGCGTTGGCACTCTCCATGGCAGGCAATCACGACGGGCAGTGCCACAGAGCCGGACCGCCACAGTGCCGGACCGCTCGGAGATCGGTCCCTACCTCGGAAGCCCTCAGGCTGCATCCGGGGGGTGGTACGGCTTCCGGGGGTTTTAGGAAGGTCCTTGGGCGGCCTCCGGGTGGCCGAAAACAACGGTCAGTGACGGTGTGAAAACTACTGAGCCCAGAAACTCAACAGCCTCCTCTCTGGCGTCCTCAGCGAGTGGCAGCGTCCCGGGAACGTTTCACCGCCTCGACGATGGCCAAATCATCGTCTCCGCAGTCGCGCACCCGCTCCAGAAACCCCGGAAGCGTGAGTCCCATACGCCGAAGAAACGGCCGGTCGCCTCCGCACCCGTACATAAGATCCGGTGGCATTTCTCCGCGCAGCTTGAGCCGCGCCTTGACGATCAAACGGGGCAACCAAGCGATTCCATCGACAGCATCGGTCTTGAGCGGCAACGCCGACATGGGCACCACCTGCCCTGTCCATTTTCCGTGTAGAATTCCCAAAAAGTAATCCCTCCGGATCCTCTGAACATCGAGGACCGTTTCCAAATCGGGCTCGCCATAATCCACGGCGTCCTCAACGAAATCGTAGAGCTCCTGAACGGAGCATCCGCTGCTGAGCAAGAAGGCGGTATCGGCCGAATCGCACAAGGTCGCCACCGACGAGCGCCCCGAACGGAATGCCGACAGGGCTCGATCGTACACGGCTCGGAACTGCTCGCTCCATGGGTCCGTTTCCGGTGCTTCCGCCAAGAACTGACGCGCGGACTCCACCTGATCGGCGGGCACCTTCACTTGAATACCCCCCGCACCCATGGAGTAGCCACCGCTACTGAGGGCAGCATCGACCCCGTGAATAAATGGGGTGAACCCGGCGGATTCCAATCGGGTCGCCATGAGGTCAGCCTCGACCAAAACAAAGACTCGGGAGAGTGTCACCAATTCCATGTAAGGAAGGTCTAACCCTCACCCGCGACTGTCAATCGGTCCGGCCCGCAGTGCCCGGATAGAACGATCGTCGGTCCATCAGCCATGGAATGGTCCTGGATCAGCGGAACGGGCCGCGACCTGGATAGCCTGTGGTATTGGTTAGCGGTTGCAAGCGACGGGGTTTCCAGAAAAGACCGTTGTTGGCGAGGTTGCTCGACACGGTATTGAAGTTGAGCAGCGTGGCCCCCAACTCGGACTGGAGCTTGGGGTCCTTGAGCAAGGCCCCAACGGCTCCACGCCCCGCCTGAAGGTCCTGCGTCAAGTCGCGCACCGCCAAAGAGGCATCTCGAAATCCGCCCAATGCTTCGCGCAACGCGGTCTCATTGGTGGCAACCAAAGTGTCAGCACGCACCAATAGCGAGTCGGCCCGGGCCGCCAGGGCCCCAACCTGGCCTGCCAGCGGAGTCAAGGTCGCCGAAAATGCCCGAAGATTACTCACCGTCGCCGCAACGGCAGGTTTCTCAGAGGACACCAGCGACTCTACCTCGCCCAGCGTACGATCCAACCGCTCGGACGTCCGCCGCAGGTTGGCTAGCGTGTTGGTCACGTCCTTGAGGGTCGACGCCGAGAGAATCATGCGATCCACCCGCTCGACCACTTGGTCCAGTCGAGTCATGAGCCCCACGGCACTGCGGGCCGCCTCCTGCAAATTGAAGGGATCCACAGCGGTCACGACGGCCCCATCCTGAAGCGCCGGAGCCGCATTCTTCGTCGGAATGATCGCTACGAACTGATCACCCAGGAACCCGCTCTGCTCAATCTCGAAGCGGGCGTCACCATAGATGGTCACTGGTTTTTCGATGCGGCACTGGATGGACACCCTCCGGCCGTCAGCCGAAAGCGATATGTCCTCGACGGAGCCAATGCGGACACCGGACATGTTGACCGGTGCGCCCGCGACCAACCCACCGACATTGCCGGCGGAAATCAGGATCGTTCGGCCGGAACGCCAAAAGGACGCTCCCTTGCTGAAGTGGATAAGCAATGCGGCGATCAGCACGAGTCCGATCAGGACAAAGAGGCCGACCTGTGCTGCGGGGGATTTTCGTTCCATGAACTCACTCATTCAGATTTTTGTGGCGTCGAGATGCCGTTGACGAATCGATAAATCACTGGATCCGTCGATTCCAAGATTTGCGAAGTCGGTCCCTCGGAATAGATCCGCCCTTCATGGAGCATGAGGATCCTATTGCTGATCGTGCGGGCGCTCTTCATGTCATGGGTCACAGCGATACTGGTGACGTGAAGGGTTTCCCAAACCCGGCGGATGAGTCGATCAATGTTGTCCGCTGCGATCGGGTCTAAGCCGGTGGTGGGTTCGTCGTAGAGCACGATCTCCGGCCGGTAAACGATCGCTCGGGCCAAACCGACCCGCTTGCGCATGCCGCCGGAGAGTTCGCTGGGCATCTTGTGACCAATCCCCGGCAATTCCACCATGTCTAGGGCCTCATCGATTCGGCGACGGATCTCGGTCTCCGACTCCAGACCCTGCCGGCGAAGCACAAACCCCACGTTCTCTTCGACGGTCAGCGAATCGAAGAGGGCTGCCATCTGGAAGAGCATCCCGTATTTCCGTCGCACCCGAAGGAGGCTGCGTTCGTCCATCGTTGTGATGTCCTCACCATCCACCCGAATGGTTCCGGAATCTGGCTGGAGCAATCCAATGAGGTGCTTGAGCAAGATACTCTTGCCGCCACCGCTGCGGCCGATGATGACGACCGCCTCACCGCGTTGGATGTCCAAGGACACCCCTTGGAGAACCGTTTGGTTCCCGAACTTCTTGGTGACGTCTCGAACCTCGATCATGGATTCAAGTTAGGAGTAGAACACGCGCGACAGGAACAGCGTGAGGAAGAAGTTAACGATCAGGATGCTAATGCTCGCGGCTACCACTGCCTCGGTCGTGGCCTTTCCGACCCCTTCGGCTCCCCCCTGGCAGGTCAGTCCCTTGTGGCAACTGACCACAGCGATGATGGCTCCGAAAACAAAGGATTTGATCAAACCTGTCAGCACGTCCGGGGGATCGGTGTACCGGGTCATATTTACCAAATAGTACGCACTGTCGATGCCGAGCAAATTCACCCCCACCCACCAACTGGAGACGATACCCACCACCACAGACTCTGCGGTCAGCAACGGGGCCGAGGCCAGAAGCGCCAGGAAGCGCGGCATCACCAGCGTGTCCACCGGGTGCGCTGCGAGGGTCCGGAGGGCATCGATCTGCTCAGTCACCTTCATTGTGCCCAACTCGGCGGTCATGGAGGCTCCCACCCGACCGGTGAGCATCAAGGCCGCGAGCACCGGCCCCAACTCGCTACTCATGCCGATGCTAACCACCGCGCCGGTCGCGGTGTCCATCTTCACCTTGTGGAACTGCAAGAATGTCTGGGCACACAGCACCATGCCCGTAGCTGCTCCCGTGGTAATCACCACACTCTGGCTCTTCACCCCGATGAAATGAAGTTGGTAGATAAAATCCTTCCAGGACGGCCGCTGATGATGAAAGGAGGCGATGGACTCCATCAGCAATTGGGAAACCTCTCCAAGCTGGGTGATGAAGGAGCGGAACCGTTGATGGATGAGGTGTACCGGCACGTAGGATTCCTGTGAATATCAGAGTGTTTTGCTGGCCTCCTCATTGCCAACCCTCCCAGCGAAAACTCACCGGGAGGGGCACTGTGGACCCTTAAGAAGCAGTGGGGGATTCCCCTCCTGACTCAGTCGCCTAAGAACTCAAGGCCCCCTCGGTCGCCTCGCTTCGCTGTTTGAAGATCAGCTTCTCTGTGTCGGCGGTCACCGTGACAGGCTGCCCATCCATCAATGTCCCGCGCAGGATTTCATCGGCGAGAGGATCTTCGAGATGCTTCTCGATGGCTCGACGCATTGGGCGAGCGCCGTACTGAGGATCAAAGCCCTTCTCGATGAGGAATTCCCGAGCCTTGTCGTCGAGAATGACCGTGACGTTTTTGCGACGGATCCGCTCCAACACCTTGGTGATCTCCAGATCGAGAATGATGTTGAGCTCGGGCTTGCCCAAGGAGCGGAAGACCACGATGTCATCCAAACGGTTGAGGAACTCAGGCCGGAAGAACTTCTTGGCCTCATCCAACACCCGGCCTCGCATGGCATCGTAGCTCGCATCGTCACTGGACTTTGAAAAGCCCATGCTGCCCTGCTTGCGCAACGCCTCGGATCCTACGTTTGAGGTCAGTAGGACGATCGTGTTGCGGAAATCGACCACGCGCCCCAGAGAGTCGGTCAGTTTGCCCTCTTCCAGAATTTGCAGGAGCATGTTGGTCACGTCGGGATGCGCCTTTTCGATCTCGTCGAACAGCACCACGGAATAGGGCTGACGGCGCACCTTCTCGGTGAGCTGACCGCCTTCTTCATAACCCACATAACCCGGCGGCGAACCAATAAGACGGCTCACGGTGAACTTCTCCATGTACTCAGACATGTCGAGTTGGATGAGGGCCTGATTGCTGCCAAACATCTGCTCGGCCAACGTGCGAGCCAGAAGTGTCTTTCCTACGCCGGTCGGGCCCAGCAGAGCAAAACAGCCGATCGGACGCTTGGGATCCTTGAGGTCGGTTCGGGCACGACGCAGTGCCTTAGCTAGCGCAGCAACGGCATCTTTCTGACCGACGACCAATTTGGCCAACTCGTCCTCAATGGCCAAGAGCTTCTGCATGTCGGATTGGCCCATCCGCTTGAGGGGAATGCCCGTCCACTTAGCCACCACTTGAAGGATGTCATCTTCGGTGACCACCACCCGCTTCTCGTCCTTGGCAGTCTTCCAGTCACCCAGCGTCTTCTCGAGGCGTTCCTTGGCCGATTTCTCATGATCACGCAACTGGGCCGCTCCCTCGAAGTCTTGATCCTTGATGGCCTGTTCTTTCTTCTGCCGCAGTGACTCGATCTCTGCCTCGATCTCCTTGATGTTGGGCGGTCGCTGCATTGCTCCGATTCGTGCCTTGGAGCCAGCCTCATCGAGCACGTCGATGGCTTTATCCGGCAGGAATCGGGCCGTAATATAACGGTCGGAAAGCTTCACGCACGCTTCCACGGCATCGGAGGTGAACTCGGCCTTGTGGTGGTCTTCGTACTTGGACTTGAGACCGGTCAGGATGGCGATTGCATCTTCGACCGACGGCTGCTCCACCTTGACCGTTTGGAAACGGCGCTCGAGAGCGGAGTCCTTTTCGATGTACTTGCGGTATTCCGTCAGCGTCGTGGCACCCACGATTTGCAGCTCTCCACGGCTGAGAGCCGGCTTGAAAATATTCGAGGCATCCATGGTTCCCTCGGCCGAGCCGGCCCCCACGATGGTGTGCAGCTCATCGATGAACAGGATGACATTCTTGGCCTTCTTGATTTCGTCCATCACGGCCTTGATCCGCTCCTCGAATTGGCCTCGGTACTTGGTGCCCGCCACCATCAACGCGAGATCTAAAGTGATCACCCGCTTGGCGGCCAACAGCTCAGGCACATTGCCCTTAGCAATTTCTTGGGCCAGCCCCTCGACGATGGCCGTTTTACCCACACCGGCCTCACCCAGTAGCACCGGGTTGTTCTTGGTGCGGCGACAAAGAATCTGGATGACCCGCTCGATCTCACTACTGCGACCGATGACCGGATCCATATCGCCCTTCTTGGCAATCTCGGTGAGATCGCGACCGAAGGCCTTGAGAGCGGGCGTCTTCTGATCCTTGTTCTTGTCGCCGCGGGTCGGAGACTTACCGGCCTCAACGGTTTCGGGAGCTGGTTCCTTTTCGCCGCCCTCTTCCTCGCCGGCCTGGAACTGAGGATCGAGCTCCTTGAGGATTTCTTGGCGGCATTGCTCGATGTCGACCTCCAAGTTCCGGAGCACCTTGGCTGCCACGCCATCGCCCTCGCGCAACAGACCGAGCAAGATGTGCTCGGTGCCCACATAGGTATGGTTCAATGCTTTGGCCTCTTTGGCAGCCAGAGCCAAAACCTTCTTCACCCGCGGCGTGTAGGGAATGTTGCCGCCGGATTTGGCCTCCCCGCCGCCCCGGACTTCCTTCTCCACCTCTTGGCGAACCGTATCCAGATCCAGCCCCATTTTTTGGAGAACATTGACCGCCACACCCTGCCCCAGCTTGATTAGCCCGAGCAGCAGATGTTCGGTGCCAACGAAGTTATGGTTGAAGCGATCAGCCTCCTTGCGCGCCAGGGCTAGAACCTGCTGGGCGCGAGGGGTAAAGTTGTTGAGGGATTCTTCGCTCATGGTCTCAAAAGTGCCGGCGCAGCTGTGCGCCCGACGCCCCTAATCTGGTCACCGAAGCCACATACGTCAAAAGTTCTTCAGTATACCCCCAATTTTCACAGCCTTTACGAAACCCCTCGGCCGGAACGATTCAGTTGGGAGGAAAGGGATGGCGTGGCGGAAGAATTCGCAGCCAGCACGACCGATCCACCCAGGCTCAAGCTCGGGGATGGGCCGCGGCGTAGACGGCTTTCAAACGTTCCACGGTGACATGGGTATAGACCTCGGTTGTCTTGAGGTTTTTGTGTCCCAGCAACTCTTGAACGGCCCGCAAGTCCGCCCCGTCCTCCAAGAGGTGGGTAGCGAAACTGTGGCGCAGTTTGTGGGGCGTCAGCGCGGGGTCCAGCCCGGCCTGGGCCAAATACCGCTTCAGGCGGGTCTGAACGCGGATGGGGCTCAACGGAACCCCACCGCGCCCCAGAAACACGGGATCTGAGGGTTTTTGCTGAGGTCCAATCCATCGCCAATAGGCCTCCAAGGCGGCCAGCGCCGGACCGCCGAAGGGAATCACCCGTTCCTTGCGCCCCTTGCCGAGGACCCGGAGCGTCTGGCCGTTGAGATCCACTTGATCGACCCGCAACCCGCAAACTTCGCTGACCCGCAGGCCCGCCGAATAAATTAATTCCAGGACCGCCGCATCCCTCAACCACTCCGTGGGATCGGGGGCTGAACCCGTATCGGCCGCGGATTGCAGGCGGCGGTGTTCCTCGAGGGGAGCCCGCAACAATCGCTCCATGTCGGGCACCGATAGAAATCGAGGCAATCGACGTTCCTCTTTCGGGACTCGCAAACCTCGAACCGGTTGCTCAACGACGGCTTTCTGCTGCAATAAGTGGCGGTAGAAGGTGCGCAAAGCACTCAACCGAAGGCGCACCGAAGCACGACCCAAGCGCTTTCGGCCCAACCAACGCAAGTACTGCCGAAAATGATCCCGTGAAAGCGCGACCCAGTCTGGGGCGGCTCCTGCGGCAACACCCCGATGCCACTCCGAGAATTCCTCCAAAGCCTGCCGATAGTTGCGGACCGTGTAGTCAGAAGCCACCCGCACCGCCCCTAAATCGGCCAAAAAGCCGGATGCCAAGGGATCCAATGGAGGTGTCTCCGCCACGCCACAAGGGTAGGTTCCTTTCGTGGATTTCAACACGCCAAAACGACACGCAGGTGGGCCCAGTTGCAATACTACCGTGCTAATCCCCGCCGGATCGCCGGTCCTCAGCGGGGGACGTTGGTAACCCGAAGTTCCCGGAAATAGGCCTGCAACGCGTCGAGCACTTTCGGCTCAAGATCCGTGAACGCCGGCATCTTCGAGGTCGGCTGCACCGACTTCGGATTGACCACGTACTTCCGAAAGTAGTTCGTGTTCGCCGCCCAAGTCTTGATCAACAGCCAGGGCCTTCCCGATAGGGTGCCCCCGAAATCGGCATGGCCGTGGCAACCGAAGCACTCGCGAATGGCGATCTCCTGTCCCTGTCTGGCCAACGTCGAGGCATCCCCCGCCAGGCGGATCCGGTCCAGCGTGGCCGCCGCCGTCCTAAATTCGATGCGCACCACGCTGTACGGGAAATGCAGGGGCTCGGGCCTTCCGAGGACCGTCTGGTCGGCTCGCGGCCTGAAGTCTGCGGCGTTGATATAGTACGGCGCCATCTGCAGGCCGGTCAGCGTGCTGCGGCCCCAGGCCTCCGGACCGGCACCGTCGATCTCGAGAATCAGGATCGAATGGAACGCGTCGAGGTAGTCGGCCGGGAACTCCTTCGAGTAGCCGTCGCTGCAAACCGCGAAGAGCGTGTCGGCATTGGAGACATTCAGGCCCAAGAGCGATCGAAGTTGCTGGAGCGGGATGCCCCGATATACGGCCGGTGCCTTGCGGGCCAGATCCATCGAATTGGTGACCACCGTCAGCGGCAGGGCCATCAGGCGCTCGCGCGGGATGAACCCATTGGTGCGACCACTCGGAAAAGGTCCCGTCACCTCGAGGTCGGTCGGCGAGGAGCGGGTCGGCCGAATCGATCCGACGAGGCCGGCCCCATCGTCGGCATCCACCTGCCCGATCGTGAACCACGTCAGCAACCCAATGAGTACTGCCACCATGGAATCTCTGTTCAGCATACTCTCGACTCCCCTGACTTTTTGATTAGAAAACTTAACCGTACCCCGAAGTATCGGGCAACGGGATTCAGAGCCGCTTGCCCGTGATTTCCCGGGAATCCCTGAGCCGCTTGCCACGAAGGGCTCTCCTGATCGCAGAGCCTCAAAAAAGAAATAAACTCTCTATCCCTCAAGAATAGCGCGCCAATCCGACCACGCCCGCCACCGCGAGCACGCCTCCAATGAGGGATCGTCGGGTGGGTCGTTCTTGTTCCAACCAATAGGCCAGCGGAATGACGGCCAGCGGTACCATGGCGACCACTGGCAGCACCTGGGAAACCGGGTGTCGGGCCAACGCCCACTGGTAGCACACCACCCCCAAGGTCGGACCGGACAAGGCGTTAGCCAGAAGCCATCCGCGTCCCTTCGAAAGTGCCGGGCCCAAGGGAACCGGACCGGACCGGAGACGGGCCGCTCCGTACCAGAGCCCGCCCACCACCAAACCAGCCAAGGCCCGTTGGAGGGTCACCGTCATGGGATGCGCCTGCTCTCCAGCCAGCCTCGCCAATTCGAACCCCTGTCGACTCAGGACCGCCCCACCGGATTGTCCGAGTGCCGCCAAGAGTCCAAACCACACACCGGATTTCCACTCCACACCCGCCCACGCAGAACCGCGCTGTGGCGCCAATGCCAAGAAAACACCCGACAAGATCGTCAAACCGGCCACCAACTGCACACCGGTGGGAACCTGCCCACGCCAGGCCCATTCCAGAAGCGCCCCGATCGGAGCCGCGAGGCATTGGGTCATGAGGGACGTCAGCCGAGAACCCAACCGGGGCAGTGCCAGAAAAACCCCCGCATCCCCAAGGCCATAGCCCACCACGCCACTCCACAGGAACCAGGACAGGGACGGACCGGAGAATCCGGAGCCCATCATGAGGACAAATGCCACCAACAGCAGGACAGCGAGGATTTGCCGGAAGAAATTCGCCGTTGCGGGTCCGAAGATGCCCACCGATCGACGAGCGCTCACCGATGAAACGGCGAAAAGCACCATGGCCAAAAGAGAGGGAATCATTTCAGGGAAGCAGGGTTCCAACACCGGACAAAAAAACCGGACAAAAAACCGGACCAAAGACTGGCCCCTAAGACCGAGCCCAAACACTGGCCAAGAACTCGGACCGCACACCAATTCAGAGCAATTCTTGGGCGGCTGGAATCAACCGCTCCCGCAAGCGCTGAACCGCCTGACCCATATTGCGTTTACCGAAAAGATGCGTGCCGGCCACGAAGACATTGGCACCGGCCCGGGCACATTCACGACCGGTGATGTCGTTGATGCCGCCATCGACCTGAATGCGGAACTTGAGGCCCATCTCACGACGCCAGGCCTCGAGCCTCTGGATCTTGGGGACACATTCTTCGATGAACGACTGCCCGCCAAATCCGGGATTCACCGTCATCACCAGCACCAAGTCCACCTGGGCCAGGTAGGGCTTCACCGCATCAATATTCGTCGGTGGATTGACGGCCAACCCCACTTGCTTGCCCATTGATCGAATGCGCCACAAGAGCGGGTTAACCAGGTTGCCCAACTCCACATGAATGGTCATGGAATCAGCCCCGGCCTTCACGAATGGCTCGAGCAAGATCTCCGGCTTTGAGCACATTAGATGAACGTCCAGGTGCCGCCGGAACACCTTGCGGACCGCCTTAGCCACCTCAGGCCCGAAGGAAATGTTTGGGACGAAGTGCCCATCCATGATGTCCAAATGCAACCACTCCGCACTCGAACGCTGGACGCGCGCTGCCTCATGGGCAAAGCGACCAAAATCCGAGGCCAGTAGAGAGGGGGCGATAATCATCGGGATGGCACGTTGGAAGAGATCTAGATTCGGGGGCCACACACAGGTTTAGACAACTCCGGGCAACTTTGGGCGGCAACCGAGTCCGTGGCTCAGAGCAGGTCCGCCTCGGTCAAGGTCTTGAGGATCAACTCGCGCGTGGCGGTCGACGAGGGCACCAGCGGCAGGCGCACTTCCTCGCCCATCATGCCCTTCAACGCCAACGCGGTCTTGCACGGTGACGGATTGGTCTCGACGAAGAGGTTCTTGAAGAGCGGGTACAAGCGGGTGTGCAACTTCAGCGCCCCCTTGGCATCCCCGGCCGCAAACGCGCGCACCATCTTGGACACCTCGCGCGGCGCCACATTGGAGGCCACGCTGATAACGCCCTGAGCACCGACGCTCATGAAGGGCAGCGTCAGGGAATCATCGCCGCTGACGATCTGAAATTTTGGTCCGCAGGCCGCTCGCAATTGGCTGACGCGGTCGCAAGAACCCCCAGCTTCTTTGATGCCGACGATATTCTTAAAGTCCGTCGCCAAGCGCTTAACGGTGTCGATGCCGATCTCGATGCCGCAACGACCTGGGATACTGTAAAGCAAGATGGGCAACCGTGTGGACCGGGCGATGGCCGCGAAGTGCTGATACACGCCTTCCTGCGTGGGCTTGTTGTAGTACGGGGCCACCTGGAGCGAGCCATCCACTCCCAGCTTCTGGGCCTCTTGAGTCAGGAAGATGGCCTCTTGCGTAGAATTGCCACCCGTACCCGCCAAGACTGGCAACTTGCCGCCCGAAAACTTCACGGCCAACTCGATCACCTTCAGGTGTTCGTCATAATCCAGTGTCGGAGACTCACCGGTGGTTCCCATGGGCACGATGCCATCCACCCCGCCCTTAATCTGGGAGCGAACCAATTTCTCAAAGGCCGCTTCGTCCAATTCTCCATCGCGAAACGGGGTGACCAATGCCGTGAAAGTGCCAGTAAACATAGCCAAGGACCTAAAAATGCGTGAAACAGGGCCGTTTTGGAAGGGTGTTTTCGGCCGGATGCAATTCCTGCCTCAGGCATCGTTCGAAAAAACTGTGCTGTTCCCTTAGGCGGGGCGACCCGGAAACCGCTTCCCGAAGAGAGCATCTGTCCGCCGGGCCTTCCGCACGAGTTTTGGCAGGATGGATTTCCACTGCGCAGCCAGCCAACGGGGATGCTCTAAGCTTTCCAAGGCGTACCGGCCCGTGGCATCAGCCATTTTCAAATCGGCGATCAAGGTCGCTTCGTCCTGATTGTTGGCGATTCGAAGCACTTTGCCACTGGGATGCACGATCTTCGAGTCACCAGCCGACCATTTCCCCTGCCCTTGTGGGCCCACCGAATTAGCAAAGACATAGTACACCGCATTCTCGAAGGCGCGGACCGCCATCCCGTCCCGCCCCCCACGCTTCTTGCGGGAAACCGCCAACGAATCCATCCCGGCATTCGGATGGAACACGATGCGGGCGCCGGCCATCGCGGAGATCCGAGGCAATTCGGGGTACCGCCGCTCGTGGCAAATGAAGGTCGAGGCCGGGATGCCATCGAGTTCGAAGAGCGAGATATCCTCACCGGCTGAAAACCACTGACGGTCTGACTGGGTCAACTGGCACTTGGCATACGCATGCACCAACCGGCCGGATCGATTGAACACCAACAAGGCGTTGTAAAGCCGTCCGCTGCGAAAGACCGGGCTCCCCACGAGCAACTGCACCCGCAAATCGGCAGCCAGTTGGGAAATGGCGTTCAAGGCCTGATCCACCGCGCTCGGCTTGAGGTTCCCGAAATCCATCGCATAGCCGGTCGTGGCGCATTCCGGGAACAGGACCGCATCCGCACCTTTCCGCGCCGCCGCGGTGGCCGCCCGCTCGATCTTGCCCAAATTGGCCGCCATGGACTCGGCGAAGATCATTTGCACGGCTCCCACCCGGAAAACTCTGGTGGATTCAGGATTCGAAATATTCGGCGCAAGGTCTTGCATGGGAAATCGTTCGCAACCCTTCTCCAAGCGCCTCACGCAGGCCACCTCAAACCGGACACACTGAAGTCTGCCGGTCCCGGGACTTGAACTTCACCCTCCCGTTGACACGACAACGATCCGCGCACTCAACCCAGGAAAACCCGTTCCAACATCCACCCGAGAACTTCGTTCTCAATGGTTGGGCCGGATGCGCTGGACCGGCTGTTCTTAAGAGCCATCCGGCCCACGCCGCAGCAACCGACGGCCCCAGTCGTCGAAAATCGCATAACTCACCGGCGTGACGAGGAGCGTCAACAACAGACAGAGCATCTGACCGCCGATGATCACCTTGGCCATCGAGGCCCGCCCCGCCGCACCGGGACCCACGCCCAGCGCGATGGGAATCATCGACGCGACCAGCAACAACGTGGTCATGAGGATGGGTCGCAACCGAACCTGATTGGCCTCGAGGATGGCCTCATCCCGAGGCACCCCCCGCTCCCGGAGCACCCGCGTGTAGTCGATTTGCATGATGCCGTTTTTCTTCACGATACCCACCAACATGAAGAGCCCGAAAATGGCATAGATATTGAGCTGCTCATTGATCAAGACCATCCAAGCCAACGCGAAGGGCAACGACAACGGAACCGCCAACAAGATTGAGATGGGATAGATGAAGTGCTCGAACTGGGCCGCCAACACCATGTACATGAAGATGACCGCCACCAGGAAGGCCATCAGGAAGTTGGTCAAGGTCTCCCGCAACTGCTTGGCGCGCCCCACCATTACCATCTGGTACTCCGGCGGAAGATCCATCCGGGCCACCACTCGCTCGACCTCCTGCACCGCCTCGCCCAGGGAATAAGTCCCCAAATTGGCCACCAAGGTCACGCGGCGCTGACGCTGGAAACGATCAATCTGGTTGGGGCCACGGGCTTCTTCAAAGCGAACGAAATTGCCCAAGGGCACCATCTCGGGCCGAAGGCTGGAAGTCGCGCTAGGACGGGTGCGAACGAACACCTGCTGCAACGCCTCGGCGGTCCCTCGATGGGCGGCATCCGCCCGCAGCCACACGTCGTACTGTTCATCCTTCTCCTTAAACACCCCGATGATTTCGCCGCCCACCAAGGTTCGCAGCGTGGCCGCAATGTCGGTGATGTGCAGACCAAACTGGCTGGCCTTATCTCGATCGATGTGGACTTGCAGCTCCGGCTTTCGGTTGGACAGGGTTGTGTCGACATCAGCCAGGCCCGGATTTTGGCGCAACTCCTTCACCAGCGCCTCGGAATAGGCCGTCAGGCGTTCCAAGTCGGGGCCCATCAAGTTGAAAGACAACTCCGCGCTGCGTCCGCCGCCACCACCCAAAGGAGAAATAGCCCCCACTGAGGAGCGCACATCCGGGTACCGCGCCACCACGCCACGGGCCTTGGTCATCGCCTCCAATTGCCCCCAGCGGCGAGACGTGCCACGCAGTTGGTCAATCAGCCCGCCCAACTCTGGGAGGCGGCAGTAGATATTGGCCTGGGTCACATCCCCCTCACCCTTCCCCACACGCCCCCCGATCGGTCCGATCGTGACCAAAGTATCGGTGATGGCCACCTGGTCCCCGATACGAATCGCCTTGAGCTGAACCTCCACCTCAGCGGTCAGTGCGGCCGCCTGTTCCATGCCACTGCCTTCCGGAAGCGTGAGGTTGACCTCGAACTCACTGGAGTCATCCATGGGCATGAAGGTGAACCGACTGGCCTTGAGCAGCGGCCAGATGGAGACCACACAGGCCAGGCTCAACGACATGATCACCCACCGGTGGCGCAGACTCCACCGAAGCACGACCAAGTACTGGTAGCCGATCCACATCATCCAAGGCCCGCCGTGGGCTTTCTTCAGGCGATCGGCCTCGTCGCGGGATCTGCGCAAAAAGCGGGCCGCCAGCATGGGCGTGAGCGTGAAACTCACGAAGAGCGACACGAGGATAGCGAAGGCCACCGTGACCCCGTAACTGCTGAAGAACATGCCCGTGCGGCCCTTCATGAAGGCCAGCGGCAAGAAGATCACCACCAGCGACAACGTGGTCGCCAACACCGCCAGAGCGATCTCGCGGGTGCCCTGACGGGCCGCCTCCAGCGGGCCCAACCCATGCTCTTCCATGGTCCGATAGATGTTTTCCAAGACCACGATCGCATCATCGATCACCACGCCGACAGCGAAGGTCAGCGCGAGCATGGTGGAATTGTTAATGGTGTACCCCATGACCCGCATGAGAGCGAAGGTCGCAACAATGGAGGTCGGTATGGCGATGCTCGCGATGACGGTGCTGCGCCAGTCGTGCATGAACGCAAAAACCGTTAAGGCCACCAGCACCATGCCCAGCACCAGGTGGAAGGAAATCTCACCCAAATTGCGTCGGATAAAGCGCGACTGATCGCGGATGACCGTCAGCGTGACATCCGGAGGGAGCACCGATTTCAACTCGTCCATCCGAGCCATCAGAGCGTCGATCAGCCGGACGGTGTTGGATCCGCTCTGCTTGCGAACCACCAGTGTGATCGAGTTGGTACCATTCAGCCGGGACAACGTCCGAGGCTCCTCGATGTCATCGGTGACTCTGGCCACCTGACCGAGGTAAATGGGTTGCCCACCCGGATCGGCGATGATCAGGCGCTCGAAGGAAGCCACGGACTCCATCCGGCCCAGAGTTCTCAGCACCCACTCGCGGCCGGACTGCTGCACCCTGCCACCAGGGATTTCCACGTTCTGCTCCATCAAGGCCTTGCGAACATCACCGATATCGAGGCCGAACTGGCGGAGGCGATCGGGATCCACGGCCACCTGCACCGCCCGCACCCGCGATCCGATCAATTGGATCGCCCCAACATCCTGCACGGTTTCCAAGTTCTCCTTGAGACGCCGATCCACCAGAAAGGTCAACTCCTTGAGGTCCCGGGGCGAGCTGACTGCCACCGAAAAAACCGGGGTCGCATCCACCTCGAACTTGTCCACGATGGGCGTCTCCGTACCCGGGGGGAGTCGCGACAGGATCGAGTTAACCTTGTCCCGGACGTCCTGGGCGGCCAGGTCCCGATTCCGCTCCAAGAAGAACTGCGCCGTGATCGAGGACACCCCTTCCCGGCTGGAAGAACTCAGCTCCTCAATGCCTTCCACGGTGTTGATGATTTCCTCCATCGGCTGAGTGATGCCGGTTTCGATCTCCTCGGGCGAGGCCCCCCGCAAGGTGGTGCTGACGGTGATAATGGGCAGTTCCACATTGGGAATTTGCTCGACCCCCAACTCGCGGTACGCAAACCACCCCACAACGATCAACAAGACGTTGAGCATCGTGGCGAAAACCGGCCGCCGGATGCAGATATCGGCCAACCCGCCCCCCAAAACCTGTTCTTTGGGTTGTGGATGGGGAGTCCCGTCGGTACCCGTTGAAGCACTCATCGCCGAACCTCCACCACCATGCCGTCGGCCAATTTTAAGTGACCGCTGGTGACGACCGATTCTCCCTCGGAAAGGCCCGACACAATCTCGAACCGATCACCCAAGACCCGGCCCGTCTTCACCACCCGCGATTGGGCAGCCCCCTCCTTGACGATGAACACCCGAGAGACTCCCGACGAGGAAAGCACCGAAACCACAGGGACCACGCGGGTCGGGACGGCCCGCTCCAGAACCAATTCTCCCCGAGCAAAAGTGCCCGCCTTGAGCAGTCGTTCGACATTGGGAACCAAGGCACCGAAATCAAACATTCGGGTGGTGAGATTGACCTGGGGGCTAATGAGGAACACCTGACCTTCAAAACGCCGGCCAGGATAGGCATCCACGGAAAACACCACAGGCAGATCGCGCACCACCTGAGGGCCGAAGCTTTCCGGGGCCTGCGCGATGAACTTCAAGACCCCATCATTGACCATGCGGAAAAGCGGTGAACCAGGACGCACAAAGTCTCCAGCCGAAGCAATCCGATCGGCCACAGCCGCATCAAACGGGGCGCGAATCCGACTGCGGTCGACATTCAACTCGGCCACGGCCAAGGTCGCCTCCGCCGCCTTCAACGCCGCCCGAGTCTGGTCGGCTTGAGCCTCGGCCAAATCCAAATCTGCCGGAGCGGCGATACCCGTTTTGAGCAGGACTTGTTGTCGATGGAGTTCCTGTTCGGCCCCATGTGCCAGGGCCCTCGATTGCTCCACCCGTGCCTCGGCCTGATGAGCCAACGCCGTGTAGGAATCGGTGTCGATCCTAGCCAACTCCTGACCTGCCTTCACCCGGTCTCCGAACTCGACGAGCGTGCGCTCTAACTTGCCTTCCACCTCCGCAGAAACCAGGGCCGAATCTTTGGCGTACAGCGTGCCGACGATGGGCAAGGTGCGGTCCACCGACTGGATCACCACCGGGGCCACAGTCACCGGAATGGGCACCGGAGCCTTCGGCGCACGCGAGACGGGAGCCTCCTGTGAACATCCTAACCCCGCACACAGCGCGAGAAGCCATAACGTTGAAACAAACTTCATCGGAAGTCCTAAAACCTATCCCAAACCAAGAGCCATTGGCATCGGAAACTCGATCCGCACAGAAAGCAAAAACACATCCAAAGCCCCGCTTAGCCCGAAGCATCGTCTTTGGGAAACCCTCCCCAGCATTGACCGCAGAGTCTGGAAGCTCTGGGGCGGCCTCCGAGCGAGGGCTTTTCTGCCGGAGTAGGCTTTTCTGCCGGAGTAATTGGATAAGCCTCCGATTTGCCTGTCCGGAGTTTTCGAGAGACCCTGAATCGTGTCGCGTCTCCACCCCCATCCCCAACTTGAGAAACTCCGGGAGGCTTTGCTGGAACTTCATAAGACCCTCGTGGATTCCGAACGGGTCGGCTACGAAGCGGCCCTGGGGCCAATTCCCTCGCCAAATCACTTTCTGCGCCTGCTCTCAAGTGACCCTTGGTTTGCTTGGTTGCTGCCGCTCTCTGGCCTGATCGTCACCATCGACGAAGCGTTGGATCGGCGCATACCCCTCTCACCCAAAGAAGCTCAAGGCTTGCTCACACAAACCCGCCGACTGCTGGTCGCCTCGGAGGAAGGTCATGGCTTTCCTCGCAGCTACTTCGAGGCCCTGCAACGCGATCCCGACGTGATCTTCGCCCACTCGAGGGTGGTCCTCCTGCTGCGCTGAGCTCAATCGATGGCGTTGGAAGGAACGCGAGGGCGTCACGAATTCTTCCGCGAAGCGAAGTGAGAGCCGGGCGCAGGCCCGTGGGCGGTCCGCAACGAGCCAACAACCCAGCTCTTGCGGAAGACGATGCCGGCGGCGCGGCCGATCCCATTAAAATTGTTCCAGCGGAGCGGAGGGTGCAGAACTGCAGAAGGAATCGAGGGGACTTTCAGAAACCCCTCCTCGCCTCCTTCCAGGCAACAATTCTCACACTCCTTCAACGAGCCTCTTTCAATCGAGTCCGCACCAATTCCGGAAGGTATTTGGTCGGCACCGAACCGTGCGAAATCACGGCTTCGTGATAGCGCCCCAGTTCGAACCGATCGCCCAACTCCCGCTCGATTTGCTGCCTGAGCCGATAATGAGCCATCCGGCCCACGAAATAGGTGCTGAGCTGAGTGCTGGTCTGCTTGGCGCGAATCAGTTTAAGACGGGCCTCGCCCTCCGACTGAAAGGCACCCTCCACCATCAACTTCATCGCGGCCTCATCGGTCATGCCGCTGCAATGGAGCCGGTGGTCCAGGATCGCATTGACCACGGCCCGCAGGTAGAATTTCAGCTGCATCAACCGCACCCGCAGATCCCCATCGGCATAGCCTTGATCGAGCATCATCTGCTCGGTGTACACCGCCCAACCCTCGACAAAGGCACCCGATTGGAGCACCCGGCGGATGGGTGAGGTAGATCGATTGGCATACTCCAACTGCACATAATGCCCCGGGTAGGCCTCATGGATCGTCAGGATCTGGAGCATGTGCTCGTTGTATTCCTCCAAGAAACTCCGCACCCGATCGGGCCCCCAGTCGGCCAACGGCGGGCTGACCGCATAGAAACTTACGGCCGCCGGATCCAACGGAGGGGCCGACTCCATGTAGGCCAGTGAATTGCCGCGCTTGAACTCAGGCATTTCGATGACCTGGCAGCGGTCCGGATCCGGCAATCGCAAGATGTCCCGTTCGCGAATGAACGTCTTGATGCGATCCACCGAGGCGCGCGCATCGGAGACCAAGGTCTCGGCGGCCCCATGTTCCTGGCTCACGGCCTGGATCACCCGCGCCACCAGCAGTCGGCGTCCTTCGGTGTCATCCGGCGGCAACGCCTGCCTCGGGAAATAGCGGCTCCACAACTGCCGAGAGATGACCCGCAACTCGCCGTTCACGCGGGAGAATTCCGATTCGGCATCGGCCAGCACCTGATCGGCCCCGACTCCGGCATCAAGGACCCATTCGAGTTTCTGGGCGAAGCGCTTCCGGCCCAACCGCCACTGGCCCGTGGCCCGGGGCATGAGGTCTTTTTCGAGAAACTCCTGATACCGCTTCAAACGGGTCACCACAGGCGCGGCCGCCGCCCGGAGTTCGGCCCGTTGCGGTGTTTCGCCGGCCAGTTCCAAGACCTCCGACTCGTAGAACGCGATGGCCCCCTTGTTCTGCCGGATCGCCGTCTCAAGAATGGACCGGGGCGGATTGCTCAACGTGCGTTCGGCCTCGTCCAGAATGGCGGGGATCTTGCGCATCCGGGCGATGGCATTTCGAATATTGTCCTCTTTCGGCCGCGTGGATTGGGCCAGCAGCGAATAGACGCTGTCGCTCACGTAGCTGCCATAAACCCGGGGATCCTCCTCGAAGGGGCGGGTGTTGTCGTTGAGCCACAGCGACGCTTGGAGATCGTGGCGGAAGATCTCGAAATCAATCTGACTGTCCCGGCTCAGGGCCCGATACTCTACTGCCTTGGGCAAGGCTTTCAGCGTGGCCCGCGTCTCTGCCACCCATCGGGCCCGGGAGGCTTTCGAGACATCCTCCAATTGGTCATCGAATCGGTGATCACCCAGAAGCGTGGCCGTGGTTGGCTCCAACCGGAACGACGTATCGAGGCGCCGCTGGTAGAAGGCCCGCAGCGCCGCATCGGCATCCGCCGCCGCACCCGCCAGCGGAACCAGCGCCACTGCGATACCCACCGCCCACCGCAACGATTGCCACATCATCCGTGCATGAAACCTGATCTCCCACCCGCGCGCCAAGCCTATCCCGGCCGGAGGCGCATCCTTCGACGCCTCCCAGGTGCCCGTCCGAAACCGAGCCCCGTTGGCCAATCGTCCTGAATTCGAGCTGCACGGAATTCGACTGAAAGATCTCGTCCAGAACCGCGTATCCTTTGAAGGATGAAGAACGAGGATCTGATCCCAACGCTCGCGATCCTCCTGCCTGCGCTCAAACACTCGGAGGCCGATTGAAAGCATGGGAAATCTACACCGCTCGACCTTTTCGGTGAGCACCCGTGCGTGCTGGTTTCCAACCAATCGCGCATCGACGCGAAACCGGAAGTTGTCGTCTTGAGCTGCCGTACCATGCGGCCGGCCAACGAGCGGGAACCCAGAGCGAACGAGGTTCTGTTGGATGAAGCCGACGGTCTCGATCTCAAGACCCTCTGCCGCTGCGATCTCTTGTTCACCCTGGAAAAAGCCAAGCTGGGCCGTCGCCGAGGCATCGTCACACCGGCACGACGAAACGAAATCGCCCGCCGAATCATCCAAGGACTGGCCATCGCCGGTTTGTAGCCCCCTGCCCTGCTCAGGGCGCATGAAAGGGCCGAACCCGGTAGAATCGGCTATTATCCCGAGAGCTGGTGTCGAGGAACACCTCGGAGGAACGGTAGGTTCCGAGCACCGTCCAACCACCCAGGTGGGGCGATGCCTCCACTTTCAGGAATCCGCCCAGAGGGCTGGCGACTTTGAAGCTGAACCCGGTCGGTGGAGCGGTCGGCGCCAGCATCCGGGGAGCCGAAGGCAGAATCGCGGAAGCATTGGCCGCACGTGACGCATCGTGCCCCATCATCGGCCATCCCCCATCGCGATGGGATTAGAAGCCTGGATGGCGAACAGCTTATCCCACGCACCGATATAGAGGCCGCCCTTGCCGTCCAAGGCCAGAGACGATAGGTCACTTCCTCCGATGGATTTGTAGCTCTTGTCGATGGTGCGAAACACGATCGTTCCATCGGCGGCAATCGCTGCTTCGTTGAAGACCACAGCGGAAGGAAACTTGCTGGAGTCTGGAATTCGGGAGTACTCTCTTAATGTGTCTGGGGTCACGTTCAATGCCATCAAGCGACGGGAGGCTCAAAGCCGACTGGCCGCTTTGAAGCGATCAGAACGAAGCGCGGCCGCGGCAGATGCCCAGCAGGAGCGGGCCTCGCTGGTAGGTGACAGCTCGAAGTGGAGGATCACCAACCTGAAAGCAGCCGCAAAAGCCATGGCTTCGTGGCAATGAAGTCGCTGTACCGGCTCGACCAGTTCGACCGGGTGTTGGCACTTCGGAACCGGGACGGTCTTCCTTACCTCCTAATCGGAGGCCAAGCCGTCAACTTCTGGGCGGGCCTCTACGCCGTCCGCGAATCGGCCCTCGCCGATCTGAAGCCGTTCACCAGCGAAGACATCGACTTCAAAGGCGACAGATCCGATGTCGAACACATTGCAGAGCAACTGAAGCTCCGCGCGGTTCTACCCGGGAAGGTTGGAATGACAGCCCTAGCAGGCTCCATCCCCTTCACATGGGGAGACATCCAGTCCAACATCGAAGTTGTCCGAGTGGTTCCAGGTGCGCCTCAGAACGTGGAGAGCCGGGCAATCCAGGTCGAGGCGAACGGCCAAACCCTTCGGGTCATGGACCCCGTCTCCCTTTTTGTATCGAAGCTGGAGCTTTGCTCCACGGTTTGCCAAGAGAACCGGCAAGACGTCCGGCACCTGAGGATTCTTGTCCACTGCGTTCGCCATTTCCTAAGGGACCTGCTCACGGGCGACGGGGAAAACCAGATCGATTCGAGAACCTGGTTGAACATCGTCGGATTCCTGCTGAAGCGGACTGCCACCAAATCCGCCAAACGGGTCGCCAGGGAAATGGACTTTGATTGGAGCGATCTTCTTCCTTGGGAAGTCCTGAAGACATCCCAGGATCCAAAGCTGACCCGATTTGTCGAAGACCGCAGGTGGTGAACCCCTTAGTTTGTGTCAGCGCCAGAGTCTCACCGGCGGCAATGTCCCGCGTGTCGTCCGGCTTGGGAAACTTGGCAATGGCGAGCCGTTCATCGGCCAGACCCACCGCCGACTTCGGGCGTACCCCGCCCAGGGGTGAACCCGCGCCCAACAGGCAGCTCAAATCTTGGGCGTTCGGCCATGTCACCCGTGGAGATGTCGCGCTTGCGCCGCGCGAGCGCAATGTCACGGCCCAGCTTGCGGAGCGCATGGGCTGCGGGCAACGGCATGGAAGCTTTGTTCGGCACTCAATGATTGTCCGGTAAACCCAATAATATGTCATATAACGCCCGATCTGTCTGACGCTAAATTGAACCAGAAGAACGTCCCCCTGACCCAAATCACCCACCTTTTAAGCCCAGCAGCGTGCTCCTCCCATCGGTTGCTTGGTTTGGCTACCATGGACCTTCAAGACCATCCCGAGCTTCGCTCCACCGCCCTGAGGCTCGGTAAAAGAGGCGAGCTGCCGGTCATCTCCAGAGGCCTTCTTATCACCCTAGATTACACCAACTCGGGTACCACTCGTTTTGGCACAACGAATCCGGGTGACGGGCACCAAAGGGTAACAGTTGGTTTTGGCGCACGGCGCTACAGGCCTGTGAATGACGATTTGATACGGAAGGATGGGTCCTAAGCGGAACTGGACAGTTAAGGAAGGTCCGACCCTGCGTTTGCGCGCGTTTCTAGAGTCCGCCAAACGCCCGTGTTGGTTGAAATCGCACTTCCGTCGGTGCTGCCATATCGAATCGGGATGCGCCGTCGACCGGTTGCTGCTCTGAAATCGTCCACCAGATACTATACCCGTGAGTTGGTGGGTGGGGACACCTAGACCCTCAAGCCCGTGGACACTGTGTCCCTAGCCTGTTGTCGAGTGGTTCACGGACCTATTTGGTCGGGGGCGATGGTACCGCGCCTGTTGCCTTGAGGGGGATCTCGCCAAGATCGATGGAGCCTGAGTCCTGGGGCACGGTCACAGAGATGGAGGTTGTCGGTTCCAGGAGTCCGGGCACGTCTCCAATGAACTGCCCAAGGATCGGTCGACGAACCAACTTAGCCTGGAGTTGGTAGGTGCCCGATTCCACAGCGTCGATGACAAAGGCTCCCGTGCCTTCGACGACGGCTGGCAGAAAACGCGCGCGTCGCCCTGGTCCCAAGGTTGCCGGGCGCCCCGAGAAAGAACCCGAGGGCTCCGTTGAGGGTCCCGCACCCAACAGACAAACCGTCCAAACGTAGTCTGGCTGAAGTTTGAAGCCGGTCGGAGGTGTTAGGTGGCCAGTCACCCGAGCGCTTCCGCCCAAGGTCACCTCCTTGGTTTCATCCGGCTTCACGGTGAGCACCACGGATCGACTCTCGTAACCAACGCTCATTGTTCCGGATTGTTCGACGATGCGCTGCTCCACTCGGATGGAACCGGCCGGAACCTTTGCAAACTCGAATCTTCCCTCGGGGTCGGTCTGCGTCGTGAAGTCCAAAGCAAAGCTAACCTGCTCCTCGTTCCGATCACCAAGTACGACAACCTTTCCTGCGAGTTTTCCTGGAGTTCCAAGAACTCGGCCTTGGATCCGTCCCCAGGGCAGCAATGTCAGGACGGCGTCGGATTGCAGTTGGGCCCAGGAGATCTCGGAAAAGCCAAGGGTCCCACGGGATCCGGCCGCAACGATCCGCTCCACCGTTGGGTCCTTTTGGAGCTTCACTCGTCCGTCTTCATCTGCATGGAGGATCACATTTAGCCCTCCATTGTCGGGCTGGGCTAGGCCGTCAGGCCCGAGGTGCATGACGGCACCGGGCGTCACCAACCCGACCAAGGCACCCGGCGCTGGCCGACCGGCGACATCCACCACCGTCACCTCAAGGGTCTCAGTGCGTTGCAGCGAGACGTCTAGGGTCACCACACCTTCGTCGTACCCAATCGTCCGGCTGATGAAAGGTTGGTAACCATCGGCCTCGATGCGGACCATCAGCTTTTGATCCGCCAGGCCAACGATGAGCTCCTTCTCCAGCACCTGATGGAATCGACCCTCGGAATAATTCGGTGAAAAACTATCAATCCCGCTGACCTGGATATTGGTCCTGCCGGATCGCAGATCGATCGAAGGCCAACCCTGAGCGAGGCGAAAGCGGGGGATGGGCCTGCCGGTGTCGGCATCGATCACCGTGCCCTGAAGCACCAAGGCCGGCTTCATTACGATGTCGTGTTCTTGGTCGTCGGCCGGAACCAAGACGCCGTTCTTGCGAAGGAATCCCGTTGCCGCAATGTCGAACTCGTGAGTCCCGCCGGGAGCATTCTCCCAAACGGCACGCCCCTCGGCATCACTCTGGCCCGTGAAAGAGGCCTGCACCTTCGATCCACTTTGTGATTCGCCACTCACCGAACCGGGGAAGGTGTTCAGCCAGATGTGGGCGTTGGGAACCGGCGCGCCATCCGTATCCATCACCCGGATCCGGAGAGGCACCCCCTTGGCGAGAGCTATTCGGACTGAATCGTTTCGTTCGGTGAGCGTCACCGGCAGCGTCTTGGGGGCGAATCCATCCGCCTCCGCTGTCAGTACGGTCGATCCTGTCGGTCCGCCAAGAAGCGTGAACCTACCGTCGCTATCGGTCCGTGTCTCGCGGCTACCAGTCATGCTTCTGGGACCCACCCGGACCCGTGCACCAGCGATTGGCGTCCCACCTTCGTCCGAGACAATGCCTTCCAACGCGGAGGCGGTTCTCAAACGGAAGACATGCTTCAGATTCAGGAGTTCCCGCTCGAACGTGTCACGGTCCGCCACCGATTTCCATGGATGACCAGCATCCTCGGAAGGCTGGAACTCCGTATGGGTGGCCCTGCCCGAGATGAGTGGAAACATTGCCGCCGCGATCCTTTGAAGTCTCCATTGGCCACGCTCGTCGGCCGTGGTCGAGATCGAGATGAATTCATGGCTCTCATCGGAGGTTTGCATGCTGGATCGCCCCCGGCGGTTCCAACTTACAATTGCACCCGGGGCGGGCCTGCCGTCGGGATCCAGGACCGTGCCTCCGATGAGAATCGCCCGTTCCAGTCGGACCTGCCGTTGTTCCGGGATCCGGTCGCCTTTTGTTGTATCCCAGGTGAGCCGGGTGTCGGCGAAGCCTTCGGAGATCGAGGTCAATTCGAGCTGAGTGGTTCCTGGAAAGACCCGGATCCTGGCTTCTCCACTCGCTGATGCAGTGAATTCGGCCGGGGTGAAGTGGCTTCCCTCATAGCCCCTGTAGAGGACCTTCACCTGCGGCACTGGATCACCGGCGTCTTTTGTGACGAAGGTCAGGAGTAATCCTGGTCCATCGTTGAGGGTGCCACTGCCGACCGCCGCGTCTGTCGTGTCGGCACTCGATATGCCTCCGCTCTGAGCTCCCTCTGCTGCGGCGTTCGAGCCCGAGTTGAGTGAACCGGAAGATGGTACGGTCTGGGTGGCAGGATTGGCGCTGGTACTATTTGGGGTGTTCCGGTCGACCCCGCGGTTTGTCCACATCAGCCCGCCAATCCCGATCAACAACAGCAACGCCACCACCCAAGACCATCGGAGGCGGAATTGTGGCGAGGTGACAACATCCCTGCCGGTGGGTCGCACGATACCTCGGGTACCGCGCAGGATGTTTTCGGTGATGGACGGCGGAGCAGCGGCAACGGCGTGCGTTTCAAGCACGACAGCCAGACCGGTGACCGTCGAGGTGATGCCGCGCTGGGCCAAGTATTCACGAAGACGATCGACGGCTCGATTGACACGCTTCTGGGCCGCCTCGCTGCTGATTCCGAGGACCTGAGCCATCCCATCCGCAGACTTGCGTTCGAAGTACCGGAGCATCAAGGCATCGCGATCCGCATCGCTCAAGACACCGAGTGCATCATCCAGATGAGGAGCGATCTGTTTCCAGGTGGCGTCGGAATCGTGATCGAGCAGTTCATTCATGACGGAAGCCTGCTGTTCACGGAAGCGGCGGCGTTCGTTGGTACGTACGGTTTGGATGGCGATGTTATGGGCCGTTCGGTGCAACCAACCTGACAGCACGGGGTGGTCCGCCAATTGAGGCGCACTTCGGGCCAAGGCCACAAACGCCGCCTGGGTCACATCTTCCGCAAGATGGGGATCACGAACCATCCGCAGCGATGCGGAGTAGACCAAGTCCATGTGACGCCGAACCAATTCAGCGAACGCGTCCTCCGAGCCCTGATCCGCGTAGGCTCGCAGCAAGTGTGCATCGATCGGTGTGTTCACTCACTACATGTTAGCCGCGACCCGGAAAATCGGACAGTTTGGCCCCTAACCTATCTTGCCAACCCAATCGATGGGTGGGTGCGGATCCTCTGCCAGTCACGTCCTTGGCCACTGTCTCCCCGGAGAACCTTTTTGCCGAAACACCCGCCCGCCACCTCGAAATGTATTGGCTGCTACTTGTCAGGTCGCGGACTCAGGAAGGGCGCGCGAACTCGGAAATCGCTCCCTCACCCCGATTCCTGACCGCGTGGCCAGCCAACAAGTGGCGAGGCTTTTCCCAACACTCAAGAGAGCTGTTCGTGGCATGAGGATCACACTCTCGCGACTTCACCGCGTTGCCGTATACCGGCCCTCAAGGTGACGCCTTCGGTGAGGATGGCTTCGTTGGATTCGGAACTGGGTCCACCGCAGCGGTGGTCTCCATGACATTGATCTGTGCAAGAACGGTCAGATCCACTGATTTGCCGTTGGGTGAGACCCGCGGAACCACGTGGATCGATGGACCAATATTGACGGTGTCACCGCTCGCAATGGTGTGCGGTTGAATCATTTCGACCGTCGCTTGCTGGCCGTCATGAACAGTAACCATCGGGGCGCTGAGGACGTCACTCTGGGTTTGGTTAACCGCTTTGATCAGGTTCCTGAATTCTTCGGAATTCAGGATCCCGCCGGTCGAGGTTTCATTCGCGTCAGATTTATAGGCGTCCAGACCCAGAACCGAGAACTCCTCAATGGCGGCTTCAAACAGCTTGGATTCGATCGTGACGATTAAAGGCTGGCCTCCGGGATTTTTGATTTTTGGGGTGACAAGCACCATCGTGCGTTTTCCCGGTTGTGTCGACCAACCGCCAGTCACGAGGGTCTCATCTTTTACGAGGTTCGATCGGAGCGAAGCGGTAAAGGTTCGCACGCCGGAAATTGCCCCGGGCCCGCTCGGCGGTGGACGATCCGATGGCGACGTCGTTGTCGATCGAGACGCCTGTCGGGCAGTCTGTCGCAGCACGCTCACTTCTCCTCGGAGGCGCAGCAGTTCATCGAGTGATTCCCGGGAGGCCGCGAGTTCGGCGTCCTTCCGCGCGAGGAGTTCTCGGGTGTTGCCCAAGGCGGCGGATTGTTCCGCCAACTGTTCCTTCAGGGAGGCTTGCTCGACCCGCAGGCGTTGCAGGCTTTGCCGTTGCACCAGCAGGCCGGTGCTCAGCAGGGCGCAACCCAAGACAACGGCCCCGACTTTGAATGGAGTGGATGACACAAGAGAAAGCAGTCCAAGCGTGGAAGCCGTGAGTGCACCCGCAGCCAGAGCGCCGGCCGAGATATTCGCGGCGAGACCGGAAGGGGCGGCGGCAACGGCAGGGCCGTTCAAAGCGAGAACCACCGCCGAAGCCGTGGAAGTGATCCCTCTTCGTGCCAGGTGTTTGCGCAGTCGCTCGAGGGCGCGGTCCACCCGCATCCGGACGGCGTTTTCGCTGAGACCCAACTGGGCTCCGACTTCGGCGTAGGGGCGTTGTTGAAAGTGGCGCAGCAGCAGGGCGTTTCGGTCCGCTTCGGCCAACTCGTGCATGGCCTCGTCGAGCACCGGTGCCAGACGGTTCCAATCGGCTTCGGAATCGGTGGAGCGACAGGTTTCCTGCATGGCGTGCGCCTCGTGTTCGCGACGTCGACGGCGGGTTTCGTCCCGGACGTATCGGGCAGCCATGCGATGGGTCGTCGTGTACAACCAGCCCACCAACGCCGGATGCCGCGTGAGTCGGTTCGCTTGGCAGGCGAGTTCGGTGAAGACCGCCTGGGCGATGTCTGCCGCTGCCGCCGGGTTGCCACCGACCTGCCGAATGGCGGCCGAGTAGACCAGGTTCAGGTTGCGGCGCACCACTTCCTCGAACGCCGCTTCCGACCGGTCGTCCGCGTAGCGCCGGAGCTGTTCGGCCTCTTCTGACATGGCGGATTCTTGCGTCATCGATATCAACCAATGCCCAGCAAAGACGAAACCGCACAAGAAATCTGAGAGCCCATTCAGATCCGGACAGGCTCTGAGCCCTGCCGATGGATCATGGCTCCACGCCCGTCTGCGTCTGTGGACATCCCTGGGCCGGGAGCATCCATCCCCACGGCAACGCCCACAGCCCCGGACCCAGTGGCCGACTGGTCCCTCCGTGAAGGACGACACCGCGCTGAAAACGATGGGATCGGCCCACCCGCTCGCGGAATGCCTGGATGCCGTCGGCGTCCGAGGGCGCCACTTGACGAGAGGCCTTGATCTCCAGCCCCACCAGCACGCCGTCCTTCTCGAGCACGAAGTCGACCTCGCGCCCCGAACGGTCACGCCAGAAGTGGACCTTGCGGCGGGAAGGCTCCAGCGCCCGCCACACTTGAAGGGTCTGGAAGATCGCCTGTTCGAGCCAGAATCCGCGGTCGAGCCTCCGGGCCAGATCCGCCGCGTTCCGGATCCCCGCAAGCCAGGCCGCCAGGCCGCAATCGCTCCAGAGCAGCTTCTTGGCCTTCACAAGCCCGGTGGATGGGTTGGTGGCGAAGGGGCTCAGCCGCACCAAAAGGCAGCCCGTCTCCAGCAGGTTAAGGTACCGATGAACCGTGGGCTGTGGCTGGGCGGCATCCCGCGCCAGCTCGGATTGGTTGAGCAGGCGCGCACCGCGGTTGGCGGCCAGAGCCATGACCCGCTGGAAGTCAGGGAGATTCGACACGGCACTCAGTTGCCTCAGGTCCCGTTCCAGGTAGGTCTGGACATATCCGGTGAACCAGAGCTGTCGGGCTTCTGTCGTGGACGCCGCCAGCGCGGCCGGGAATCCACCGGCCAGCAGCCAGCCCTGCCAGTCCCCGGGCTCGTCGGGCCAATCCCCAGGACTGAAGTCTTCCTCAAACAGGCGATCCAGAGGCTGGAGGCCATCGGGCCGGGACATCCATTCCGCAGGGCAGAACGGCGGAAGGTCCAGGTAGACCGCCCTTCCGGCCAACGAGTCGGCGACCGCGTCCATCAGCAACAGGTTGGCCGACCCGGTCAGCAGAAACTCCCCGGCAACCCGGTGCTGGTCCACCCGCCGCTTGATCGGCAGCAACAACTCGGGCGCCCGCTGGACTTCATCCACGGTCAGCGGACGCGAAACCAACAGGGAATCTGGATCTGAGCGTGCCTGCCCGAGGACGTCCAGGTCGTCCAGGCTTAGAGCCTGTCTGAAAACTCAGAGGGGCCCTGTTTTCTCAGAAACGGCTCGATGGCGAGGCGCGAGGAAGGAGCATACCCGAATGGGTCTGTGACCGACGAGCAACGAAGACAGCGGGCTGTTTCTGAGAAAACCCTTCGGGCGGCGGGTCTTTTGCCGGTGGCCCGCGTTGACTCGGCCGTTGCAGCCCTCTTCGGGGATGCTCCGGCCTCGCCGCCTTGGCCACCGCCAAATTCCCTCGCCGCAGGACCCCTCTGAGTTTTCAGACAGGCTCTTCAGAAGGAACGCCGCTGAGGGAGCCCCCGGGTGAGCGTCGTTTTCCCGGTCTGACGGGCCCCGGTAAGCACCACCACGGGCAGCGCCTCAAGGGCCGCCTTCAAGCGCCCGGTCAACCACCGCGTTCGAAGTGTATCCATGACAGGAATTAATTCTATTCACGCCAAGAATAGAATTCAACCCTTGGAATGATGACGTTCCAGAAGGCAGAGCGCTTTGTCATGCCCGGTGGCGGGATTGAGCTAGGTACCGATCACGGTTCCGAGCGGTCGATGGCCCGGACCCGCCTCGAGATCTCGCCATTTCCAACACCCGAGGACGACCGACCCATCGGAACTCGGGGCTCGGCGGGTCGATGGCCATCGAGAAGGCCCAACAGGATCCAGCCCAGCTCTCTCAATCGAGGACCTCCGCCCCCTCAGCATCCTCTGCTGGATTTTCGGACGCGGTGACGACAGGTTCTGGGGCCACGCGATGCCCGCCACCGAACCCCACATGACCGCCGCCCCCCGAACCGCGGCTCCCAAGAAGGAGAACCTGCTGCTGAACCTCGCCTGCAACGTCATCCTGCCCGGCCTTGTTCTTTCCAAGCTCAGCCAACCGCAGCGCCTCGGTCCTCTGTGGGCACTCGTGGCAGCCCTAGCCCTGCCGCTGGGCTACGGCCTCTGGGACTGGATGAAGCGCCGCCAATGGAACATGTTCTCCACCTTAGGCATCGCCGGCACGCTGGCTACTGGCGGAATGTCCCTCGGCAGTCACTTCGGATGGTGGCAGGCCACGGCCTTGTGGTTCGCGGTCAAGGAGGCTGCCATTCCCCTTCTCATCGGCTTGAGCATTCCTCTCACCCTGCGATCCAAGACCCCGCTGGTGAAAACCCTGCTCTACAACGATCAGTTGATGGACACAGCCAAGGTCGCCGAGGAGTTGCGTCATCGGAATGCCGAGGCGTCGTTCGAGCGATTGCTGCGCGAGGCCTCTTGGCTGCTGTCGCTGTCGTTTTTCGTCAGCTCGGCGCTCAATTTCTTTCTCGCGATCTGGCTCCTGAAGGCGGCCCCCAACTCGCCGGAATGGAACGAGCAACTGGGCCGGATGAACTGGCTGAGTTGGCCGGTCATCGTCATCCCCAGCACCGGCATGATGATGTGGGCGCTCTTCCGCCTGATGAACGGTATCCAGCGCCTCACAGGCCTGCCCCAGGAACAATTGTTCCGAGGGCAGCCCCCTAAACCGAACTAATGCTGATTCTGAAGGACCGGGTCCCTGGTCCTGATTATCAGCGGACTAGGATTCAACCCTGCCCTGCCTCGTCGGCGGTGAACTCCAAATCGCCGGCCGCATTGACCGAAACGCTCACCGTGTCGCGCGGCTTGAAGTCGCCGGCCAAGAGCCGCTGGGCCAACGGATTGAGCATCAAGTCCTGGATCGCCCGCTTGAGCGGACGGGCTCCAAACTGCGGATCGTAGCCTTCCTCGGCGAGGCGCTTGCGGGCCGAGTCGGTGACACGCAGGTGGATGTGCTGACCGGCCACCCGCCGGATCACCTGATCCAACTGAATATCCACGATGCGTCCCAGATGGGATTCGTCGAGGCTATGGAAGAGGATGGTGTCGTCCACCCGGTTCAAAAACTCCGGCCGGAAATGACGGCGTAATTCGCCCAACACCTTGTCCTCCATCGTCTGACGGGCCGCGGGCGAGTTCTTCGCGTCCAGGAAGTACTCCTGGATAATCGATGAGCCGATATTGGAGGTCAGGATCACCACCGTGTTTTTGAAGTCCACGGTGCGCCCCTGACCATCAGTGATCCGCCCGTCGTCCAGTACCTGCAGCAGCACGTTGAACACGTCATGGTGTGCCTTCTCAATCTCGTCGAAGAGCACCACCGAATAAGGCCGACGGCGCACCGCCTCGCTCAACTGTCCGCCCTCTTCGTAGCCGACGTATCCCGGAGGCGCTCCCACCAATCGGGCCACGGAGTGCTTCTCCATGTATTCGGACATATCGATACGCACCATCGCCTGATCGTTATCGAACAGAAACTCGGCCAAGGCTCGCGCCAGCTCGGTCTTGCCGACGCCAGTGGGCCCCAAAAAGATAAAAGACCCAATCGGACGCCCCGGATCGCCCAGCCCTGAACGCGCCCGCCGAACGGCATCGGCCACCGCCTTCACCGCTTCGGATTGCCCCACCACCCGGGCGGCCAGGCGCTCCTCCATACGCACCAGCTTGGCCCGCTCGCCTTCCAACATCCGCTGCACCGGGATGCCCGTCCACGCGGCCACCACCTTGGCGATGTCTTCCTCGGTCACTTCCTGACGCAACAGCGCGGCGGGAGCCCCTTCCTTGGGCGCCTGCTTTTCCACCGCCGACAACTTCTGCTCCAAGCCGGGGATGCGCCCGTACTGAATTTCTGCGGCCTTGTTGAGATCGCCCTTGCGACGCGCCTGATCCAATTCCTGGCGGGCTTCTTCCAACTGGCTCTGCAAGAGGCTCACCGCATGGATGACGGCCTTCTCGTTCTGCCATTGGGCCGACAACGCCCCGGACTTTTCCTTCAAATTGGCCAGTTCGGATTCGAGCTTTTGCAGGCGCTCGCGACTGGCCTCGTCTTTCTCCTTGGCCAGCGACGTGCGTTCGATTTGATACTGCAGAATTTGGCGATCCAAGCGATCCAACTCGGTCGGCTTAGAATCGAGTTCCATCTTCAACCGCGAGGCCGACTCGTCCACCAAATCCACCGCCTTGTCGGGTAAGAACCGGTCGCTGATGTAGCGGTACGACAAGGTCGCAGCGGCCACCAGCGCGCTATCCTGAATGCGCACGCCATGGTGGGTTTCGTAGCGCTCCTTGAGGCCGCGCAGAATCGCGATGGTGTTCTCCACCGACGGTTCAGGCACTTGCACCGGCTGGAAACGCCGCTCCAATGCCGCATCTTTTTCGATGTGCTTGCGGTACTCGTCCAACGTGGTGGCACCGACGCAGCGCAGTTCACCGCGAGCCAATTGTGGCTTGAGCATATTGGCCGCATCGGCAGCGCCCTCCGAAGCACCGGCGCCCACGATGGTGTGCAACTCATCGATGAAGAGGATGATCCGACCCTCAGCCGCCGTAACCTCCTTGAGGAAGGCCTTGAGACGGTCCTCGAACTCGCCGCGATATTTCGCGCCAGCGATCATCGAGCCGATATCGAGCGCAATGACCCGACGGTTCTTGAGAGACTCGGGCACATCGCCATCGACGATTCGCTTGGCCAAGCCCTCGACGATGGCCGTCTTGCCCACCCCGGGTTCACCAATGAGCACCGGGTTGTTCTTCGTGCGCCGCGTCAGCACTTGCATGACACGCCGGATCTCGTCATCCCGGCCGATCACCGGGTCGATCTTACCCTTGCGAGCCAAGGCTGTGAGGTCCTTGCCGTACTTTTCCAGGGTCTGAAACTTTTCCTCCGGATTCGCATCGGACACACGCTGATTGCCCCGCACCGCGCTCAGCGCCTTGAGCACCGTATCGCGCTTGAGACCCAACCGATCGGTGATCCGACGAAAACTGTCGCCGCCCTTCTCCAGCAAACCCAAGAACAAGTGCTCCGTAGAAATATACTCATCCTTGAGAGACTTGGCCTCGGCTAGCGCCGCCTTGAGAGCCGCTTGCAAATCCGTGGACGGATAAACATCGGCCCCACCTTGTACCGTCGGGCGACGTCCCAATTCCGCTTCCAGCTCTAAAACCAATCGACTCACCTCCACACCGGCTTTTTCCAATAAAGGGGGAACGATTCCGTCCGCCTGAGTCACGAGAGCCAAAGCCAAATGCTCACTATCAAAGGCCGCATGGGAACGTTCTTGCGCTGTGGTCTGGGCGACTTGGAGGGCCTGTTGAGCCTTTTGGGTCCATTTATCGAGCGTCATGCTGGAGCCCTCTGCATCGACCGTGCCACCCCGTTGGCACCGGCCATGGAAACGAAACGGGCCGGAATGGGGCATCCACCCCAAGTCCGGCCCGAACCCTGAAAAAAACCGCGCCAAACCGCGACATCACGACTCAATGAACCGGGCAGACTGTCGCACCGGCTGAGAATCCATTACGGCTGAGCACCGTATCCAGCGGCAGGAGTCCCGTCTTCCTGCAACCGGCCGGTCGCCCACAACGTACCGCGGGTAATCAAATCCAAGTATACCGGATCCGACATGGTGTGATTGTAATGCCCCATCGTCGTACCAAACACCCGGGCCTTGCCGTACTGATGCACCCAGACATTGGCCTCGCCCTTCTTCGTCTCCGGGCTGTAGCCCACGGCCAGCGGAGTCGCCTCCTTCTCCACCTTCTCGATGATGTACAACTCCTCCTTCGGCGTCTGCCACACCGCCGGGAAACCCTTCATCACCGGATGCTCCGGCTTCACATTCGTCATCGGATACGCGAAGTGCGACCCGTGCGAACGGCTCGTCACGCCGACAAAACGGAACCACTCATTGGTGGGCGCGCGGTAGCAGTGCATCGCGCAGTGGATCACGACGGCCGGCGTGCCGGCGCGGTGCGGAGCCACGATTCCCTCCAACCAGGCCGGGTCCTTCTCGTCGGCATAGCACTCATTGTGCAGCACCACATCGTAGCCAGCGGCCCAGTCACCCTTCTGGTAGGCACTCACCTTATGCTGAGTCCCATCGGCTCCCTTGTCGCGCACCAGCGTGAACTCCACATTGGCCCGCTTAGAGATCCCCTGCATCAACGTCACCGCCTGAGCATCGTACTCGTGGCAGCATCCACCCGTAATGAGCAACGCACGGAGCGGACGAGGACGGGAACCCGCCTTGCGCTCATAGCGCGCCAGCATCACACCGCCGCCATCACCCACCTTGAACTCTTTCGGCAAATCCGACGAATCCAACGCATAGCAGGCCCTCCATCCGGTCGCGGTCTTCTCCACAATCGCCCGCACACCCCGGCCCACGTTCTGACCTTCCTCTTCCGTCACCGTCATCACCGGAGGAGTCGCGCTATAATCCATCGCAAGCTTACCCTTAGCCACCGTCTGACCGCCCGCCTCCATCGAATACTTGCCGCCGGAAACGGTCACCACCAGCGCCTTGCGAGTATCCTCCGGCAGAGGCCCCTGCTCCGTCTCCAACTCGGCCACGGTCCAAGAACCGTCGAAATCGATGGCGGGGACTGCGGCTTGGAGCCACAGAGCGGACAAGAATAGGAAGAGACGTGCGAAGGTCTTCATGGAATTAGGCCAAGAGGCTGAACCGGGAACCGCCTCCGGCCAAGCCACATCTGCATTTGCATTAACGGCCGCCCCAACCCAGGCACCCGCACGATCAATCCCGCAGCGCCCCACCGACAACCCGCCCCCCCGCATCTCCATCCGAGATCTGAGCCCGAAGATGGATCACCCAGCGGCAGCGGGATCGATCCGGAGCGAGCATTGGAAGCGATCCACAAAAAACCTGCGCGCAGCGCAAAAGCCGATCCTCCCCCGAGCTTCCCTGCGAGCGCAGGATCGATTCCGCGGCGCCCCGCCGACAACCTGCCCTCTCATCTCCATCCGAAATTTAAGTCCCCAAGATGGATCAGAGTCCCCTTCACCTTCCCCTAATGGCATCGCACCTCATCGAAGCAGCAGCGCCCCACCGATAACTCGTCCCCCTCATCTCCATCCGAGATCTAAGCCGCTTGATGAATCACCCAGCAGCAGCGGGATCGGTCCGGAGCGAGCATTGGAAGCGATCCACAAAAAAACCTGCGCGCAGCGCAATGGCCGATCCTCCCGCGAGCTTCCCTGCGAGCGCAGGATCGATCCCGCAGAGCCCCCCACTCAACGGCCAACCCAACGACCAACCCCTCAAGCCGCCACCTGAAGCGACGCACCCCCATTAACCAAGTACAGAGCCGCCATGCGGACCGCCAACCCATTGGTCACCTGCTCCAGAATCACCGACTGAGGCCCATCCGCGATACTGCTCGCAATCTCCACCCCCCGATTGATCGGCCCAGGATGCATGATCAACGCATCCGGCTTCACCTTGGCCATTCGAGCCGTGTTTAGCCCGAACAACGCCGCATACTCACCCGTACTCGGAAACATCGACGCCTTCTGCCGCTCATGCTGGATGCGCAGCAAATTGATCACATCGGCGTCCCGAAGCGCCTCATCGATATTCCACGTCACCCGAACATTCGGAGCAAACGACTCAAACAACTTCGGCACCAACGTCGGCGGACCACACAAAGTCACCTTCGCACCGAGCTTCGTCAGCGCCCAAATGTTCGAACGCGCCACCCGACTGTAGAGGATATCCCCCAGAATCGTCACATTCAGCCCAGCAATCCGCCCCTTCTTTTCCCGGATCGTAAAAATATCCAAAAGCCCTTGAGTCGGATGCTCGTGAGCACCGTCCCCCGCATTCAAGACATGGGCCCCCAAGAACCGCGCCAAAAAGTGCGGTGCCCCACTCGCCCCGTGCCGCAGAATGATGATGTCGGCGTTCAAAGCCTCCAAGTTCCGGGCCGTATCCTTGAGCGTCTCCCCCTTCTTCAGAGAACTGGCTTCCGCCGAAAAATTAATCACATCAGCGCTCAGGCGCAGCGCAGCCAATTCAAAACTAATGCGCGTACGCGTACTGGGCTCGACGAACAAGTTCACCACCGTCTTACCACGCAGCGCCGGCACCTTCTTAATGGAACGTTGTCCCACGGCCTTGAACTCGCGCGCCGTATCCAGCAAGTGGATGATTTCCTCAGCGGAAAGGCTCTGAAGGTCGAGCAAGTGTTTACGGTTCCAGATCATGAAGCAGGTTGGACGGCCGAAGATGCCAAAGTGTCGCGCACAAAAACACCGTCTTCTTCGCCCCCAGTGGAGCAACGAACCAGCACGGACTGCCGCAATGAAGTAGCCACTTCTTTGCCGACCACATCCGGACGAATCGGGAGTTGTCGATGCCCGCGATCAATCACCACGGCCAACTGCACGCGACTCGGACGCCCAAACTCAAGAAGCGCATCCATCGCCGCACGCACCGTTCGCCCAGTAAAGAAGACATCATCGACCAACACCACCGTCTTGCCCTGGATATCGCCAGGGATCTCGGTCGGATGCACCGCCGGCGCCGTCCGTTGGTTGAGATCGTCGCGGTAGAAGGTCACATCAATCGTGCCGCACGGGACAGTTCGCCCAAACACCTGAGCCAATTCAGCGGCTAATCGAAGAGCCACCGGAACACCGCCCCGTTGGATCCCCACCAGCACCAACGATCCCGCATCCGGATTGGCTTCGGCAATCTCATGAGCCATGCGCGCCAGCATTCGCTGAAGGGCTGCCGAATCGAGAAGCTTGGAATTCATGATCCGAAGAGGAAACCAGACCCGGCCCACCCACCGCTCCTCAGCGGCTTGCAGACACAGGCGAGCAATTCAGTTCAGGTAAGGGTTCCCGAGGTACGAGCGCGTCGCCAACTGGCACGGTGCTTGGTGATCCAATCCACCAAGGCCGCCTCGAACCCAATATCGTAACCCACTTTCTCCGACTCAATCCACTTGTGCTTCAGGATTTCATCCTTCTCGGCAAGAAACTCCCGATACAGCGACGAACGCTGAAGGATGCCCGGTTCCAGGCCAGACGAGGGTAAGGAGTGCGTCATGTTACGGATTGGTGACCTAACGCCGAAACCGTACTGAGGATCGGCGGCCTGTAAAACGGTTTTCCTCCTGCTTTTCACCTCCGCCTCGACTACGGTCGTCGCGTTGAAACGGATCCTTACTTTGATCGGCCTCTTGGCCAGCCTTTGGACGGGCTGCTCCTCGGCAAAAAACCCGGTTGGCTCCACCACCCAAACCCAGCCCCTTTCGGTGGCCCAGTCCTGGACCCTCACCCCGTCCGGCGGGCGTTTTGACGCATCGGCCCTCGTCCGCTTGCCCGACGGTCGGATGCTCACGGTCAACGACAAAGAAACCGGACTCTTTGAAATTCAGTTCCCTAGCTCTGGCACCGAAGCCGTCCTAGTTCCCTACGCAGGCCTGTCCCCTTCTTTGTTTGAACCCCTGACACCTGGTCGAGACTTACCATGGGATGTTGAAGGGATCGGCATCGACAGCACCGGAGCCCTCTATCTGAGCGAAGAACATTCGCGCTGGATCCTCAAGCAATCGGCCCCCGGTAAACCGCTCGAGCGCCTGCCCATTGACTGGTCTCCGGCTTCCCGATGGTTCAGCAAGACCGACCGGAACGCCTCCTTCGAGGGTGTGGCGGTCGGCGACCGCTTTCTCTACGTGGCCAACGAGCGGGACACCGGGCGCATCCTTGAAATCGACCGCAAGACCCTCCAAGTGGTGGGTGATTTTCAACCCCGCCCCCCCGGAGCCTCCGGTGACGATATCCACTACACCGACCTGTGCTGGTTCGGCGGGGAACTGTGGGCGCTGTGCCGTGAACACCGGCGAGTGCTCTGCATCAACCCGCACACCCACGCGGTGCGGCTCTGCTTCAGTTATTTTCCGATCGAAATGGACCCCAAGTACGCCTATCAGCACTTACTGCCGTATGGGTTCTTCGAAGGGCTGAGCGTGGATGCCGACAACGTCTGGCTCCTCATCGACAACAACGGGTACCCACGCAAATCCAACCCTCAAGATGCTCGCCCGCTGCTGCTTCGATGCCCTAGGCCGGATCGCACGGGACGGTGATTTTCTGCCCAACCAAGAGGGCTCACACACAGCCAAGTCTTAAACACTGCCAAAACGGCGGTGCCGTCGGGCGTATTCTTCCAACGCCTCGCACAGGTGGGCTTTGCGAAACTCCGGCCACAAAGTCTGCGTAATGACGAACTCCGCATAGCTCAACTGCCACAGCAAGAAGTTGCTAATGCGCATCTCGCCACTGGTGCGGATCATTAAATCGGGATCGGGCCAATGGCGGGTATAGAGGTGCTCGGAAATGACGCGCTCGTTGATTTCCGCCGGATCGAGGGCGCCTGTTTTCACCTTTTCGGCGATGGCCCGCGTGGCCTCGATCAACTCAGTCCGCCCGCCGTAGCTCAGGGCCAGAATCAACGTCAAACCATTGTTCTTAGCCAAGGCGGCCCGGGTCTTGGCCAACTGCTCTTGGACAGCCTCGGGCAGACGCCAAATTTGCCCAATGGCCTCTAGGCGGACGTTGTTGCGATTGAGCTCCCCAATCTCGTTCTTCAAGAATCGAGCCAAATACTTCATGAGCGTATCCACCTCATCCTTCGGCCGGTTCCAGTTCTCGACTGAGAACGCGTAGAGCGTCAGGTACTTGATGCCCACTTCACCGGCAGCCCGGACAATGGTCCGGACCGATTCCACGCCATTGCGGTGCCCTTCCACCCGCGGCAACCCGCGTTGCTTGGCCCACCGCCCATTGCCATCCATGATCACAGCCACATGGGTCGGCAAATTCAGTTGTGCCGCCGCGGACAGCTTGGGCTCGGCGCTCACGAGCAACCTCAAAGGAACATGGTCTGCGCCCGGGCAGGACCCACGCTGGCGATGGTTAGGCGAGCGCCCGTCATCTGGGAAATGGCCAGCAGGTAATTGCGGCAGTTCACCGGAAGGTCTTCCCAACGGGTGATCTCCTCGGTCGAGGTCTGCCAGCCAGGGAAGGTTTCGTACACCGGCTCACAGCGAGCCAGCACCTCATGGTCGGCCGGAAAATGGCGCAGGGTCTGACCGTCGGCCCGGTAGGCAACGCAGACCTGCAACGTCTTCAAAGAATCCAGACCATCGATGTTGGTGATGGCCAGTTCGTCGATGCCGTTGACCATGGTCGCGTGGCGGGTGGCCACCGCGTCGAACCATCCGCAACGACGGGCTCGGCCGGTCGTGGAACCAAACTCGCGCCCCATGCCGTGCAGGAGATCGCTCACCTCGGCACTCTCGGTCGGCAACGGTCCGCCACCCACGCGGGTGGTGTAGGCCTTGAGCACGCCGATCACCTTGTCCATCCGGTTCGGAGGAACTCCGGAACCCGTGCAAGCACCGCCAGAAGTCGTGTTCGACGACGTCACAAAGGGATAGGTGCCGTGGTCAATGTCTAGGAAGGTGCCTTGGGCTCCCTCGAAGAGGATGTTGCCGGCCCGTTGGGACACCTCATGGAGAAACACCACCGTGTTGGTGACGAACGGGCGCAACCGATCGGCCGCGGCCGTGTATTCGGCGAGCACCTGATCGTAATTGAGCGGGGTCCCTCCGAGGGACTGAATGAGCACATTGTTCTCATCCAACCGCTCGCGCAGCTTGGCGGGGAAACGCTCTTTGTTTACCAAGTCCAACACTCGGAATCCCACACGGGCCACCTTGTCGCCGTAGGTCGGGCCAATGCCACGCTTGGTGGTACCAATCTTGTTGTCCCCCTTCTGGGCCTCACGGGCGCCGTCGAGTTCGCGGTGCCACGGGAACACCACGTGCGCGGTCTCGGAGATGCGGAAATTGGCGGGCGTCACCGAGACACCCAGCTTGGCGAGCCCATCGAGTTCTTTAACCAGCCCCACGGGGTCCATGACCACGCCATTGCCGATCACGCACACCTTGTTCGAGCGGAGGATCCCACTAGGGATTAGGTGCAAGACGTACTTGTCCTTGCCCACGAAGACCGTATGGCCCGCGTTATTGCCACCCTGAGTGCGGACGACCACGTCCGATTGCTCGGTGAGGACGTCGATGATCTTGCCTTTGCCTTCGTCGCCCCATTGAGCGCCGACCAGAATCACATTTGCCATGGATAAACGCCCACCGTGAACAGCAAAAAGCCCCGACTGAAGTCACGTCAGGGCCCGCGTTCCGATGACAGCCCTGCCAGCCTAGGGACAGGAATCCACGGGGTCAACGATACAGGATTCCTTTGCAATCAATCCCCCAAGGCATGGGACACCGCACTGACCACCGCGCCCAGACCGCCCACGCCAGAACCGGCTCAGAAAGAACGCAGCAGTGGGGAGAGGAGTGATTGCCGGACAAATTCTTTGGCAACACTCGGCGTGAGCGAGGGGTAAATCCGGTTGAGGTCCGCAACAAGCGATCGACCCAGCTCTTGCAGAGGAAAATCCCGCAAGAATCCCCGATCCTAAGACCTCGTTCAGTAAAAGCTCAGAGATCCAAAGGCCCCGCGAATGCCGCATGACGAATATCCCGTGCTTCATAGAGGTACACCGCCTCTTCGGCGATATTCTTGGCGTGATCAGCGATCCTCTCGAGGGCTTTGCTAATGGTCATGAGGTGCAGGCATCGACCGATATTCGAGGGGTCCTGAATCATGAACTGGGTCAACTCCTGATGCAGCGACCGGTTCAACGCATCGACGGCTTTATCACGTGGAATCACGGCTCGGGCCTTAGCGGTGTCGCCATGCACGAAGGCGTCGAGGGCGTCCCTCAACATCTCGGTGGCCATGTGGGACATCTTTGGAATGTCCTGATAGGGCTTGAGCTGCGGCTCGCGACCCAACTCCAGGGCGCGTCGCGCAATGGTGGTGGATTCATCGCCGATGCGCTCCAAATCCCCGGTGATCTTAATTACCACGGTGATCAGGCGCAGCTGCCCCGCCAACGGAGCCTTGGTCAGCAGCACAATTGATGCGGCATCCAACGCTTTCTCCAACTCGTCCAACGGCTCGTCCCCGGCGGTCACACTGCGAGCCAAGTCATCGTCCCGATCCACAAGGGCCCGGACGGCGCGAACGACCAGGCTTTCCGCCATCCCTGCCATGCGGAGCAACTGGTCCTTGAGCTGTGTGATCTCTGCCTCCAACGATGTCACTGGAGAGTATTGGGCCGAGGGAAGTCTCTTTTGGAAACCCTGGATTCGACGATTCGCTTCACGGATCGACGCCCTTAACTAAAGCGACCCGTCACATAGTCTTCGGTGCGAGGGTCTCGGGGCTGGGAAAAAATTCGATCAGTCCGATCCACCTCAACCAGCTCACCCTGATGGAGAAAGGCCGTCTGGTCGGACAAGCGCGCGGCCTGCTGCATGTGATGAGTGACCATGAGGATGGTGTAGTCCTCGCGCAGTTCGCGGATGAGATCCTCAATCCGACCCACCGAGACCGGGTCCAGAGCACTGGCCGGCTCATCCATGAGCAGCACCTCCGGTTCGACGGCCACTGCCCGCGCGATGCACAAGCGTTGCTGCTGCCCTCCGGAGAGCCGAAGCGCGTTCTCGCCCAGGCGGTCTCGGACTTCATCCCACAACGCGGCGCGCCGCAGCGCCGATGCGACCCGCCCCTCCAGCTCAGAACCCGAACATCCGCCAATCCGCAGACCGAAGGCCACGTTGTCGAAGACCGACTGCGGGAACGGGTTGGATTTCTGAAAAATCATCCCCACCCGCCGACGGAGCTGTGTCACGTCGACCTGGGGATCCTGAACATCCACTCCGCCCACCCGGCAGCCCCCGCTCACACGAACCCCGGGGATGAGGTCATTCATCCGGTTAAGGCATCGCAACAAGGACGACTTCCCACAACCACTGGGTCCGATGAGCGCGGTGACCTGTCGCTCCGGGACGATCAGCGACACCGATCGCAGAGCTTGGGTCGGTCCATACCAGAGGGACAGGCTCTGGATTTCGATGCAAACAGGGTTCTTGGAAGCCTCGGAGGTCACGGTGTCAAAGGCGATCTGGCGCTGCCGGGGTGGCCCGAGATCGGAGGATCGCTGCGCCAGCATTCAACAATAAGGACAGAAAGACGAGAGCCCAGACGCTGGCCAGCAGCAGGGGGCGACTGGCTTGAGGATCCGGGGACTGCGTGGATAAGACAAAGACCTGGTACGCCAGGTCCATGAACCGCTCATTCAAAGCCAGCGAACCCTGAGTGGCGACTGCGGCGCCGGTGAAGAGCAGCGGCACAACCTCACCGGAGGCCCGTCCAATGGCCAGAATCACTCCCGTCGCCATTCCCGGCAGGGCATTGGGAAGCAGGATCCGCAGCAACACTTGCAGGCGGGTGGCGCCCAATGCGATGGCCGCGACCCGGAGATCCTGAGATACCGAGCGCAAGGCCTCCTCGGTGGCCACGACCACCACCGGCAAGGTCATCAACGCCATGGTGAGTGAGGCCCACAACAAGGCCGGACGCCCCCAAACTGGGGATGCGAGATCGCCCGTCCAACGATCCAATCCTCCGCCCACGACGCCGACGAAGAACCCGAGGCCAAACAGTCCAAAGATCACACTGGGAACGCCGGCCAATACTTGGACGAGCCATCGCAGCAGGCCGGCTGCTCGCGATCCCGACGGCGCGTACTCAGCCAAGTACACGGCCGTGAGAATGCCCATGGGAATCACGGCCAACGACATGAGGAACGTGCGTGCAGCCGTCCCTACCAAAAGCGGTGCCAAGTGGACACTCCGAGGATCCAAAGGATTCGAAGCACGGCCCTCTGGCCCCACCCACGCCGCCCACGACAGGTGCGGCCAAGCCATCAGGGAAATCCCCAGAATAAGACTCAACACCAAACCGGCCAGTGCCCAAGCGACAGCGCCGGTCAGGCGAGGAAACAACCACGCGGGGATTCGTCGGATCATGCTACTGCCTCCCCTCGGAGTCGGGCCTGTCGAGTGCGGATGCCCCGCGCCACCCCCTGGAGCACCACGCTCAAAACCAACAACAAGAACCCCATCAGGAACAACACTCGGTAATGGGGCCCGCCCCGTGCCGCCTCGCCCAACTCAATTGCCAGCGTCACCGGCACCGTCCGAACCGGATCCCAAACGCTCCAACCAAGGGTGGGCGCATTGCCGCTCACCATCATCACGATCATCGTTTCTCCCAAGGCCTGAGCCGCTCCCAGCAACACCGCGACACGAATACCAGGGGCCGCCGCCGGTAATACCACGCGGCAAACCGCTTCCCATGGAGTGGCTCCCAGAGCCAACGCTCCCCGGACCCAATCTCGCGGCACCGCACTCAGAGCGTCCTCAGACAGTGAAAAAACTACCGGTACAATGGCCACACCCACCGCCACCCCAGCGACCATTCCATTGAGCAGGAACGGAACTCCGACGACCCGCTGGAAAACTGGAGCCAGAATTCCCAAAGCCAGAAAACCCATGACCACCGTGGGAACTCCTGCAATGAGTTCGATGACCGGCTTGAGCCACACGCGCCACCGAACGGTGGCAACCTGAGACACATAGAGAGCGGCCGCGATCGCCAGAGGCACACCCACCACCAAAGCAATCACGGTTACCTTGAAGGTTCCCCACCACAGCGGAATCAGGTTGAACCGGGGTCCTGCTCCGGAAGGTTGCCAGAGGTACACCGGGGTTTCGTACCCCTTCCAGGCGTGGGGCAAAATCAGGTGTTGCCAATCGGTGGAACGGACCGAAGCCCCTCCCTGCCCCTGCTCCTCTCCACGTTCCTCGGCCAAGGTTTCCGCACGAACCTCCGCCAGCAGTCGGAGTTGTTCCCGAGTCTTAGAGGCAAACTCCGACGGGCTGAGCCCCAAAAAGCGCTGCAAGGATTCATCAGGAACTCGATCCAAGTCACCCGACGCGATCGCCGTATTCGTGGGCCCCTCAGCAACCTGCCCCACCAGCGCCGGCCAGGCCTCGACGCAAATAAAAAGGAACACCAGAACCGTGGCCAACCCGACCCCGGCCGCCACCATGGTGATGCCACGAGCCGCCCAGACATCCAACCAAGCGGATCGGCGCCGGCGGGTCAGCGACTCACTGAATCGTGGAATAGGCTTCTTCAGGACCGGATTCATCCGAGGCTCAACTGGATGAGCCATCGTCGGTCTGGACGGCCCTCTTGGAAAGCATCGAGCCAAGAAGAAATCGTCGCGTCGGGGCGGCTTAACCCGAAGAAGTCGGCGGGGCCGGCGCTTGGCACTCCGGCCAAAGGACTCCAAGGTGCCCCGGCATGTTCCCTAACGCTCAAACTCTCGAAACAATGACCTGGATTCCCGGCCCGTATCCGGGCGTTGAATTGGCTATTCTCGAGCGACATCCGGAAACTGGAGGCGTGACTGTTCTGCGTAAATTCCACTCGGGCATCACCGTGCCCGCCCACAGTCATCCGGCGGCCGATGAGTGGGTTTGTGTGATTTCCGGGGAATGGGTGGAGGACGATCAAACCTATGGCCCAGGTTCAATCCTGCAAAGCCCCCGCGGAGTCCGGCACGGCCCGCATCATGCCCGGACCGAGGTCCTCTCACTGACCCGTTTCAATGGTCCCCTGACCGTGGCCCCCTAAATTTCTATCGTGAGCCACAAAAGCCCCCGCATTGCCGAACTGCTGGCCGATCTGCCCGACGACCCAAACCCGGACGGACTGCCCCGGCACTACGCCGGCTTCTTCCACTGCTTCAACCGGGGATTCTACTTCGAAGCCCATGATGTGCTCGAAGAACTCTGGTTGGCCGGAGGGAAGACCGGCGAAAACTACGCCTTCTACAAGGGCTTGATCCAATGGGCGGGCGCGTTCGTTCACCTGCAGAAAGGCCGCCTCCGACCCGCGGTGGCTCTTTTCAATTTGGCCGCGACCAACCTCCAACGCTACCCCACCGTCCACCAGCGACTCGACCTCCAGAAGTCCCTCGACGACATCCGCTCTTGGCGCCACGACATCGAAATATCCGGGTTTTTGAGCAACCCCTTAGCTCTTCGCCCACCGCCCCGAATCCACCTCGAAAATTGCCCCTGCTAAACGGAGCGATTTCACCGGAGAGTAATGCGATGGCGTAGGTGCTTGGTTCGCTGGACGAGGCGACAGCAAAGATCAGGCCGGGCTGAGGCTGGGCCGGGCTGAGGCTGATAACGAGAGCGCAACCACGCTCTTGCGGAAGGAGATCCGGCCAGCCCCCCCTCCAACGGATGGGTTCCGGATTAGGCCTTCGTTCGCAGCGACTTCCACGGTTCCTCACCACTGACATCAACCATGAACGGTCCCTGCGATTTGGACGGCGACAGGATAGCCAAGATCACCGCATCGGCACCGGTGGGATTGAAAGTGGCATGCACCACCCCGGCTGGAATGTGAGCTACCTCGCCGGGTTGGAGCATGCGTTTCTCGGTCTCCACCCACTGCTCCACCTGGCCCTCCAACACGTAAATAATTTCCTCCAACTCAGGATGGGTATGGAACGGATGGCCTTCCCCGGCCGGCAACACCGCCCGACACAACTGAAGGTCCTTGGCATCGGCGATCTCCGGCCGACACAACCAATAGTTGGTACGCCCTTTGAAATCCTCTTTCAGGGCTTCGGCAGTGGTAATGAAACGGCGGGAGGGTGAAGGAAGTTGGCTCATGGAACGCGTCGAGAATCCCCGACCCACGGGGAACCCGGCCAAAACTAACCATCCCCCGCCCCCACCGGAAGCCCGAACACCCCGCCCTCCACTGTTCCGGCTAAACTTTGAACCTGTCACTTTATCTAACTGTGAACCTGTCACTCTATTGCCTACCAGTCCCCAAAGCCACCCGGCGGCAGCGGGACCGAGCCGGAGCAAGCATTGAAGGCGAACAAATCCTCCCCTCGCGCGCAGCGTGAAAACCCAAACCCTCCCCGAGCCTTCCTGCCAGCGCAGGCTTGGTCCCGCGGAGCCTGCCCCCACGGCCTGCCTCACCCGCTCCCCGCAGCCTGTCCCCAGCATGACCCTCTGTTGCAGAGTCGGCCGGATGAACTGGCCTTAGCCCAACTTCGAACCTGTCACTCTATTGATCGGTTGCGACAATCCCCGACCCACGGGGAACACCGCCAAAACTAACCATCCCCCGCCGCTGCCCTTACTTTGAACCTGTCACTCTATTGATCGGTTGAGCAGGTGTGTGGGGTTTTTGTTTGCGATGGGGGGCGATGGGTTATTTAATTGCAATAGGTTTGCAACTCCTGAGTTCCCAGAACGCCCGTCGAGCCTTCACGCTGATCGAACTGTTGGTGGTTATTGCCATCATCGCGGTCTTGGCGGGCTTGTTATTGCCTGCCTTGGCGAAGGCACAGTCGAAGGCGCGAGCCGCCTCTTGCATGTCGGGACTGCACCAATTGGGGCTAGCAATTCAAATGTACGCCGATGACCACGGCGGATATTTCCCAGAAACCACCCACGGAACCTCTGCCACCAATCGATCCTGGATCTTCACGCTGCGACCTTACGTGGGAAATGTGGATGCCATCCGGGCCTGTCCCTCAGATCCCCTGCGCAAGGCCCGCCTGACCAACCAAGCGGCCAGCTACATCCCCAACGAATACGTGATGGTGGATCTGATCAGCCCCTTTGGTGGGGTCACCGAATCCTTCCGGCGGATGGACACACTGAGGAATCCGACCGACACCATCACCCTCTTTGAGGTGGCCACCGACAAGGAACCCAGCCTCTCCAGCGACCACACCCATTCCCGGAATTGGGTCCAAGGCGGTTGGGACGCGGTCTTGGCGGATATCCAACCCGACCGACATGGCAATGGGCCGGCATCACCCCGACATGATGGCGGTCGAGCCAACCAGCTCATGGCGTGTGGTCACGTTTCCTCCGTCTCGGCGACGCTCTTGAAAGCCCGCGTGGATCGGGGAGAAAATATCGCCCGGCCCCCCGATTGATCTCCATCGCTGGATTTCTCTAAATCGCCGGCTACAATTTTCTGCCCGATGGGTTCCATATCCATGCACCTCTTTTGCAACCCATTCTCATGGCCGCCGCGCCAGGCAGTCTACCAGGCCGCCTACCAGATCGCCTACCAGATCACCTACTGGGCTTGTCTATTGGCGGCACCCGTGATCTGGGCTTCGGACCCAGTCTTGTCTCTCACCAACCGCATTGCGTTCACCCGACAGCACGTCGATATCCGCATGGTGTTCCGGGCCGATACCGATACGCCGATCACCGTCCAAGTTCGCGACGGGGATCATGGCATTAACTACCCGGCCACCAACACGGTGCTCGTGGTCTCAGAACAAGCCAAGCTGGCCATCCCGGCGGGTTTCGAGACGTTCGGCCCCGAAGGATCCTCACTCTGGGTCCTTCCCCAAAGTCAGGATCCCGCCCTTCTATTCCTCGGCTTTTCGTCAGAAGGATTCCCCAGAGATCGCTTCGATGGGCGGCTGCGCTTGCAATTGAAGGAAGTCCACGGACCCGGTTCTGTGTTCCTCTGGCAGGCCGATTCGGGTGGCGCAGTGACGCTCCGCATCAATTCGAAGGACGGCCTCGATGCCAATGACCGGATCGAACCGCTGATAAACGGACACGACCATTACAACCTCGGGTTCACCACGGCCGGACTCTACGAATTAGTCTTCCAACCCAGCGCCCGCCCATTGGGTTCCGAGACCTTTATCCTGGGAGAATCCGCACCCATTCTCTTTGCTGTCGAACCACTTCCGGTCGTTCCCCCGCCCCCGCCACTCTGGCAACAATGGGCACAGGCCCAGTGGCCCGGTGGTGTTCCCAACGACGAGGTTCAGCCGGAGGCGGACCCCGATCACGATGGTGAACCCAATATCGCGGAATTCCTCAGCGGAACCAACCCTCGCGATCCATCCAGCCGCCCCCTAGTCAAATACCATCCGGGCTCTGGCGTCGTACCCAGCCTCGTCTTTGAACTCCCGGTGGTGACCGAGCGCTTAAACGAGGCCCGGATAGACTTGGAGTCGGCCGCAAGCCTCATGGGTCCCTGGACCCTGGTACCGTCCATCACTCCGATCGGAGCCTCGGTACGTTGGGAAGATTCCTTTGCCACTCCGCCCAACACGCGATTCTATCGCCGACGGACGACGAAGCTCTGAGCAGTTCTGACCCACCATGAATTACGCGCCATTCCACCGATTTTCACTCCCCCTCTTGGCCGTCACCCTGTCTGCCTTCCTCACTGGATGCGGGGGCAAGGATGAGAATGCCGGAGCCAATCACGATGGAGCCCACAATCACGGAGTAGCTCACAAGCACGAACATCGCGCCCCGCATGGCGGCACTGCGATCGTCCTAGGCAAAGAGGCCTTCCACCTGGAATTGGTCCGCACCGCGGAGGCCGGACTGCTCACCTGCTATATCCTCGACGGACACATGGAATCATTCATCCGAATCCCTGCGCCCCACCTGATCATCGAAACGACAGTTTCTAACCTGACCCAAACCCTAGAACTGCTCCCGGTGGCCAATGCAGCAACCGGAGAGAAAAACGGGGACACCAGCCAGTTCGAGGCCCGCGCCGCGTGGTTGAAAACCACGACCAACTTCACCGGGAAAATCTTCGGCATCACCATCAAGGGCACCACCTTCACCGACGTTAATTTCCGCTTCCCCGAAGGGAACGAATAACGGACACACGCCGGTCGCCACAACTGGCGCCATGAAGTCCGACTGAAATCGGCACACACCCGCTTTCAGTCCTGCCCAGCCCAACCCCTCCCTCAGGGTTTTTTTGGCGTGAGAGCCTTTTCCAAAAGACGCCGCGTTTGACGATGCCGCCAGGCAAACATCAGTGCTAATTGGGGCCGGAAAATCCAACGGTCTAGCAACAGCCCGCATCGTCCCCACGGCGGAAGGTATTCGACCCGGTCGGTCAACGAAGACAGTCGAGGCCCCACCTCCCGGAACTCATGGATGTGACGCCATTTGGGATAAGGCCCGCGAATGGCCACATCCACCAAGCGACAGGGCGGTGACACCGTCTCCAGAGAGACTTCCCATTCCTGGGAGATCATTCCCAGGATCTTCACTGTCACCCCCAACCTCGCGCCCGCCTTCCAGTGCTTGGGCAAGCGGAGTTTGACCACGCGGACGCCTGGAGGATTGATGCGCTCGAGGTTGGCCGGGTCTTGGTGGAAGCGGAAGAGCGACTCCACCGAGGTGCGAATTTCACTGGTTTTCTGAAAAATCAAAGCCATGGATCCATTGATAGAACAACGCCCCACCGTGGGCACCGGCTGCCAGTCTCAGTGCTCGGCCGGGCACACACAAAGCAAAAGGCCGGGAACCCGCTAGGATTCCCGGCCTCAAAAAACCCCAAGAATTACTTCCCTTCTTCGTGGGCGTGGGTTCCTCCGGCCGCCGGAGCGATCGGATGCTTGGCCAAGTAGTCGTCCACATCGGTGGTCACCACCAAGCGTCCCCACATCACGGGCCAATGACCCGGGAACGTACAAATGTACTCGTAGTCACCCACCTGCGTGGGTGCCGTCAATTTCAGCGTGGCTCGGTTGCCCGATTCCACCAAGCGAGTGGCTCCCACCACGCCCGGAAGCGCCGGAACGTAGGCCCGACCTTCGCGGTCCAAAGCTCCCGGCTGCATCACATCGGCCGCGGCACCGACCCCTTCACGGGCTCCCGGCTTCACGATCACCAAGTTGTGGGGCATGAAGTCGTCGTTCTCGAGAACGAGCTCGAAGGGCTTGCCCGCCTCAATGACCAGACGCGGCACGTCGTAGCGCATTTGCTCACGCACCGTGCGGATCACGTACACCGACACCCGAAGCTGCTTGAGCTGGGCGCGCACTGCGACCGCTGCCGACTCCGGCATCAGGCCCGCAAGATCCGAGGCCGTTTGCAGTGCATCGACATAGCCGATATCGGTGCGGGATTCGGCCGGAACCGCAGCCGCCCAACGAACCAGGGCCGTCGCTGCGGTACCGGCTGAAGAGGCGTTCCAGGCAGTCCTGGGCAATTGACGCAAGCCCTGAGCGGCTGCAGGGACACTGTCACCCTGGGCGATCAATTGAGCGAAGAGGTTGAACACCTCTTCGGGTTTCTCATTCATGCTGAGCAAGGCACGCATGGCGGTGCGGCGCAGCCCCCCCGAACCATCCACAGACATCGGAATGCGGACACTCCGGGCCGGGGCCGGCACGGCCTTCTGCGAGGCGACTTCCTGCCGAGCCGCGTCCAGCAAGGTCAGGGTGAACCCATTGAGGCGTTGGCCGAGATCTCCCTCGGTGCGATTCCAGACTGAGACCGCCTCCACGGGTTGCTCGGAGCCAAGGTCCACTTCCCACCAGGGGTTACGGTCATTCTCCACCGAGTGGGTCTGAGAACCGGAGCCGAACGATCCGTCGTTGTTACCATCAATAGCGTGGGCCGCGTCCCCGGAGTTACCCGTCGTAGACTGGCTGGCCTTGCCACGGCGAGCGACATTCTGGCCGCCCGACCACACTTCCACTTCGGCGAGGGTGAGTGTTCCGCGCCGAGGCAATTCAATGCGCACGTAGCGGGCTCCGCCCTTCTTGGACGCGTCGGTCACCAGCTTCGACTCGCCGGATACCACCGGACGAACCAGACCGTAGGCCTTGGCCCGGAAGTCCGGATCGCTCACCAGCGGAATGCCCGCCAAGAGGTCGGCCAAGGAAGACGGCTTGGAGGAGGCTGTTTGCCAGAGGGCATCAAACGAACCGTCCACGAGGGCCAATGAAGCCCAGGTCGCAGCCCGGGTGGTCGCGTTGGCGCTCTTGGCTCCCAACTGGGTCAAACGCGTCCGCTGTGCTTTCAACTCTTCCACCGGCTGGCCGGGCAACAAGCGCGCCAAGCTGGTAATAGCCTCTTCGGAGCGGGCTTCTGGCTTCTCCAACAAGCTCAAGAGCAGTGCCAAACGGGAGACCTTGCGCAGCGTCGCCAGCTCATTGAGGGCCACGCCCCGATCGGCATCCAGCACCCCGGCGCGGCCCAACAAATCGGCCAACACGGGCTCGACCCGCGGCAGCTTCAGGATTTCTGCCGTGCTGAGCGACTTGAGCAAATACTGCAAGCCAGCCGGATTGTTCTGCGCCAGCGGACGCCCATCGGCCACCGCCTTACGCCACTGCGGCTCCAACTGCCGGAGGGTCTCCTTGAGAGTGTACTCGAGGTAGTAATCCAGCGGTCGCTTGAGAATGGCCAAAGCCACTTCTGCGGCCTCGGCAGAACGGTAGAAGCTCGCACCCCGAACGGCCTCCAGGCGAACGCGCGGGCTCTCGTCATCGGCCAGCTTGGCGAAGAGCGCCAGAGCATTGGGAACGCGGTCACGCCAGTAGCAAAGGACGCGGCCAGCAGCAGCGCGGGCGTTGGCATCGGGTGAATTGAGCATCCGGGTCAGGCGCTCGGCATCCACCACGTTGTGCCACTGGTGGACCCACAAGGCCTCCATCATGTGGTGCTCATAGTTCGAATCCTTGGAATCCAAACCGGCCGCCCACTGACGCACACCCGCGATGACCTTGGTCGTGTCGCGCTTGCCCAACTCGATCTTGGCCAGTTCGCGAGTCTGGTTCTCGGGCTCCTTAAGCAAGTCCAAGAGAGCGGCAATGGATTGGCCCTCGATCTTGGCGGGCTTCATGAGCGGACGCCCCTTGTAGGTAATACGATAGACGCGCCCGTACTGGTGGCCGCGGTTCGGGTCACGCAAATGGTGCTGCATGTGACCGATGATCGACTGATGCCAATCGGCGAAGTAAATCGCGCCGTCGGGGCCCGTGCTAATGCAAATCGGGCGGAAGTTCGGATCGGTGGAAGAAACCAGATTTTCGAGCGTCTCACCCTTCAAGCCCGAGCCGTCCTCGGTGACCTTGACCCGGAACACGCCCTGGAAGGAAATCACGTTCAGGTTCAGGAAGTTGCCCTGAAACTCCTCGGGGAAGTGGCGGCTGGTCAGGATACCGGTGCCCGGGCAGGGGCGTGACGGACGGTTCCAGAACTCCTTCATGCCGGAGTGCTTGTTCGGATAATCGATGCGACCGCTGAAGGCCGGACCAAAGTAGTTCGCATTGCCAGTGGCGTCGGTGATGAAGTCGTTGCCCCAAGCATCGAACACGCGTCCGTGGGGGTTGGCGAAGCCGTAGGCCACATAAGTCTCAAAGCGATGGGTGCGCGGCTCGAAGCGGTAAATCGCACCATCGGTATTGCGCAGCGCACCATCGCCCGTCTCTACCTGAGTGCGGTGGAACACGCCGTCGCTCAAGTAAATCGAGCCACCCGGATCCAAGCAAATGGCGTTGGCCGTGTGATGTGAATCGGCCGAATCCATACCCATGAGGATGCGCTCCTTGGTGTCGGCCTTGCTGTCATTGTTGGTATCGCGAATCCACCAGAGATCCGGGGCCTGCATGAGCAAGATGCCGTCCTTGTAGAACTGAAAGCCGGTGGGGCAGTTCAGGTCATCCATGAACACCGTTTCCTTATCGGCCTTGCCGTCGCCGTTGGTGTCCTCGTAGATGAGCAACTTATCCCCCACCTTGCTGGTCGGTGTGCGCTCTGGGTAGTTGGGCCACACAGCGACCCAGAGACGACCGCGGGTATCCCAAGCCATCTGGACCGGGTTCACCAAATTGGGGAAACGTTTCTCGTCGGCAAAGAGATTCACCTGCATGCCGGAGTGGACCGTCATCTGGCCGATGGCTTCCTGACCATCGATATAGACTTGGCTCTTGTCGGCGTTGGCTCCGGGTTTGTTGGACTCCACCGCCGTCACGGCCGGCAGGTTCGAGTCATCCACCTTGAGGTCGCCATCGCGCGCCACCGCCCAGATCCGCAAATCGCGATTGGCCGTCAGCACATCGCGCTGGGACATCTCCTCCTGCATGACCTTGTAATTGGAGACGTAAGGAGCGGGAGCATTGCGATCTCCGACAAAACCGCCCTTGCCTGGCTGATAGGCCAGCGTCGAACGACCACCATACACATTGTAGCCATCGACCGTGCGGTAGCGCTGATGCCACTGCCTGTTCTTGTCATTCACCGCTCGGCGGAGCTTCTCCATGTCGCCGGTCGGCACCTTGCCGCCGATCAGGCCGCTGAAGATCGCCGGTGCCAGGGCCTTGTCGCCTTCTTCGCTGAGAAGATAACCGTTAATCGTCAGCGAACGCCCCTTGGCCGCTGCGGCCGTCATGAGTTGCAAGGACGGTTCAAAGAGATCGGTGAAGGCAACGCCATTGTCTTTAGCCACCTCAGCGATGGCAGCCGAGTAGAGGCGCAAATTGGCATTGTTGACGGAGCGATCCGGGAAATTGATATCCACGTGCCTCTCATTGGCAGCCGGTGACACGAGCGCCACCCGCGGTGCTCCCTTGCCGGAGTAATTGCCACCCCGCACGTGCTTGATCCAAGCATCCAGGTCGGTCTTGAACTTCGGCAACCCCTCGGCCCCCTTGAAGGACTCGTTGTAACCAAAGAACGCGATGATGACGTCGGCCTTCGCCCGGGTCAGCCAATCGTCTGGAGAACCAAAATTCTCGGAACGGTGCCGATTGGCCACCTCGTCACCGGCCGCCGCCAAATTGCGGAAAACCAGTCGGTGATCGGGAAAACGGTCATGGACCAGCGTCTCAAAATAACCGGTGTGCTGCATCCGATCCGCAATGCCACCACCGACGATCGCGACATGATCGCCGGGCTGGAGTTGGAGCAGAGTTTGGGCGCTGACCGCCAGGGATAGGGCCAGTGATAACAAGGCCAGTCGTATGGATCTCATAGGGTTCTGAATGCAGCCACCGGAGGAACCGACCCATCGGCCCTCCTGGACTGCGCGCTCGGTGGATCTCCGAGCATAGAAACACCAAGACCGACATCGCGACCAAAAATTCACTCGTCGACAAACCTTTTGCTCAGAACACGACCCCGGTTGTCTAACAATCGGGTAACAATCCGATGCCGAGGGACAAAACACTTCCGGATCGGAGCCGGGTTTGGGAATATCTAAGGTGTTCCTTATGAAACACCTGATCCGAACTCCTATTTGGGGCATTGCTGCTGCTTGCCTCGCCGCCCTGCCCTCCTCGGCAATGGCGTCCGACTACGCGAAGTCGATTCTCGCCGACGGACCCGCTGCCTACTATCGCCTGAGCGACAGCACGGTGCGCGGCACCAACCATCTTAACTCTGGCGTCGCCACCGGAGTCACAGCATTCCAAAACCTGGGCCGAGTCCATACCATGCCCGGCGCAATCCTGGGCGACTCTGGCCGAGCTGCCTTCTTCGATTTCACCTCCCGCACTGAAATCCCCTGGAACGCCGCAGTAAACCCCAAGAACGACAAACCGTTCACCATTGAGGCGTGGTTCTATCCGACGAGCGACCAGACCGGCAACGGCCAATGCCCGATCAACAATCGTTACGCGTATTCTGGCGTAGACCGGCAGGGATGGGTGTTCTTCCAGCGCAAGCCCAACGCCGACTATGCCGGCGGCGAAGGCGTCGGTTGGAACTTCCGTATGTTCCGCGGCGCGGGCAGCAGCTCCGGTCTGGATATTCTCAGCGGTGTGCCCTACGTGCTTGGTAAGTGGACCCACGTCGTGGTGGTCTATGATCCGAAGAACGTGGTGGACGCCACCGTCACCATGTACATCGATGGCAAAGAGGCTGTCACCAAGGCCTGGACTGGCGGCACCGACGGCACCCAACCGGGCTACGCCGCCAACACCAGCGGCAATGACCCCGCCGTCGCCACCTTCGGCGATGCGGCCCTGGCTATCGGCAACTACAACAACACCGCGGGGACCAGCCTGAACCCGTACTTCGGCGGCGTGGACGAATTCGCCTTTTACCAGACCAAGCTCAGCGCCGAGCAAATCCTCGGCCACTATCAGAACGCCACCAACGCCAACCGGACGGTTTCCTACTCCAGCCTCATCCAGGCAGACAAACCCGCCGTTTACCTGCATCTCGACGAAGAGGCTCCGGGCCCCGACATCGCGGTGAACTTTGGCGAGACCCGTGCCATCGGCCACGGCAGCCATACCTCCGAAGTGCGGCACCCCGCTCCGGGCGCCATCTCGGCCGGCGGCAACGACGGATCGGTGGCGTATCACAACCGCAACGGCAAATCGACGACCACCCTGCCTTGGACCGCGGGCAACAATCCCGGAGCCGACAAGCCTCTTTCGGTGGAGTTCTGGGCCCGTCCCATGAGGGACCAGCAAGGCGGCCAGTGCCCCGTCAACAACCGCTTCGTCGGCGGGAGCGGTCGCACCGGTTGGGTGATTTTCCAGCGCAACCCCAATGCCACCTACCCGGCCTCAGAAGGCCACGGTTGGAACTTCCGCATGTTCCGCGGTGCCGGCGGAGCGGCGCGGATGTCAATACCGACACTGATTACAGCATTGGTGAATGGCAGCACTTGGCTTTCACCTGGGAACCGGTCACCGACAACGGCGATCCGGGCAGCAACGGCAACAACCAGTGGGAGGGTATCCTTAAGGCCTACGTCAATGGTGTGGCTGTGAACACCAACAGCGCCGCCCTCTATGCGGCCAACTTGGAGACCACCGAGGACGGCAGCGTGGCGGCCGATCTAGGTATCGGCGCCTACAACGCCAAGTCGGGACTCGGCAGCAACCCCTTCGAGGGCAACGTCGACGAGTTTGCCGTTTACGGCGACTACCTGCTGAAGCCGGAGCAAGTGCTGGCTCACTATCAAGCGGGCACCAACGCCCACCCGGCCATCCCGTACGAGAACCTGGTCATCACCGCCCCCTTCACGGGCCCCGAGCGTAAAGGCCCGGCCACCTACTTGCGCTTCAACGAAGGCGCGGTATCGCCGCTGGCCAACGCGGGCAGCCTCGAAGCCGATGCGGATGGACACGGCGTCCTCGCGAACACTTCAGCCGCTGGCCCACGCCCGCCGGCCTTCAAGGGCTTCGAAGCCAACAACAGCGCCCTCGACCTTACCGCGACCAAGGCCTTCGGAGCCCTCAATGATTTGGGCAGCCTGAAGCTCACCGACCGGGTTACCTTCAGTGCCTGGATCCAGCCGGGCACACTCACAACCGAACCCTCACCGGCGCGCATCCTGGCCCGAGGTCCGGCCACCGTCAGTTCCTTCGTGGCCCAGATTTTTGAACAGGCCAAAGAGATCACCGCGCTCAACACCAACACCACCGAAGTGTCCCTGCGCATCGAACCCGTCAACGGAGCGCTCAACTACTCCTTCGGATCCAGCGAGTACAAAGGCGCTCCCGACCTGACGGTGGAGCGGGCCTTCGCCCCAGTTCCGGCTGCCGACCTGACGGCCGGCCAATGGGTGCAATTGAGCGGCGTGTACGACGGCACCCACTGGCGCCTGTACCGCAATGGAACCGAGATCGCCGCGGCCGCTGGATCGGGCAAAGCCATCGCCGCCATCGGAGCCGACTGGGCCATCGGTTCTACCGGCAACGGTTGGGACGGAGGCTTCACCGGAGCCATCGATGAAGTGGCCGTCTATCCCAAGGCATTGTCGGCCGCACAAATCCAGAAGCACTACACCATCGCCGTGAATGGCGGATCGAGTGAACCGGCCAAAGTAGCCATCAGCCTGAGCGGAGCCGATGCCACATTGACCTGGTCGGGCGGCGCCCTCCAGCAGTCTGACAGCCTCAACGGCACTTATACTGAAGTCACCGGGGCCGTCTCCCCGCTCAAGGTTACACCCACCGGAGCGGCTAAGTTCTACCGCATCCGCTGACGCCACGAAGGCAGACAATTCGCCTTCAAATCTTCAACCACAGGGCCGATTTCCCCACGGAAGTCGGCCCTTTTCTACATTCACCTCTCCCGTCTCTCTGCAACGTTCGGGAATTTACGGAAAGTAGGCGGTTTGAAATTCGGGGTTTTGCCGGATCCTCGAACTCGTTTTCTTTCCAGGATGAGCCCCCGCGTTTGTTCCTTCTTCCAGATAAGGCTGAATGCCTCTGGGGCCCACCAGAGTTGATCAGAACTCGTTGAGGCCACCGACAAGCTCAGGCCGAATCGATGATCCGTTGAGTTTCTGGGCTTAGTGGTTTTCAAACCGGCCGGTTTCATCGGTTTTCACACCGTCACCAACACCCGTCCGCTCCCCAATACGGCTCCCCGTCTGTAGAGCCTCGGAGGCTCACTCCGTGCGAAATGGATCCGCCTGAGGCCAGTCGCCCGGATTCGCATAAGGCTGAACCGGGCCCGGCGTCGAGCGCCCATTAACCAAGATCCGGCGCATCTCCCGAGTCATGGCGCGAACCACCTTGGGCTCGTCCGTCAGCCGATTCGTCCGCTCCGCCGCATCACGACCCAGGTGATATAATTGGAGTTTCGGCAATCGGGCCGCCTCCTTACTGCCCGGTTTGGGATCACTCCACCCACCGCTGTCCGGAGTAAAGAGCAGCTTCCATGGCCCCTGGCGCAGAGCAAAAAAACCACCGTTCGAATGGTGCACCAACGCCTCGCGACCGGCCCGCGCCCGATCCCCTCGACGCAACTGAGGCAGAAAACTCACACTATCCTCGGCCGCACCCGACGGCAGACGTTGCCCCAGAATATCGGCCAAGGTCGCCAGTAAATCGAGCTGACCCACCAACCGAGAACACATCGAACCGGCCGGCACCTCAGCAGGCCATCGGACCAAGAACGGCACCCGATGACCACCCTCGAACAAATCGGCCTTATGACCACGGAAACCGGCACTCGGATCATGTCCAAAGCCCCGCAACTCACCGAGATTGGCCGCCGGCGAACAACCATTGTCCGCCGTAAAAACCACCAACGTATTGCGGGAAATTCCGAGGGTATCGAGCGAATCCAGAATGTCCCCCACCGTCGCATCCACCTGCACCACGAAATCGCCATAAGGGTTCGTTCGCGTCCGCCCGACAAATTCCGGAGTCGGAACCGTGGGTGTGTGAGGAGAAGCCAGAGCCAAGTAGAGGAAAAACGGCGTACCGTCCACCGCCCGCGCCCGCGCCCTCGACTCGATCCAAGACAACGCCTCCCGCCGAAACCGCGGATGCACCTCCTCATGCCGGAAATCCGGCCCAATCACCCCAGCCCGCCACATCTTAGGCCCTGGACTGGCCGCCACACGGTCCACCGGCACCGTCGTTGATCGATCCTGACTCAGAAAAACAAACGGAGGCATATCCAGCGAAGCGCTAATTCCCAGAAACCGATCAAACCCCTGAGAGATCGGCCCACCGCCGAAGGATTGAGCAAAATCTACCTCCTCTAATTTGGGACCCGTCCGCACCCAATCCACACCCAAGTGCCACTTCCCCACCATGCCCGTCGCATACCCCTGACCCCGCAAAAATCCCGCCACCGTCAACCGACCGGGTTCGATTAAGGCGGGATCGTACCCATGCAACACACTCGACTTAAGTTTCCCCCGCCAAGAATAGCGCCCCGTCAGGAGCGTATAACGGCTCGGCGTACAAACCCCAGAAGCCGAATGAGCATCGGTGAACGTGCGTCCCTCACGGGCCAGCCGATCAATGCCTGGAGTTTTCCAAGCGCACTTCGCATTCAGACTCGAGACATCCCCGATTCCCATGTCATCGGCCAAAATGACGATCACATTCGGCCGAGCAGCAGGTGCTAAAGCAGCACGGCCAATCCCCACGAAGCCCAGAAATCCCACCACCCCAAAGAACCACCCCTGGAGCCAGCCTAAACGCCAACCCGGCCCCCGACCGCGCAGCCAAAAAAGAGAATGCATGGGAAGATCCCCCACGTTGCCCATCGCCCCTCCCTTTGACCAGCCCCGTATACAGCCCCACGCAAGTGACAACCCGAAGCAGGGACGGACCGCTCGGAGATCGGTCCCTACCTCGGAGGTCATTGGGCTACATCCGAGGGCCGCATAAGGGACAGGCTCTAAAAAGCGGCCTAGCGACCGCGGATCGGAGCGAAGCGAGCATTGGAACGTCAACACCCTTACTCCCCCTCGCGCAAAGCGCGAAAGCGCATCCTCCTCAGAGACTACTCAGCGACCGGAGGCCTGATACCGCGTAGCCCCGGCCACCAAAAACCTTAGCGGAGCGGTGTCGGGCCGTAGCGAGCCTTGGAGGCGAACACCCCAACCCCCTCGCGCATAGCGCGAAAGCTCCTCCTCCCCAGAGCCTACTCAGCGACCGGAGGCCTGATACCGCGGAGCCCCGCCTACCAAAAACCCGAGCGGAGCGGTGTCGGGCCGTAGCGAGCCTTGGAGGCGAACACCCCAACCCCTCGCGCACAGCGCGAAAGCTGATCCTCCTCAGAGCCTACTCAGCGAGCGGAGGCCTGATGCCGCGGACAATGTAGCGGAGCGGTGTCGGGCC
>CAJAHH010000013.1 GCA_903939515.1 uncultured Verrucomicrobiota bacterium
ATTTCTCCGAAAATGCCACGTCTGCAGACATGGAACACCGCAGAGCAGGCCCACCGCGGACACGGACCGCTCGGAGATCGGTCCCTACCTAGGAAGTCTTTGGGCTGCATCTGGGGGGCCAAAACCCAACTGTCCTTAACGGTGTGAAAACCAATGAAACCTGCCGGTTTAAAAACTACTGGAAATAGCGAGGAACCTATCAACGCGTGAATTCGGACCCTAAGCCCTAAGAGGAAACCTTCGCGCCACGACCCATCGCCCCGCGGCCTGAGTGAACCCAATTTTCCGTCTCCCGTGTGAACCGAATTTAGGCAGGTTGCTGCGTCCGTCTTAAACCGTTCGGGTTCCTCCTTGCGGTGACCCCTCCAAACAGCGTTTCGTTTGCCCGCGGTGAATCAGGACTCCTTGTTGACCTCTCTGGCCCGCGTTGTACGCGGGTTGTCCTGCCTTTTCTGGGGACTGCCGTTGGCCTTGCTCGCCTGCACTCGAACCGCCCTCGGTGAATTATGGTCCCAGTTCGGCATCGGCCTGCCGGTGGCTTCCTGCGGACTCATCTGGTTTGGACTGAAGCAATTGGAGCAATTCCAGACCCAAGAACGAGTCTGGGTGCGATCCGTGAATCGGGCCGAGTTGCTGGCTCTGCTGAATCTGGCTCTTTCACCCTTCACTTGGTGGTGGAGCCGACGCCCCGACGTTGCGCTATTCGGTGCGAGCCTCCTGCTCATGCTCTTTTCAGGGCTGGGGTTTCTTCTGGCCTTGAACCATTCGCTCCGTCGTTTGGCCGCCTTGCTTCCGGACGAAACCCTCCGCTCGGACATGCGCCTCTTTACCACCATTAACACCACCCTGCTGAGCACGTTGTTAGCCTTCGCATCCGCATGGACGCTGGCTCGGGAGTTTCAATCTCTCCCGAACCACCTCCAAGAAATCCTCGAAGTTTTGGAGCAAGCCCGAGTGCTCCTGGTGGTCTCCCTGGGACTACTGCCCGTGGCTCTGACCATGACACTCGTTTGGAAGGCTAAGGAAGCCATCGTCACCGATGTCTACCGCGGGAACCATCCCGCACGACTTCCATAAACGGCCAGTGCCGTGGCATTCCCATCCGGCACTGATGACTCCAAACCTATCGCCCCGCCAAGACCTTCGGGATGTAACCGATGGAAGTCTGGATCGCGTGGGTGCAGGAGCAGCCCGCGCTCGTCTCCGGAGCCAACAACATTCCTCCCGCCGGGATCATGCTCAGCCAGCACCCAGAACGAATGCCCTCGAATTGGGTCCGTTTGTTGGATTCCAGATCCCACATGCCGTGGAAGTGATGACGGAAGAAAATCGCATTGCGACCCGCCGACATCACCCCGCAACCCCGACGCTCGGGCAGATCCTTGCGAACCAAGTCTCCCGAGGTGAGTTTGAAAGCCCGTTGATCCGAATAATAGGTGTCCCCAATAACCACGGGATGCTGGAGGTGCCCGCTGTGGTGCCCCTTGTCTTCTTTGTGGGATTCCGACCAAAGAACACGGCCACCGATGGCGCTGATGATGTCGTCGCCGCTGTCTTGATTCCCACGAGGGGACGGTGCGTTGAAGGCAAAGGTGTGGAAGTTCTTGGAGGCGTCGGTGCCGGTGACAACGACGGTGTTCTTCCCGTAGACCAAGTAGGTCATGAACTTGCAGGCGCTGAAGTCGTGGGTTTTCTGCCAGAGTTTCTTTCCGGTCTTTAAATCCAGCGCGACCAACCATTGATCGGTGAGGACATTGGGGTTCTGCCGGGCAAAGGGCGCGGCGATGGCCTCCGGGTTTCGGCTCTCGAGGAAGAAGAGCATTCCATCACCCAGGGTGATCGTGGAATTGAGAACGGCTCCGCCCGAGTACTGCCAAACCAGTTTGCCCGTCTCCGGATCCGTGGCGAAAAGCAGGTCGCTGGTCACCCGGGCGATTTGGTCGGCGGCGTACTCCTCGTACCACTCGCCGTCATCCCCCAAATAGGCCGATCCCGGCTTCACACGACTCCCGATGAGGAGACCTCCCTCGGCGGCCACGTAGCCCCAGTCCCGGGCCTCCTCGCCGGCGGCCGGAACCGAGTAGCGGCGAGACCGCGCGCCCGTCTGGGCATCAATCCCCACGCAATGACGCCCGTGAGCCACAAAGAGCCTGTCCCCGGCGGCCGTCATGTTGGAACTGTCGCGGGTGACGTTTGCTCGGCGAATTTCCGGACAAGAAAACGACCACAAGATGGCACCGTTGTAGGCATCCAAGCCGAACAGGATCCGTTCTCCCTGAATCATCAGGCGCCCGTTGACGCTCAAGGGAGCCGGATTGCGATTGCCGCGATCAGGCATCGGCCGCGGACCCGGGTCGCCCCACCAAGCCACCTGAAGGTCGCCGCGAACCAAGTCATCCTGACTACACGAAGAATTGTCGGCGCCGCCATATTGATGAGCCCAATCGCCCGCACCCACCAAACGACCCCGAACCCATCGGTGCCAATCGCCCCCACCTGCCGCCGGGTTCCACTGAGCCATGTCGGAGCCCATCATCCAACGAGCCCAGGCCTCGGATTGGCGGCGGGGCACCTCGGCCATAAATGCGCCGCCCACGGGTCGCAACAATCGGTGGATCTCGGCCGCCGGAATTTCTGGCGGAGCACCTGAAGCCACAACGATGAGGTTGGCGGTCAGGCCACCGAAGGGCAGTTGGGCGGATTCGGAGCGCATCACCGTGGCTCGTACACCGTAGATGCCCGCCTCGTCCAAACGCGCGCGCAGGCGCTGGATTAATGCGGCATCCTTCTCCACCAAAACCACTTCCAGGTCGCTTTGGCGGACCAACTCGATCGCGAGATCAGCATCGGTCGCACCCAGGATCAGCGCATACCCCTGGTGCACCCCGGAGGCCTGAATCACCTGTGCCGCGCGGGAGGCTGCGGGCGTTTTCAGAGATACCGCTGGCTGGGCCGGGCGATAGTAAAACGACGAGTCGAAGAGGTACCGACGACTAGTGACTCGACGCCCCTCGCGATCCGGGAAAATCAACCGGTAGTGGTACTCCCGATCGGGCAGCAATCCAGTGAGTGTCACCGAATGATTCCGTGTCTGGCCGACGCCCGAGCGACGTTGTGTGCCATCGGGCATTTCCAGTTCCAACACCGTCGGTTCATCCGTGAGGGTCTCCCAGGACACGTGCACCGTCGTGCGATCCACCCAGTCAACGAACGGACCAAAATCGGGCTTGGCGAAGATCGGCTCGGGAGCCGGTTCCGGAAACAAGCGCTTCCGAGCCTCGTAGTGAGACAACAACTCCGCCGAGGGCACGGCGCGACGGAACAAGCCCACTTCGTGCAAGGCACCGCTCAAACGGAAGTGCTCATCGTCGTCCTGATACGCCCCAATGACCATAGGTCCGGAAGGGGCATACAAAATGGGACCCGACTGATCGCGACTGGTCGCCACCACTGCGCCATCCACCACTAGGCGCATCTCGGCGCCGTCATACACTCCAGCGACATGATACCACCGGTTGGTCTGGAAGGCCGTCGGAGCGGTCAGAAAGGTAATCCGTTGGCCACCTTCGGAGGCGAGGGCGAACGAGAATTTGGATTCGACGAATCCCAGCACCCAACCGCGCTCAAAGTCGCCATTGTCCTGCACCTGGCCGATGAACCCACCCCACGGGGTAATGCGGTCGACGCGAACCCAGGCTTCGGCTGTCAAATCACGCTCGGGCAGCAGCGCCCGATCCGGCGCGTTGGCCACCACAATGCGCTCATCGCGGCCCGGAAGCTCGATCCGCGGTGGACTGGGATCCTTCACCAGTCTGGGTTTGCCCACGAAGGTCAACTCCTTGCCGACGGGCGATCGCATGCCCGCGTTCTGTGCCCACTCCGGGGCAAAGACCCAGCGCCCGATGCGGCCGGTTTCCTGGGCACACAAACTCAGTGCGGTGGAAAGAAGGACGGAGACTCCGAGGCGTATTAAGGAAGCAGAATTCATGGCCGGGAAGAGGTCGAAGCGTTGGAAGAGGCAGAGGGTTCCGAGGCACTCGGGGAACGAAGGCACAAAACGGCCCCGCGATCGGTGCTAACAAACACCGCGTCATCGGCGGCGGCCAACCCGTAGGCGATGCCGGGAACCGGAAGTTTCCACCCCAGTTTGCCGGAGGCTACCGGCATGCCAGCCACTTCGCTGGAGCCGCCGAGGATGAGTGTGTCGCCCGACAAAATCACACAGTGGGGCCAGATCGAAGGCGCCTTCCACAGCAGGCATTGGTCCATGGCCAGGGTGGCTTCATCGAGGCGTTTGCCCAAGTCGGCCAACTGCTTCTTGATGGCTTCGCGCTCAGCCTCGGTGCCCGCCTTACTGGCCAGGGATTTGGCCTTCTTGGCCAACTCGGCTTGCTGGCGCGAAATGGATTTCCGCTCGCGCGCCAGTTGCAAATAACGACCCCGATCGAGGGCGCTGATTTCTGAATCCGAGTGCAAGTACGACCGGCTGCCCGTAACGATCATGTGGTTGCCCTGGAAGCTAGCTAGTTGATCGGAACTCCCGTCCTCCACCGCTCCCAATTGCCCGGTTTTGCCCGGTCCAAAGACGAGCAAATCATCGGTCAAGAGGGCGTACGTTCCGCCAGCTCCCTCGACCACGCGCACCCGCTTGCCTGTCGCAATGTCGCAGACAGCTGGATTGTTGCGCCCCGCCGGCACGTACAGGCGACTGCGGGACGCCAACAGATAACCCTGAGCCGGGAGGTCATTCTGAACCTGCCGCCAGACTTCCGTTCCGGTACCCGCATCCAATGCGACTAAGTGAACTCCGTCGGCCGGAAACATTCCCGCGGTCACATACACCTTGCCGTCTTGGACCACCACGGAGGTGCGCACCGGCCAGGCCGAAATGATGCGACTATTGCCCGGAATCCGTCGATCCGTCGGGACAGCCCGAGTCTTCCAAATCAACTGTCCATCGTCCGACTTCAGGCAATAGACGCAGCCATCATCGCTCCCGAAATAAATGCGACCCTCTTGAAGGGTCGGAGCCAATCGGACCGGCCCCTCGGTAAAAAAGCTCCAGAGTACTTTTCCCGATCGGGTATCCAAGCAGCGTACCTGATCATCGGCCGAAGAACCGAAGTAGGCCCGAGGTCCGGAGACTACGACATGGAAGGCACGGTCGAAGGCCTGACGGGGCTTTAGATCGAAGACCTTGTTCCAACCATCCCACTTGGCTTCTCCCTGCCACGCGGGTTGTGGTGGGTGCTTGGATTGCCAAGTCCACGAGACCACGGGCGTCCCGGCCAAACTCTGGGTGGAGACACCACTGCGAGAATAGTCTCCACGGTAGGTGGGCCAGTCGGCGGCTCGGGCGGAAGCCACGGCCCAGACGGCGGCCGATGTGATCAAAGTGCAGAATCGGTTCATGATGCAGAGTCGTTACAAAGGGGGAAATGCGGATGGAACCGCCCAGCGCCCGGCCTCCAACCGGAGACGTTGGGTAGCATACCGATTGGCCTCGGAACCGTGGGTCACCAGCACCACCGTACCGCCAGAGCGACGGTAGTGGTCCAAGTGCTCCAGCACCCGGGCCGCATTGTCGGGATCTAGATTGCCGGTCGGTTCGTCGGCCAAAATCAATGGTGGTCGTTTGACCAAGGCTCGAGCCAAGGCCACCCGCTGCCGCTCACCCGCACTCAGTGTCGCGGGGTTTGCGTCACGGCGCTCGGTCAACCCCAGCGCATCGATCCACCGATCGGCTTCCGACAACTCGACAGCACTGCCCGAAGGCAGTCCGGAAAGAACGTTGCGGTGCACGCTCAGGTAAGGAACGAGGTGGAATAATTGGAAGACGAAGCCCACCGAACGCGCCCGATATCCGGACCTCTCAACGGCGCTGAGGCGAGTCAACTCCACACCGTCGATTCGCAAGGTTCCACGCTCCGCCCGGAGCAGCGCTCCCAACATCAGTAACAAGGTGCTCTTGCCCGATCCGCTCGCGCCTTGGATCACCACAAACTCACCGCGCTCCACGCGCAGGGACAAATCGATGACACCGGCCACCACGCCGGGTTTGGAGGCGTAATTCCGGGTGAGGCCCGAAGCTTCGACAAGGGGGGAGTTCATGGCGTCATCCATCGGCTCGGAGTGTTTCGGCTGGGTCCTGCGACACCGCCATCATCGCCGGCAGGAAACTGGAGGCGGCCGCGAAGAGCGGCGTCCAGGTCAGGGCCGGCCCAATCAGAGAGAGATCCATTTTCAACGAGGCCGCCGTCACCGGAAACAGCACAGGCCCCCAGCGCAACGCCACGAGGGTCCCGACAACCCATCCCAACGCACCGCCTAATCCGCCCAGCAACACCGCCTTGCCCAAGAACAGCGCGGCAATGCGCGAAGAGCCTGTCCCTAAGGCACGCCAGAGACCGATCTCCACCCGGCGCTGACGCACGTTCAAAATGGCCAGCACCAAAATCCACACGGCCGCCACCAGCAAGGTCATCGGCACGGCGAAGGCGCTCACCCGTTCCGAGGCCTGACGTTGCTTGGCCCGCGCGTCGGCCAAGGCGCGCATTTGAATTACCCGAGCCTCCGGCAACAATTGCAACAGCGCCTCGCGGATCTTCGGCAAAGGATCCTGATCGGCTGTGAGGCACAGGCAATCGATGGCCTTGATCTCGCTAATGCGACCCGGCAACCCGAGGGCGATTTGCGCATCGGACAAGGCGGTGTAAAGCCGCACGTCTTCGTCCGTTCCCGCCTCCAACAGAACCCGTTCCACGCGGAGTGTTCGGCCGGCCACTTCGACGGTTCCACCGACCTTCACTCCCAACCGCTCGGCCAGAATGCTCCCGAGTTGAGCCGTTCCCGGGGCGATGCGAAAACCCATGGGCTGTTTCTTTTCACCCGGCCCGACGACCGTATCACCCAGTCCCGTGAGCAGGCACTCGTGGCCACCCAGGCGAATGCGCCGTTCCAAGACGGGTGTCAGGTGATTGAAGGTGATGAAGGTCCCAGCGCCCGCCGCCAAGCGAGTCACGGTGTCCGCCGGCAGCGTGTTCTCCGAATAGCCTTCCAGAAAAAAACGCTCGGGATCGGTGTCCTTGGGAAGAATTCGCAAGTTGAACCCCATGTCCCGAACCACACGCCGGGTCTCGCGTTCTGCGGCCGCGGTGAGCAGGTGCACGGCCGTAAGCAAGGTCACCGCTCCGGTCAATGCGACGAGCATCAGCGCGGAATTGAGGCGGGAGTGCCACCCTTCCCTCAAAATGTTCTGGAGAGTGAAGTTCATCGCTTGGACGCACGAAACCAAAGACCGAGACCCGCAGCAAAGAAGGCGGTCAAAGCCCCCGCCAAGACGAACCAAAGGCCGCGACCCGGGTTCGTTGGCGTAGGAGCGGGCGGTGGCTTCGACAGCGCGGTCGATGAGGTCAACGCCGTCGGAGCGATCGCAGCACTCGGGTCCGTCGAAGTCGCGGAAGTAGCCGGAGCAGCCTGAGTATTCGATGGCTCGGCTGGATCAGATTCCGACCCGGTCGCCGTTTCGACCGACTCCTCGGAGTAACCCAGCGAGGTCCCGGATGAGGGCGGCCGACGACGCCCAGGATTCTGAGGTCCGCGTTCAACAATGCGGCTAATTTCGGCGCGCACCATCGGGTTGCCCGGATCAAAGCCCAGCGTGTCCAAGGCGGCCTGCTGCAACTCGCGTCCCCAACGCCCGGGCAGGAGCGGTCCCTTCAACCAGGCCCGATCCAAATCGCATTCGCAGTCCTGACCAATGAGCAGTAACCGATCCCGCAAGGCCGTTTGGGTGATGAGCGGCCCTTCCAAGGGTAAACCCAACCGACGTCCTCGACCAAAAACAAGGACCACCCGAGGTGACTCGATGGACGCAGGATCCAAGCCCAAACCCCAGACCAGCCCTCTCTCGGCCGCCTGTTCCTTCAACGACACGGCCACCAATTGCGGCGGAGTCTCCACGGGCTTGGGCATCGAAGACAGCAACCGCGCCGTGGCGGTAATGGCGGAGTCGACATCCTGACGGACTCGGGCATTGGCCACCCCATCGGTGCCTTCGAGCAATAAAACCAGCGCGTAAGCACGGAGCCCTTCGCGATACACCCGCTCCCGTAGCGGCGACGTCACCGCCATCTCGACGCCCCGCAGCACCGCCGTTGCATCGGAAGGATTCGGCAACGGCAGGCTCAGGATGCGCCCTTCCACATCGCGCAAGTACAACCCAGCAGCGCGCGGGAAGCCCCCGCCCGTGGGATCTTCGTCCCAAACAATGTTGGAATCGCGCAGCAGCGATTCGGCCTTGGAACGCACTTCCGCCGAAGCTCCCGATTCGGTCACCCATCGCAATCGATAGGCTTCTAGTCCCAGATCCACAAAGCCGGTGTCGCGGACCGAGTAGCGGCACGCCCAGGCGGACACAGCGACAAAAAACACGAACCACCCCATCCTCTGCCGGAATCGATTCCAACCCTTCATAATACCTTACCTCCAGTGCCTTGAGCACAGTCCACACAGCCGGGAATCCGCCCGATCTTCAACCGGGACATCCGATAAGTTCGCAAATCGAAGGTCAGCAATCTCCCCGCCAGAGGAGGCGCACACCCGGTGATGACCTTGATGGCCTCAAGGGCAGCCATCCCTCCGGCCGTTCCCGAGACGGCCCCGAGCACGGGAAATTTCCGCATCCATGTCGGGCTTTGCTGCGGGTACAGGCACCGCAGGCATCCGGTGACTCCCGGCACGAATGTGGTCAGGTGAAACTCCAGATCATAGACGGCCGCTTCCACCATCGGCCTCCCCTGACGCAGGGCCTCGCGGTTCATCAAATAGCGCTCTTCAAAGAGTGGGGCGCAATCCACCACGACGTCGGCCAGGCCCACCAATCGCGCGGCATTGCCTTCCGAGATGTTGGCCGGCTCGGCTACGATTTCTACCCGCGGATTCAAGGCCTTCAAGCGCGCCACGGCGCAGTCGATGCGAGGCTTGCCAATGTTGTCATGGGTCATGAGCAATTGGCGGTTGAGGTCGTCGGACCGCAAATTGCCTCCGTGGGCGAGAATTAACCGCCCGACTCCGGCCGCCGCCAATTCAAAGGCCACCATGCCTCCCAGTCCGCCCACGCGAGACACCAGCACCGAGGCCCCCTTGAGACGGCGCTGGGCCAACTCACCAAAGCCGCCCACAGGAATTTGCCAGCCGTAGGCCTCCACCTCATCGGTGGTCAGCTCGGGCAATCGGGCCACCTCGGCTAGAAGCTCAGGATTCAAGGCGTCCATCGCGCAAGTGAAGGATTCGGTCGGCCAATCGCTCGGCTTCGGAGCGATTGTGGGTGATGTGCAAAATCGTGATTCCGGTGCGATTCCGGATCTCAGTCAGAACGGCAACGATTTCGCCCCGTGTTTGATCATCGAGGGCCGACAAGGGTTCATCGAGGCATAGCACCGGCGGATGAAAGGCCAGGGCCCGCCCCAAGGCGACCCGCTGGCGTTCTCCGCCGCTCATGCCGGCCGGCAACCGGTCCAGAAGCGAGGTTAATCCCAGCCATTCGGCCAGTTCCTGGGAACGGGTTTCCCGGCGCTCAGTAGCCCAGCCCCGCACTTCCAAGGCAAACTCCAAATGCTGACGCACGGTCAGGTGATCAAAGAGAGCGCCATCTTGCGGAACCAATCCAATACCTCGCTGTCCGGGCAGCAAATTTGTCACCTCGCGGTCTCCGACCCAAATCGATCCCGAACGAACCGAACGCAAACCGCAAATCCCTTCAAGCAAAGTGGTTTTGCCCGACCCCGTTCGCCCCATGAGAGCGGTATGGCTTCCAGTGGGAATCTCCATCGAGAGATCCCGAAGGTGGAAACTCCCTGCCTGGATAGTGATGTGACGGAGGGAGATCATCCGTTTCGAAAAGAAGAGACTCCCGCGAGCCCGGTCCCGCCCCAGGTACGCACCAAGAGCAAGGCCACCACGGCCGAACCCATCATCAGCAATGAGACGGCGACCGCCGCTTCCAATCGGCCGACGGAGAGTTCCAGAAAGACGGTGGTTGGCAGCACCTCGGTCTTCATGCGGGTGGCTCCTGAGAAGACGAGGATCGGCCCAAATTCACCGAGAGCCCGAGCCCACGCCAAAGTGGCTGCCGTGAGGATGCCCGGGCGCGCAGCCGGCAGCACCACTCGCCAGAAGGCTTGGGCCCGGTTGCAACCCAAGGTCATGGCCACTTGTTCTTGGCGAGGATTGATTTGGGCAAAGGTTGTTCGGAGCGTGCGGACGGCAAACGCACAGGCGACCATGAACTGCGCCAGGATGACCGAAGGCACCGCATAGGTGACCGGAAACACCGTTTCGAGGGCCCGAAGCGGGGCCGTCTGGAAGAGGATCAACAAACTCAATCCAATCACCAAGGGTGGGAGCACGATCGGGATGTCCAACAAGGCGTCCAAGAAGGCCCGACCCGGAAACTCAAAGCGGGCCATCAAGTACCCGATCGGCACCGCCACCCACAGCGAGAGCAGCGTCGTGAGTGTACAACTCAAGAGACTCAATCGGATGGCATACCGGATTTCGGGCGAACCCAAGGCATGCCACAGGTGTCCGGGCGTGGTGTAGAACAAATCGGCGACCACCATCGCCAAGAGCAAGCTCACATAAGTACCTCCCAAGAGGATTAAGGCGGCCAGAAAACGACGGTCCGAACCAAGATCCAAGCCGCGGCGAGACTCGTCGATCGAGGGGGACGAAGGGGTGTCAGATCGAGGACTCAAGGGAGAGACTCCTGCAATTGAAATCCGGCCGACACGAAGCGGTCGCGCGACACTTTCGATTCCAACGCCTGCTGCAGGCGGGACATCAACTGCGCATGGTCCGAGTTGCGGCTCACGGCATACGGCTGAATGGCTATGGTTCCCGGTCCCGTGAGTCGAACCACGTCCACCGCATCCAACACTGCGGCCGTGTTCGCGGCATACACCAGTGCGACGTCCAAGGCTCCCGAACGCAATTGGTTGATGAGCAAATCGCCCGTCGGCGCCTGCACCGCCAAGTTGGATTTCACCGAATCCCAGAGCCCCACGGAGCGCAGCAATCGAGCACTCAAGGCACCGAGGGCACTTTGTTCTTCCTGACACAACCCCACCTTCAAGGTCGTGCGAGTCAAATCGGACAACCCACCAATCGCCTTCGGATTACCCTTCCGCACGGCCAATACTAACGGCGTTCGAGCCAGAGCTACCGCCGGCTGAAAGTAGCTTTGGACGGTGTCCATAAAGGAGACATCGCAGGCGAAGTAGGCGTCCGGACGCTGACCCGAACGAATTTGGGACGTGAGGATGCCACAGCCATTGTAAACCCGGGTAATGTCCACGCCTTCCCGCTGCTCAAACTCCCGCAAGGTGGGTTCCGCGGCCAAGCGGTTGACCGACCCGCTGTAGAAGAGCACCGACGGATGGGGGTTCCAGACATCCCCAGGCATCACCTCGAAGCCGGACTCCTGAAAGCGACGCAGCCCACGGTCTCTGGCACTAAGATACCGCGCAAAGCGCAGAGCCTCGGTGGGTTGGGTGCTCGATTGCAGCACACACACCGACACTTCGGAACGGGCCGAGGACAATTCGGGCACCGCCACCGCCTCCAATTCCGGATATTGGGCCACCGTCATATCCCACACGATGCCTGCGTCCACCGCTCCCAACTTCACGTCATTGGCCACATCGTTGACCGTCGGCTTGAAGACCAGTGCCCGAGCCGACAACGCCGCCCAATCACCGCTACGGGTCAGGGCCGCCCGGGCCACCGTCCCGATGGCCACCGAGTCAGGGTTTCCTAAGCTCACGCGAACCCCGTCGCGGAGAAGGTCCCGAATCGAACGGATGTTCTTGGGATTGCCTTTGGCCACCGTAATAACGGCGGACATGCGAGCCAGTGGAAGCACCTCGGCCAGCAAGTGATTGGAGTTTCCTAACTCAATGAAACTGGCATCGCCGGGGATAAATAAGTCGCCGCGTTGGGCCACCCGAAGATTACTCAACAGCGTGCCCGAGCCTCCGTATTGAAGCTGGACGGCGACTTTCTGTTCCCGCTCGTAGTCTTTCGCAACCGCCTCGATCACCGGCTTAAGCCCGGCTGCGCAGTAGACCACCAGCGGTTCTGCCGCGGGAGAGTTGGCAGGTGGCCTCTGGTTCCAGATCAACAATCCCACCAACACCCCGATCGCCACCAGCGATCCCCAGACCATGGATCTCATCGGATTCATCCGACTCGGCCTCCTGCTTTGAGACATGGGGTTCCACGATCCATCTCAACAAATCTTCGCCGGAACTGCCGGTTTGATTCAACCACACAGACACCCCGACACTCGATCGTTACCGGAAACCGCAGCGGTGCGAGACAACACCGACGGTTGCCCCGCACCCCGAATTGCCGACCATCAATCCAAGGTATGGATGCGAACATTCCGGAAAGCGACCGCACCGTGATCGCCCTGGAGCAGAATAGGCCCGGGTTGGTCGACCTGGTCGTCGAGTTGACCACCGGTGCCCTTCGGGCTGAGCACCCCGTCGTGCACCTTCACGCCATTGAGAGTCAGGGTGATCTTCTGGCCCACAATCTTGGCTTCCGCCGTCTGCCACTGTCCGGCCTTGCGAGAAACAAAGAGCGAGGTCGGTTGGAGGTTGTAAATAGCCCCATTGCCACCGTTAGAGGCCTTGCCGGACTTCACATCATCCAAGATCTGGATCTCGTGACGTCCCCTTAAATAAAGCCCGGAGTTCGATTTCGGAGCCACCTGGTACTCATAGCGAATAACGAAGTCCTTGAACTTCTCCTCGGTGAGCAAGTCCGTGCCGTGCTCGGTGAAATTGCCCTCGCGGTCCACCTTAAGCACGTTGCACAGCATGCCGTTCTGAACGCTCCACGACTTCATCCCGTCGTCGCGGCGGTACTTCCAACCCTTCATGGACGTGCCGTCGAACAGCAGCTTGAAGCCTGCCTTTTTCTCGGCCGCGCTCAGCCCATTGGCTGTATCGGTCACCGCACCGGAACCCTTAGCCAGACCCAAGCCCCAGCGAATGCCGCCGAGTATGTGCTTCTGGTAGGCGGCGCTGGTCCACACATCTTCGCGGTGACCCAGTGAGGTGTAGAACATGCGACCACCGCCCTTGAGGTCTTTGCACCAGGACACGGGGTAATCGCCGGGCAAGTGATTCTGCGGGTGCTTGTCGAGGGTCAGCAGCCCGTGCACGCGATCGCGGTGGAACTCCTTAAACTCGTAGATTTCGTCATACATCGACCACGTGTCGCCCAGGTGTTGGTTGGCCGGGTGCGACTGATCCTGGTTGGCCATGTCGACGTTGACTTGCGCGCCGTGGGTCAAAAACAACCCGCCCAACATGCCGTAAAACGCCGGAAACCCATGGAACGTGTCGCTGCACGAGTGCATGCCGATGAGGGCGTGTCCCTGCTCCACCCAGCGGATGAAGCCTTCGCGATCGGGAATCGCCAAATCACCGGTGGTGTTGGCGAAGATCACCGCATCGACCTTGGCCAGATTGGCCATGGAAAGCTTCTCGCGGACTTCGTTGTCGTCCTTGCCGTCGGTTCCGCCCCGAACGTAATCCACCACGGTGAATTCCCCGGTGGTTTCACCAAGCGTCGCGATGACGTTCTCGGCGGTGGCGATGGAGCTATGGCGGAAGCCCTTGGTGGCCGTGACCACGAGGACCTTCTTCGGCGCAGCCGCAGAAAGGGTCATCGCCGCCAGCAGGCAACTGGATACGAGGGAGACGGTGTTCATGAGAGAATGAAAACGGGTGATGGAATCCACTGAACTTCGCAGTCGAAGCCGAGAAAACGCAAGCCTCTGAAAAGATTCAATGATCCCTTTTCAACGACTATCGCCGCGGACCCAGTCCATCGAACGATCGCTGTGAATCGGGGATTTCGCCAATTCCAAGTCAACCAACGCCCATCGCTCCATCTCGAAATGAAAACTCCTCATCCGAAGAAACTACTTTCGCGTGGGGCCCGAGTGAGAGAACTCCCTCCGCGAGGAATTGGATGGATGGGGAGTGCCCTCCCTGAATCAACAGCAGGCACGACCCTGGGCTCACCACTGGAAAACCAATGTTTAATTAGTTTTTGACTACTACACCCTGCGCCCGCGCCTCTGGCCCCACGAAGCTCGTCTTTCCCCCAAGTATTACCTGCCCCGAAGGAAACTTAAATGAGCAAGAACAAGCCCCACGGCGGGCTACTGACCCACTGAAAGTAGCGAGGAACCAAAAACCGAACCTCAAAGAGAACTATTACCCAACTTGAATCACCTGCAAACTGGTTGAGATTTTACGGGTATGGAAGTCGACCCATAGCATTTCGAAGTTCGATGATCAAAAGCCGCTGAATGATCGGCTTAGGATGTCCCTTGGGGTTTCTGCGGCACCCCACTGGGTGCCCGATTGCGCCACTTGCCTTGTGCCGATGGGTGTGGACTCTCTCAGGTATGTCCCCCTTTCAGTGGCCCCAGCAGCCGAACCAACTGTCCCCTTTGAGGTGGCTACGCAGCTCAATCTTTCTGTTGATGCTGCTGCCCTTGGTCCGGGCCGACTCGCTGACGCTGCGCTTCAAGGCACCGCATTGGCTGTACATCGAGGGCGATCACTTGCCGGGTAAATCCATTGAGGTGAACTACCTGGAGGCCTATTGCCGAGCCGGATCCACCGAGGCGGATTGGGTGAAGCACACGGTCATCCCGCACCGGGCCGAATTAATTAGCCTGAGCGCCGATCGAAAAACTCTGAAACTCCGAGACACTTTGGCAGACGGGGTGGTGGTCGATCACACCATCCGCGCGGGGAGCGATGATGTGGACTTCCGCCTGATAGCCCACAACCCCGGTCCGAAACGCTCCGAGGCCCACTGGGCGCAAGCCTGCGTGCGGTTAGGGAATTTCACCGGCTTTCCGGCCTCCAGCACGAATCTCGACGACTACCTGCCGCAGTGTTTCCTGATCTTGAGCAACCGGGTCACGCGTTTCCCCGAAATCCAGCCGTGGGTCAAAGCCGCGCGGTATATTCCTGGGCAAACCTGGTGTCCTCTCCACGTCCCCCGCACCGATGTGAACCCTCGGCCCTTGAGCCCGGTGGTGCCTGATGACGGACTGATCGGGGCCTTCAGCGGCGACGGCCAATGGATCTTCGCCACGGCCTGGGAGCCTTATCAGGAACTCTTCCAAGGGGTCATTCGCTGCCTGCACTCGGATTTACGTCTCGGAGGCCTGCAACCCGGTGAAACTAAACAAATCCGTGGCCGCATCTACCTGATGAAGGCCGATCCTCAGGCACTACGAGACCGCTATGCCCACGATTTCCCGGAACACCGCCCTTCCCGGATCCTCCACAAGGCGGCCTCGACCCCGAAGTGATCGACTCCGGGACCCCATTCAGTCTCCCGCTGAGAAACCCATCGAATCCGGGATCCCCGCGCCGAAAGGATGAAGCTGGGACTTCTCGGTACGCGGGCTCCGTGGGCCATTGGCCACTGCCCCGCCCGCCGCAGAAAACAAGCCTCCGATTCGGACTGGGGGCAAAGCCATTTTGGTGCCCCCGGAGATCCCGCCCCTCACTTCGATTTATTAGGATAGGCCGGCGGTTGCGGGATCTTCACCGGCTTGGCTGCCATCGCCTTCTTCAGCTCGTCGATGGCGCGGTTGAGTTGGTCGTCAATACCCGAAAACTCGCGGGTGGGATCATTGTCCACTTCGATGTCCGGCTCCACTCCGGTGCCTTCCATGATCCATTCCTTGGCCTCGAGGTCGAAGCGGCTGAACTCGGGCCGGTTCAGAATGCCTCCGTCCAGCAACGGCAAGCTGCCTCGAATGCCCACCACCCCGCCCCAGGAGCGCTGACCGATGATCGGACCCAGCCGATGCTTGCGGAAGCGGTAGCCGACAATGTCGCCATCGCTAGCGCTGTGCTGGTCGATGAGCAGCACCTTGGGCCCCAACACCTGACCGCTCGGATCCACGTTCACCGCACCGTTGCGCGCGACCGTCCACATCGCCGGTTCACGCCGCAGACGCTCGATGATCATCGGTGAAACGTTCCCGCCGCCATTGCCGCGGCAATCGACCACCAGCGCATCTTTGTGGAGCTGTGGGTAGTAGAACTTAGTGAACTCATTGAGTCCCGGAACCCCCATGTCCGGAATATGCACATAGCCAATCTTGCCCCCGCTGGCCTTGTCCACCTTCTCGATATTGCTCAAGACCCATTCGAGATAATACAGCGGCTGCTCGTCGGCCGTAGGAATGACCGTCTGGTCGCGGGCTCCGGCTTCTTGGGGTTCGCGATTGACCCGCAGAACCACCGGCTTGCCGGCTGTACCCACCAGTGCCGAGTAGAGGTCGGTCATGCCCCGGGTGGTCTTACCTTGGACGGCCACGATGTAGTCGCCCGGCCGGATCGCGACCCCAATTTCAGTCAACGGACTGCGGTACTTCGGGTCCCAATTCTGTCCTCGAAGAATGCGCTCGATGCGGAAATATCCACTGGCATCGGACCGGATGACCGCCCCGAGTAGGCCCAGGGAAATTCGCTCCGGCTTGGGCAAATCGCCGCCGCCCACATAGGCATGCCCAATGTTCAACTCGCCGATCATCTCCCCAATAATGAAGGTGAGGTCAGCTCGATGCTGCACATGCGCCAGCAAGGGCTCATAACGGCGGCGCATGCCTTCCCAGTCCACGCCGTGCAGCTTCGGATCGAAGAGGAAATCCCGCATCTGGCGCCAGCACTCGTTGTAGATCTGGTTCCATTCCGCACGGCGATCCAGACGCACCTTCAGATCGGTCAAACTCAGCTTGCGGTCGGCGAGGTCGAGCTTGGCAGAAGGAAGATCCAAAATCGCCAGTTCCGAGCCCACCTTGACCAGCATCTTCTTGCGATCGGCCGAGACCCGGAAGCCGGCCGCCTCACCCAACTCCGTCTCCTTTTCCTTCTCGAGGTCGAAGAGGTGGAGCTTGCCCTTCTTGAGATAAAACAGCGTGTCGCCCACCGAGGTCAGCGATCCATAATTCGAGGCTGGAGGCGGCAGCACGGTGATGCGCTGGGTCAACCCCTCGACGTCCACGCTCACCACCACCTTGGAAGGCTTGGCGGCCTTGGCACCATCACCGTCCTTGTCCTTATCTTTGTCCGATACCGCTTTGGCCTCAGCGCCACTGATCGCCGCCTTGTCGTCGCGCGGTTTCACCTCGTCGGACTTCGGCGCCATGGGTGACTTCGTGGCAGCGGCTAATGTGACCAGGTAGATCCGCTCCATGTCGCTGTAAGTGTGATTCCACTCCGTCTGACCGTAGGTAGGATTGAAGGAGCGCTCTGAAACGAAGAACAGGTACTTGCCGTCGCTGCTGAATTCCGGCGAACCCACATTAAACCACCCATCGGTGACTTGGACCTGATTTTTCTGCGCCAGCCCGTAGAGGTAGATGTTCGCGAATCGGCGCACCTCCGGCTGCGTGTAGGCCAACCACTGGCTGTCCGGAGACCAGACGAAATCGCGGATTTCGAAGGCGTCGGATTGAGCCACCGGAGTCACCTGCTTCGACTCCACCTCCACGAATTGAAGGCGGTTGAGCTTGTCGGTCCAGGCGATGCGTTTGGAATCCGGAGACCAGGCGATCTCGTACTTGTAGGTGTCGGCCCCAGAGGTCAGCGCCCGCGGTTCACCCGATCCCTCTTGCGGGCGGATCCAAACCTCATCCCCGCCACTTTGGTCACTGACATAGGCGATCCATTTGCCGTCTGGAGACCACACCGCATTGCGCTCATGCACCCCAGGCGATTGCGTCAGGTTGCGGGTGGCCCCGTTCTTGGCCGGTACCGTGAACACGTCCCCTCGCGCACCGATCAGCCCACGAGCACCGTCCGGGGCAATTTCATAAGTAGTGATCTCCTTGCTGACATCACGCAAACCACCGCGGCCGATCGCCATGTCCTCATGGATTTCCACCGGAATCTGCACCGCTTTCTCTGTCTGGAAATCGAGTCGGTACAAATATCCGCCATTCTCGAAGACGATGCCCGTGTCACCCATCGAGGGGAACTTGACGGCGAATTCCGTGAACTCGGTCAGTCGGCGGGGCTTCCGGGTTTTCATGTCCATCACATAGAGGTTGGCCTGATGGGACTCCTCGCGTTCCGAGACGAAGTACATCTGATCTCCGTGCCACATGGGGAAGATGTCTTGAGCGGGATCGGTGGTCAGCCGGGTGGTCTGACCCGTCCCAAAATCGTGCAACCAAATTTCATCGGCCTGGCCGCCGCGGTAGCGTTTCCAGGTGCGAAACTCGCGAAAGACCCGGTTGTAGGCCATCTGCCGGCCATCCGGCGAGAAACTGCACCAACCGCCACGGGGCACCGGCAACGTCTCCGGAACGCCGCCCGAGAGGCGGGCCAAGGTGAGTTCACCTTTGAACGGGTTCCAATGGTTCCGGCGCGAACGGTACACCACCGTCTCATTGTCCTTCCAGGCCATGACAATGTTGTTAGGCCCCATCCGGTCCGAGACATCGTCCCGTTCCAGGGTCGCGGTATGGGTAAGCCGCCGGGGTTCGCCCCCCTCGGAAGGCATCACATAAACCTCGGTGTTGCCGTCATATTGACCGGTGAAGGCCAGCGTTTTGCCGTCGGGTGAGAAGCGGGCGAACATCTCAAATCCCTTCGGGTCGGAGGTCAGGCGCCGCGCGACGCCTCCTTGAACCGAGACGGTGTACAAATCACCGGCATAGGTGAACACCACCCGATTTCCGTTCAGGGAGGGAAACCGCAACAACCGAGCCTCTTCGGCCTGCAACGCCAGTGCGGCGATACCCCCCAACAGCCATGGACCGATCCAAGAGAAAAACCCTCGCATGGACCCATGCTATCCACCTGTTCGAACCGGAGCCAGTGGTGACTCACTCCGTGAGACGAGTGAGGCCGGAAAATCGGACCAACCGTTCAATCCCGAGTAAAATCAGCGGAAAGAAAACGACGGAGCAACGGATCCTGCGAAGCACGGATCACTTCCGGCGTGCCCACGGCCACGATCCGCCCTTCGCTGAGGAAGGCGATACGGTTGGCGATGCCAAAAGCGAGGTCGCGGTCATGGGTCACCACCAGCGTAGTGGCTCGGGTCACAGCATTGGCCCGCACAATTTCTCGTCCGACCGTCACTGCGACCAGCGGATCCAATTCACTGGTCGGCTCATCGTAAAGAACAACCTGCGGCTCCATCACCAGTGCCCGAGCAATGGCTACTCGTTTTTTCATGCCGCCCGAAAGTTCCGACGGATACTTCAGGGAATCCTTCGGCCCCAGGTGCACCAACGCCAGTTTCTCTTGGACGATTCGTTCAATCTCTACCGCGGGTTTCAGTCGATGTTCCGACAGATAAAGGCCGACATTTTCACCCACCGTGAGCGAGTTGAGCAAACCTCCGCTCTGGAACACCATCGCCAAACGGAACCGATCACGGATGCCTTCGTCTTCGATGCGCGTCTCGTTGAGATGAATCTCGCCGGAGTCGGCCGTCTCAAGACCGATAAGATGACGCAGCAACACCGATTTCCCGGAGCCGCTCGGCCCCATCAGAACAAAAATCTCCCCGGGTTGAATTTCTAGGTCGACGCCATCGAGAACGATCTGGGACCCGAAGGATTTTCGGAGTTGGCGAACTCGGACGGCCACGCCCGATTCAGCGATCTTCGCAGAAGTCATGGATTTTAAAACCCTCCCGCCATCGATGCCTGGGTGAACGGTAAGAGCATCCGAGTGATGACATAGTCGAGCACTAGAATGAACACGATCGAGTTCACAACCGCCTTGGTGACGCTGCGCCCGATTCCGCGAGGACCGCCCATGGTGTCGAGGCCTTGATTGCAGCAGACCACACCCACCGTGATGGCAAAGATAAAGGTCTTAATCAGTCCGTGGATGATGTCCCGCGGTTCCAAAGTCGCCTTGAGACTGTTGAAGAAGGCCGTTGCCGACACAGCCACTTCCGGGTTGAGAGCCGCCACGAAGGCACCACCAGCTGAACCAATGAGCAGCGAAAACACCAGCAGGCAGGGCAGTGCCAGTGATATGGCGACGACCCGCGGCAGTACGAGGTACTCGACCGGGTCGATGTTCAGGGTGCGCAGGGCATCGATTTCCTGGTAAACTCTCATGGACCCCAACTCGGCCGCCATCGCCGAACCGATGCGACCCGCGATGAGGATCGACATCATCACCGGCCCCAGTTCTTTAGCGAGCGAGGCACCGACCAAGCCGCCCAGCATGGAACCGAGACCTCGCTGAGCCAGCAATGGCCCCGCCTGCAACGACAACACGCCGCCAATGAAGAGCGAGAGCACGCACGCCATGAAGAGACTGGCGTTGCCAATCTCGAACAACTGCTCGGCCAAATTGCGCCGATAGCGAAAAATTCTCGGCAATGCCCTCAGGGTCACCCCAAAAAGCACCAGCATCTTGCCCAGTTCACGAAACACAGTTGTAGGATTGCTGCAGCAGGCCTAGTCGGCAATGCCCAAGGTTTTCAGCCTAAGATCTCCTCAAGTTCAGCCGCCCGGAAAGCATTGCTGCAACCCGGCAGCCACCGCTGAGAAAGCACGGGCCGCCTCACCCATCGGGTCGGCCACCACCACTGGTTCGCCACGATCTCCGCCCTCGCGGATCGCGACAACCAACGGAATTTCTCCCAGGAACGTGACTCCTTTGCGCTCGGCTTCAAGACGCCCTCCGCCATGCCCGAAGATGTCCACGCGTGTTCCATCGGCGAGACGGAAACCACTCATGTTCTCCACGATGCCTAGGATCGGAACCTGAACCTTCTCAAAGAGCGACATCCCCTTGCGAACCACTCCCAAGGAGGCTTCCTGCGGTGTAGTGATGATGACGCCTCCATCTAGCGGCACCGACTGGCACAAGGACAACTGGGCATCGCCGGTGCCCGGCGGCAGATCCACTAACAAGTAGTCCAAGTCACCCCACGCCACCTGATTAATGAACTGATGGATGGTTTTCTGGATCATCGGTCCCCGCCAGATGACGGCCTGTTCTGGATCAATGAGAAAGCCCATGCTCATGAGCTTCACCCCATGGCGCACCGGTGGCACCAAGCGCTCATCATCGGTGAGAGTGGGCCGCTCCTGGATACCCATCATCAGCGGAATGCTCGGGCCGTAGATGTCACAATCTAAGAGACCTACCCGCAATCCGGCACGCGCCAAGGCGCACGCCAAATTGACCGAGCAAGTAGACTTTCCTACCCCTCCCTTGCCCGAAGCCACCGCAACCACCCGACGAACTCCGGGCATGCGATTTCGCTGAGCAACCCCGGTATTGGCCGGAGTAGCCGAAACCGCCGAGGTCGGCGGCGGTACCTGGACCTGCACATGGGCGTCAGTGATTCCCTCGATCTGGTCCCGCAATGCTGCTTTTGCTGCGTCGGCGATTTGATTGCCGATCTCCGGATTCGGAGTGGTCAATTCCAGAAGCACCCCGACAGCGCTGCCGTCGATTTGAACACCCTTCACCAACCCGAAAGAAACGATGTCCCGGCTGTATCCGGGGTACTTGACCGTGCGCAGCGCTTCCATCACGGAGGACTCTAGAATGGTTAGCATGGATGATTTTGTTCGGAATACGAGGGTCTTAGCCGTTGTAAAAACGGGGTGGAGCATCCTAAAGGACGGCTCCACCCCTTAAATAAATTCGTCAGCAGTTCACTTAGCCGCGACGACCGACCGCTTTTTGTCGGAAAGCGCCCGGAGGAAGGCTGTCAAGTCGCTCGTTTCTTCGGCGGAGAGCTTCTTGCCCAATTGCAGCCAAGCCATCTTCTGAACCGTCTGCTCCAAAGTCTTCTGGGAGCCGTCGTGGAAGTACGGCGCAGTCAAAGCGATATTGCGCAAGCTGGGCACCTTGAAGACAAATTCGTCGTAGTCTTCCTTGGTTACCTCGATGCGCCCTTTGTCCGCAGTGTTTTCGTAGGCGTTGAGGATTCCGAGCTTCTTGTAGTCGTTACCTCCAAGGAGCGGACCTGTATGGCAGGTGGTGCAACCAATCGACAAGAAGGTGTCGAGTCCCTTCAGTTCAGCAGCGGTGAGAGCTTTGTCGTCACCTTTGAGAAAATCGTCAAATCGGTCGTGCGTGCGGAGGGTTCGCTCGAATGAGCCGACCGCCTTAGCGAAATTGTCGTAGGTAACCGGATCAGACTCGCCCGGAAACGCCTTCTTGAAGGCTCCGACGTACTTCTTCTCAGCTTTAAGCTTCTCGACCACCGCCGCCTCGCTGGGCATGCCCATTTCACCGGGGTTGAGCACGGGGCCCTTGGCCTGATCCTCTAAGGTCTTGGCGCGACCATCCCAGAACTGAGCGATATGGAAGCCCGCGTTGAGCACTGTCGGAGAATTTCGACCACCCCGCTTGCCGAAGGCACCCGGAGAAGTTGGCTCATTGTCGACGCCGCCACGGTTGTGATCCACCGCATGGCAGGAGTTACAAGATTGGGTATTGTTGGCCGAGAGCTTCTTCTCAAAGAACAGATCCCGACCCAGTTTTACACGAGCAGGGGTGTCGTTTTCGCCACCCGGCATTTTCTCGGGAATCGGCGCCAGAACCTTCAAGGCACCAGCTCGCAACTCCGACGGAGTGGCAGCATTCACCGCAGCAGGAACCAGCAAGAAGGCCGACACGGTCAAGGCATGAGCCAAAGTCATGTTTATGGTCATAAACGGAATGTTATTGCAGGAATCAAATTGTGCAAATCAAGGAAACCGCCCAAAGAAACAGATCTTGGATCGACGGTTTTCAAATCTGCGGATCGAGTCTAGTGCGCCGGTTTTCCAGACACTTCCGCCGCATGCTGGCTGAAGGACTTTCCACGACCGGTGGGTGCAATGACCGAGTCGATCACACCGTGTTCAAATTCATCCCACATCGGGGACATCCCCCGGAGCTTGGAGGCAATCTTGGCGAAGGTTTCAACCACGTAGTCAATGTCGGCTTCGGTATTGACCTCGCCAAGAGTCATAATGATGTTCCCTTGGGCCAGAGCGTGATCCAAGCCAATGGCTCCCAGGACATGGGACACTTTGAGACTCTTGCTCACGCAACTCGACCCACTCGCCACGGCGATTCCGTTCATATCGCAGAGCAACAACTGGCCCTCTCCCTCGATGAACTCGGTGGAAAGATTCAAATTAGTCGCAATGCGATCGGGGCCCGGTTCCGAGCCGTTGAGCTGGATGTAAGGAACATTCAGCTTCAGTCCCTCCCAAAGACGTTTCTGCAAAGGAGCCACGTGCGCAACCCGTTGTGTCAGCCGTTCCTGAGCAATTTCTGCGGCCACTCCGCCACCCACGATAGCGGGAATATTCTCGGTGCCAGCCCGACGCCCCCCTTCCTGCACCCCGCCATGAATCATACTGACGATGCGGGCTTTGCGATTGCGATAGAGCACACCAACCCCTTTGGGACCGTAGAACCGATGGGGAGAGAAACTCACCATGGCCGCCCCCCACTCCTTCACATCGATGGGCAACCACCCGGCGCTGGCCTCACAGTCCACATAAAGGGGCACGTTTTTGGTGGTACAAATCTGCCCCACCTCACGCATCGGTTGAATAGTACCGATGTCGTGGTTCACATGGTGCACCGCCACAAGCACCGTCTGGGGCGTGATGGCTGCCTCGAGTTCGTCCAACCGAATCATCCCCTGAGGCGTCACACCGACTCGCGTGCAAGTCCATCCCTGCTTTTCCAAGAAATCCAAGGAGTTCATCACACTCGGATGCTCCGTCGCGGAAATCACCAAGTGCTTGCCCTTGCGCTCGTTCGCATAGGCCGCGCCCTTGATGGCTAAGTTCGAGGATTCGGTGCCATCCGAGGTGAAGTAGATTTCCTCTTCGCTCTCGGCGCCGATCAATGAGGCCATTTGCTGGCGAGCTCGCTTCAGAGCGTCCCGGACCCGAAGACCATGTTGGTGAAGCGAAGAAGCATTACCAAAGTACTCGGTGAAGTACGGCCGCATGGCATCGAAGACCTCCGGAAGGACCGGAGTCGAAGACTGGTGATCAAGGAAAACCTGGCGCATGGGTGGGACAATCAGGGGATCAGACGGTGCAAAGTTGGCTGAGAATAACCCCGGTAGGCCGACAGCAAGGTAAGCCAACAGCAATCAACCGGGAACGGCTTCAAATCACCAAAAAAGCCTGCAGTCGTCGAAACTTTCTCCGACTGCAGGCCGCTCAAGATAAGCAAATTAAGCAGCAACCGAATCCGTCATCGCCACCTTGGCGGCCGCGGAAGGGTTTCTCTTCACATAATCTTCCAATGCCGCCTTGAGAGCCTCCTCGGCAAGCACCGAACAGTGGATCTTAACCGGAGGCAACCCGCCGAGGGCGTCTACAACCTCCTGGTTGGAGAAGGACATAGCCTCGTCGATGGTGCGTCCCTTGATCAGTTCGGTGGCCATGCTCGAACTGGCAATGGCTGAGCCGCAACCGAAGGTCTTGAAGCGGGCGTCCTCAATTCGTCCGTCCTTGATCTTGATGGAGATCTTCATGATGTCTCCGCAGGCCGCAGCCCCCACCTCACCCACACCATCGGCATCCTTCAAATCCCCCATATTGCGGGGATTCATGAAGTGCTCCATCACCGTGGAATTGTACAACGTGTAAGTTTCGCTCATAAAATTGAAATTAATTTAGACTTGGGGCCACTGCGGTTCCGTCTGACTGCAGGTCAACGGTCGCCTCAGAGGTCGTCAAAGAAATCTTGGGGTTTCGAACCGAACGGGCCTGCTGAACCAGACCATTGGGCAAGTGGCGTCCCGCCAAGGTGGCCAAACTTGTGCCGGCAAAAACTTCTTTCATCCGCTCCTGAGCCTCGGCCAACAAGCCACACAGCGCGCAACCACGACTGTGTTCGCAGCCCACATCGATTTCGAGGCATCGCTGAAGAGCGATTGGCCCCTCGATGGACTCCAAAATCTCCAGCACCGTAATGTCAGATGCTGGGCGGGTGAGGTAGAAGCCCCCACCGGATCCGCGGGCCGAGCCCACCAAGCCCGTCTTGCTGAGATTCTGGAAAATTTTACCCAGAAAACTTTTCGGGACACACTCTTCATCGCAGAGGATGTCGATCATAACCACCTCACCCAATGGGCGGCGGGAAAGGGCAATTAGCCCTAAAACCCCGTATTCTCCTGCCTTGGTGATTTGCATCCCTTGAACCAGACCATTTCCGTCTGGAATGAAACCAACTTACCCGCCTCTCCTGCACTGTCAAAACCATTTCCAGACCAAATTCATCCGATTCCCCAAAAAAGGGACAGGCTCCTAAAAGGGACAGGCTCCTAAAAGGGACAGGCTCCTAAAAGGGACAGGCTCCTAAAAGGGACAGGCTCTCAAAAGGGACAGGCTCTTCAAGAGGGACAGGCTCTTCAAGAGGGACAGGCTCTTCAAGAGGGACAGGCTCTTCAAGGGGGACAGGCTATTTTGAATAACCGGACTCAATGTCCGCTTGCCGGGAAACGGCTTTGATTCCATCTTCTCTCCATTGATGGATACTCAACTGAACCAGTACCTTCCGGTGCTGATGCTGCTGTTCGTGGCTGCCAATTTCGCCGTTGGAACTTTGGCTGTGTCCGTGTTGCTCGGAAAATCAGGGCGACGGACTCAAACCAAGGACATCCCCTACGAGTGCGGAATGCTCCCTCAGGGCGAGGGCAGCGCTCGACTCAGCATTAAGTTCTATCTGGTCGCCCTGCTCTTCGTCCTGTTCGATATCGAGGTGGTCTTCATGTACCCTTGGGCCGTTACTTTTAAGGAACTGGCCCGAACGGATCTGGTACTCGGCCTCGGCGGAATGCTCTCTTTCCTGGGAATCGTCTTTGTCGGATACATTTACGCCGTCAAAAAACGCGCGTTTGACTGGAAGAGCTGAACTCCCCGGATTCATCTCAAACCACCGGGCAATTCTCGGCGTAATCGTCATGCGGTTCCGCCCTCGAAAGTTATTTCCCGGTCCGTTTCAAAAAATATTTTGCTCCCCACCATTTCGATTGGTTCACTTTGCTCACTTGGACCCAAACAAGGTCTCACTATTCCCCGTTGAATGAACTCGTACCCGTCCGTACCGAACTCACTCTACCGGCCTGACTTCGAACACGACGCGTGTGGCGTCGGTTTTGTGGCCAACATCAAGGGAACCCAGACTCATTCTGTGGTCCAACAAGGGCTCCAAATTCTGCGGAATCTGGACCACCGCGGCGCGTGTGGCTGCGAAGCCAATACGGGCGATGGCGCTGGCATCCTCATCCAGATGCCTCACGAGTTCTTGGCCAGCGAAACCCAGCGTGTGGGCATCACTCTGCCTCCCCCCGGTCAGTACGGCGTGGGCATGGTGTACTTGCCCCGGGATCCGCGGCAGCGCCGCAAGCTGGAGATGGCCTTCGAGAAGATCATCCAATCGGAAGGCCAAGACCTCTTGGGCTGGCGCACCGTACCGACCGACAACAGTTCGCTCGGCGAGACTGCAAAGTCTTCGGAACCCCATGTTCGACAGGTCTTCATCGGCAAGAACCCGGAACTCAGCGACGACCTAGCCTTCGAGCGGAAACTCTACGTCATTCGCAAGCGCTCTTACTCCGAGATTCGTTGCTCCACCAAGGACGGCGCCGGGTACTGGTACATTTGCAGCCTTTCCTGCCGCACCCTCGTGTACAAGGGAATGCTGATGACCGAACAGGTCGACAAGTACTTCCTGGACCTCAAGAACCCGGACATGAAGTCAGGTCTGGCACTGGTCCACTCCCGCTTCAGCACCAACACGTTCCCGAGTTGGGCCCGTTCGCACCCCTACCGTTACATCGCCCACAACGGCGAGATCAACACGCTGCGCGGCAACATCAATTGGATGCGTGCCCGCGAGGCCTTGTTCCAATCCGATGCCTTCGGTGACGACATCCACAAGATCCTGCCCATCGTCGACCCAGACGGCAGCGATTCAGCCATGTTCGACAACGTGCTAGAATTGCTGGTGCTGGCCGGCCGCTCCTTGCCGCATGCGATGATGATGATGATCCCAGAACCCTGGGCCAATCACGAGTCGATGAGCGACGAGAAGAAGGCGTTCTACGAGTACCACTCCTGCCTAATGGAACCGTGGGACGGCCCTGCTTGCGTGGCCTTCACCGACGGCGTCCGCATCGGAGCATCTTTGGACCGCAACGGCCTGCGCCCGTCGCGCTATTACATCACCAAAGACGATCAGGTCATCATGGCCTCAGAGGTCGGCGTACTCGATATCGCTCCGGAGAACATCGCCCATAAGGGCCGTCTCCAACCCGGCCGCATGTTCTACATCGATACGGCCCTAGGCCGGATCGTGGATGATGCCGAGATCAAGGAGCAAATCGCCATCGAACAACCCTATCGTCAGTGGCTTAACCAGCACTTGATCGAGTTGTCCTCGTTGCCAGACACGGAGCACCTGCCCGAGCCCGGCCACTCCACGGTTTTGCAGCGTCAGCAGGCCTTCGGTTATTCCTTCGAAGACTTGCGAATGCTGCTAGTTCCCATGGCTCGCGACGGCGTCGAAGCCATCGGATCGATGGGTACCGACACGCCCTTGGCGGTGTTGTCCAACCACTCGCAGCTGCTCTACAACTACTTCCACCAGCTCTTCGCGCAGGTCACCAATCCTCCGATCGACTGTATTCGCGAAGAGATTGTCACCAGTGCGATTACCACCATCGGCTCCGAGAAGAACCTGCTCACCCCGTCAGCGGAGAGTTGCCACCTCATCGAGTTGAAGTCGCCGGTGCTGACTAACGAAGAACTGGCCAAGCTCAAAAGCATCAATCAGTCGGGCTACAAGTCGGTCACGCTCCCCATCCTTTACAAGGTGGATAAGGGCTCCAAAGGACTCGAGAAGGCCCTGAAAGACCTGTTCAAGGCAGCTTCCAAAGCGATTAACGACGGGGTCAATATTTTGATCCTGTCCGACCGCGGCCTCAGCGCCAAGAGCGCGGCCATCCCGGCATTGCTGGCTGTCAGCGGCCTCCATCATCACTTGATTCGCGAAGGCGACCGGAACCGCGTCGGGCTCGTTCTCGAATCGGGCGAACCGCGTGAGGTTCACCACTTCTCGCTGCTCATCGGCTACGGGTGCGGAGCCATTAATCCGTATCTGGCCTTTGAATCGATCGACGACATGATCCATCAGGGGTTGCTGACCAACGTCGACTCCAAGACCGCCTACAAGAACTTCGTTAAGTCCGCGGTCAAGGGCGTCATCAAGGTGGCCTCCAAGATGGGTATCTCAACCATCCAGTCCTACCGCGGCGCTCAAATCTTCGAGGCGGTCGGCATCAACGAGGCCGTTGTGGATCGCTACTTCACCTGGACACCGACCCGCGTGGAAGGTGTCGGTATGGAGGAGATCGCCCGCGACATCGAAATCCGTCACCGAACCGCCTTCCCCGACCGAAAGTCGCAGAACCCCACGCTCGATGTCGGTGGCCGGTATCAGTGGCGTCGCGATGGCGAGTACCACCTGTTCAATCCCGATACGGTGCACAAGCTGCAAAAAGCGGTGCGCAACGGAGATTTCAAGGCTTTTCAAGACTACTCCAAGTCGGTCAATGACCAGTTCAAGCATTGGGCCACACTGCGGGGACTCCTCGACTTCAAGTCGTCGAGCCCGATCCCCATCGAAGAGGTGGAATCGGTCGAGTCCATCGTGAAGCGGTTTAAGACCGGCGCGATGAGCTATGGATCCATCTCCCAGGAGGCCCATGAGACATTGGCTATCGCCATGAACCGCCTAGGCGGCAAATCCAACACCGGCGAGGGCGGCGAAGATCCGGAACGTTTTATTCCCCTGCCCAACGGCGACTCCAAGAATTCCGCCATCAAGCAGGTGGCTTCGGGACGCTTTGGTGTGACCAGCCAATATTTGGTCAATGCCCAAGAACTCCAGATCAAGATGGCTCAGGGTGCCAAGCCCGGTGAGGGCGGCCAGTTGCCCGGCACCAAGGTGTACCCTTGGGTGGCCAAGACCCGTCACTCGACCCCGGGTGTCGGTCTGATTTCCCCGCCGCCGCACCACGACATCTATTCCATCGAGGATCTCGCCGAACTCATCCACGATTTGAAGAACGCCAACATCCACGCCCGAATCAGCGTCAAGCTGGTGTCCGAGGTGGGCGTCGGCACCATCGCCGCCGGCGTGGCTAAGGCGCATGCCGACGTGGTACTTATCTCGGGTTACGATGGCGGCACGGGTGCTTCACCCCAGACCTCCACCAAGCACGCGGGCATTCCTTGGGAACTCGGCTTGGCCGAAACTCACCAGACCCTAGTGCTCAACAACTTGCGCTCGCGCATCGTGGTCGAGACCGACGGCCAACTGAAAACCGGCCGCGACGTAGTCATCGCCGCGCTGCTGGGTGCCGAGGAGTTCGGATTTGCGACCGCGCCCCTGGTGTCACTGGGCTGCATCATGATGCGCGTGTGTCACCTGAACACGTGTCCTGTGGGCGTCGCCACTCAAGACCCTGAACTGCGCAAGCGCTTCACCGGCGAACCGGAGCATGCGATCAACTTCATGCGCTTCATTGCTCAAGAAGTTCGCGAGATCATGGCGCAACTCGGTTTCCGCTCCATCACCGAGATGGTGGGCCGCACCGACCGGCTCGAGCCCCGTAAGGCCATCGAGCACTGGAAGGCCAAGGGGGTCGACTTCAGCAAGATCCTCTATCAGCCGGAGGCCGGGCCCGAAGTTGGACGTTACTGCCAGATGATCCAAGATCACGGCATCGACAAATCGCTGGATATCACCCAGCTCCTTCCGTTGTGCCTACCCGCCATCGAGCGAGGAGAGAAGGTCAAAGCGACCCTTCCCATTCGCAACGTCAACCGCGTGGCTGGAACCATCACTGGCAGCGAGCTGACCCGCCAACGCGGTGCGGCCGGACTGCCCGAAGACACTATCCAGATTACCTTCCAAGGCAGTGCTGGTCAGAGTTTCGGTGCGTTCATGCCCAAGGGCATGTCCTTCACGCTCGAGGGCGATGCCAACGACTACTTCGGCAAGGGCCTGAGCGGCGGCAAACTGATCTTGTATCCGCCGGCGGCCAGCACCTTTGCGCCAGAAGAGAACATGATCGTCGGCAACGTTGCGTTGTATGGCGCGACCCAGGGTGAGGTTTTCATCCGAGGCATGGCGGGTGAGCGATTTGGCGTCCGCAATTCCGGCGTCAAGGCCGTCGTCGAAGCCGTGGGTGACCATGGCTGCGAGTACATGACCGGCGGAACGGTGGTCATCCTCGGTCCGACGGGCCGCAATTTCGCTGCGGGTATGTCCGGTGGCGTGGCCTATATCTATGATGAGGTCGGAGACTTCGCCTCCAAGTGCAACACGCAAATGGTCGCCTTGGAGAAGCTAGAAGAGTCCGACAACGCAGTGCTCCAAGAGATGATCCAAAACCATGCGATCAACACCAAGAGCACCCGGGCCTCCTCCATCCTGAGGGATTGGAGCACCACTCAACCGAAGTTCATCAAGGTGATGCCCCGCGACTACAAGCGCGTGCTCACAGCGCTACTCAAAGCCCAGGCCGATGGTCTCACGGGCGATGACGCGCTGAATGCCGCCTTCGAAGCCAACTCCAAAGACGTCTCCCGATCCGGTGGGGGCTAAGATCCAAGCGCGACACAGAACCCCGCAAATTGTCACGAGACCAAGTCCTTCAAACGACATAGAGATATGGGAAAACCCACAGGATTCCTAGAATACGCCCGCGCGCTTCCTCTCGACCGTAGCGCCCTGAAACGCATCAAAGACTGGAATGAGTTCCATGAACACATGGACGACCAGAGCCTGCGCCAGCAAGGAGCCCGATGCATGGATTGCGGCGTGCCCTTCTGCCACAACGGTTCGCTGATCAGCGGCATGGCCAGCGGATGCCCTATCAACAACTTGATCCCCGAGTGGAACGATCTCGTGTACCGGGGGCTATGGAAAGAAGCGCTGGACCGTCTGCACAAGACCAACAACTTCCCGGAATTCACCGGCCGAGTCTGCCCGGCACCCTGCGAAGGTTCTTGCGTCCTCGGCATCAATGCGCCGCCGGTGACCATTAAGAACATCGAGTGCACCATCATCGACCACGCCTGGGAAAAGGGCTGGGTCAAGCCGCAGCCGCCCAAGAAGCGCACCGGCAAGAAGGTGGCCGTCATCGGTTCAGGCCCTGCGGGACTCTCCGCCGCGGCCCAGCTCAACAAGGCGGGCCATTACGTCACGGTGTTTGAGCGTGCTGACCGTCCCGGCGGCTTGCTCATGTACGGCATCCCGAACATGAAGCTCGACAAGCAGAAGGTCGTGCTGCGCCGCATCAAGCAAATGGAGCGCGAGGGTATCGCCTTCCGCTGCAACAGCGAGGTCGGTCGCGACATTACATCGGCCCAACTGGTCGAAGATTTCGACGCCGTGGTGCTGTGCACCGGTGCCACCAAGCCGCGAGATTTGCCGATCGAAGGCCGGCAATCCAAGGGTGTCCACTTCGCCATGGAGTTCCTCCACGGCAACACCAAGTCCCTGCTCGACAAGGCTCAGCCTCCGATCTCTGCGGCCGGCAAGGACGTCATCATTATCGGTGGTGGCGACACCGGCACTGACTGCGTGGGCACGTCCATGCGTCACGGCTGCAAGAGCCTGATCCAGGTTGAAATCCTGCCCAAGCCGCCCACCGAGCGCGCCAAAGACAATCCGTGGCCAGAATGGCCCAAGACCTACAAGATGGACTACGGTCAGGAAGAGGCTGCCGCTGCGTACGGCTCCGATCCGCGGGTCTACCTGACGACCGCTAAGAAGTTTCTCACCGACGATCAGGGCAACGTGTCCGGTGTGCATCTGGTAGAGATCCGCTGGGAGCGCAACGATAAGGGCCAATTCACCCCCGTGGATGTGCCTGGCACCGATCGAGTGGTTCCGGCCCAGCTCGTTCTCTTAGCCATGGGCTTTGTCGGGCCTGAGCAGCCGTTGCTCGAGTCCCTGGGCCTGGAACGGGACCCGCGTTCCAACATCAAGGCCGAGCATGGCAACTTCGCCACCAGCATCCCCAAGGTGTTCGCCGCCGGTGACTGTCGCCGGGGCCAAAGCCTTGTGGTTTGGGCCTTCAATGAAGGCCGCGGGGCAGCCCGTGAATGCGACCGTTATCTGATGGGTTCCACCTCATTGCCCTGATCGCCGGAACTTTTTTCCTGCATCCAACATCGGAAGGCGAAGAGACTCCCTCTTCGCCTTCCTGCGTTCGATCCTTCCGCTTCCAGCCAAACCTCTCCTCCTCCACCTGCCATGCCCAAAGAAGATGCCATCCACGTCCCGGCCCAGGTCCTAAGTCCGCTGGGAGTCGCCGCCTATCGCATGCGCCTGAGCAACGGCTATGAACTGGTGGCCCATGTCACCCGCAAGCTCCAACCGGTGATCGGTGCGATCCAACCCGGCGACACCGTGGAACTCGAACTATCTCCATTCGATCTGTCTCGAGGACGCATCATCGGCCGCTGCGTCACGCCCTAAGCCCTGCCCCGGAAATTCTCCCGACAATGCTCTCGGGATTGCCCGAATCCGCAGATCGGAGCAGCCTGAGGTCATGTTCCCTCCGGCCCGCACCGCCTTGTCGCTGCTGCTGTCGTCGCTGCTGTCGTCGTCCCTATTGCCTGCGATCCTCGAAGGTCAAACCGCTAGCCGGGCCAACGAATCCGGGGCAGCCCGATTGAAGGTAGACCTGTTGGGTGTCTTCGCCCATCCCGACGACGAAACCGGTGTGGCGGCCACCATCGCCTCGCTGAGCCATGGTTCTGGTCGTTCCATTGCCCATGTCTACTGCACTCGGGGCGAAGGAGGAGGCAACATGGTGGGAACCCAGTCGGGACCGGCTCTGGGAATCCTGCGCGAGATCGAGCTGCGGGATGCCCTTCGGGGCCTGGGGGTGCAGCAAGTGCATTTCCTCGATAAGGCCGACTTCGCCTACACCGAAAGTCTCGGTGTCACCCTAGAGCGATGGAACCACTCGGACACCCTCGGCCGCTTAGTTCGGGTTATCCGCACCCTGAGACCGGAGGTGGTGGTCACTATGAACCCCGCCCCGTCGCCCGGGCAGCACGGCAACCATCAAGCTGCCGGATGGCTAGCCACCGAGGCCTTCGAGGCCGCGGCGGATCCCAACCAATTTCCCGACCACCTGCGCCTGGAAGGCCTGTCCCCATGGCGACCGCGGAAGCTTTTCTATTCCGGGGCCGCCGCCAATCCGGGGCAGGCTTTGTCGATCGCGCTCACTCAGCCCCTACCCGACGGACGCCTGCCGGTGATCGTTGCCGCCGAGGCTCTGTCCAACCACCGATCTCAGGCCTTTGGTTCCATTGCGCAATCGACGTGGTTTCGTCGTACCACCAACCAATGGTTCACCCCGGTTTGCAGCGTCCTGCCCATCCACCCGACCGAAACGGATCTCTTCCAAGGGCTTCCCCTCCCCGAGGCTTTAAGAGCCTGTCCCCCGCGTTGGGATGGGTTTCCAGTGCCGGAGACTATCGAAGACCCTGACCTGTTTTTCGTCCCGAGACCCGCTGTGGCTCGGTACCGGGAGTTTGTTCGCGTCCACCGGATCGCCCATGCAGCCCAGTCCTTTCAGGCCGATGTCTCCGTCGTCGCCGGCCAAGAAACGAGCCTGTCCCTTTTCCGGGGCCGTTCTTTGGCCAAGGGAACGGTGCAGTTCCAAACTCCACCGGGCTGGTCGGCGCGAGTGATATCGGGAGGTCGAGTGGGCATCACGGCCCCGACGACTGCCCGTGAAGACGTCACGCTGCTGGCGTGGGTCGGCGACCACCGGGCTTCGGTCCGCCTGCACCCAGTGCCATTCCTGAAGGTCCCTCGGATCGCCTCGCTCCCCTGGAATCACCACGGCGAGGACTCAGCCTGGATGGCCTTGCCCGCCACCACCATCGGGCCCGAGCTATCCTGGCAGGGCCGCTCCGACGGTGCTTCAGACTGCAGCGGTCAATTCCGATTGGGACATGACGGGAAGCACCTCTGGGTGGAAATCCAAATCCGAGATGACCATGTGGTTTCCAACATCGAAACCAATGACATCAAGGGGCACTGGCGAAGCGATTCGGTGGAGCTGTGTGTGGACCCGTCGGCCGGCGCCGAGCACACGCTGGGCTGCTGGAAAGCAGGCATCTTCCCCTTCGACCGGAGCGGTCAGGTGCGGGGTGCCCGCGATGCCGACGCCGATCCAGGGCCTCTGGAAACCCATTCTCTGGGCACCCGCCTGCTTTCGTGGCGCACTGCCGCTGGCTACACCCTCCGTGCGCTCATCCCCTTGCGGGAGTTGGGATTGAAAGGCAAGTCCGGCTCCGGTGCTGGGTTCAATGTGTTGATCTATGACGGCGACAAGGTCGATGCCCAGCCAGGAGAAAACATCAATCGCACCCGACTGGCTTGGTCCCCGCGACCTGGCGTCCAGGGACGACCGGAAGATTGGGGACGGATCGTCCTAGAGTAGCCGCCAACGGACCCGTGCCCGACACACCCAAGTCCAACGGACCGGTTGATCACCGCCCCAACTTGAACCACTGTGTGGCTCATGCTTCCCGAGTACGTTGAACGCGTCGTCAACCTCCTGGATCCCACGCTGAACCGTCTGCGCAACGTTTCGCAGGCCGAGGCTGTTGAACGGGTCTTCAGCGGTGATGCAGCCCGTGTGGCAGAGATCGACGGTTCCTTCGCTCTCCTAGCCCGCGACGGCAAGACAGTGCGCATGGCTCGCTCCCTCGATCGCCCCATGCGTTACTTCTTGGCCAAACGCGCCGAGGGTCCGGCCCTCATCGTGGCCGACCGCATGGATAGCATCCACGCCCAACTAGAGCTCGAGGGTTTGGCCGACCAGTTTCATCCGAGCTACACACGCATGGTACCCGCGCACTACGTGGTGGAAATTCAGCTCATCGGCTGCCCGGATCCGGATCCGGTCTACACCCGCTACTTCAACCCCCTACCCAATTCACTGCCGGCTGACCTCGACACCATCGGCCACCAATACATCGGGGCTCTGGCCGACGAAATCGGCAAGCAACTCGGCTCCATCGATCCGAAGGAACCCATCGGGGTCGCCTTCTCCGGCGGGGTCGACAGCGGTGCGGTCTTCTTGGCCACCTACTTCCAGATGCAACGGTTGGGCATGAGCCTCTCGCGCCTCAAAGCCTTCACCCTTCACCTGGGCGATGGACCCGATTTAGCTCAGGCCCGAGCGTTCCTGGAGCCACTCGGACTCGGGCTCTTTCTGGAAGAGATTTCCGGAGATCCGCGAACTTTGAATCCGTCGGAAACCCTGCGGGTGCTGGAAGATTACAAACCACTCGACGTGGAATGCGGCACCATGGCTCTGGCCCTTTGCCGTGGAATTCGTGAGCGGCATCCGGACTGGAAACACCTTTTCGACGGGGACGGTGGTGATGAGAATCTCAAGGACTACCCGATCGAAGAGAACCCCGAGCTAACCATCCGCTCGGTGGTCCACAACCTGATGCTCTACCACGAAGGCTGGGGCGTAGGGCGCATCAAGCACTCGCTCACCTACAGCGGCGGTCTCAGCCGCGGCTACGTCCGAACCTACGCACCCGCCCGAAGGCACGGATTCGAGGGCTACAGCCCACTCATGAGCCGCGCCGTCATGGCCGTCAGTGAAGCCATTCCATTCATCGAACTCACCCGCTACGACGTCCCGACGCTGTACTCTCTCAAAGGTGAAGTGGTGCGGCGCGGCATCCAGTCGGTATTCGGCGTGAATATGCCCATTTTTGAAAAGCGACGCTTCCAGCACGGGGCTATTTCAAAGGAAACCCTCCGGCAACAATTCCCAGCTCAAGAGGCCCGCTATCGCCGAGAATTCATGGCCTTGTATTCCTAAGCTGCACAAACAAGGGACACCCAGAACGGGGCAAGACCACGAAACTCATTAGAATCGTTATCCAGCAAAACCCTTCGATTTCAGGAGACATCACGAGTTCCCCAGAGGGTTCTCTTCTCCGGATACTGGCAATCTCACTCACTCGACCAACGGCGGCAATTCCGAAGCCTGTTGAGATCTATCCTGGGTCAGACTCAGGAGTTTTCTCTCGGCCTGAGAACGATTGTGAACCCCCAATTTAACGTATATCCGCCGAATGTAGGTCCGAACAGTCGCATAAGTCAGTCCCATGGCTTCGGAAACATGCTTCACCGAGTCGCCGGTGGCGGCCATCTGCCGCATCAACTCGTTCTCCTTGGCAGTTAACTCCGGCAGGTCTTGAAATTTCGGTTGCTCACGCGCCCCGTGGAATCGCCAGACTTCGAGCAGGCGACGGGCAATCTGGGCATTCAGCGGTGATCCGCCGCCGGCAGCCAGGTTGATCCCTTCAACGATCGACCGCCAACCCGAGCGCTTGAGCATGTATCCCACGGCACCGCTGCTCAGTGCTTCACGAATGGTGGCATCGTCCTCGAAAACAGTGAGGATGATAAACGCACTCTGAGTCATCGTTGGACTCAACGCCCGAAGCACATCGATGCCCGTGCCATCGGGAAGCCCCAGGTCCAGCAGGATGATGTTCGGTTGCCAGAGTGGCAGTCGTTTTACTGCATCTTGAACAGTTCGAACTCCGCCCTGGAACTCGAACTCCGGCTGGTTCTCTAGGCATGCGGCGAGCATTTCACCAAAGCCAGTGGAATCCTCCACCATAGCCACCTTGATCCGGGGCTTGTTCCAGAGCATTTCGGGAGGCTCCGAACTCGTTGCTGGCTCAATCTTAAAGTCTTTCATCGGACAACTCGAGGAACTCGAAGGACGATAACCGAATGGCCGGGCTGGGAAACCAAGGAAACCGAGCCACCAACATCCCCCACCCGGCTCATCAGACTGAACAAACCACGGCCCAACGCGAGAGCCGATTGGACGGCGAACCCAACGCCATTGTCCTCAATTTGATAACAAATCCAATCCGTGCTGACCCTCAATTCAAGTCCAACCTGGGTCGCTCGACCGTGTCGAACGGCATTTCGGGTCAATTCTTGAGTCGCAGCGATGAGCAACTGCCGAATCCACCCACCGATCTCAATATTGTGTCCGGTGAGGATTTTAAAATCTAAGCCCACTGAGCAAACACTCAGATAATTACGAGCCAATCGCTCGATATGCCCACTCAGGTCGATGGCCGGTTCCGACACATCGCGCAGAAGCCATACCAGATTATCCAGAGCCTCCGTCGCCTCCACCGACCGGGAACAAATGCGATCGATCGTCGGATTTGCCTGCTTTTGCTGTTCCATATTGAAGATCACTTGCTCGGTCAGCAATTGGATCTCGCTCAATCGATTGCCTAAATCATCGTGCAAACTCCGAGCGATACGAACTCGATCGCTCTGCATTCCTTCCAAAGCCCGAAGTTGGATCTGCCGCCGTTGGAGACTGGATCGATACGATTGCCATGCCATCAGTGCCCCAAACACAAGGAATGAGCCCAAGATGCTCACCCTCCATGCAGCGGGAATATTGGCGGATTGATCCACCTCCACCCGAGTCGTATGGGTTGGACTCCACGCTCCTCCGGGCAGTTTATTCTGAATGCGCAGGGAGAACTGTTTTTTCGAAGGTGCGACGAGGCGAAAAGAGTCCACCACGCCCAATTGAATCCAGGAATGATTGTCTTCCAAGATGGAGTAGCGAACTAACGGCGGTTGCAACGTGGCCGTCAGATTTCTTCGGAGGCTCACCAGCGAATCGTACCCTTCCGGAATGCAAACAACGTTCTTTTCATGAGAGTCGTTGAAAGTCCTGCCCAAGCCGGTAGGGATCACTAAGTTTTGAACAACGGGGAGTTGCTCACCGGCATCCCATCCGTCCTGTCGCACCAGCAACACACCTTTGTTGGAGGGTAACGCCACTTCTCCGGAAGGCAGGACCCACGGGGCGGCGCTGCGTTTCGAGTTGAGTTGGATCTCCGACAAGAGAGAGAACCCGATCACACGCCCCACGGCCTCCAACGTGTCTGTTGACTGCGAATGCCCGCGGTCCGCGGCCAACGCCCGATCGATCCACGCCGAATTCAACTCCATGATTCCGTCATCCGTCGCCAACCAGAGGTTGGACTGGAGATCCTCAAAGACCTTCGAGTGCACGCGGGGGAAAACACCCTGTTTGGGGCCGAGATAGGCAACTTTTCGCCCACTCCATATGGCTACTTCAGAGCTTCCAACGACCGTCAATCGGCCCTGACGGTCCACAAACAACGACTGGGGACTCCGCACCGTTTCCAACTCCAGAGGCACCGGTTCCCAATGCCCACGATCCCAGCAGCGCAATTGATCTCCTGCGATAACCCATAACCGGTTTGTTTGGACCGCCAAATCAAAGACCGGGTTTCCCACGGGAATGATCTCGGGTTGGGTGGCATTCGGGAGCAAGTGCAGTAGTTCTCCTAAATCGGTACCCGCCCAGATTCCGCCGGAGCTATCCACGGCGAGAGCTTTTACCGAAGCAGCTCCCACCCTCCCCGAATGGTCGTGACCGGAGACACACCTCCCCTCGCCATCGATAAGCATCAAAAGGTTGCCGCCTCCCACCACCATCCCCCGGGGTGAAGGTGCCAGGGCATTGACATAGGTTCCGCCTTTGAGGACTGCCGGCGCCTGAGAGAGAGCGCTGAGATGGTTCCCTTCCCGGACAAACAAACCGTGTGCCCCGGCTGCAGCCCACAACCGATCTCGGGAATCCAAAGCGATACTCTGTATGTGAAACGCCTCCCGTTCGCCGATAGCCTGAGCCTGCAAATTTTCAACCACGTCGATTTTCTTGTCCGTGGTTGCTTCCGTTGGGGTCAGCAGAAGATTGGAATCCCGACAAATCAGCCGAAGCCCTGACTCCTCCGTTCCTACCCACCAATTGCCCAAGGTATCCTCATGGATAGCCCGAATGGGCTCCGGGTGGGTGACAATCCGAAACAACTGTGGATCGGACCGGATATTCGTGAATCGATACAGCAACCCGTACTCGGCCCCAATTAATAGTTCCCCACGCAAGGTCTCATGGAAGCAGTGTGCCAATGGAACTTTCGCAGCCTTGGATGGAAATACCGTCCGCCACTGTTGGCCAGTGCGGTGAACCAATAGCGCCTCTCCCGACTGGGTCAGGATGGACATCCATATTCGCTGCTGCCGATCCTCGAAAACCTCACACCAGCGGATACGGGCGTCGGGCGGAAGGGCTCCGGGAATAATGTTCCATCCTTGCAGCGTTCCTCGCCAAAGATTTCCCCGATCATCGACTTGGTAGACCCCTCCCTCGCGAGCGCCCCACAAGGCCGGTATCATTTTGAGAGGTTTTCTATCCGGGACAGGCCCCGGCGGCAACACTGCCTCCAGACCTCCCAACCGACCCCGAATAACCGAGCCGTACTGCCACCACACCCAATTCTTGCCGTCCTTCACCACATCGCTCGCTGAAAGTTCTTCCTTCTGATAGCCACTAACGGGGTGAGGCTTGAGGCAGTATGCGGACCCCTGGCCTTGGAGCCATATTTGGCCATTGCCATCAAAAAAGACCCGCCGCACCGGTTGATCGCTCAGACCTTCGAGCCCCTCCGGAACAAAGAACCGGGCTCCATCAAACGCGCGGAGTCCAAATCGGGTAACCACCCACAACGACCCATCGGGTGATTGATCCACGTCCAGAATGGATCCACCCGGAAGACCATCGCGCTCGCTCCAATGGGAATTCAGAAAGGGCTTGGATACCGGACGCTCCATTGGAACTGCTGCCACCGGCTCGGCCCGACCAGGTCGCAACAAAACTATGCACAAAAAGACCGACAGGAGAGGCCCCCGCAAGATTGGTATCAGTGAACTCAATCTGTGCAAGGCCCGTAGGGAGCCCGAGTCCGAGGGCTCGATCTGAGAATGCAAATCCAGAGGCGCAGGAATCCGACCTCGGAAGTGCGGCAATGGGTGTTTCATTCGTTTTTCCGATCAAATTGCTCAGACGCACAAAAACACGCCGCCGTGTCTCTCCTCCAATGCTGACCGCTTTTCGGGACCAAGAGTTCACCCGACCTGCGATCGGGATGTCCACAAAAGAATACATCAAAACCCTCACACCGCACCCGATATCGCCTCAAATAATAATATGAACACCGATTTTACCGATTTTACAAGTCAACTTGATCGTAACTCCAGAGGCTCATTACTGCTTTTGTGGATCTTCCGTTATAGGGTTTTGTTGGGTAATTTATTACTCGTATCCAACTTCATCCGATCGTCACGAGCGCAACCCATGCACTTCAGACGGTCTGATAAGAATAAATTTGATCTCCATGCACAGCGCCTCAGTCACCCTCGGAAAGGCCCTCAATGGGCAATCCGTCTACCTCCGGTGGTTTTTGGGGGAACACCCCTTGGAGCGGCAGTGCCTGCTCGATATGTACCCGGTGAGTCGTAGGTGGTTGGTGCGCATGCTTCTGTCCACCCGCTGGATCTCCTTGCTGGAGACCGAAATCAACGTGGCGGCGGCACTCGCCGGGATCAACTCTCAAGACCGCTCCAACACCTTGAAATCGATATCGGATGCCTACCTTCGAAGACCGATTCCCAGCGGATTTCCCCGTTGGGTCCTGAGAATTCTGAATGCTGACCCCCTACTATTGGGTAGATAAAGGTTGCCTAGTTTTTAAATTTTAATTACACAAAATCTAATATTTCATGTACCGCTCCGCCAGATCCCCTGAAACCTCCTCGGAAGCCACCGTTCGCCTCTACAGTTGGACGCTTATCGAATCCAAAGCCGGCCTCCGCCTCAAGGGCTACGCTACCGACCCGACTCGGGGCGAGCGCGGCAAGATGTTGCTGACCGCCCCACTGGTCGGGCGCATCGGCCAATACCTTCTCTCCCAGAAGGGGTGCTTGTACCGATTGGAGACCCCGGCCACCAATGATCTGGAGAAGCAGGCCTCCATGCGAGCTGCCTTGGAGCAGATCAAGCCCGTGGGCGACGACCCCAGCAGCCCCGGTCGCGTTCTCCAGACTATTGTGGCCGACCAGGATCCCAAGATTCGGGCTTTTCTGACGGAACTGTGCCAAGCTCAAGGGCTCAACGTCCACGAAGCCGATTCCGCCGAACAGGCGGTGGATCTCATTCTTCAGGGCAAGGGTGACGGCGCCATCCTCCGCATCTTTGGCAACGGAGCTCTGGGCGTGCCAGTTTTCCGGATGTTGGCAGCTGTTCAGTGGCCACGGAAAACGCTCTTCATCCCACTAGAAACCATCTCCAACTGGGTCGAAATCCAGAACACCATCGAGAGCGGCACGCCCGTCGCCTACGCGGAGTCGCGGCGTATGTCCTTGGCCATCGAAGCCCTGCTCGATGGTCGGATCGGCCTCTCACGGGATGTTCTCGTCGAGAGCGCTCCCTCTCCTCTCAAGAGCATCTACCCGCTTTCCGACCGGGAGCGTAACATCGCCGCGATGCGGGGTGGTGGTGTCTCCTGCCAAGATATCGCCGATCAATTGGGTTTATCGGTGAACACCGTCTACGCGCACACACGGAACATCGCCCGAAAAACACGCCCCCTTCGTGGAAGCTTTGCGGTGATAGCAAACACCGGTGACGGTGTGGTTGCTTGACGCTGGATTCAGGTAGCGATTTAGGCTCCCATAGCCGGAACAAGCTATGGGAGCCATTCAATTTGGGACCGATGGTTGGCGAGCCATCATCGCCGAAGATTTCACATTTAGTAACCTGGACCGCGTGGCCCAGGCGACCGCAGATTATTGGCAGGCCAACCGGGTTCCTGGCGTTCATAATGACCGGGCCGTCGTCGGTTACGACCGGCGCTTTCTTTCCCCAGAATTCGCAGCCCGGGTGGCCGAAGTGTTGGCCGGCAACGGCTTCACCGTCACATTGACCGACCGCCCGACCCCCACGCCCAGCGTCTCTTTCGAGGTAAAACGCCAAAAGGCTATTGGTGGCGTGATGCTGACGGCCAGCCACAATCCGGCTGCATTCAACGGATTCAAGCTCAAGGCCTGGTATGGAGGCTCAGCTGAACCGGCCATTTGCAAGGCAGTGGAAGGACTTCTCGACCGGAATCCGGTCCGCTCCATCCCTCTGCCTCAAGGAGTACGGTCTCGTTTGATTTCAGTCCGAGACATTCGTGGGGCCCACTATGCCGCCCTAAAAAAACTGGTCGATTTTCCACTCATCGCCGCATCTGGGTTAAAATTTGCGCATGAGGCCCTGCACGGGGTGGGCGCAGGCTGCTTCGACGAACTCTTGGCGGGTACCACCTGCCGTGTGACCACCCTCAATGCCGAGCACAACCCGGGCTTTGCAGGCATCAACCCCGAGCCCATTGCTCGGAATTACATTCGATCGATTCCCTTCCTCCAGAAACACCCCCACGACCTTTGCCTCGTCACCGATGGGGACGCCGACCGAGTGGGCGGATTGATGGGAAACGGAGCGCCACTAACCACCCACCAGATCATCTGCCTTCTGCTCAGGCATTACGTCAAGAACCGAGGCATGACCGGAAAGGTGGTCAAGGCGTTGACCACGACCTCCATGGTAGACCGCATGTGCGCGCAACTCGGTCTTGAACTCATCGAGACGGGTGTGGGCTTCAAATACATCGCCAGCGAGATCCTCAAAGGCGGCGTTCTTCTTGGCTTCGAGGAAAGCGGCGGCATTGGTTTCCCCGGTCATATTCCTGAACGCGACGGCATCGCCGCCGGACTCGTGCTATTGGAAATGCTGGCCATGGAGCGCAAACCCCTGAAAGTCCTCCTCCGCGAATTGGAAAAGGACTTTGGGCCGCACCGATATGCCCGCATCGACACCACTTTCCCTCTGGAAAAGCGCTCAGCACTAATGAGTTTCTGCTCAGAACACCCCCCGGCCCGACTGCTGAAGTCAAAACTCGCCACGGTGAAGGCCTACGACGGGGTGAAGTTTATCGCTCAGGACGGATCTTGGTTGATGCTGCGAGGCTCTGGGACCGAGCCCATCCTACGAATCTACGCCGAGGCCAAAACCGACGAAGACGCCCAAGCCCTACTCCGGCAGGGAGTTGGGTTAACCCGCAGGGTCTGAGCACCCTCCAAAGGCTCAGTCACTACTCCCCGACCGCAGCGGCGTGTCCACTTAAGATGGCCACACCGGCACTGGTGCCTAGCCGAGTGGCTCCGGCTTCCAGCATCGCCAAGGCCATGGCCGTGTCCCGGATACCGCCACTGGCCTTGACGCCCAAAGCAGAACCCACAGCCTGCCGCATGAGGCGGATGTCCTCGACAGTAGCCCCGCCGGAACCAAATCCGGTGGAAGTCTTCACGAAACGGGCTCCTGCCTCGACGCTGAGGGAGCAGGCACGAAGTTTTTCTTCTTCTGAAAGCAGACACGTCTCGAGGATGACCTTCACCCAAACACCCTGAGCAGCCTCCACCACATCCCGAATTTCCCGAAACACAGCGCGGTCATCCCCGTCCTTTAGTCGACCGATATTTAGAACCATATCAATTTCCTGAGCCCCGAGATCAATGGCCACCTCGGTCTCATACCGCTTGGAATCACCGTCCATGGCACCGAAAGGAAATCCGATCACCGCCGCCACCTTCACTTCCGAACCTTCCAGCAAAGCAGCGGCCTGAGCCACCCGACCCCCGTGGACACAGACACCCCAGAACTGGTGTTCCAGAGCCTCGGCGCACAGTTTTGCAACATCCGCCGCCCGCGCCTCCGGCTTGAGTAGGGTGTGATCGATGTGACGGGCCAAATCGCGGACGCTCCATTGCATTCGTGTAATGTCCCGGTCCTCCGCTGCGGGTTCAAGCTTGCAAGGGAGCCTGTCCCTTGAAAGGAGCCTGTCCCTTGAAAGGAGCCTGTCCCTTGAAAGGAGCCTGTCCCTTGAAAGGAGCCTGTCCCTTGGAGAGCCTGTCCCTTGGAGAGCCTGTCCCTTGGAGAGCCTGTCCCTTGGAGAGCCTGTAGATGCAAAAAGGCCGGCCTCTGGGATGAGGCCGGCCCTGTCTGGCCGTTGACCACGCGTGCGGTGGTTCAGTTGTTTAGAACTTCTTGCTCAACTCGAGGTAGTAGAACCGGCCTCGGAGGTCGGCGAACTGACGAGCGACATTGCTCTCGAAGGCCGAGAAAACGGCCGGCGGGCGCTCGTCGAACACGTTGTTGATACCGAAGCTGAGGTTGGCCTCGACCTTCGGGATGGTGTACCGCGTGCGGAGGTCGATCGTGTTGTAGTCTCGACCCGAACGAGTGTCGGGCGCGTTCCCATCGATCGTCTCGTAGTTCTGTCCGCTCTGATCTTCACGATAGGCAGAGGTGAAGTTCCAGGCGACAGCAGCATAATAACGCTCGTACTCCCAGGCCACCGACGCCGTGGCGCGGTATTCGGGAAATCCCACATCAGACATGGCTGCACCGGAGGCCCAGAAGCTTCCAAGGTAATCGATCGGAGCCGAACCCGGGAAGTTCTCCATATTCATGGACAGCACCTTGGTGGCATTGCCTGCCAGGAAGAGCTTACCCATCGAAGTTTCGATTTCTTGGGTCATCGATAAGTCGAGACCGTCGGTCGAACGGGTCCCCGTATTGATCGGACCCACGTTGCGGATCTGGTCGAGATCGCCGGTCGTGGGATCCACGGCCACCTGAGCGCCCAGCGGATTGGCCGCGCTTGGAGTGGCAGAGGCCCCGTAGGGGTTCTTGGCGTTGCCAGCGCCACCGTTCATGGCCCATTGGTTGACAATGTACTGTTCGCTGGCGAACGGAATGCCCGTCTGGGTGATCTTGTAGTAGTCCAGACCCACGGTGAAGCCCTTGAGGAAGTTCGGGGAGAACTTAGCACCGATCAGCCAGTTCTCGGCCTGTTCGGGCTTCAAGTTCGGGTTGTTGACGGCGAGGACGCCATTCTGGGGCTGGGTACGGATCTGAGTGATCGGGTTGTAGACTTCCGGAAAGTCCTGACCGCCGGACGGCTGATAAATCGAGACCAGTGACGGGGCGATGAAACCCGGACCGTAAGATCCGCGGATCACCACCTGCTTGTCGATTGGCTGCCAGCGGAAGTTCACACGAGGCTTGGCACCGGTGTCACCCGCGTCGGAGAACTGCTCATAACGAACAGCAGTGCCTACGGTGAAGGATTCCATGCCGGTGAACTTGAGATCATTGCCAAAGATGGGCACCTGAACCTCACTGTAGACGGCGTCCGTCTGACGACCAGCAGCCCACTGGACAGCCGTGTTGAACGGAGCCACCGAGCCATTCTGGAGGGCGAAGTCCGGGGCGATGTCCAAGGAATCACGACGGGTCTGGGCGCCGAGGGAGGCTTGGATAGCCCCACCGGGCAAGTCGAACACTTCGCCGCGTACCAAGCCGTCGAACTGCTGGGTAACATAAGCGTTCTGCTGGGTGGCCGAACCTTTGAAGCCGTTAAGGACGTCCGCTGAATTCACCGCCGAGCTTCCGTTGATCGGGGTGTAACCGAACGGATTGAACGCGGACGATACGTCGCCGGAGTCCAGTGCCGCCTGGTACTTGTCGGTTAGCACGCCGCCAGTGATGACTGTGTCGTTCTGGGTGCGGTCGTACAGGAATGCCGTCTCCCAGTTCCAGGTCGATTCACCGATGCGACCGCGGAGGCCCGCCACCGTGTGAATGCTCTGGTACAGGTCGTTGTAAATGCGGGGACCATTTTCAACCGGGCGATAGGTGATGTTGAACTTGTCGTTCGCAGCGCTGCCCGGGAAAACCTGCTGCCACCAGTGGTTGCCTGAAGACATCGAGTAGCCACCCAGAGGACCCGGGGGCCAAAGTGTACGACGACTTGTTGCTCATGTAGTAGGCATCAGCAAACGCCTCGAGGTGTTCCCCGAAGAGTTGATGGGCCACGGAGGTGTCGAAGCCGTAGCGATCGTGCGGACGATAAGCCGTGGTGTAGTAACCGTAGGGGAATCCAGCGCTGGTTCCGGGAACCAGGCTCTCGTTGCCGCCATAGCGCAACTGGGAACCCGCCGGAAGAACTCCACGCAAGGCGGCCTCGGCTGCGGTCCGGGCCGCGGTGACCTGTGAAGCCGCCGTCGCCTTGGAAGTATCCACATACGCGCTGGGGTCGAACTTATTACCAGCCACCACGATGGGGAAATCAATCCCACCGACACTCACCGAAGCCGGTACCGGACCCGTGAAGGTCGGAACCTGGGAGGCATTGGTCAGACCGCGGGTGTTCGAGAAGGCCGGGGTCTAGCCCAAGGCGATGCCATCGGCCACGCTCTGCGCGTCTCCAGAAGCGCTGGTCACCAAATGAGTACCAAAGCTGCGTTTGTTGAAGAAAAGGCCCGGGTTAGAGGTACCCGAGACGTTGTTACCGGCCGGGAAGCTGCGCTCGCGGTCGATGCTCAGCAGATCGTTGGCAGAATTATACTCGGCAGAGAAAAACGCACGAGTCTTCTCGTTAGAGGCACCGAAATTGACCTGGAAACGGCGCTGGGAAATGTCCTTGTCCATCGTGTTGCCGTAGAACGCGCTGAACTGGGTGCCCTGAAAGTTTTTCTTGAGTTTGATGTTCACCACGCCCGCGACGGCATCCGTACCGTAGATGGCGCCGGCGCCGTCATTGAGCACCTCGATGCTCTCAATGGCCGCCTGCGGAATCATGTTTAGGTCGGAGGTCGAAGTACGACGACCGTCCACCAGCAACAAGGTCGCATTGCCCGGCAGGCCACGAAGACCCACGAACGACTCTCCCGAACCATCATTGCCGTAACTTTCGTTGGAGTTTCCGGTACCTCCAATTTGAGGTAACTTAAGGCGAAACACGTCACTCAGGTTCGCAAATCCGCCATTGACTGGGGAGGCCATGTCGATAGCAGTGACAGATAAAGATCCTTCAGCCTCGGCTCCTGAAAGGAGGGATCCGGTGACGACCGTAGACTCGAGGGTCTTGGTCGCAGGATCAGCGTTCTGGGCCCAAAGAGCGGGCACGGCAATCAATTGGGATCCGAGCCCGACCGTGATGGTACTCCGGAGAACTGTACCCAAGAACTGGCGATAGTTTTGGTACGACATAAATTGATTTATCTAAGACACCCTAGTTATATTTATCTGACAGCGGGAATTGCATCGCACGAAAAACCCGCATCGCAAGCGGCGCAAGCAATTTTATTTTAAAACGAACAAAAAACACTTCCTGCAGCCCCGGTCACACGCAAACCGACAAAATCGTCCGGTTAACAGCCACGGCCGTTGACAGTTTTCCAAGCACCGTCCTAGTGTCCGCCCAACAACTCTCTTTCATGTACCGAGTAGCCCTTATCCTTGCCGTACTGGCCGCCATCGGAAGCTTGGCGCTGAGCTTCACCGTCACCAAGCCCAAGATCGAAGGTTTGGTTCAGGAGCGCACCGACCTCCAGACCAACCTCGCGGCTTCAGAATCTGCCAAGGCCGAGGCTGAAAAAAAGGCCAAGGTGGCCACAGCAACAGCCGACAAGAAAAGCTCAGAGCTAGCCGCCACTCAGAAGGAGTTGGAAGCGGCCACATCGACTGCAACGACTCAACAGGCCCGTGCTGACAAATACTTCGCCGATTACAACAAGACTCTGGCTGACAAGAACGCCGCCCAAGAGCAGTTGGCCCGGTGGAGCGGTACCGGCCTCAATCCCGATCAGATTCTAGCCATGAAGGTCGAATTGAAGGCCTCAAAAGAGTTGACCGGCGTGCTGGCCGACGAAAAATCAATTTTGCAGCGCAACGTTGCCTCGCTGAAGAACAAGCTTTCCAAGTACGAAGACGATAACCGCGTTGTTGCCATGCCCGGCCTCAAAGGAGCCGTTCTGGCTGTGGATCCGAAGTGGGAGTTTGTGGTTCTCAACGTAGGCTCTCAGCACGGTGCCTTAGAAGGTGGTTTGCTGATGGTTCGCCGGGGTGACAAGCTGGTAGGTAAGGTCAAGATCGTCACCGTGGAAGCCAATCGCTGCGTCGCCAACGTCCTTCCGACTTGGAAACAGGGGGATGTCGCTGTTGCCGCCGGTGATCAGGTGCTGTACTGATCCGTCCATGAAGTCACTCACTCAGCGGTGGAAAGGGGTCGTATTGGCTGGAATGGTGATCATGCTTCTTTCTGGCTGCAGAACGGAAGATGAACTCATCGGCCGCCCTTGGAACACCCCCAAGTCTTGGGAATCTGGCCTCCCCTCGGCCATGACCGAGGGTCGCTGACTCAATCATTTTGATCGGAAACCTGCTAAAAACTTGCCCGGAATGGTTTAGGAGTTGGCATGGCTGGATATCTTCAGCTCCCCCAATCACAGTCGTTTCTTCCGAAACCGCTGCATTCATTGGAAGCCGATAAACTGTTTACCATAATTCCGATCAGTCACCTTTAGAGAGTCGGGGAATAAACCCGAGTTCAGAATCCGCTCAACACTTCTGTCCTATCCAAGCCGCGGCCGATCAAAACCAGACCCCGCCGAGGTCAATTTCCCATTTACCTTGACTGGACGGTGGTCCCCCACCCATCCTCCGGATCCGTCCAAAAGGCTTCTCAATGTTTGCGCAGATCAAAGGTCTCTTCTCGAACGATATCGGAATCGACCTCGGAACCGCCAACTCCCTCGTTTATGTGAGGGATCAGGGAATCGTTTTGCGCGAACCCTCAGTGGTGGCCATCCAAGCCGGGACAACCAATGTTCTAGCAGTCGGCGAAGAAGCCAAGCGCATGCTCGGCCGAACCCCCGGCAACATCGTCGCCATCCGACCCATGAAAGACGGCGTCATCGCCGACTTTGAGATCACCGAGGCGATGCTTCGGCACTTCATTCAAAAGGTACACCACCGCAAGCTGATCATGCCGCGAGTGGTCGTCGCCGTACCCTCGGGCATCACCGAGGTCGAAAAACGGGCCGTGAAGGACTCTGCCACCCACGCTGGGGCCCGCGAAGTGTACCTCATCGAGCAACCCATGGCTTCGGCTATCGGAGTAGGCCTGCCGGTTCACGAACCCTCAGGCAACATGATTGTCGACATCGGCGGTGGCACCTGCGAGATCGCGATCATCTCGCTGGCAGGCATCGTCTTCAGTCGCAGCGTCCGAGTGGGCGGCGATGAATTCGACGAAACGATCGTCGCGCACATGAAGCGCGCTCACAATTTAATGATCGGCGAACGTACCGCCGAGGAGATCAAGATCCGTGTCGGGTCGGCGTTTCCGTTGGACCAGGAATTGACCATGGAGGTGAAGGGCCGCGACCTCAGTGCGGGCCTCCCCAAGACGGTCCTCATCCGGTCCGAAGAAATCAGAGCCGCCCTACAAGAACCGCTCTCGAGTATTTTGGAGTCTGTCCGCATCACATTGGAACGATGCCCGCCGGAATTGTCTGCCGACTTGGTAGACAAGGGCATCATGATGGCCGGCGGTGGAGCGCTGTTGCGCAACATCGACCGCTTGGTCTCTCAAGAAACCGGTCTTCCGGTCCACATCGCCGACGATCCGTTGAGCGCCGTGGCCACGGGCACCGGACGTGTGCTGCAGGAACTTTCCTTCCTCCGAAGAGTCGCTTCTTCCACGACTACCTGATCTCCCCGGGGTTCGTTCGTCCGTCACCGGATCGAACGTGCTGAAGCGGACCCATTACCTTGCATTGGCCGGCGTAGGACTCCTCACGCTGAGCCTACTGAACTTGCCTGCCTCTCTCCAGACGCAGGTCAAGTCGGCTATTGGCGCATCGTTTCTGCCTCTCTTCGGCATCCGGGCGGCCGCAGATAACTTGCTCGACCGGGCTGGTTATCAAGTCCTCCCCCGCTCCACGTTAATTGACAACCTCTTGCGCCTAGAGCGTGAGAACGCCGAGCTCCGGGTCTCGACTCTGCAGGGGGCGGATGCCCTGGCAGAGAATCAGCGGCTTCGGAGCGCTATCGGAGCGGCTCCACGCGGCCCCTGGCACCTCAAGCTGGCGCGAGTGGTGGGGCGAGACCCAACAACCTGGTGGAGAACAATCCAAGTCAATCTGGGATCCCGGGATAACTTGAAACCCGACCAAGTCGTGATGAGCGGCGCGGGCCTCGTTGGCCGAATTAGCCAGGCAGGCCTGAGTCATTCCCAGGTGGCTTTAGTGGGTGATGCCGAATGCGGGGTGGCGGTCGTGGTCAAGGAGACCCGCGATCTGGGAATCATCAAACCGGGGCAAACCCTTTCAGGCGATGGCGGGTTGGTGGAAATGACCTTGCTGCAGAATTGCCCAGGAATTATGGCCGGTCAGGTGGTGCTCACCAGCGGCTTAGGCGGGGTCTTTCCGGCAGGCCTCCCGGTCGGTACCATTGTCGACACCCGGAACGAGGACGGCAACGTGTTCACCACCGCCCGAGTCCGCCTGACTGCTAATCTCAACCGACTCGAAGAGGTGTGGGTGTTGCAGCCATGAACCGCTTCACCCTAATCCTGCTCTTCTTGGTGACATGGCTGTCGGTGTTCGCCCAGACCCAGTTTTCAGGGCTTCGACTATGGCTCACCGTCCCGATGGCGCTTAGTCCGGCGCTCATTTGCTATGCGGCCTTGACCCACGGCTTTGGGATCACCGTTTCCCTGGCCGTCTTGAGCGGTCTCTGGGCTGACTCCCTGTCCGCCTCACCTCTGGGGATGAGTGTCATGCCTTTGTTTCTGTTGGGATTCACCCTGCAGTTGCAGCGTCACCTCATCCTTCGCGACCAGGGTTTTGCTCAGTTCTGGATCGGATTGGGAGCCGGGGCCGGTGTGCCTCTCCTCACCTTGGGGATCCTTTCCCTCACCGGATCCCAACCCGTGACGGGCCGGTTCACTTTTATCCAACTCCTGCTGCTAGGATTACTCAATGGCATCGCCTGCCCAGTCCTCTTCCGGATATTCGATTTGCTCCACCGGAGCTTCGACTACCGCCCGCTGACAACCTCCAGCTTCAGGGCTGATCGAGAAACCGTCCGGGGTCGCCAATTTCGCCTGCGTTGAACCATGCTCATCTTCGACCAGTTCAACAAAGGAGAGCGGCCATTGAGATGGCTGGCTGGCGTGGTGGGTGCAGGCCTGCTGCTGTTGCTCATCGGGCTTCTGCGAGTGCAAATCTTCGGCCACCATCGCTTTGAGCAGTCACTGCAAACCCAAAGTTTCCAGTCGGTACGGGTTCCCGCCCTCCGGGGTCGCATCCTCGACCGGCAGGGGCGTGAATGCGTGGGAAATGTCCCCCGTTACCGCTTGGACGTGTATCTCGAAACCCTGAGCCGAGACTTCACGCGAGAATACGGACGACTCCGTCGCGAGGTCGTGGCGGCACGCGGAGGCACCAATACTCTCACCCCCGAACTCTGGGATCGGATGATGTCGAAGCTCCGCCGCGATCAACCCCGGGTCCTAATCCGCCCCGAGGAGAACACCCTTCTCTGGAGGCAGGCTCGCTACAATGTCCTGAGTAATGTGGTCTCCCGGGTCGCCAACAAGGTCGGACTACCACTGACACTGACCGAATCGGAACTGCACCGTCACTGGGCCAACAGTCGTGCCCTGCCGCTGGCCGTGCTCAAGAAACTGACTCCGCAGCAGGTCTCGCTTCTAACCGAGCAATCTTGGTCTATCCGGGGAATTAGCATCGAACTGCAGGCGGTCCGTCATTATCCGCAGGGACCATTGGCCGCACACACACTGGGGTATCTGGTTCGCGCGGATGATTTCGAAGGCGAGGAAGGCGAATCCTTCGACTACCGCCTGCGGGATTATCGAGGGGCTGCCGGTCTGGAAGCGGCCTTCGACACCGCCCTCCGAGGCACTTCGGGCTCCAAGAGTATCCTCGTTAACAGCGATGGGTATCGGGTCGGAGAGACCATGACCACGGCGCCGGTGCCCGGGCAGAACCTGATCACCACCCTCGACATCGAGGTTCAGAAGGCAACCGAGTCAGCGCTGGCTGCAGTGAGCGGCGAGGAACGCGGTGCGGTGGTCGTGCTGGACGTCCGCAATGGGGATGTCTTGGCCGTGGCCAGCGCCCCAAGCTTCGATCCCGGCGAGTGGATCGATGGCATCAGCCGGGCCCGGTGGACCAACTACTACGATGTCCCGAAGCGGACGCCGCTAATGAACCGGGCCACCGACGGCGCTTATTCACCAGGTTCCACCTTCAAGATCGTGACTGCCTTGGCCGCCTTAGAGAGCGGGTTGGACCCCGATCGAGTGCAAATTGTCGAAGCCAACCCCTCCAAACCGGGCAAGGGTCTCTATAACCGCGGGAACATCAAAATCGAGGACACCGCACCACCGGGTCCCTACGACTTTCGTCGCGCTTTCATTCGATCCTCCAACGCCTACTTCATCCAGCTAGGACTCGACGCCGGCTACGACCGCCTGCTCGCGACGGCCCACCGATTCCACTTCGGAGAACAGACACGCATCCAATTGCGCCCCACCGAAGAGCGGTCCGGCTGGATGCCCGAACCCGCCGAGGCGCGGGCCGAGCGCTGGCCCCAAGGAAGACTGGCTAACTTCAGCATCGGCCAAGAGGTCACGGTCACCCCATTGCAACTCGCGGTGATGGTCGCTGCGGTGGCCAATGGCGGCACGGTCTATTACCCACGCCTGGTCGACCGCCTCGAGTCGGGAGATCCGCTCAGCGAAGAGGCACCCAGCACCATTCGCCCCGGTCAGGTGCGCAGCCGCCTAGAAACCCGCCCCGAATACCTCGCCCGGATCCGAGCCGCCATGCGCGATGACGTCCTGGATCCCGAAGGTACGGGCACCAGTGCTCGCGTTGCCGATTACACAGTCTGCGGCAAGACAGGAACCGCCGAGATCAAGGGCAACGGAGTGAAGGACAAAGTAACCTGGTTCGCCAGCTTCGCCCCCTTCGAGTCCCCGCGCTATGCTGTGGTCGTGATGGTGGAAAGCGGCGCCTCCGGAGGTCGCACCTGCGGCCCGGTAGCCCAGAAGATTTACGAACACCTGCGCGCACGGGACGCAGGGTCCGGCAGGCCTATCGCCCTCAACCCGGCGCCCTAACCCATGACCCCGCTCTCCCTCCAAAATCGCCGTGCCGAGGCAGACATCCTGTGGCCCCTTTGGCTCTCGGTATTGGGTCTGATGATCATCAGCGCGATGTTCATCTTCAGCACCACCGGCGGTACCGAGATAACGCGAGGTGTCCCGTGGTACCAATGGACGGCCACCCGTCAGGTGATCGCCTTCGGTATTGGTCTCTTCGTGGTTCTCGGACTCAGCCTGGTGGACTACAGCCGAATGGCACGGTGGGCCATGGTCGGCTACTGGGTGTCCATCGCCCTGCTGTTGGCGGTCCATGTCCTAGGAACCTCCCGCAACGGTGCGCGGCGGTGGCTAGATCTCGGCCCGATCCAATTCCAGCCCAGCGAATTGGCCAAACTGACCTTCCTGTTCGCCATGGCTAACTTCTTGGCGCGCCCCTCTTCGGAGCTCCGCTCGCCAAGCGTCTTCCTGAAGGCCCTCATGCTCACACTCCTGCCACTGGGCCTGATCCTCAAACAACCCGATCTGGGTTCATCGCTCGTCTTTCTACCTATCACCCTGGTCATGATGCTGGTCGCTGGGGTTCCACAGCGCTTTGTAATCAAGCTTTTGGGGGGAGCGTTTCTCATCGTCAGCCTGATCGCCATCGACATCTTCGTGGCTCCTGAGAACTGGCGACTCATCCGCCTTCAAGACTATCAGCGCGAACGGTTGCTGGTTTATTTCAACGCCGATTTTGCCCCAGCTTCAGCCACCCCAGAACAACGCCAGAGGGCCGCACAGCGCAAGCGGCAGATGTCTTGGAACGTTGAGCAAGCGCTCATCTCAGTCGGCTCAGGCGGTTTCACTGGCAAAGGGTGGCGCGAGGGCACTCAGCACCGTCTGGGTTACCTGCCCCGACTGGGCGCCCACAATGACTTCATCTTCTCGGTCATCGCCGAGGAGCGTGGCTTCATCGGAAGCGTCGCTGTCGTGACCCTCTACGGCATCGTCCTGTTCAGCGGCATCAAGACCGCTGGAGAATCACGCGATCGGCTCGGGCGCCTACTGGCCACCGGCATCGTCACCCTCTTCTTCACACACATCTTCGTGAACATCGGCATGAACATCAAACTGATGCCGGTCACGGGCATTCCACTGCCCCTGCTCAGTGCAGGCGGAACCTCAGTGCTCTGCTCACTGATCGCGGTCGGTGTTCTTCAAAACATCCATTTGTACCGGAAACGGTACTAAAACTCGAATCCTACAGACATGAGTCAACAGACATTCAAACGCGGCAAGGTGCCGATGCGTTTCAAGCCCACCCGGGGAATCGGCTCTCCGAACCTCAACCGATCTGCGGCCAACGCCCGCATGGAAGCCATCGGCGAGAAAGCCGTTGAAGAACGGGTGTTCGACATCCGCCGCCACGAGTCCGAAATTCGGCGCGCCGAAAACCGGGCCGCCGGACTTCCCGAGGACACCATCGACGCCCCTGAGGTTAATCTAACCAAGAACGGCCGGGACCAGACCTACCGCTCCCCCGATCTCACTCGCCCGGAGGAGGCTCACGAGGAACCTGCAGAACAGGCACCCAAACCACCTCGCGAGCCTAAGGGGCTTATCGAGAAAGCGCGGGCCGCGGTCAAAGAGGTGGTCAAGAAGGTCAAACAACTCATCCGACCCGAGGAAAAGATCATCAAGGAAGTGGTGATTAACGCCGAACCGCTGGAAACCCGCGTCGCGGTTCTGGAGGAGAGCAAACTGGAAGACCTCACGGTTGAACGAACCGGCGATGACCGGCTGGTTGGCTCCATCTACAAGGGCAAGGTGAAGAACCTCGAAGATGGGCTCAAGGCCGCCTTCGTGGATATTGGCTTCGAGAAGAACGCCTTCCTGCATTACTGGGACATCATCCCCAACACGTTCGATTCCAGCGTCGAAATCGTGGAGCGCGATGACACAGGCAAATCTCGCCGGAAAGAAAAACCCAAAATCACCCAGAAGGATGTCCCCCGACTGTTCCCGCCGGGCAGCGAGATCATTATCCAAGTGACCAAGGGACCGATCGGCACCAAGGGACCCCGCGTCACCACCAACCTATCTCTGCCCGGGCGCTATCTCGTCCTGTTGCCCAATTCCGACCAATCGGGCATCAGCCGCAAGATCGAGAACGTCGAGGAGCGCCATCGACTCAAGAAAATTGTCCGCGAACTAACCATTCCTGAGGGCATGGGAGTGATCATTCGCACGGCCGGTGAAGAAAAGCGCAAGGCGTACTTCGTCCGTGATCTCGCCCTGCTGCTGGAGGAATGGAAGCTCATCCAAGAACGGATCAAGAGCCAGCCGATGGCCTCCTGCGTTTATCAAGAGCCCGACCTCATCGAACGCACTGTCCGCGACTTCCTCACCGAAGACGTCGACAAGATCGTTATCGACGACCTCAAGAAGTTCGAATCCATCCGCGACAGCATTAAGCGCATCAGCCCCCGTTCCGTGCGCAAGGTGCACTTCTACAACGAGGCGGAGCCGCTGTTCGACCGCTACAACATCACCCGCCAACTTGAGGCTGCTTTTAGCCGCCAAGTGAATCTCAAGAGCGGCGGCTACCTCATCATCGACGAAACCGAAGCCCTCGTGGCCATCGACGTGAACACCGGCAAGCACAAGCAGGCCGGCACCAAGGATCACGACGCGACGATCCTCAAGGTGAACCAAGACGCCGCCGACGAAATCGCCCGCCAGCTCCGCCTGCGAAACATGGGCGGCATTATCGTACTAGACTTCATCGACATGAAGTCGCGCCGCGACCAGCAGTCCATTTATCAGCGGATGAAGGACAACCTCAAGCGGGACAAGGCTAAGACGCACGTCCTGCCTCTCTCGCAGCTCGGGCTCATGGAAATGACCCGCCAGCGCCAGACGGAGAGTGTGCGTTCATCGCTCTACGACGACTGCGAGCACTGCACGGGCCGTGGTGTCATCAAGAGCGCCGAGACCATGAGTGTCGAAATCCAGCGCAAGCTGACCCAGATCCTCAAGGGTCGCCCGCGGGACGACGGCGACTTCCAAGTTAAGATCGTCTGCAACCCGCGCGTCCTCGATCGCTTGCGGACCCGCGACGAGAAGCTCCTCATCGAGTTGGAGAAGAAATTCTTCGCCAAGCTCAGCTTCCGCCCGGACCCCACCTTTCACAATGAGGAGTGGAAGATCTTCAACGCCATGAACAACGACGAGTTGGCCAAGTCGCGGAACTAATCGAAACCCAAACCGCCGCCCCGGCCGATTCATCGGCCGGGGCGGCTTTGTTTTTAAACCCCTCGTTTTTCCCAACGCCCCCACCCGATCCTTGCCGCCCAGTCGGCGGTGGCAGGACGGGACAAAGGGGGCCATGGATCGCCTGACATTTCCTCCGACCGCGAGCCCTTCCCGCGAGGAACCATTTTCACCGTTCCGAAAATTTCACTGGCTCTGACCGTCCGGAACGTTAGAAATAGAGAGTATCCCCAAAGTCCGTCACCCCAAGCCATGAACAGCCAACGCTTCCGCTGCACCCGTGCCTTCACCCTGATCGAGTTGCTGGTGGTCATCGCCATCATCGCAATCCTCGCCGGCATGCTCTTGCCCGCCTTGTCTCGGGCCAAATCTAAGGCAGTGAAAACCCTCTGCGCGAGCAACTGCAAGCAGTGGGGTATCGCGGTCAATTTGTACGCCTCCGACAACCAGAACTCCTTCCCGGACAACAGCGGTGGCGCCGGATTCAGCTGGATGATGCCCACCATGAGCAACTTCTGGAACGGCTACCTCATCAAGAATCGCCGCACCTCGGCCAACAACACCCGTGCCGCCAACGACGTCCTGTTCTGCCCGACCGATGACTGGCACCGCGCCGCAGAACGCGGGATGATCACCACCGATAATGAGCCCCAATTGACCGGTTACTTCTACTTGCCAGGTCGGCGAACCGGAGACGCCGATGTCACCGGAGGAGCCCAGGGTACTTCTGAGTGGTTTTTTAAGAAGAAGCTCGGTGGCATGTACGAAGCAGCTCCCATCATCATCGACCGCATGCAGGCCTTGGGTTCCAAGACCACCAACATGCTCGACCCTAAGCTGAACTGGTTCACCGATTACAATGGCAAGAAAGTGGCCACAGCCGTTCACCGAATCACCCGGGGTGCACCCGAAGGCGGCAACTTCGGCTTCGAAGACGGCCACGTTGAATGGCAGTCCAACAAGCGCGTCTCGCTCGGCTCCGACTACGGCGGTTGGCAGTGCTTCTTCAAGATCTCAGTAGCCACCCCTGTTCCGTGATTCATCTCGTGAGCTCTCTCGTGAGCCGGCCTTCCAACTCACAGAGAACGCGCCCGGCGATTTTAAATCGGATCTGAGGCCCTCTTTTCTCGGACCATACTCCGCGCGAAGGTTACTCCCGGCGGAAAGTCAGCACGGGCATGTCCCGCAGGCTAGATCGTCGCAAGACTGCAATGTACCGGCGGGACAAAGCCCCCAAACGCGCAGTGACGCGAACTTCGAAGGTGCTGCTGACGGTAGAGAAAACCGCCAGCGGCGTGCCTTGGTTGGGCATCACCGGAACCCCCTGCAAGCGGGCGATGTCTTGGGGTCCGCGGGCCGGCGTGTCATCGTAGGTGCCATCCACCCCATCCATGCCCGCGCGTTGTTCTTGGATGTTGCGGGCAATGTTTTCGTCACCACCGCAGGCCATGACCAAAACAGGGTACGGAGCCGTGTTGATATTCACCTGACCGCTGGACACCGCCGAGAACACGTCCGCCAAGCCCACCGACCCTGCGATACTCTGTCCCAGAAAGGTGGATTGGACACGCCGCCCCATTGAATCAACCGAGTGCCTACCGCCACTGCCGCCACTTTCGCCAGTACCACCGCCACTGCGGGGTCCCCAGTACAACTGCGGAGTGATTCCTCGGATTTTGAGCAATTCCGACATGTCATCGATCGGGCCATTCTTAGCGACATAGGGAGGATTGAGCATCCGGTAAAAATCGCTCTCTGCGCCGCCACCCATGGCCGAATCGTCATTGGGGTCGATCCAGTCCCGGATCGCTGAAGAAACATCGGCCGAGTCCGAGCCTCCGGCACCGCACAACTGCAAGATCAACTCCAACAACTGGGGATTGCGGGTGGCGATGGAGTTGATGTTGATGTAGCGCTCTGCGTCCACGATCTCGATGGAAATGGTGCCATCCCCAAGAGCCACATCCGTCAAGGAGACGCCCTCGAAAGGATTGTCTGCGATGTTCGTCGGACCTACACCGCCGGCCCAAAACTGGTTGAGTCCGTCGTAAGTCTGTTCACCGGGTATCTGCCGGGACAACGACAGAACCCATTTGGCCATCTCAATGCCTGAGCGTCCCATCCACTCCATCTCGCTCTCGCTCTGGGTGCGAGTCGCCAGGCGACCCTCCACCTTCATCGTGTAGGCAAAGGCTGTGACGATGACCGCCATCGCGAAGATCAGCAGCATGACCATCAGCAGCGCCACACCCCGCTGGCGGTTTTTGGGGCTCGCCTGCGTCTGGACAAAGTTATTGATCATGGGGCGCCTCCGATCACGCCCTGAGCCTCGCGGGGCACCGCAACGGTCGGCAAGCGAACCACCCGGCTGACGATTTGCGCTGGCTCCCGAGAACCCTTCGACACGCCAAAACCCAGTGTCACACGAACGATCACGGGCAACTGATTGGTCGAAAGCCACTCCTCAACAAAGTCCCGCTGCTGACCATCCCAAAACTCCAACTGGAAGAGCTGAACCTCACGCGCCAAGACAATGCTCGCCGGCTCGCCGCCGCTCTCGAAGTCTGCCAGCAAGGAGTTCTGTTCGAGCACCAAGTCGTTGCCGCCCGGAGGAACGTAGAAACTGACACGGCGGATACGTTCGCCTCCGAACATTCCGCTGTTCGGGAACGAATCCGAAAGGTCGGCCGCGAAGCTCACCGCGGCAAATTGACCCGCCGTGTCGGCTTGAAAGAAGTACAGCCGCGGATTGGATGCAAACATCGTGGCCGACGCGAGGGCGTCTTCGACGGTACGCATGGCCATACGAGCCCGCTGAGAATCTGTGGTCGAACGGATGGCAGCCTGCGAACTCTGGAAGATCAGCCTCCAAGTCGAGTAGATCATCATGAGGATCAGAGCGAAGAGGAAGATAGCCACCATGACCTCCATCACCGTGAAGCCTCCCCGCCGCAAAGATCGGGCGCTGCCCCCCCTCAATTCTCTCATCATCGGGCCCCTTGGACATATTGTTTGGGGAAATAGAGCGCGCTCATGCGGCGCTCCGAACCTTTAGGACCACCTATGATGACAAAGTCGGCACGGAATAAACCATTGGTTCCCACCTCGTAGACCGAACGGCTCCATTGGTAGCCGGGGTAGAGCTTACCAAAATCGCCATGGTCGGACAGTTCTTCCAGGCGATTGGAAATCGACAACTCGGCCGCGAGACTACTGGCGTCCACCTCGACCCGGTTGAGGGATTTGGCCGATTTAAGCGCCGTGGAACAAACTGAGATAAACCCAAAGAGTGCCAGCGCCATGATGGCTGAGGCGACGGCCACCTCAATCAACGTGAACGCCGCACCGGCCTGACCACGGCGGGCTGGGATGACAAGATGGCACTTCATCGAAGATCCTCGATTGAAAGCCGCGCCGTAATGACTTCCAAAACAAGTCGCTTCACGTCGAGCCCTCCTTTCAGCCAACTGAGTTCGGCGGTCATCGCATCGCTCGTTCCATTGGGAAAGAACCGGATCGCAGCCAATGGGGAACTCATCATGTTCTGTCCGTTCACCAAAAGACTTCGGAAGGCGACATCGTCATTGAGTTGCCCATGGTACGGAGGTTTAGCCAAGGGACCAGAACTCATGGACTCGGAATCCCGAAGCCGATCAAACGAGGCCATCGAAACCCCGTTGGTGGCCCCCATTACGCCTTCCGGTGCTGGTTCGACCAGAACCCGCCCCTCTGCACCGTAGAGTACCACCTGCATCGGCCGATTGCCCATGATGGCCCGGGCCCGCGCTTCATTGCAGGCCGATTCCATAACCTCGAGAGCCTCGGCCATGGGCCCCTTCTTGTTGGCCATGAAGCGGGGAACCGCCACGAACATCATCACGGACACAAGCATCACCGCCACCACCAGTTCGATCATGGTAAAGGCGGCGCGGGTGGCGGCACCTTGGAATCGAATGTGGAAGGCCGTCCTCATCGCTTCAGTCTGTTAGCGAGTGGAAATGCTTTCGGTGATCTTGAACATTGCCGACATCACACCCAAGAGCATGAAGCCGACCACAAAGGCGATGGCCACGATAATCACCGGTTGGATGAGGTTAGTCATCGCCGTCAAACCGACATTGAGGTCGTTCTCGTAGGTATCCGCCACATTGGACAAGGCCGCGGGCACGTCGCCGGTCTCCTCACCAATCTTAATCAGGTCGATCATCAGTTGCGGAAACAGTCGGCTCTTAGCCAGGGGTTGCGCCAAGGTCTTGCCGTCGGTGACGGCCTCGCGGGTGCGGGCGATGGCCTCCTTGATCACTACGTTGGGCATGACTTGCTCGGTGATGCGCAGAGCCTGCAACACCGGCACACCATTCTGAAGCAGGGTCGAAAGCGTACGCGCGAACTGCCCAAACAAGTTGAGTCGGACCACCTTTCCAATGACGGGAAGCTTCATTACCAGACGGTCCAATGACTCGCGACCCGCCTTGCTAGCCCGGTAGCGCCGGAAGCCGGCCACCGCAGCACCACCGGCCAAAAGCAATGCCCACCAGTAGCCGCTGAGAAAACTGCTCATGGCGATGAGCAGTTTGGTCATGGCCGGCAACTCGATTTTGGTGTTATCGAAGAGCGTCATGAACTTCGGCAGCATGACCGTCATGAAGAAGATGACCAGCGCTCCACCGACGACGCAGACCACGGCCGGATAAATCATGGCCGACTTGAACTTCGACTGAACCTCGGCAAACCGATCAAAATGGGCTGCCTGCCGCCGCAGAACCTCTTCGAGCGCGCCGGACTGCTCACCGGCCCGAACCATGTTGATGACCAGATCCGGGAAGATGTGGTTCTGGCGAGCCATGGCATCGGAGAGGCTGCGACCCTCGGTCACATCCTGCTTCAGTTGGCGACTGGCCTCACCGGGAATCCCCTTGGAAGACAGGCTTTCCATGCTGCGCAGGGCCATCGTGAGAGGCATTCCCGCACGAAGCAAATTGGCCAACTGGAGCGTGTACATGGCCAACTCCTTGAGTCCGGGCTTTTTGGGACCCCGTGCGAACAGACGGCTTAATCCCGCTTTGGATCCTTCGGCGGCCGCGGCCCGGGCTGCGGGTGAACCGGCCGACGACGAAGACGAAGACTTCGCCGGCTTGGACGAACCCTTTGCTTGAACCACGGAAACTGGGATCACTCCCAACCGTTCGACCTGCACGACGGCAGCCGCACGGTCCCCCGCTTCGAGGACTCCTTCGACGACTTCACCCGAACGCCGCCGTGCCTTGTAGTTGAATTGCGCCATGTCGCGTGCCGTTTGGATAACCGGCGCGCGCCGAAAGTTCCATCTCCCCGATGCAGAGGCTTCAGCTGACCGCCAAGAGAGAGACCCTTTGTCCCTCGGCGTTGCGGCTAATTCCCTGACCGCGCGGGTCCACCTGCAAGGTGCCATCCACCCAGAAGGCATACTGGTGGTGGCCATGGCGGATGCTCACTGAAGCCTGCCAAGACCCATCAAAGGCTTGAGCCATTGGATTGGAATCCGGGTTCCAAGCGTTGAATTCTCCCACGACCGCCACTTTTTGAGCCTGGGGAGCCAGGCAGATGAAGTGGACCGGGACCAGCGCCTTGGAACCAAGGGATCGCGGGGGACCTGGAGGACGGGAAGCCGAGTTCATGAATTCTAGAAAGCGTCTTGGGCGGCACTAAGTCTTACTCTTTAACTCTGCGCGCCATCCGAGAACCGGCTAAGAAAACCATTTGTAAACCGGGGGCAAGTGGATTTCGCAACAATCCATCGATTCCTCAAATCCACCGCCCTGCAGACGGGTTGCAGATTCAACCATTTCCAGAGAGTCTCACTGGCAGTGTTGGGCACTTGGATTAATGCCGTTGCCGGGGTTGGGGCCCTCCTGTGGGCTCGACGCCCCCTAGGCAAAGACAATCAACCTCCCGACTTGGGGCGATTCCGCTGGGGGGCCGCTGGTTTGGCGGCGCTCATCGGCGGGACCGGGATCATCCATGCCCTGCCCACCCCAATGTCCGGGGCGATCCGATATTTGGGCATTGCGCTGGTCGGCCTCGTGTTGGGCAACCTCACCGGCCGAATTTTGGGCCTGCAGCGGGTTCTAGACGCCTGGGGACGCACCCTTTCGAGCCATCTGCCCAGCCCTAATGGAAAGCCCACCGATGTGCCAGGTGCGCTGTCCATCGGGGCCCTTCTGGCTCTCAACCCATTGCTCATCCCCGCAGCCGTCCAGGACGGACTGGAACATCGGTGGGTCGGACTGGCCTTGAAGTCAGTATTGGACGCAGTTGCGCTCTATGCGTGGGTTCGGAGCCTATCCCCAATCCGATGGAGCCTGTCCCTTCTGATGCTGGGGGTGATCCTCGTCTGGCAGGCTTGCTGGGCGGCGGGCGCGGCAGCCTTGGCCGGTTGGCTCCAAGCCCAGGGCGTTTCCAATGGGCTCATGACGGCTTGCAGCCTGCTGATTCTTTGCAGCGCCCCAGCCATCGCCGGTGTGCGTCGAGCCGCTCTGGCCAATTTGTTGCCGGCGCTCGTCTGGATTCCGGCCCTTACATTCTGGCTCCGCGGTGGATGACCGTTGCGTAATGGCACCTAGAGCCCGCGCTTCCCTCGTTCACAATCGGTCTTTAAGCTTCAGGCCATGATCCCGAGGTTGAACTCCCTTCCAAGTGGGGCGGCGCTGTGGTCGGTGCTCTTGGCGCTACCCCTCTTTGCGCAAGTTCCAATCCCTCCGGCCCAGTTGGCCAAACTGCCACCCGCCCTGAAACGACCGGTGGACTTCAAAACGGAGGTTTATCCGCTGTTCAAGGCGGCCTGTTTCAAGTGCCACGGCCCCGATAAGCAGAAAGGGAAATACCGCATGGATACCCGGGAAGGCGCTTTCAAGGTGACCGACGACCACGGCCCCGCTATCCAGGCCAGAGACAGTACCAAGAGTGCGATCATCCTCATGGCCGCTGGGTTGATCGAAGAAATGCTCATGCCTCCACCCGGAGGCAAGCCCGGTGAGAGCGACCCGCTTACCGCTGAACAAATCGGCCTGCTTCGAGCGTGGATCGATCAAGGAGCCGTTTGGCCCGATGGACCCATCGTCGAAGTAATCCAGTCGGTTCGCTTCCAGCCAGATATTCAGAAACTCTTGGCCGCTTCCTGTGCCAAATGCCATTCCGGAGCAACCGCCGAGGGCGGGTTCTCGGTGGATTCACTCGAAGGGTTGCTCACCGGAGGCAAGTCCTACGGTCGGGTCGTTGTGCCCGGCGACCTCCGCAAGTCGTCACTCCTGACCATCCTCGCCGGAAAGGATGAGGACATTCCCAAGCCAGAAGCCCACCGGGTTTCCGAGAAGTCTCTCAAACAGGTGGAGGAGTGGATTCGGCAGGGTGCGAAATAGCGCTGCGGTCGGCGCGGACATACTGCAGGAAGCGCTCATTACCCACCGTTTTCACACGAACCAAGCGGAAGCGCACCGCATCCGCCAGGCAGGCCGCCAAGGGGCCGTCTGCGATCGTGGGTGCAGCCTGTCCCCCAAAGATCCGGGGCACCCAGGTAAGTCGGATCTCATCGACACAGTCCGCGGCCAAAAGAGTGGCATTCACCCGTCCCCCGCCTTCCGCAACCAAGCGACGGATCCCGTGGCGCCCGGCCAACCAGGCCAAGGCGGCCGGAAAATCGACCTGCCTTCCGGGCGAACTCCAAACCTCAGCTCCGAGATCACGCAATCGTTGCAGATTTGGTTTCGAAGCGTTTCCAGCGCTGAAAATCACGATTGGGGCCCCGGGACGCTTCCATAATTCTGCCTCAGAGGACAGAGATCCGGAGCCACTCACCACCACTCGGACGGGCTCTGGAGCCAACCCTGCTCGCCGCCGGGCGTCCCTATGTTCCGAGGAGCCTGTCCCCAAAGTGGCTCCGGTTTCTTCGACGGTTCGCGCTCCACACAGGAGGGCGTCGGCGGTAGCCCTCAGGGCATAGAGGGCCTTTTTGTCATGTGGGCTCCCAAAAGTGGTCACCTCGCGGCCAGCGGTGGCCACCTTGCCATCCGCCGTCATGGCCATGTTGATGACGACGTACGGTCGCCGCCCGGCTTCCGGTATTCCGGCAAGCGGTTCAGTGGAGGAACATGGCGTCGCCATAACTAAAGAATCGATATTGCTCTCGAATTGCCGCCGCGTACGCCGATTGAACGCGTTCGCGCCCCCCAAGCCCCCCCGGATCGGCAAAGGCGCTGACCAACATCAACAAGGTGCTTCGAGGCAGATGGAAGTTCGTCAGGAGCCCGTTGACTATGCGGAACCGATAGGGAGGGTGAATGAAAATGCGAGTTCGACCGGTGCACGGTTGGATGGGGCCTTCGGTCTGGGCGGCTACGGTCTCCAAAACGCGCATGCTGGTAGTCCCCACGGCGATGACACGCCTCCCCGATGCTCGAGCGTCATTGAGTGATTGAGCAGTATCACTACCCAAAATATACCGTTCTTCGTGCATGGTGTGCTCGGACAGCGACTCTGCCTTAACCGGAAGGAAGGTTCCGGCCCCGACGTGCAAGGTCACGTAGCACAGACGAACCCCCTTGGCCTCCAGAGAACGCAAAATCCGGTCCGTAAAATGCAGACCTGCCGTCGGTGCGGCCACCGACCCCGCAGTACAACCATAGACGGTCTGATACCGGACAGCATCTTCTTCGCTGGCGCCCTGCTCGCCTCGCTCAATGTAGGGAGGCAGGGGAATTTGACCGATCTTGGGGAGCCGTTCCCAGAAGAATTCCGGTTGCTCCCACCGTACCAGAATGTGCCCGTCCGGATTCTTATCGATGACCTCGCACACCAGTTGGTCCGTCCCGGGTTCACCGAATTGCAGGCGCATGCCCGGTCGGACTCGTTTTCCGGGACGGACCATGGACCACCAAAAGCCCGTTTGAGCCTCCTCGAGCAACAAGAGTTCGACGCGACCTGGCGACTCGAGTTTCCGCCCCTGTAAACGAGCGGGAATAACCCGAGAATTATTCATCACCAAAACATCGCCTTCCCTTAAAAGGTTAACGATATCGGAAAACTTCTGATGCACGTGACCCCCGGAATGACGGTCCAAAACCATCAGTCGAGACCCGTCCCTCTCCGCAGGTGGAGATTGGGCAATGCGATCAGACGGCAGGTCGAAATCAAAATCCGCTACACGCACACAGGGAGGAAAAGGGAAACAACCCTGAATGTCGATCTGAACATGGCTTAAATGTTAACGGTATTCATTGGCTTTTCAGACTTAACTTTAATTGTGCATAACTTGTTCATAACAGTTAGTAAGAAAAAGCAACGAGTTAGTTGCAAAAAGGGAGGCGGTTGCTGTAAGAAGTAGCCGTTCACAGGAATCAGTACTTTCTTGTGCTTCTGGACGAGGGGTAATCCCTCACACGCTCAAATGACCGCCGCAGGTGAAATCACAGAAATCGGAGCCGGTATGACTGGAGCAACTCCAGCATCCCAGCGACCCCGTTTCACCTGGCGCTACGACCACAAGCTCGACTCCCAGGGCCGGGTTCCATTGCCGGCCAAGTGGCGACCTGAAGATCCCTCCAGCCTGTCCCTCATGGCAGTCATGATCCGACACCCGTCGGAGGCAGAATTCGTGATGGTGCTGCCCGTCGAACAATTCGAACGCTTCAGCAATCCCATCTGCCAAGGGGACTTCACCGACCCGCTGAGACTGGCCGAGAGACACGACTATGTGGATCGGATCATCGAGCTAGAACTCGATAGCGCCGGGCGGATTTGTTTGCCCAAAGAAATGCGCGGAGCCGCAGGCCTGACCGATGACGTTCTTTTCGTCGGATGCATCGATCGATTCGAGTTGTGGAACCCTGAAGCCTATCAGACGGCCCGCCTCTCGGAACGGCTCATCAAAAAGGTCCAGAATCCCCAAAAGACATGAAGCTGTTGGCACTGCTCAACCCGCGCTCTTGGTTTTCTTCGGGCCAACGCGGCCCCCTCTCTTCCCTTCAACAAACCTCTGGCTTGGGGGGCGTCCCACTCGGTTCCGTCAAAGCATTACCCGAGACACTCGTTCGCCGCTTTTTCTCCTTTGAAAATCATCGAACACCGAACCGAAACCTCATTCAGGGAGAGCTCCAACTGCCTGCGGTGACACCCATGCGCAACGACCTCGTCGAGGATGACGTAGAACTCGTGCGCCGCCGCCGGGAAACCCGACTCCTGCACGAAACTCGACCACCGGGAGCCGGTGGAACCCACGATCCCGAATTGGCCGTCAACCGCCTGCGTAACCGCTCATCGGTAACCAGCCGCTTGGTCGCGCGGGACTGAATGCTTGATGCCTTGTGCCCTCATTTTCACACCAACCCGTTCTACTGACCGAAGTAGTGAGCGCACTCCAACCCAAAGCACGCGGACGATACCTAGATGGCACCCTGGGTGGTGGTGGTCACGCTGCGGCGATTCTGGAGGCCAGCTCACCGGATGGATTTCTCTACGGTTGCGACCGGGACACCGAGGCCCTCTGCGCCGCCCGTGAACGACTCAAGCCCTACAGCGAGCGGCTAGAGACCCATCAGTGCAATTTCACCGAGGCAGACCAGTGGATCGCCCCCCGATCGCTCGACGGAATTCTGCTCGATCTCGGCGTCAGCTCCCACCAACTCGACACACCCGAGCGCGGGTTCTCCTTCCAGAAGGATGGACCTCTGGACATGCGCATGGATCAAAGCGGAGCGGGCCCCACCGCGGCAGACCTCGTCAACACGCTCCCAGCCATCGAATTGGCGGACCATTTTTGGAAACTGGGCGATGAACGTCATTCCCGAAAAATCGCCCGCGCGATCGAGACTGAGCGCCGTAATCGCCCCTTCACCACCACCGGCCAGTTAGCTCAATTCATCGAGCGAATCTGTCCCCGGCGGGGAGCTCCCACCCACCCGGCCACCCGCTGCTTTCAGGCATTAAGAATTGCCACCAATGACGAGTTGACCGCGGTCCAGACTGGCTTGAACCGCGCGTTCCAACTCTTGGCCCCCGGCGGCCGATTGGCGGTGATCAGCTTCCAATCGCTAGAAGACCGCTTGGTCAAGGAGTTCATGCGGCGCGAGGCCCGGGACTATGACTTTGAAGGCCCTGAGGACCATCCGGATTTCCGGCACCCCCGGCGTCCCCGTGGCCGGGAATTGGCCCGAAAGGGAATCGCGGCTTCAGAATCAGAACTAAGCACTAACCCCCGGGCCCGCAGTGCGCGACTGCGGGTTCTGGAGCGACTTCCGGAACCATGAGTACAAAAAAACGTTCCGAAATCCGACTCGGCACGATCGTGCGAGCGCTCCTGGGTTCCGCACTCATCGGGACACTGGGGTTCTTGTGGATTCTCCAAAGCCGTGCTCATCAGCGACTTCAAGACCAGATCAGCCAGATCCGCACCCAATGCACAGCGCTTGAGCGATCTATCGGGCGGGACCAGCAGGAAATCGAAAAACTCCTCACCCGACCCGCGCTCATCCGCCGCATTCAGGAGCTCCGACTGGGATTAACCAACATCGCCTACCGCCAGGTCATCCACGTAACCAACCAATCTCTGGGCAGCGCCCCCAATTCGGAACTCACCCGTAACAACACCCATCCCACCGCTCCTGCGCCCCCTTTGGCTGTAGCCATCCCCCGCTGAATCCACCGCATGAACACCCCGTCCACCCCCGACAAGACATTGACCGGACTGACCGTCCTGTTCTGTGTCGTGTTCATCGGGTTGGCTGGGAGATTGGTTTACATTCAGGGGTTCCGTCCCGATTCCCCCCGCTACACATTGGGCGCCTCTCCTGCACGCACCACGTACGTTCCGGCACCCCGTGGTGAGTTGCTCGATCGTCGCGGTGAGCGCCTGACGTATTCGCAGTTCACCTACAACCTTCGCGCCAATCCAGTGGTGATTAGCAATCAAGCCGCACACTTGGCGGCCCTGCTCTCACCGCTGCTGTCCATTCCGGCGACAGTCCTGGAAGACCGACTCAGCATCCGACCCGAACTGCGCTGGAAACCCGATGCCAGCACCAACTCCGCCGGTCTGGTCGCCACCCAATGGGTGCAGGTGCTGCACACCAACCAAAGTGTTCTGGTGGCCTCCAACCTATCCTTTGTGGACTGGACCCGGGTCCACACCAATTTGAAGGTGTTCCGATCGCCGGAGGAACGCCTACTGATGGCGGCTTCGGCCGCGGTGGCTCGCCGACGAACCAACAGTGCTCCCATCGCCTGGTGGGATTTGCCGAGCCGATATCGCTTTCGCAAAGAGATCGCCCGGGACAACCGGGAAATCAACCTGGCCATGAAGCGGATCCAACCCCAATTGAGGGAGGTTCGCGAAAACGGAATCACCGCCGAAATCATGGAACGTCGCGTGATGCCGCACGGCGAACTCGCACTACCCGTTCTGGGAACCACAACCAACGGGTTGATCCCAATCGTAGAATACCGGACAGCCACCAATCGCATTCGCGTCCGCACCCGAGAATTGCCCCCTGAGATCCATGGCGCCGACGGTCTCGAGCGGCAGTTCAACGACGAGCTCCAGGGTGTTGCAGGTCAGGCGATTATCCGCCGAGGCAAAGGCCGTGAATTGGCTGGCACCCGAGAACTGGACCTCGTGGCGCAACCCGGCGCGAATGTCCGGCTGACCATCGACGCCAATCTTCAATACGTTGCAGAGAACGCATTGCGCCAAGGCATGGCCAAGCTGAAGCCCAACTGGATGTCGGCCATACTGGTTCGCCCATCGACCGGCGAGATTCTGGCCCTGGCCAACGCCACGGATCCAGACTACTCACCAGCCCGACAACCCGGTTCGCCAATACAGCCTAACGGCCCGCGCAAACCGCAGCATCGCAACCACGCAGTCTCGGAGCTCGTCGAGCCTGGATCCACTTTCAAGCTGGTCACCTATTCGGCCGCCCTCGAATCCCTTCCCGGTCGAAACCTCTCCCCCAGCTCTCTGATCGACTGCGAGGGCGGATCCTGGCGCCCCCCTGCTGGACGCAAGAAACCCATCGCTGATGCGCGTGGCCACAAGCTGCACACGGTCACCTTGGAAGAAGCCTTCGCCGCATCCTCCAATGTCGGCGCAGCCAAGCTTGGGTACGCCCTTTGGGATTCTGCTGCTCCGCCGCGAGCCACTGCGTTGGTCAAGTACGCCGAGGCCTACGGATTTACCCGGCGGACCGGCATCCTCTGCGGAGGAGAGCCCAACACGCGAATCCCGGCCTGGGACGGCCTCGGCACTCAGCTCATCCTTTCTTACGGCTACGGCATCTACGCAACGCCACTCCAGATCACCATGGCTTATGCCGCCGTGGCCAACGACGGCATCCTCATGGAACCCATGCTGGTGAAGTCCGTGGAGAGTCCCTCGGGCAGCGTCATTCGTAATCTGGCCCCGCGTCAGGTCGGCAGAGTAGTACGCTCCGACACAGCCAAACAACTGGTGCAACTCCTGACGGCAGTAGTGAGCTCCAAAGGCACGGGCAAGGATGCCGCACTTAGTGAGTATACCGTCGCCGGCAAGACTGGCACGGCCAACAAGATGACCCAGGCCCACATGGCTGCCGGCGTCACCGCCCATTTCAGCACCTTTGTTGGATTCCTCCCCGCTGAGAACCCTCAGATCTGCCTGCTCGTATGCGCGGACGAACCCACTGGATCGGACGGTCGGGCCGCCTATGGAGCCGCCTGTGTGCCCGTCTTCAAAGAGATCTCCCGCGAGGCCGCAAGCTATCTGACAATCCCTCCCTCACCCGTCTTGGTCGCTCACGAAGCGGCGACCGATCGCCCCGCCCTCCCGCGTCACTGACCATGCTGACCGCTGAACTCATGCTCCAGACTGCGCCTGCGTCTTTGACCGCAGAGGCGACTCTTGCGGCGTGTCGACCGAGGCACCCGGCCCTCGGCACCAGCGAGCCGACGCGGTTCCGCCGATCCAGCCCCTCCCGCAAGGTCGCCTCGCCAGAGCCCCTTTCTAAACCGGTCCCGACCTCTCTCCGAGACCACCCCCTGCAACGTCTGGATTTGTGCAGGATTGCCCGTCACGGACGCGTCTCAGCGGCCACCGCCTCGTTCGTCCACGCCCTGCTCAGCGGGGCGGGGCGTCGTCCGGCCCTGCTCACTCCAGAAGGGGGGCTCATGGCAGGACGACTCTTCCCTCAACGACCCAAGATCAGCGAGGCCTTTGAGTGGGAACGCCTCTTGGCGACCCATGTCCGATCGGGTGGAGACTGCCTGATCATTGAAGAAGACTCCGAAATTCGAGAGCTTCTCGCCGGGGTTTCACCCCGGTCGCACCTCCAACCACCGACGTCTCCACGTGCCTGGATCCAGGCACAGGCGCTGCATTGGCGCGGCAGCCGCCTGCAGGTGTTCTCCAACGACGGCACCCCTCGGACCGCACACCTGCCCCTCGTCGGCGGATCGAACCTCCTGGCCCTTGATCTGGCGCTCAACCGGGTCATCCACGCGGGCTGCTGCCCAACACGAACCCTCGCCACGCTCCCCTCTCTGGATCCCCCGACCGGGCTTCTCGAACCCGTCCATGCCGGACAACCGTATGGTGTCTTCGTGGACCGAGCCTCCTGCGCCGCCGACCTGGCTGAACTCCTGGCCGAGGCACGCACTCTGTCAGGTCGTCGCATTGTGCTCGTGACCGGCATTCACGGCAATTCAACCCCTGAAGAGCGACAAGCCTTGGGGGCGGCGGCCGCAGCGGCTGACGAAGTGGTCTTCACCAGCGACAATCCACGTCATGTGCCAGTGGCCTCCATCCTGAGAGATCTCCAAGCAGGTCTGGGTGGTGGAGCCCTCGAAGAACCCGACCGTCACGCCGCCATCGCGACCGCTGTCCGCCGAGCCAAATCCGACGATCTCGTGCTCATCGCGGGCAAGGGAAGCCGCCCCCTCCAGGAGATTGGTAGCGCCGTCATCCCTTGGGACGATCGGTTGCGTGCTCGAGATGCATTGGCCGGGCGAGGCTGGGTGGGAGATTCACTATGACATCCCTACCAAAACCTCATCTTCTCGGTGTTTTAGCCGGCCTATTTCTGGCCTCAGGCCTCATTATTTCTACCACTCTCCTGACACGAACCTGGCTCAAAGTGGCCGATGCCGAATCGATATCCGTCACCGGATCGGCCCGTCGCAACGTGAGTTCGGACTTGGTCATCTGGCGTGGTTCTCTCACCGTCGAAAGCCCCACGCTTCTGGCCTCGCAAGCAATTCTCGGTCAGCAGGAGAGCATCACACGCAAGTTTCTTACTGCCCAGGGCGTCACCAACGCCCAGTTCCATCCGGTCGCCATCCAGCGCATCCAAGTCCGCTCCAGCAAACAAACCAGCGAGGCTGACAGCGAGACCGAGAGTCCCACGGTCCGATTCCGCCTCAGCCGCACCATCGAGGTGCGCTCCGGTGACATCGATGCCGTCCTGAGCATGGATGCCAAGACCTCTGAACTGGTCAATCAGGGCATCGAATTCGCTTCCTCCTCCCCGGAATTTATTTGGACCAAAGCCGGTGAGGCTAAGATTGAAATGCTGGCCGATGCAGCCCGCGATGCCCGCGCCCGAGCCGAGCAAATCGTCTCCCAAGGCGGACGATCCATCGCCCGGATGCGTTCAGCCAAGATGGGCGTCTTCCAAGTGACCCCACTGTATTCGACCCAGAACACCTGGGACGGAATGAACGACAACACCTCCCGGGAAAAAACGGTCACCGCCGTGGTGAATGCAAGCTACGCACTGCAATAATGGAACCGGTGACACTCCAATTCATCGCTGAAGCATCCCAGGGGACCTTTCACCCCGAAGAGGCTGGTTGCGTCCGAGTTTCCGGGGTTTGCACCGACTCGCGTCGCCTTCGGGCTGGCAATGTGTTCCTAGCCTTGTGCGGCGAACGATTTGACGGGCACGATTTCCTCAAAGATCCCGGACTCGAAAAAGCTTCGGCCGTCGTGGTCTCTCAGGCTCGTCTCTCTGACGTTCCACCGGGAATGCCGGCCGTCAGCGTGCAAGATACTCGCGAAGCCCTGGGACTCATCGCCGCGGCCCACCGCAAGCAGTTCTCACTGCCCGTGTTCTGCGTGGCGGGATCCAACGGCAAGACGACCACCAAGGAACTGCTAGCAGCCCTGCTCGAAACAACGTTTCCCACCCTCCGATCCCAGGCCAGTTTCAATAATGACATTGGCGTGCCCTTGAGCCTTCTCGAGTTGGATGGGTCGCATCGGGCGGCGGTCCTAGAGGCGGGCACTAATCATCCTGGCGAACTGGCTCCGTTGGTGCGCCTGATCGACCCACGCTACGGTGTGGTGCCGCAAATCGGGCGTGAACACTTGGAGCACTTCGGTGACATCGATGGAGTCATCGCCGAAGAGAGCGCCCTCGGCGAAGGCTTACCCGCCGACGGCGTGCTATTTCTGAACGGAGACTGTGATGCAGCCCGAACGCTGGCCTCTCGCACCTCGGCCCGAGTGGTGCGCACCGGATTCGATGCCGGAAACGATTGGCAGGCCCGAATACTGGGCAACGACTGGAACTCGACCCGCTTCGAGGTCACCGCCCCGGACCCCGAATGGTGCGGCGTGTTCGAGATCGCGGTGCCTGGCCGGCACATGGTCTCCAATGCCCTTTTAGCCCTGGCTGCTGCCGCCGAACTGCGAGTCGAACCCGAAGCGGCGCGGAAAGCCTTGTCGCAATTTTCCGGGGCCAAACAACGCCTCCAATGGTCGGAGCAGCGAGGGATCCGTTGGTTAGACGACACCTACAACGCCAACACCGACTCAACATTAGCCTCGCTCCAGACCCTCTCCGAACTGCCCTGCACCGGACGTCGTGTGGCCGTGCTCGGTGACATGGCCGAACTCGGCGATCACACCGCTGAGGCTCACCGGGAGGTCGGAGCCGCCGCCTATCGTCTGGGTATAGATTTGCTGGTCTGCATCGGCCGCTCAGCCGCCCACACCGCCAACGGTGCCAGCGGCATGCCTCAGGTCCTGGTATTTCCCGACGTAGAACGGGCCATCCTCGCGCTCCGACCCCTCCTCCAACCGGGAGACTGCGTCTTGGCCAAGGCGTCTCGCAGCAGCCGTCTGGAACGGCTTTTCGAGGCGCTCAAAGTCGAAAGCATCGAAAACCACTAACCCGGCATGCTCTACAAGCTCTCAGAATTGTTCCCAGTGGTTCCCTGGACGGTGTTCAAGTACGTCACCTTCCGTAGCGCGGGCGCGGCCATCACGGCTCTGCTGCTGAGTTGGATCCTCGGCCCGCGGGTGATCGAAGGGCTTCGGAACCTCAAGTTCCGTCAAGACTACCAGCCCAAGGATGTCCGCAATCCCGGTGATGCCACGGCAGCGGCGGCTGACTTAGCCAAACGAGGAACACCCACCATGGGTGGTGTTTTAATCCTGCTGGTCTTGGATATTTCCGTATTCCTCTGGGCCCGACCCAATACACTGGTACTGCTGACCATGCTTTCGTTGATGGTATTGGCTTTTTTAGGGTTTTATGACGATTGGCTGAAGGTCTCGCGGCAGAATGCTGCGGGTGCCCAATCCCGGGTAAAGTGGGTCGTGCAAATCGTGCTCGCTCTGGTGGTCGGAGTCTATCTGTGGCAACTCCCCTCCACCCGCACCCTAGTGGCCGACATACAAATCCCATTCTTCAAGGACCCCATTCTCCGTTCCGTCCCCTGGATAGGCATCCCGCTGGTGGCACTGACCATCATTGGTAGTTCCAACGCAGTGAACCTGACCGACGGCATGGATGGGTTGGCCATTGGCTGCACTCTCATCGTAGCCATGACCATGCTGATTCTGACCTACCTGTCCGACAACGTGAAGCTGGCTACCTACCTCCAAATTCCGCACGTTCGGGGCGCTAGCGAACTGACGGTTGTTTGCGCGGCCTTCATCGGTGCTTCCCTGGGTTTCCTGTGGTTTAACTGTCATCCCGCCGAGGTCTTCATGGGCGACACCGGATCGCTGGCCCTGGGCGGCGCACTAGGAATCATGGCCGTCCTGATTCACCAACCGCTCGTCCTCCTCATCGCCGGCGGAGTTTTTGTGGCCGAAGCGCTCAGCGTGATGCTGCAAGTGGGTTGGTTCAAATACACCCGCCACAAGTACGGGGAGGGCCGACGCATCTTCCGGATGGCCCCTCTCCACCACCATTTTCAGAAGCAGGGATGGAAAGAATCGAAGATCGTCACTCGCTTCTACATCGCAGGAATCCTGTGCGCTGTGTTGGCGCTGAGCACCCTCAAGATCCGATGAGTGTCTACGCCTCAACCCACGCCCACACCGGTCTTTTCAGCCCCACCGGATCAGCGATCTTCATCTCGAACCGGATGTTCCTTGATCACCCCGGTTTCGGTTGTTTAATTGAGAGCTCATTAGCGGTGCACGGCGCTCTCAACAGGTCCCGATCCCGCATCGCCGCGGTGATCCGTGCAAACCCAGACTCATTCACTATCCCGACAGACGCACCCACAAGTCTGGGCCAACCTGAATCTTTTCCCAATTGCGGACGCGGTGGTCTTCACCGTTTCCCGGTCCTCTCAATCCGGACCGCACTCACTTTCGTATCGACCCGGGTGGAGGACCCGGTTCGGTACGGATCCGACAAAACCCAATCCTCGACCCACGACGCACCGTCTATCCGCCTAACCCCATGAGCACCCCCAATTCCCCGCTGCTGCCTGGCTCCAAACTGGAACAGGCCGCCAAGAGCAAATCCACCTTCAGCATCGCCGCCTTCATTTTCAGCGCCCATGTGGCGGTGTTCCTGGTGGTTCTGCTCAACGGCTGCAACAAGGAAAGTACCGTAACCAGCACGGAGCCTCCTGCGGCCACCAACCAGACGGATATAGCCGTGCAACCCGGAACCGGGGCTATCGACACCAACGCTCCCATTCAGCCCCACGGTCTCGACACCAACACGGTCGCCACTCCTCCGGGGGGTGCCGTCACCTTCCCGGGTAACCTTGCAGTCAACACTAACCCGCCGGCACAACCCATCGCGCCCCCGGAACTCGGCACCGTCGCCCCGGGCAGTTCCACGACCCACGAGAGCACGGGTGTTGGCTCCGAGTACAAGATTAAGAGCGGCGACATCGCCTACAATATCGCCAAGACCCACGGAGTCTCCCTCAAGGCCCTCAAGGATGCCAACCCGAGTGTCGATCTGGGCAAACTGAAGGTGGGCCAGACGATCCAAATTCCTGCTGCTGGCGCCTCCGCCTCGGCCGCCGCCACCCCTACGGTAAAAGCGATCTCGACCCACGAACCCGATACGGCGGGCGCAACCTCGTCGTATACGGTCAAAGGAGGCGACACCCTCAGCAAGATCGCCAAGAAGCAAGGAACCACCGCTAAAGCAATCCGTGCCGCCAACGGATTGACCAGCGACAAAATTAACGTCGGCCAGAAACTCAAGATCCCCGGCAAGGGTGCGGCTGCTGAACCGGCCGAGCCGGCTGCAAAGGCCCTGACAGTGCCCGAGCCGACCGCAGCGCCCTTTCCGGCAACCCCGCCGACGCCCGGCACGGGCCGCTAAATCGGCACACCGAAGGGACGTCCGGCCCGCTGCCGGACGTCCAGACGGCTCATAATCTCCTTCCGCCATGCGTTCCACCTCCATCCTACTGCTGCTGACGGTCAGCCTCCTGCTGGCCTTGAGTTTCACCATGCTCGCCAGTGCCGTGATGATGGAGTCGAAGTTCTCCAGTTTCGTCACCGTGCAGGCCGTGGCGATCATCGCCGGGGCAGCGTTGATGTGCATTCTCTGGCGGAGCGATTACCGCATTTGGTTCAAGCTTCACTGGTGGTTCTATGCCGCCGCCATCGTGACTTTGGCGATGGTTCTCTCACCGGCGGGCACCTACCGCAATGGCGCCCAGCGCTGGATTTTCGGCATGCAACCGGCGGAGTTCGCTAAAATCCCATTACTGCTAACCCTGGCGGCCTGGGGCGCACGCTTCGGATCTCGTATGCGCTTTGGCGGCACGGTTTCCACCTTCGTTTGGGGCTTGGTTCTGCCGGGACTGGTCATCGTGCCGTTCCTCGGATTGCTGTACAAACAACCGGACCGCGGAACCATGATTCTCTTCGGCATGGTCACAGTGGTAGTGCTTCTGCTCAGCGGTATGCGCAAGCGATACGCCATCATTCCGACCCTCCTCGGGGCCGGATTGGCCTTCCACTTCTACAATTCCAGCAAGATGGTCCGGGACCGGATGGATGCGTTTCTGCATCCGGAATTCTTCCCCCAGACCACGGGTTCCCAAGCTCTCAAGTCGCTGGCGGCTCTACGGGAGGGCGGTTTGGAAGGAGTCGGGCTGGGATCCGGAGTGATTAAACTAACCATCCCAGAACAGCACACCGATTTCATCCTCCCGGTCATCGGTGAAGAGTTGGGTCTTTTTTTCACGCTGGGCGTGCTCGTCGCCTTCGTCGTCATCCTGCTCTGCTCGGCAAGGATCGCCTCACGGGCAGCAGACGTTGAAGGACGACTGCTGGCCGGCGGCATCGGTTTCCTCATCGCCTGCCAGGCGATAATCAATATCGCAGTGGTGACCAACTCAATGATCAACAAGGGAATGCCACTGCCCTTCGTCAGTCGCGGAGGTTCCAGCGCAGTCAGCATGCTAGCGCTCGTGGGACTCCTCCTCTCGATCGCCCGCCGCGCACCGGAGACGTCTCAGGCACCTCGCCCCAGCGGAAACAATCCATTCGAAATCTCAGAACTGGAAAGCCTGCCAACCCAATGAGATCCAACCCTGGCTCCAATACCCACGTCGCTAATACCCACGTCGCCATCGCCTGCGGGGGAACCGGTGGACACCTGTTTCCGGGTCTGGCCGTCGGCAGAGAACTCGGGGCTCGCGGGGCCCAAGTCACGCTGCTGATTTCGCCTAAGGAGGTCGATCAGGCGGCCGTCCGGGGGTTAACCGGCATCCAGGTAGCAACACTGCCCGCGGTGGGCCTTCAGGGCCGCAACTACGGAGCATTTCTCTTGGGATTCGCCCGCGCTTGGCAATCTGCCCGGCGACAATTCTCCAACCGCACACTTTTCCAGCGACCGCCGGACGCCATCCTAGGAATGGGTGGTTTCACGGCTGCTCCACCGATGCTGGCAGGGCGTCAATTGGGCGCAGCAACCTTCCTTCATGAATCCAATACCATCCCCGGACGGGCCAACCGGTTGATGGCCCCCTGGACGCGCGAGGCCTTCACCGGATTTGACGAGACCGTCGCCCGCCTCGGGCCTACCCGCGTGACCTGCACGGGTACTCCAGTCCGCGAGAACATTTCCCTGTTGCGTCCTCATCGCGACTCTCGGTCGGCCAAGGTGTGCCTGGATCTTGACCCAGACAAACCGGTGCTTCTCATCACCGGCGGTAGTCAGGGAGCCCGCGGCCTCAATCAGTGGGTTTGCGCCGCCCTGCCGGGTTTGGCAACAGCAGCTCCTGACCTCCAATTCATTCACCTCTCGGGGACTCCAGACCTGACAACCGTTGCAGCGGCCCATCACCCGCTGGGTCGGCGATCGATGGTTCGCCCGTTCCTCCAAGAAATGCACCTAGCCCTGGCCGCGGCCGACGCTGTGATTAGTCGGGCCGGAGCTTCATCGCTGGCCGAGTTGGCGGCCCTGCGAATTCCTTCGATCCTGATCCCGTTACCGACAGCCCAAGACAATCATCAGTTCCACAATGCCGACGCGTTGGCCCGATGTGGTGCGGCCGTGTTGCTTTCCCAATCCAACCCCGATCCGGAGCGACTCCAATCGGAGGTCCTGACCCTGCTCCGCAACACCGCCCTGCGAACCTCCATGCAGCGGGCTTTGGTCGAGATCGATCGCCCAGAGGCGGCCTCGTTCATCGCCGAGAGCATTCTCGAACACCTTCGACAACCCTTCACCCAAGCCGTCCGCAGGAGCACCGCCTCGCGCCCCCTGCCTCAGGCCCATCGCTGGATTCCCTTCAAGGAGGCCGCATGAGCGCACCGCTCCGACTCAGCCAGGAACCCGCCGGTCCGACCATTGAAGCGGCCGCCGCGCATGCTGAGGATATTTCCAACACCTTCCGCGACCTGCAGATTGTGTTGCCGCCTGACACCCTCGTCCGGCGCGATGAACCGCTGGCACGACGCACAACCCTTCGGGTGGGTGGCCCCGCCGATCTATTCGTCGAACCGAGCTCAGACAACGCTCTAGCGAGCACGCTCGAGATCGCCCACTTGCGCGGAATCCCCGTGTTACTGCTGGGCCGTGGTTCCAATCTTTTAGTCCGCGACGGAGGCATCCGGGGAATCGTCCTGTCTTTAGCCCATCCCCACTTCTCGCGCATCGAGCTGGAAGGCCAACGGATCACCGCCGGCGCTGGAGCCCGACTCAAGAACATCGCTCACGAAGCCCGACGTGCCGGACTCGGTGGCGTGGAGTTTTTCGAGGGCATCCCCGGCTGTCTGGGCGGCGCCCTGCGGATGAACGCGGGCGCCATGGGAGCTTGGACCTTCGACACCCTGGAGGAATTGCGCTGCATGAGTCCCTCAGGACAAATCCTGACGTTGCCCGCCCAAGAGGTGACCGTGGAGTATCGAGCCTGTCCGTTGCTGAGAACCCACATCGCGCTGGGTGCAGTTTTCCGCGGCCGTCCCGACGATGCTGAAGTCATCCGCGCCAAGATGGACCAGTTCTCCAGCAAACGTTGGACGAGCCAACCCAATCAACCCAGCGCCGGCTGCACCTTCAAAAACCCAGAACCCACCCTACCTGCGGGACGCCTGCTCGATGAACTGGGTCTCAAAGGCGCCCGCGTCGGGGATGCCATGGTCAGCGACGTCCACGCCAACTTCTTTGTGAATCTGGGTCAGGCGCGGGCTTCAGACATCCTCGCATTGATCGAACAAGTCCGCACCCGCGCCCGTGAACTCCGGGGCATTGAACTAGAAACCGAAGTGGAAATCGTCGGCGAAGACGCATGAGCTCCCCCCTCCACATCACCGTCTTGCGCGGAGGCCCCTCGGCCGAACGCGAGGTCTCCCTCCGCTCTGGCGCCGCCGTTACCTCGGCACTGAAGTCCCTTGGATACCACGTGGATGAATTGGACCCCATTCCGGGTGACTTACAAATCCCCGCGGATACTCAGGTGGTCTTCCTGGCGTTGCACGGCACCTACGGCGAAGACGGTACCGTCCAGTCGGAACTCGAAGAGCTGGGACTGCCCTACACCGGTTGCGGCGTGTCGGCATCGCTCTACGCCTTCGACAAGATTCTAACCAAACGTCGCTGCCTGAAGGCCGGTGTTGCTACGGCCCGATTCGAGCGGTTCATCGATGCTTCAGCCAGGTGGCCAGAGGGCTGGCAAACCCCAGTCGTCCTAAAACCCACCCGCCAGGGATCGAGTGTGGGTCTTCAGTTCGTCGACCGCATCGAAGACTTTCCGCGCGCGCTTGCTGAGGCCCTCGGTCATGGCGGTGAGGTCTTGATGGAAGAGCGCATCGTCGGACGAGAGACCACCGTGGGCATTCTCGATGGATTAGCGCTCCCCGTGGTAGAAGTTCGCCCCAAGTCGGGCTCGTACGACTACACCAACAAGTACACCGCCGGACGGACCGACTATTTCTGCCCTGCGGACCTCGAACCGGCCGTCACCCACCAGATTCAGCAATCGGCGCTGGCTGCATTCCACGCCATCGGTGGCCGAGACTATGCCCGGGTCGATGTGATGGTGCGCCCGGACGGGTCACCGGTGGTCCTCGAGGTCAATACACTGCCGGGCATGACCGAAACCAGCCTCCTCCCCAAGGCTGCAGCCGCCGCCGGCCTCTCATTCCCGCAACTTTGCGACCGCATGGTGCGACTCGCCCTCCGCAGACAGGCGAACCCCAGATAACCCATGTTCGGCCGATCTCACGAAAACCGCAGACGCCCCAAAGGAGGCACCGTTCTCCATGCGAAGCTGTCGGCCGATGCATCTGGTGACGCTCACCCTGCACTGCGGCGCTGGATCATCCGAACCTTAGTGACACTCACACTCCTAGCCTTGGTGGCGGTGGGCGGATGGTGGCTTCGCGAAAATTGGATCAATCGCATCCCGGCACTGGCCATCCGAGAAGTCATTGTCGAGGTCGACGGGGTGCTCTCACCCGAGGAGGTGCGCCGCCTTGCTGGCGTTCCTCTGGGCCGAAACATTCTCTCCGTGGATCTTCCGCAACTGCGGGATCGCCTGCAGAACCACCCCCGCATCGCCTCGGCCCGCATCATTGCTGAATTTCCCGGTAGCCTGCTCATTCGCATCCGGGAGCGGCTTCCGCTCGTCGCCGTCGAGCCCTTGTCGCAGAACGGGCTCCAGGCCCGATACCTGCTCGACGAATCGGGCCATCTGCTGCTGCCCCTAGATGCCTCTAGCGCTCCTACCGAGGCCGTGGCAGCCGAATCGGCACTGCCGGTGCTCATCGGCTATCACGCCCAGCGACCCACCGCCCAGGCCGACACGCTTCGGGCGCTCGAATTCGTCAAGACCTACGAATCGGCTGAACCCGGATCTCTGCCCGACATCCGCACAATCTCTATCGCCGAGCCCGGTGTCCTGATGGTAACCACCGATACCTCTGCTGAGATCACCTTCGCGGCCCGCGACTACGGCAGCCAGTTGCGGCGCTGGGGTGAAATCTTGCATCAGCTCAAGGAGCTAAAAGAATCTCGAATAATCCAGAGCCTGGACCTGAGCGTCTCCCAGAACTCCCCGATCCGCTGGAACGTTCCCACATCAGTGCTCCCTCCGTCTGACTCCCCCGAACGGGGCAGTCGTCTCAAACCCAAACGCATTCCCCGACGATCCCATGTTTAAGGACTCCCCAATCCTGGTCGGCCTCGAGATCGGAACCTCGAAGATCTGCGCCGCCATCGGCGAGGAAAACGAGCGCGGCGAATTCACGCTGCTCGGAATCGGGCAGTCTAAATCGCACGGGGTCCGCAAGGGAGAAATCGTCGACCTGGCCAAGGCGCAGGAGGATGTCCGCTCAGCCTTGGGCAATGCCGAGGAGCAGGCCCAAGTGACTGTCCGGAATTTGTTCCTGGGGGTCTCCGGCCGCCATATTGAGGGATTTAATAACACCGGAATGCATCCAGTGGCGTCGGACGACCGCCTGGTCACCCCGCAAGATGTGGCCGATGCCGCCAACAACGCCAAGGCCATTACCCTGCCTGCCGAGCACACCATCCTGCACACGATCCGCCAGCGCATCTGCGTCGATGGGGTCGAGGTCTCCGACAACCCCTCCGGCATGTTGGGTCGCAAGGTGGAAGCGCATGTTCATGTCATTTACGGAAATTCCCTGCGAATCCAGAACTCAATGCGTCTGGTTCAATCCCTTTCGATCGAGGTGAACCAACCGGTCTTCAACGGCTTAGCCAATGCACAAGCCGTCTTGACCCCTGAAGACAAAGAAAACGGAGCCCTGGTCATCGACATCGGAGGAGGTGCCACCGAATTCGTCTTCCAGCAGGGCCAGGCAATACGCCACTCCGGGGTCTTCGCCCTCGGTGGAGACCACCTCAGCAACGACATCGCTCTGGGCCTGAAGATCAATATCGCCTTGGCCGAGAGCCTCAAGATCCGGCACGGCAGTGCTGTGGTCGCGGCCGGCAGCCAAGGACAAATGGTCCCGCTGAGTGAAAACGACCTAGGACTGTCCCATCGGGAGGTCAGCCTCGAACACCTCCACCGCATTATGTCCATTCGGCTGCAGGAACTCTTCGAGCTCATCGCCGAGCGTTGCGCTGAGAATTGCCTCCTCGACGAGGCACGGGCCGGAGTTTTCCTGTCCGGAGGATGCTCCCACATTCCTGGTATCGACACGTTGGCTCAACGCATTTTCCGACTCCCGATCACACGGGGCACCTCTCGCAACATCACCGGCAATTCTGCCACGCTGTCCCATCCGGAATTCGCAACAGCCATCGGTATCGCTCGGTATGGCGGCATGCGCCAGCGCAACCGTCCACGCCCTCGCTTCAGCATCCGCGATGTCCTGCCCTTCCTCCGCTAACCCTTCGCCACACACCTCCATGAATGATGCCTCGATTCGCTTCATCGCTGTCGGACACGCGGGCGCCCAAATCCTGAGCGGCCTGCAGGCGCGTTCCGGAAGCTCTCTTGAATGTGCTCACGCGGACACCAGCCCAGAATCTCTGCGACTCTCTTTGATCGACCGGAAAATCACTCTCGGTCTATCCGTAAGCCACGGCCTCGGTGCCGGCGGCGATCCGGAGATCGGGCGACTGAGCGCTGAGAGCGACCTTTCCTCCATCCACGAGTTCACTCAAGGAGCCCGACTGGTCTTCGTCATCACCGGACTTGGCGGCGGGACCGGCTCCGGGGCCGCTCCAGTCATTGCACGGGCCGCGCGCGAATCCGGAGCACTGGTTCTGGTAATCGCCACGACCCCCTTCGACTTCGAACGGCGTCGACTTTTGTACGCCCAGGAGGCCCTCGATCGCCTGCGCGTCTCCGCCGACGCGGTCTTGGCCATCTCAAACCAGCGCGTCCGGCGGATGCACGATGACCGCACCCATCCTCACGAACTGTACCAGTTCGCCAACGAACTACTGGCCCAGACCCTTCAGGGCTTGTGGCGACTGCTCAACGCGCCCGGCCTCATCCCGTTAGACTTCGCCCACATCGAGCGATTGCTGCGGGGGCGCCATGCCGAGAGCGCCTTTGCGGCCGTACAAGCAACCGGGGAAAACCGAGCCCATGCCGCCGCCGAGCAATTGCTCACACACCCATTCCTCGATACCGGGTCGGCCCTGACCTCGGCCAAGGAGATCTTGGTCAGTGTCGCGGGAGGCGACGACCTTCAGATCGGCGAGGTGGAACGATTGATCGAAGCCCTGCAAGGACGTTGTCCCACCGCTGAACTCATCGTGGGCGCCTCGATAGATCCAGCCCTTACCGGGCACATCCATGTCACAGCCATCACCACACGCCCCGCCGCCTCGACTCCCAACCCACTGGTCGGATCAGGCTTTGCCCGGAACGACCCCGTGCCGATCCCAAAGGGCCCCGAAATAGGAACGCAACGCGGCGCGCCCATCGTCTTCAATGGTGAAGATTTCAACCGGGAACCCGAGACTCGTGCCACCACCGACTCCCGGTTCATTCCACCGCCCCCAGAACTGAACATCGAGCAGCGCCAGCGGATCCTCAGTGGTCAGCGCAACAAACCCTCCCGCCGTCGGCCCGACTCCCAGATGATCATGAACTTTGACATCGCCCAGCGCGGCCGCTTCGACAACACCGAGCGAAACCGGCACAAAGGCGTGGACCTCGATGTTCCAACCTACCTCCGCTTAGGCATCGTTCTCAATTAACGCAGGCTGACGGTCGTTGAAGGCGTGATTTCTTGAGGTAGACTATTTGTCATGGAGCCACCAACCCTAGAATCCCGTCGCGCCACGGCCGACGATCTTGGAGCCTTGGAGTTTCTGTGGTCTCAATCGGGTCTTCCCGCCACCGAACTAGCGGAGTTCCTGAGCGAGTTTCATGTAGTGACCGATCCGGACGGACAAATCCTTCACGCCATCGGGCTCTTGGTGGAAGGTGATCAAGCGCTGCTGCATAGCGAGGCCTTGTCTGCCCCCCAGTTCGTCGAACCCGACGCCTGTCGGGCTGCCGTCTGGAAACGATTGCGAATCCTCACACGCAACCAAGGAGTCTCGCGCACCTGGACCCAAGAAGACGCCGAGTACTGGCGGGTCAGCGGCTACCAATCGATCCCTGTATCCCAGCTTCCCCAGGAGTTGCCGTCGTTTGTTCAACGAGAGGCTGGGTGGTGGACGTACCAAAGCCCGGACGCGGCGCAGGCCGATGTGCTGGTTCAACGGGAGTTCGCACTTTGGAAGACCCAACGCGAGCAGGAATCACAAAGCTTTCAGCAGCGGGTTAAAGTGTTTCGGGTTGTCGCATTTGGGCTCTTCGCCCTCTCCCTCATCCTCCTTCTAGGCTTCCTCTTCTTCGCTGCCAAGGTCCCAGAGATCTTTCGACAACTCTTCCGCTGAATCGTGCCCTTTCCCGCATGGGCTGGGTAGTTTTGGTCCTAGGCACCCCAGAGATTTGATAAAGTCTTACAATTACGTAACCTTTGAGTTGCGTTTGTTGGGTTTTAGGAATCTTTAAGCTCCTAGGAATAGTGAGCCTCGGCAGGGGCTCGGTCGTTCAAAACCCAAACACCCATGAGGTTGTACACCCATCACGGTCGACGTCGCCCTTCTGGCTTCACCCTCATCGAACTCCTCGTCGTCATCGCCATTATCGCAATTCTGGCGGGGATGCTACTTCCGGCTTTGGCACGCGCCAAACAGAAGGGACAAGGCATCTACTGCATGAACAACCACCGCCAACTCACGTTGGCCTGGAGGATGTACGCAGAGGACAATCAGGATTTCATCGTCTACGCCAGCCACAATGCCCAGGCCAACGACCCCAACAACAATTACGCCTGGACCCGCACCGAAATGGATTTTTCGGCGGACCGCAAAAACTGGGACCCCACCGCCGATATCACCCTACGCCCCCTTTGGAAGTACAACCAAAGCGCCAGCGTCTATAAATGCCCCTCAGACCGTTCGTTCGTCACTGTCAACGGCGAGCGAAAGCCTCGAGTTCGGTCGATGTCGATGAACTTCTTCCTCGGCGGTTTTGCCGGAAAGACCACCACAGAGAATCAGAATTATAGCCTTTTCCTGCGTTTCGGGGAGATCGCTGGAGGACGAGGGACACCGGGCCCTTCAATGACCTGGGTTTTTCTCGATCAACGCGAGGACACCATCAACTGGGGTAATTTCATGACCCGCATGACTGGCTACCAACCTCGGAACCCAGCCCTGTACGGCTTCACCATGGACCTGCCGGGCTACTACCATAGCAAGGCCTGCGGCTTTTCCTTCGCCGATGGCCACTCCGAGATCAAGCGATGGATAGATGGCCGGTCTATGCCGCCTCTGAAGGTCCAGGCTGCCGCTGCAGCCGCAGACATCCCCACTCCGCGCAACCCAGATGTCGAGTGGTTGCAGGAACGAACCACCCGCCCGATTAACCAATAACTTCTCCCGCAGCCCGTCTCCCACTTCCAACTCAACCATGAACACCCGACCCACCCTCCACCGACTGGGGTCGCTGCTGTCGAGCCTGCTTCTGTTGGCTTTGACAGCGCGCACCCCTCTGCGCGCCGACTACGCTTCCACTGTTCAAGCTTTGGGGCCAGTGGGGTATTGGCGCCTCAATGAAACCAATAACTCTCCCGGTCTCAAGCGGTTGGCCAACCTCGGAGAGTTGGGCTCTGCTGCTGATGGCTACGCAGTGCTCACCGCCGCCACAGGGCTTCCCGGACGGGTGGGCAGTTGTGTCCGATTGTACAACTCGACCAACGCTCTGGGTTGGTGCGGATCCAAGGTGGATATCAACTACCACCCTACTCTCAACAAATCAGGCTCCTTCAGCGTGGAGTTCTGGGTCAAACCCAACACCTTGGGAGCCGACGCGACCGGATTCTGCCCCCTGTCGTCGATGATGAACGACTTTGGCGCATCGAGCCGCAGCGGATACCTCTTCTACATCAACAACACCGGCCGTGTGGAATTCCGTCTGGGCAATGCCAGCGGATATGTCGGCACGGTGAACAACGCCAACCAACCTCAATACAACGTCAAGGCGGGCGCTTGGAGCCACGTGGTGGGCGTCTTCGACGGGAGCAACACCCGGTTGATGATCAATGGCGTGAATGTCACCAACGTCACCCTGTCACCCGCCAATATCGCTTCACTGCGGCAAAACACCCAAATGCCCTTGCGCATCGGTGGCACCCCCTTCAACGGCACTCTCGGCGACACCCCCATGCCCTCGGCCCTGGTCTACAGCGGCAACCGCGGCTTTGACGGGTGGATCGACGAGGTCGCCTTCTATCCCTACGCCCTGTCCACGGTTCAATGCGACACCCACTTCAAGGGCATCCTCGGTGGCGTCTCCGGCTACTCCACTCTGGTCTTGGCCGATTCCCCGGCAGGTTACTGGCCCTTCAACGAGCCGACCTATCCAACTCCCGCACTGGAGACCCTTCCGATCGCCGTCAATTCCGGATCCTCCGGCACGACCGCAGACGCCGTGAACCGATGGGGCACTCTCGCGGGTCAACCCGGAACACCCTTTGCCGGCATGGGCAGCGGCAACCGAGCGGTATTCCTGGATGGAAACAATGGGTCCATTACGGCCGGTGCGGACACCACCCTGAGCAATCTCATCGGGCAAGTCACCCTGATGGCTTGGATCAAACCCACTGTCCGCGGCGGCATTCGCACCATTCTCTCTAAGGGCTGGGATGAAAATTACGCCGAAACCTTCCTTCGCATCACCCGCGGCTACGAGAACAGCGGTTATGGCACGACCAACCGCTATGAGATCGGCACTTCGGACGGAAAGACGTACTACGAAACCGCCGAGGCTACCATGCCCGAAACCGACCTGAACAATTGGGTGTTCATCGCTGGTACTTACGATGGAACGGCCTGGAACCTCTACCGCAACGGCCAACTCATGGCTTCCACTCCCTCCGTGAACGGAGCCGCAGCGACCGTCAATGTCTCCCGATGGACCATGGGTTCACGCTTCGGTCCTCCATCTCCCACCCATGCCTTCAATGATGCTGCCAATTACACCAACGAGGTGTGGCAAGCGGCGGGACAATTCTTCGGCGGATCCATCGATGAGCCGGCCATTTTCGACAAGTCGCTCAGCGCGTCCGAGATCGCCAGTGTCTACGCCTCGGCCCTGGTAACCCCGATCATCTACAAGCCCATCTCCAGCCCCGGTGATTACCCCAGCGTCCGTTGGCCAGATCTCTACGATGGCGACACGGCCACCTTGTCGGTCTTGGCCGAAGGAGCACCACCCCTGACCTACCAGTGGTACAGCAACTCGGTCGCTTTGAACATCAAGACCGCGCAACTAACCCTGCAACCGCTGAAGACTTCTAAACCTTTATATTCCGTGGTCGTGTCTAATCCCTATGGGTCCGCCACCAGCACGGTCTCGCTGAACATCATCGTGGGCCCGCCGACGATTCTCGAGCCTCCGGTCGACCTGCAGCGTTTCTCCGGCACCCCCTTCCAGTTCTCAGTCTCCACCGGAGGCAGTCTGCCCCAGACCTTCCAGTGGCAACTCAACGGAACCGATATCGCAGGAGCCACCAGCACCACTATCACAGGGACCGCATCGGTGGCCTCGGCCGGAACCTACACCTGCCGCATCGGCAACAGCGCTGGAAGCGTCACCACCACCGCACAACTCACCGTCTCTCCGGCCCCGTCCGGCTTTGCCGCCGCCGCACTCACGGGCAAGCCGCTCGCCTACTGGCGTCTGGGCGAAACCTCAGGCACCACGGCCTACGACAATATAGGCCGACTCAATGGCACCTACTTCAACACGACACTCAAACAGCCTGGATATTCGATGGTCGACACCAACACAGGGGCCCTCTTCGGCGGGACCAACAGCTATGTGGGTTTGATCAGCGGCCTTCCTGGGAGCGGAATCAACTTCGAAGGCACTAACGTCAGCTTCACTATCGAACTCTGGGCCAAAGGCGGCGAAAGCCAGCCCGATGAGTCCACCCTGATTGCCAAAGGAACAGGGGCCGATGGCACCACGGGCAACGAGCAGTTTTCGATCGATATCGCCTCAGGAAAATACCGATTCTTCACACGAGGCAACAACACCACCCTGTATTCAGCGGATGCCACCGTGGGCCCCAATGATAGTTGGCAACACATCGTCGCAGTGTACGACCAGTCCAACCCGGGCTCCCCGGAAGTTCGACTCTATATCAATGGCGAACTGTCCGACAGCTCCCCAGGAAGACCACAGGGACTCCGCTCATCGTCCTCGCCGGTCAGCATCGGGTCCAAGCGCTTGGGCAATTCGCCGGGGTATGACGGCAGCTTCGATGGAATCATCGACGAGGTCGTGATCTACAACACCGTCCTTTCTGACACCGAGATCTCCACCCATTTTGCAGCGGCCTATGGTTCCACGCTGCCGCCCTCCTTCACCACGCAGCCCAAGGCGATGACGAACTACGTGGGTCTTTCGGCCACCTTCAGCGCCGCGGCCATCGGTTCATTGCCCCTCATCTATCAATGGCAGAAGAACGGAGTGGATATCACCGGAGCTAACGGATCGACCTTCACCACGCCGACCCTGACGACCGGATCGGCGGGTCTCTATCGGTGCCTCATCTCCAACAGTGTCGGATCGACCAACAGCACCGCCGTGACTCTCACCGTGCTGCCGACACCCACCAGCACCGTAACCATCCCTGGCCTAGTCCTGCACCACACCTTCGACAACACACTCATCGACGCCACCGGCCGGGGCAACAACGGCACTGCCATCGCCCGTGACCACACCTCGACCAGCAATGTCATCGGCGCCACCTACACCAGCGGAAAGCTCGGCCGGGCACTGGCCTACGCCTCCGATTTCGGCACACCCACCGAACCCGGTGCCACCATCGTGACCAATACCTCCTATGTCACACTGGGTGTCCGGCCCGATCTACAATTCTCCAACTCGGTAGACTTCACGGTCGCCTTTTGGATCAAGCTGCCCGCCAACTTCATTGGTGGCGACCTCCCCTTCTTCACCACCACCTCGGGTTCGCTGGGTGGGGCGGGCTGGGTTTTTGCTCCAGCCTACGGATATGGTATTGGCAGTGGCGCCTCCCCGACGGAAGCACCTCTCAACTACGGGAGCTGGGCTGTTTCCCTGTACGGCAACTCGGGAATAGGAGCCCGCTTCTATGGAGAGGTCGGAAGCATTAACGACGGAGAGTGGCATCACCTCGTCTACGTCTTGGATCGAAAGTCGCAGGTCTCCATTTATCAGGACGGTATCCTGGCGAGGGCCTACAAGATCTCGGGAACCTCGACTGCGGCCGCCACAGACATTGACACCGGTCTACCTGCAACCATTGGCCAAGATCCAACGGGGCTCTATCAAGAGACCGGGGCCGGAGAGATGGATGATCTTGGGGTGTGGCGCCGCGCGCTGACTCCCCTTGAAGCGGCCAGCATCTACACCGCTGGAGCCAACGGACAGAGCTTCGCGGACCTGCCGCCGCTAGGAAGCGCCAACCTCCGCATCAGCACGTCCGGATCAACCGTCCAGATTCTATGGGACCTAGGAATACTCCAGCAGGCAGGCACCCTCACCGGCCCCTGGACGGATGTCGGCGCACCGGTCACCTCCCCACATACAACGACCCCTATCGAGACCCGATTTTACCGAATGAAGCCCTAGAAGTAGGGCCACGACAGAACTCCGTCTCAACGGGCGGCCTCGAAAGGGGTCGCCTTTTTTGTGTCCTGCGGCGGAGTAGGCTGAAACGGGATAAGGGAAGGGCGGGAGGTCAAAAAAGCTCCGGGTCGGACACACCAAGGAGGCGAGGGTGGAGAACCCTGCTGAAACAAGTGCCCCCGACCCGGAACGGGCGAACGAGATGTTGGTTCTCCGTTGTTCGCCCAGCCGCCGGCAAGCCAGCGAGTAAGACTTTTTAGGCCTCCAACCCGGCAGCCGCAACGGCCAAATCGAAGTCCCGCTAAAGAAAGACATCAGCAACACGCAAACGCTCTCGAAACGAACACTCGACCAGGGACCTGGGTAATCCATTACAACGCGTTTGCACCCAGCGCCCGTTACGCCGCTGCCCGCAAAACAGTTCCGTCCCATCAACCCTCAAATCTTCATTACGTTGAAAGGTTCAACTGAATCCGAGCGAATCACAGTGTGTCGCTCCGTTCAGGTTTGATTGAACCCAGTCTCATGCTCGCACAAATCCGATCCGCTTCCATTCAAGGTATCGATGCCTTCCCCGTTGAAGTCGAAGTCGACTCAGGTCCCGGCCCGCAGCAAATCGTCCTAGTCGGCCTGCCCGATGCGGCGGTGCGCGAATCTCGTGATCGGGTTGGAACAGCCATCATTAACAGCGGCTTTCGATTTCCACCGGGCCGGACCACCATTAATTTGGCCCCGGCCGACGTCCGCAAGGAGGGACCCAGTTTCGATCTCCCGATCGCCTTAGGAATCCTCGCCGCCAGCAAGCAACTCACACCGGGGGATCTGACAGCCTTCGCCATGGTGGGTGAACTAGCCCTGACCGGAGCCGTCCGCGCAGTCAAAGGAGCACTCGCGCTCGCGCTCCGGGCCCGAGCGGAGGGATGCCGAGGCATCCTACTGCCCGCAGAGAACGCTCCCGAGGCCGGCGTGGTGGACCGACTAGATGTCATCCCCATTCGAAGCCTTCAGGAGGCCGCTCAGTTTCTGGGGGGCGAAATTTCCATCCAACCACTTCGAGTGGACACCGAGGCGCTCTTCCGAGGAGGCACCGGCGATTCCATAGACATGGCCGAGGTTCGTGGACAGGAATCGGTGAAACGCGCCCTCGAAGTAGCCGCGGCAGGCGGCCATAATATTTTACTTTTGTTTCAATTCCCCCACCTACTGTATCTAACGGTAATCAACAGGAACCCCAACAAAACCACCTCATTCACGGTTCCGAAACCGTGTCAACAATTTTTATTTTTCTTTTCGTCCCCACTCCAGTTCCCAGGGATTCACGATTTTCCCCTCGTTACGACGGGTAAACCATTGAACCGATTTGTCGGGGTGATACCGTCACTTTTGTTTACCCCTCGTAAAATCCACTCAATCCTGGAGCAAATTCCGAATTTGCGTCGGCTGCCATTCACCTTTTCCCGTGCGGGTTCTTACTCCTCTTTTGTTCAGGCACGATGCAATTCCTTGCAAAGTGAAAACTCCTGCACTTTTGATTTCGTAAACAATTGGCAAAATACTGTTACGAAATTCAATTCGTGCTTTTCTCGCTCCTTCATTCATCAAGCGAACATTAAGTTCCGGTGTTCTTGTTCCCAATTTAATGTTATTTTGACGGCAAATACAAAGCGCATCTTTTACACGCTTTTGAATCATTTCTCGTTCTTTTTGCGCAACGAGAGCCAAAATACCAATGGTAAATTTGTCCAAATATGGAGCATCAACAATTTTGATGTTAATTCCCGAATCATCAATCATTGAAAGGTGATGAGCATTTCTTGAAATTCTATCCAACGATTTTGAAATCAAAGTGGCTTTTTGAACCTTACAAATGTCCAAAGCCTTTTTCAACATCGGACGGTCCCGGTCGCTTCGCTTTGCACCACTAACCACTTCAATACATTCTTCAACGATGGTGAACCCATTATCCGCAGCAAATTTACGAACCATTTGGATTTGGCTCACCATACCATTGGAATTCATCCCCTGGTGCTGCTCGCTACTTACCCGAGCGTAAAGAACCGCTTTTTTGATTTCGTTCACCAGAACAGTTTAAATGATGATTTTTGAATTTCAACAGCAAATTTGAAAATATTAAAGCGATTTGAAAATATTTGACGAATGTATAATTTTTTAAACCTTTAAACCAAATGCCGGAATTTAGCCACTTTGATAATATATGAGCACTTCTGAAAATGAATCAGCGAACATAGATTTAAAACATGAAAAGAAAATAAACGGTTGGTGGAGACTTTGGATTGTAGTTTCAATTATTTGGTTTTTTATCTGTCTCCCTTTTATGGTTTTTTCATTCATAAATGGAGAAAATGGAAAACCTATCGCACGGCACTATTTAATATTAAAATCATTATCAAAAAACCAACAAGAATTAATTGTAAGCCGTATAGAAAATAAAAATGATTTTAAAACGCAACCAGAAAAGTTTCAAAATGGAGAAACAATTTATTTTAAACTTCCATTAAGTAAAGAACAGATAAACGAATGGTCGCAAAATTATATTGAAAACGGAAAAAAAATTCAGAAAAATGTAGTTATAAAAAATTTGTTTGCTTACACGCTTACAATAATAACACCTCCGATAATAATACTTTCGGTAGGATTAAGTTTTGCTTGGGTAAAATCTGGATTTAAAAAAAATA
>CAJAHH010000014.1 GCA_903939515.1 uncultured Verrucomicrobiota bacterium
CAGGTGGTACGCATTGGTCCACCAGGACGACTCGCCGGAGTAACCGGAGAAGGTGTCGATTCCCGCTTCGATACGCTGGGTGGCGCCATCGCAGCAGCCCACGGTGTCAAAGTAGATGTGCTGATTGCTCCACGGCGCATGAGCATGGAAACCGCGGTTGTTGCCGCTGCCCGGGGAGTTCATGGTGAACGCTGAGCTGTCGGCGACATCCAGCTTCTTCTGCCAGAAGGCGACCGTGAGCTCGTCGTTGGCGGTGGCTGCGTTGACCTTGGCCAAGAACGCACTGTTGAAAGTGACCACGGGGCCACCCTTCATCGTCAGATTAATGGCCTTGTCGCCCGCCTTGCCCGTGGCGCCAGCGCCATCGGCCGTGTACACTGAGGAGCCCATTAGCAGGCCAGGGTATCCACTCACCTTGTCCTCCGTCGTGCCGCTGTAGGCACCGGTGGTGAAGCTGTAGTCGTAGGTCGCGGCCTTGGCACCGGCATCCAAATAACCCAACGAGACGGTGTGAACCGCCAGGCTCGCCGACAGGGCCGGCGGGGTGTACTTGATGGTGATGACAGTGCCGTCCTTGGTGACGGTCGGGATCACGGTCTGGCCGTCGTACTTCAGGCTCACGTTGGCGGCCGTCCACGCGGTCTTGCCGTCACGGTGCTGAATAGTCACGGAGGCTGCCGGGCTCACGCCCTTAGCATTGGCAGCCGGGCTGACCTGGGTGTAGGCACCGGCCGGATCCGACGGGAGATCCACAGCGGCACTGAGGAACTTGCCCGGAATCGGGGTGAGTTTGCCAGCACCCGTGGTGTCACCTTCTTTACGCCAAGCGATCTGACCGTAGTCGCCGCCGCCGCCCTCTTTGTAAACCATACGGACGAAGTACCTCTTGCCGGCGGTCAACGCGACGGGCTCAGAAGTCCGGGCGCTGTCGGGCTCAGTGAAGAAGTTGCAGCAACCCGTCTCTTCGGCGACCTGGGCCAAGTTGGCCTCCTTGTCGTCGGAGCTGATGAAGAACTGCGAGGCGTCATCCGAGTAGACGAAGAAGCGATAGCTACCGCTCTCGGTGGGGGTCAAGTAACCTTCCATCGACGCACCATAGTTTTCGGTCGCGTCCGTGGGCAGGGCATCGCGGCTATTGAACGCGAAGACCGCCTTGATGTAGTCCGGCGTCGCGGGCCAGCGGGGGTCCTGATAGAGGTTGTCCACCGGAGTGCCGTTGATGGCGCCCCAGAACGAGAACTTCAGGACGCCGTCCTTGACGTTAATGAATGAGTAGAACGAGGCCTTGCTGTTGGCCACAACCGCATTCTTGGAGGTGTCGACCACGTTGTTGACCGTGACGGTGTAGGCCACGGCGCCCGGGGTCTGGGCGGCGGCGGTCAAGGTTACCACGTTCTTCTTCACGGACGCCGCGGTGACCGCGAGGTTCGGGCTGAGGGCGTAGTTGGCCAAGGTGGTGGCGGAACCGGCTTCGAGGGCTTCGGAGAAGGTCAGGGTGACCGTCTTGAAGTCGCCCGAAGTGGCTGCCGAGACAAGCACCGGCTTGGTCACGTCAACCGGGTCGGTACCAGCAACAAACTCTTGCAAGTTGGTAGCACCGTCCTTGTCGAAGTCCTTAGCAGCATCCGATGCATCGTTGGGATTGAAGCCATTGGACACCTCGAACTCATCGGGCATGCCGTCTTTGTCCGTGTCCACCGGACCGGATCCCAAGAGGCTGCTCAACGAAGCTCCCGCACCCTTGTTGTAGAGCGCGCCAACTTCTTTTTCGTTCAGCGGCCGGTCCCAAACAGCGATATCATCAACCAGACCATTCCAGAAGCGGCCATTGGCGTCCGGATTATCACCGATCATCATTCGCTTGCCATTGGCCGCAAGATTCGGCGCGCCGGCAAAGGAGGTCGCTTGGACACCGTCGATGTACAACGCGGTACCGAAGTTGACGGCGTTCAAATCGGAAATAGCCGCGAAATGATGCCAATTCTCGTCATTAACTCCCTCCGCCATGGCCGGGCCTTCACCGGTACCACCAGCATGAGCAAAGCCTTGTTCACCGCCGCGGCGATGAATACGCCAGCTGCTGCCCTCACCCTTGGCAACCAACGCCTGCCAATCCTTGTCGAACGCTCCCACTTTGAACCAACCGGCGACGGTCATGGACCCACCCTGAAAGGCGAGGTCGTCGGGTTCGCCGCCTGTGATCTCGACCCGTTGGTCGACACCGTCGAGTTGTAGGGCTTGACCGAACCCTGCCTTACCAGGCGTGAAGGCGATCGCTGAGCTGCCGCTTTCCGTGCCATCAAAGATTCCAGCGGTATCTTTGAAGTTTTTGGCATCGAAATTCCAGTACGCCTTCAGGCCGGATTTTAGGTCGATGGCTTGCGCCAACAAATTCGTACCTGCTGTTGGCAGGAACGAGACTAGGCCTAGTAAAAAGGCCCGATTCAGTGAGTTTCTCATTGGGTGGGAGGTGTTTTAGTTACTATACCCCCCGACTGAATCGGCCTAAAAGTAACAATAAAGTGCCATTGTTGCAAATTTTGCGCGCGCCACTGAGCTCCAAGAACGAAGCTCGTTGCGTCGGCAAAAGGGTCAATCCAGCAAAAGGGAATTAGGGGCTGATTCAATCCGGAATTCCAACCACGTCAACCCCCAATACTGCTTGAGACCTTTATCAAAAGGTAACAACAGGTGGACACACTGCGTGAACACGCCCACGGGCCATTCGACTCAAGAGGGCGGCAGTGCCTCGAGGGTGACAGCGCAGAACTTGTAGCTGGGTTGCCGGGAATACGGGTCAACCACCGATCGGATCAACGGATTCACCTCGGAATAGTGCATCGGGATGAACACCTGGCCGGGTTGGACCATAGGGGTGATGCAGGCATCGGCCACCAACTCCGCACGCCGGGATCGGACTCGAATGCGCCCCTGGGGCCGGAGCCCGATTCGATCCGCGTCATCAGGGTGGATCTCTGCATAGCACGCTTGGGGATAGAGCTGACGCAGGACAGGCGATTTGGCAGTGCGTGTATTGGTATGCCATTGGGAGCTCGAGCCGCGGCCGGTCAACAAGACCCACGGGTAGTGGCCATCGGTGGGCTCAGGAACTGGCTGCGGGGTCGAGCAGTGGAAAACAGCCCTCCCATCAGCGGTATAGAAACGACCATCGGCGAAGAGTCGCCGCTCCCGAATTTCAGCCACCCGAGTCTCGGGTAACGTTTCCAGCAAAGCGCCGGAGGCAGAATCCAAGACACCCTCCCGCATCGCTTGCGAAAACGGCCATTGAATCACGCCCAGTGCATCAATAGCCCGATATCCGTCGATCCCCGTGATGTCGCACGGCCGGCCGCGGCTCAAGCGCTTCTTTCAACAGCTCGAAGACCTCTTCAGGCGTGCGCCAAGCCTCCAAAAGATCCGAACATCCCCAAGCCCGGCGAGCAGAGTTCCGGCAGCGGTGGTGCGAAGAAAACGGCGACGGGATATTTCAGGCCGACAGGGTGTGGGGTTCATAGACGTGTCGAGTGGGTTTGAGTGGAGACTTGGAAAGGGACAAGCGGCTGCGGGCTGCCTCATAGACATCCATGCGAAAGACCGATTTGATCCAATCGGGCCTTAGCGGCCGACCTGGGTGATCACCGTAGAGTTCCCGGAGAATCCATTCGGCCTTTTCCGGGGTTGGCTCGTTGGCATCGAAGCGGTGGAAGCAATTGAACTCAGGGAGACGAGATATCTGACCTTCCGAGATCGGGACCCGGCCGGTCCAAGCCGGGCGGATGAACTCCGCTGACAGGTGCAAGTATTCGGGCCGTGTCAGGAGTTCAATCACGGTGTCAGCGGACTCAGGTCGGTCGCAGAAGCGGCAAGCCTCCAGCACGGCAGCCACAAGTCGCTCGTGTTGCTCCGGCTCCGCCATGGCCCAATCACCGCGAACGGCCAGCACCTTTTCAGGGTGACGGGAGGCCACCGAGCAACTGGTCGCCAAGCAGCTACCCAAGCCCCGGAGCACCGCCTCGGAATTCCAAGGCTCACCGACACAATAACCATCCAGATGACCCGAGCTCAGTCCCTTGAGAATTTGCTTGGGTGGCACAATCACCAATTGGTAGTCGCGTCCCTCGACCATGTTGGCCGATCCCAACCAACCCCGAATCAATCGCGAGTGCGTGGAGTAGGTGGAGACCGTCCCCAAAATAATCGGGCCACCCCGGCGGCGCGTTACCCATTGAGCCAGGTCCTCAGCGGTCCTCACGCCCTCTTCATGGAATCGGCGCGCCACTGTAATCGCGTTGCCATTCAGGTTGAGCACGAGCCCGGTGCTGCAAGGGGAGGGACGGTCGTCGAGACCCAGGCTCAAGGCCGGGGGCAGGCCGCACGGAGCATGGGCGCCCTCCAGTTCTCCATAGACGAGTTTGTTGCGGACCGAGGCCCAACCCAGCTCACGACTGAGGTGAACCCGCAATCCCTGCCGGGCAAAGAAACCGAGTTCCTGGGCAACAATCAGCGGCGCACTGTCATTGAGCGGCACAAATCCCAAGCGAATCGTGGGCTGCCCCGAGGCGACTCGGAGGCCTTTAATTTCTGAACGATTGGCTGAGGAGTTACTCATTCCTGCCCGCTCACCAGCGTGCCCGATGCCGGCACGGGCGGAGGGCCACTAACACCGCGATATAAAGATTCATCGAGATGATGAACCAAACTCACTCCCGCAGTTTGGAGGAGCAGTAGCGGCCGTGGAATGCCCGGACACTTCGTGGATCGAAAGATCTCCGGGATCCAACGTCATGGCTCGCCCGCCTGAATTGAGAACGGTTCACCTCATCCGTTTCTGACACCTCAAGGAAGTGTCTGGCGTTTTATGCCCATTCTGCACAGGAATCACGGCTGCTTCGGCAAGAGATATGCACTCGGTGCTCGGAGGAAGGAAAGAAGATCGGCCACATCCTGATGGCTTAGACCCTCTTCCAAACCCTCGGGCATGAGGGAACGTCCCGTGGCTCGGATCTCACGGATCTCGGAACGGGCCCAAGACGAATCCGGGGCACCCGGATGGCGCAAGGTCAGGCGCTGGGCGGTTTCGCTGGCAATCAAACCCACCGCCGAATCCCCGGTCTTGGGAATGATTTCATACGCAGCGTAATCCGGAGCGATTTGCCGATTGGGATCGAGAATATCCTGCAACAAGGTTTCCGGTGAACGAGCATTGGCCCCCGATAGGTCGGGGCCCACGCGCTGTCCCTGACCTTGAAGAGAATGACAGGCCAGACACAGGCGCGACACGATGGCTGCACCCCGACCCGGTTGCCCGGTCAAGGTCAGCGCCGGACGGTAAGACTCGAGCACGGTCGAACGGCCCACCGTGGAGACCGCCGGTCGAGGGACCGGCCGCATCGGTCCCGAGGCCGATGGCACGAAGCGGAGCGAGGCGGCGAAAACCGTCGAACGCGAACTACTGGCGATGGCCAGACGAACCCATCGGTCTTCGTGGCGCTCAGCCAATCGGCGCAAGGCAAGCTCTCGGTTGGATTCCGAGGCGATGCTTCCCAGAGCCAAACCCAGTTGCATCGCTGCCGCCACGTCGGGCTCGTCGCAGCGACCTTGCATTGCGTCGATTAACGCACGGGCCGGGGCCGATTCTTGCTCTGCGGGCGACCTCCGGGCCAACTCTTCTCCAGCCACTTGTGCCGCGGTCCCACGGAGACGTGCGTTGGGATCAGCCAGCAACCGCGCCAACCAACGCGGATCCTCACCGCCCAGCAATGACCAAGTCTTCAGCGCCGCCACGCGGGATTCCGGTCGATTCCAACGGTTCACCGCTGATTGAAGCGGACCCAAGGCCTCGGATCCCCCTCGCTCTCCCAACAAACGTCGAGCCGTGTCACGGCGCCAACCATTGGCCGTATCGAGCGAAGCCACCAGCGAGGCCACCGAAGCGTCGGCACGGAACGGCGGCCCTTGAAACGCGCGACGTTGACCTTCTCGCCCGATGCGCCAGATGCGCCCGTGCGCCTTGCCCTCAGACCAATCGACCTGGGCGCGGGTGTCCTTGGCCACCCAATCGGGATGTTCCACAAACCGACGGTAGAAATCGGCCACATACAGTGCCCCATCAGGGCCGCTCGCGAATTGAACGGGATGGAACCAAGGGTCCGATCCGGCCAGAAACTCCGAGCCCACTTCCCGACGTTCCGCCCGAAAGGTCGCTCCATCGGGCACCAGCACGCGGCGATGCACCAAGTTGAGCAAACTCTCTCCCACGAAGGCATCGCCTCGATAAGCTTCGCCCAACGCGTTGCCATGGAAGAGGTGCAAGCCGCTCAGGGCGTTAAAATGCTGACCCGATTCGTTGTTGAAGACCTGAGGTGCTGGGGTCTTCGGGAAGATCTCTCCCCGGTCCCCGGGAGGCAGGAGATCGGCCAAGGGATCCACCGCTGCCAGCACCGGCGAGCGAAACAAGAACGCATCGGGAATGACTTCGTGCCGGATGGGAATGGTGTTCCAAGAAAGGAAACGGTTGCCCCAATCGTCGCCTGCCAAACCGAACTGACTGCGGCCCGCCACCGTCTCAAACACTCCCGTGTCCGGACGAAAACGAAAATCGCGACCCCTCAGAGAATGCACCGGATCTTGAGGGCGACGCTTGGATTGGATCGCCCCATCACTGCGCCCGTTGGCGCCATAAACCCACCCATCGAGGCCCCAACGCAACCCGTTGGCACGGAGTTGTTGATTACCTGTCCCGAACCCAGTGAAGAGCACCTCGGTGACATCGGCACGCCCGTCCCCATCGGTGTCCCGCAGGAACAGCAAATCGGGGGCCGCGGTGACCAAAATTCCGTCCCGATAGGGCACTACAGAATTTGGAAACGGCAACCCTTGAGCGAACACCGTGGCCCGTTCGTAGCGACCGTCTCCGTCCCGATCTTCCAGGCGTCGGATTGTCCCTCCGTCGCCGGCATTGGGATAATCCCGCATCTCCGCCACGAATAGGAATCCGGCCGCATCCCAAGCCATCGCCACCGGGCTAATGACCTGCGGTTCAGAGGCCACCCAATCGATTTCCAATGACGCATCGGCCAGGTGCAAGCGGGCCCGCTCGGCATCTGGAGTTTGCGGGCCGTCGGCCGCTAGGACAGCGACACCGGCCATGAACCCCACGCCGACCGCTGCGGAACAGAATGCCGGGAACAACCCGGTCACCCATCGGTGATTCGGCCAGCAATTCGGATTCATCGGCGGGTATTTGTTGGAGGTTTCAACAATCAATGAGCCCGCTCCAACGCCGCCACAATCGAATCAACGTCGTAGACACACCCACCCCAAGTTCCGCCGCTGGCGCCTACCAGTGCGGCCCAGAGCCGGGTGTCAGCGGGGAGTTTTTCGTGCGGGGCCAATGCGGGGTTGGCGGAGCGCGTCTGCAGTTCAACCTCGGCACGACCCGGTTCCCAAAGGCCCTCGGCATCACCGACCAAATCCAGTGACCCTTCAAGATTCCGACAGTCGATGCGGATGCGGATACGATCGCCATCGCGCACTCGGCCGATAGGACCGCCGGCCAAGGCTTCAGGGCCGACATGACCGATGCAGGCGCCGGTCGAGACACCGCTGAAGCGCGCGTCGGTGATGAGCGCCACGTACTTGCCGAAGGGCAGGTGCTTGAGGGCCGAGGTCAACTGGTAGGTCTCCTCCATGCCGGTGCCCATGGGGCCCACTCCGGCCAAAACTAGCACGTCACCGGCGCGGATGTGGCCCGCCTTGATGGCGGTGATCGCCTCCCGCTCCCGCGTGAACACGCGAGCAGGCCCCTCCAAGAAGAACACCCCCTCGGGCGATAGCACCGCGGGATCGATGGAGGTGCTCTTGATGACCGCTCCCTCGGGAGCCAAGTTGCCCCGCGGGAAGGTCACCGTGCTCGTCAGGCCGCGTTCCCGGGCCAAGGCGGGCGGCAGGATCACCGAATCCGGATCCACACCGTCCAATTCCTGCAATCGTTGGCGGAGTACCGATCGACGCTCGGACCGCGCCCAGGCATCCAAGGTCTCACCAAGCCGATCCCCCGTGGCCGTCAGCGCCTCGAGGTCGAGCAACCCGAGATCTCGCAAGTGCAGCATCACCTCGGGCACGCCGCCTGCCAAGAAGGCCCGCACCGTGGGATGGTGGGTGGGTCCATTGGGCATCACGCTCACGAGGCGGGGCGTGCGGCGGTTAATGGCGATCCAATCATCCACCGTGGGTCGGCGAAGGCCGGCCGCATGGGCGATGGCCGGGATGTGCAGCAACAAGTTGGTCGAACCACCAAAGGCCGCATGAACGGTCATCGCATTGCGCAACGCGGAGTCGGTGAGTACCGCCCGCGTGGTGAGGCCGACCTTCTCGCGGGCCATCAGCGCACGAGCCGAGTCACGGGCTAATTGGAGCCAGATCGGCTCGCCACTGGGTGCGAGCGCCGAATGCGGGAGGGCCAGACCCAATGCCTCGGCCACCACCTGCGAAGTGGCCGCCGTTCCTAAAAACTGACAACCACCGCCGGGCGTGCCGCAAGCCCGGCATCCTAGGTCGGCCGCCTCATCCAACGTGACGAGTCCATGCGAGAATCGGGCTCCGAGAGTTTGAACGGTGCCAGCATCTTCGCCGCGTTCGGGGGGCAACGTCACCCCGCCGGGAACTAGCACGGTCGGCAGGTCCAACTGGGAGGCCAGCGCCATCATCATGGCGGGCAAGCCCTTGTCGCAAGTGGCCACGCCGAGCACTCCCACCCGCTGCGGAAGGGATCGAATCAAACGACGGAAGACGATGGCCGCGTCATTGCGAAACGGCAGGCTATCGAACATGCCCACCGTGCCTTGGGTGCGGCCATCACAGGGATCGGAAACATAGGCGGCAAAGGGCAGCGCCTTGCCCTCGCGAAAGGTTTCAGCGGCAGCCCACGAGAGGAGGCCAATCTCCCAATGACCCGTGTGGTAACCCAGCGCGATGGGGCGACCGTCTTCGGCCCGAATTCCGCCCTGAGTGCTGAGAATGAGGAACTGCTTGCGGCCCAGTTCGGACGGGTTCCATCCCATGCCCGCATTTTGGGTCATGCCGAAGAGGTCACCGCTGGGGGCCTCGCGCAACATCGCCTCGGTCAGCGGGAGTTTTCCGGCCGGACCCGGTCCGCGGGTGCGCAAACGGGCTAGGGCTTCCGGAAACGGGCCGAAGAGTTCAGCAGCAGTCATGATCTGCCCAACAGCACTCCGATCGGGCAGGTTGATCAAGCGTGGAGGAACCCACGAACCACTTCTGGAACTGATCGCTCAAACCCATCGCCCTAGCAGACTCTGGGCTGAGTTCCTCAGATGGCAAAGTCGTTGTACTCGGGCTTCACGGCCTCCATCGGAGGATTGAGCATGCCGGCGGCGACCGTCGCATTGGTGCCCTGCTCGATGAGAATAAAGGCTCCGGTGAGTCGGTTGCTTCCGTAGCCGTCGAAGACGATGGGCTTGGCTGTTTTAATACGGATCTCGCCGATGTCGTTCATCGCCAATTCGGCCGGTTCCGGCTCGGCCTCAATGGTCTGAATATTGATGCGGCTCTCGAGTGAGGTGACCACAGCCTGCACGGTTTGAGTGGCGTGCTTGAGGAAGTACTTTCGACCCTTTTGGAGCGGGCGGGGATTCATCCAGCACACCTTAGCCAACAAGTCGTTGGACATGCCCGGCAGAGAATCGAGTCCGACAATCATGTCGCCGCGACTGACGTCGAGGTCGTGTTCCAATTGAAGCGTTACGCTTTGAGGGCAAAAGGCTTCGTCCAGTTCGCCGTTGAGGGTCCAGATTTTCTGGATGGTGCTCTTGAGACCGCTGGGCAGAACCATCACGCGCTGGCCGACGCGAACGATGCCGCTGGCGATCTGGCCGCTGAGTCCGCGGAAATCATGAAGCTGGGCGTCGGTGGGGTTGTTGGGGCGGTTGACCCACTGCACCGGGAATCGCAGGCCTTGGAGGTTCCAATCGCTGGCGATGTGCACGGTTTCCAGATGACCGAGCAGGGTGGGGCCGGAGTACCAGGGTGTCTGCGTGGAGGGGTCCACAACGTTGTCGCCATTGAGGGCGCTCAGCGGGATGAACTTTACGTCCTTAATAGCCAGGCGCGGCAGGAAGCTCTCGAAGGTTTCGCGGATTTCGTTGAAACGGGCTTCGGACCAGCCGACCAAATCCATCTTATTGACCGCGATCACTAGGTGCGGGATGCGCAGCAATGAGGCGATGTAGGTATGCCGGCGGGATTGTTCGATGACTCCCTGACGGGCATCGACCAGCACGATGGACAAATTTGCTGTGGAGGCACCCGTGACCATGTTGCGGGTGTACTGCACATGGCCGGGGGTATCGGCGACGATGAACTTGCGACGCGGGGTGGCGAAGTAGCGGTAGGCGACATCGATGGTGATGCCTTGTTCGCGTTCGGCGCGCAGGCCATCGGTGAGGTTGGCCAGGTTGATTTGGCCGCCACCGGTGATGTCGGCGGAACGTTCTAGCGCCTCCAACTGATCTTCCATGATCGACTTAGAATCATAGAGCAGGCGGCCGATGAGGGTGGACTTCCCATCGTCCACCGAGCCGCAGGTGTTGAAGCGCAACAATTCGATCGGATGAGTCGGAACAGACATGACCAGGGGATGGATTGAAGGGTATCGGGGTCAAAGGCGCACGTCAGAAAAATGGCCTATGGAGTCTGGGGGGATTCGAGGGGCTGGCTTGCGGAACTGGTCTGGTGAACGGTGAAGGGCTCCGCGGGACAGGTTCGTTGGACAGGTTCGTGGTGAAGGGCTCCGCGGGATCGGTCTGTGAGGGGAGGCTCCGTGGGACATGTTCGTGGTGGGGGCTCCGCGGGATCGGTCTGTGAGGGGATGCTCCGTGGGACAGGTTTGCGGTGGGGCTCCGCGGGACCAGTCCTGCGCTCGCAGGGACCGTTGGGACAGGCTCGGCTTTCGCGCGGCCGCGCGACGGGGATCAGGATGTCGACGTTCCTACGCTCGCTCCGGCCCGATCCCGCTGCCGCTGGGGCCGGGGTCGGTCCCACCTATTTACACAAAAGGGGACACTCTTTACTAGGCTGATGTCGTTGCTGGGGCTCCGCGGGACCGGTCCTGCGCTCGCTGCGGCCTCGTGGAGGCGCAGGAAGGCTCTGGTGGGTGAGGCGTTCGGAGTGCCCCAACGGGGCACCGCACGTGTGAGCATGAAACTGAAACGACTAACCGGTGAAAGACCGAGTACGGTGCTGGCATGGCGCCGTGTAGCTGAAGGTAACTGCGTCGCTGAGAGGCGGGGTGGGAAACAACCGGAAGCGAACCTGTCGTCCCAA
>CAJAHH010000015.1 GCA_903939515.1 uncultured Verrucomicrobiota bacterium
CTCGCCCTCAAGGAGGGCCGCCAAGAAGGCATCCTCGAAAACGCCCGAGAGGCGATCATTGATGTTCTCGATACTCGGTTCGGCGAGGTGCCTGACGCCGTGCGCGAGCAGGTCAACGCCCTGTGCAGCGAGCCCACCCTGAAGGATCTCCTTCGCCGAGCCGTTCGGGCGTCCAGCCTTGACGAATTCTCAATGACTCTGTGATTCACCGAGAACGGTGATCCCCAGACCCACCCCGCCCGGTGATGGCACCGGGCCTACAACATGCAGGTGCCGACCAGCACTCAGTTACCGGTCAAATTTCCCTCCCCGTAGGCCAGCGTCCCCCGACCCGGCGTCCCGCCGGCTAGCGGCGCTTTCGGAGACATCGCCCTGCCTTCTGAGTCGTTCTATCTTCTGAGTCGCCCGATCTCAACTCTCCCCAGGTAGGCTCCACTAAAAATCGCGGGAGTAGCCCGCGAGCCAACCGCCATCGACAGGAATAATAGCGCCGTTGAGGTAGGAACTCTCGGGGGCAGCGAGAAAGAGGACGGCGTGGGCGATCTCTTCGGGTTGGCCAGGTCGGCCAAGCGGTACGTGGGAGAGCATGGCCTGGACGCGATCGTTGAACTGGCCATTCTCGCCATAAAAGAGCTGCTTGGTGCCTTCACTGAGAATGGAGCCAGGAGCAATGCAGTTGGTGAGGATGCCTTGCGAACCGAGCTCGATGGCCATCGTGCGGGTGAGGTTGACGACACCTGCCTTGGCCGCGGTGTAGGCGCACTGGAGCCGAGCCGGGACCAGACCCATGACGGAGGAAATATTGATGATGCGCCCGGATCTGCGCCGAAGCATCTGGCGGGAGGCGGCTTTGCTGACCAGGAAAAGACCGGTGAGGTCGACGCGGAGAATCCGGTCCCATTCCTCGGCCGGAAAGGAATCGATGGTCACGCGGTGCGCCATGGTGTTGATGCCTGCGTTGTTGACGAGAATGTCGAGGCGACCGTGGGTGTCGATGATCTGACTCATGGCCCACTCGACCTCTTTTTCGTCCGTCACATCCATGCGGAGGGGCATCGCTCCGGGAGTGGCTGCGGCGAGTCGGCGTGCGCCTTCGAAATCAATGTCGGCGTAGACGACCTTGGCGCCATTGGCAGCGAGCGAGGCGCAAATGGCCTGACCGATGGCACCGGCGGCACCGGTGACGAGGGCCACCTGATCTTGGAGTTGGACGTTCATTGCCTGGGTAACGACGAAACGAGACTACATGAGGCCCTGGAAGGGCTGTTCGATAAGTTGACGGAGGGTCAGCAGGAATCGCGCAGCGGCAGCACCATCATTCACACGATGGTCGAAGGTAAGGCTGAGCGTGAGGCGATCGCGCGCGACGAAGCTACCGTCATCGAGGGGCACGGCCTCCCGCACGATGGCACCAATACCCAAGATGGCGGATTCGGGAGGGTTGATGACCGGGGTGAAGGCCTCGACCCCGAGGCTGCCGAGGTTGCTGAGCGTGAAGCAGGCACCGTGCATGTCGACCGCGGCGAGTTTGCCCGCACGGGCCTCGGCGATGAGCCTCTGTGATTGGGTGGCCACCTGGGTGAGTGTGGCAGTGTCCACCCCGCGGATGACGGGGACGAGAAGGCCAGCCTCGGTATCTACGGCGATGCCGATGTGGATGCTTTCAGGGAGTAGCAAGTGATCGCCCGCCCATCTCGCCGCGAGCATGGGATGCTGGCGAAGTGCGGTCGCAGTGAGCAGGACCAGGATGTCGTTGATCGTGGGGATGACGCCAATGGACTGCTGGTCGGACGAAGACTTGGATTTAAGTCGCCGGCGGAGCGCGAGCAACTCGGTGGCATCGCACCGTCCATTGATGGTGACGGGAACGGTGGTTTGTCGACTGTGCATGAGCCGCGCAGCGATGGAACTCCGCAGGGGCGTGAGCGGCACCGATTTCATGCCGCCGGAGGATGTGGAGTCGGCGGCGGCGAGAACATCGCACTCTCGGATGCGCCCGCCCTGGCCGGAGGGAGAGAGCGTGGAGAGATCAACGCCGTGCTGCTTGGCGGCGCGGCGGGCGCGCGGAGAAGCGGGGTGGCCTGCCGTGGCGCGAGGCAGGGTTGCTTCAGTGGATTGACTGACATCCACCCTTTGCGATTTACCTTCCGCCGATGGATCGAGGCCACAGGCCTGCGGGTCGGCGGGAGCACGTTGCGGCGATAGGCCGGGAGCAGATTCGCCTTGAGACAACAGGTAACCCAGGACTTGCCCCACTTGCACAAGGTCACCGGGCTTGGGGCCGTTGGAGGGAATGTGGAGAATTCCGGCGTCAATGGACTCGATTTCTTGGGCGGCTTTGTCGCTCTCGAGTGTGAAGAGCGGCTCGCCCTCTTGGATAAAGTCTCCGTCTTTTTTCAACCAATCGAGGAACTTGCCTTCCTCCATGGACCACCCGAGACGCGGCAGTTGAATTTCGATGGGCATGACTATGCGCTGTAAGGTTTTTGGGCCCCCTCTAAATTTGAGGAAGCGGGATACGATGGCTGAATGATCATGATCACTCGGCGTGGAGACTGCGGATCGCGTTGGCGATGGCCTCAACATTCGGCACCACCGCTGCCTCCAAGGTTGGACTGTACGGTGTGGGAGAGGGTTTGCCGTTGAGGCGACGGATAGGAGCATCTAGATCGTCGAATCCGCGATCGGCGAGTTGGGCAGCAATCTCGGCACTGATGCCGCAGTGCGCGAAGTCCTCATCCACGATCAGGAGGCGTCCTGTCTTGGCGACGGAGCGCAAAAGGGTGTCCACGTCGAGCGGGGCCACGGTACGCGGGTCGATGAGTTCTACCGAGATGCCTTCGGCGGCGAGCGTTTCACAGGCCGCAAGCGTCTTGTGCACCATCAGCGCGAGCGCGACGACGGTGACATCGCTCCCTTCGCGGACGACGGCGGCCTTACCGAAATCGATGAAATATTCTTCCTCAGGCACAGGTCCCTTCACTGACATGAGCTCGCGATGTTCGAGGAATAGCACCGGATCGTCACAGGTGAGCGCGGTCTTGAGTAAGCCTTTTGCATCACGCGGTGAGGACGGCACCACGACTCGCAATCCTGGGAAGTGCGCATACATCGAGTAGTAGCTGCCGCTGTGATGGGTGGCCGCCGCATGGCCGATACCAATGCAGCCCCGCAGGAGCACGGGCATCTTGAGTCGCCCGCTGCTCATGTATTGCATCTTGGCGATTTGGTTGACGATCTCGCCGACCGAATCGAGCACGAAGTCGGCAAACATGAAGTCTACCACAGGCCGCGTGCCGGTCATCGCTGCGCCCCCCGCCAGACCCACGAAGCCCCGTTCGCAAATAGGCGTGTCACGCAGCCGCGCCGCTCCATGCACTGCAAACAGGCCGCTGGTGGTGGCAAAGTTGCCACCGCGCACACCGATGCCTTCGCCCATGACGAAGATCTTTGGATTGCGCGCCATCTCTTCCGTCAGCGCCTCAAGGGTGGCCTTCATGAAGGTGATCTCGCGCGTGGCCGAGGAGGTCGACGGCGCGTCCCGATGAGGTGCGTTGGCGGATACCGCATAGACATGGGAGGTGGCGCTCTCAGCGGTGGGATAAGCGCTTTTTTCAGCAAACTCATGCGCCGCTTCGGTGAGTGCAGCGACCTCCTGTTCGATGGAGTCCAGCTGGGCATCGCTTGCGAGTCCGTGCTCCAGGAGGTGCTTTTTCAGTCGAGCGATCGGGCATCGTGCCCTCCATTGCTCCACGTCTTCCCGGGTGCGGTAAGTGAAGTCGCCCATGCCCTCGGCATGCGCCCGAGTGCGGTAGGTCGTGCATTCGATGAGCGTGGGCCCGCCGCCGTCCCGTGCGCGCGTCACGGCCTCGCCTGCAGCGGCTTCGACGGCGAGCACATCGTTGCCATCCACTTCGATGCTGGAGAGGCCATAGGCGGCACCCCGGGCTGCAACGCTGGAATTGCCTGCAACACTGGCGAAGGGAACTTCTGTGGCGAACTGATTGTTTTCGCAGACGAACAGCACCGGGAGTTTCCAGATGCTCGCCATGTTCAGTCCTTCGTGGAACGCGCCGTTATTCGCGGCCCCATCACCGAAAAACGCGACACCCACCTGGCCGCTCTTGAGGATTAAGGAACTGTAGCCCGCACCGGCCGCCTGCAAAATGCAGGGACCCACAATGCCGCTGGTGCCCATCATTCCGATCTCAGGCGCAAAGAGATGCATGGAACCCCCGCGACCACGCGAGCAGCCCGTCTCACGGCCAAAGAGTTCGGCCATGAGTTGCCCCGGCTCCATGCCTTTTGCTAGTGCATGACCGTGACCCCGGTGCGTGCTGAAAATGGCGTCCGCGTTGTGCAAGTGCGCGCACACCCCCGTCGCAATGGCTTCTTGTCCGACATAGGTATGGCAGGCTCCGTGGATGAGTCCGCGTTGATGCGATTTCGCCAGACGCTCCTCCACCATGCGGATGGTCAGCATGGTTCGGTAGAGTTGAAGGGGAGATGATTTGTTCGTGTGGGGACTCATGCGGTTTTGGGCTTGAGACGCAGAAAGCTAATGATGACGCCACCGACGACGAAGCAGGCAGCGAGGAAATGGAGGCACTGCGTCTCGCTAAAGCCGTTCGTACGCAGCCAACCGGTGACGTGGTTGCCGAGATAGCCTGCGAGGTTGGCTCCCATGTTGATCAAACCCGTGGCCACTGCGGCGGCAGAGGCGGTGAGCGTGAGCGATGGCAGCGTCCAAAAGGGCGAGATCCAGAAAAACGCTCCGAGTGCAGTGAGGCAGAGCCATGCCATTTGAGTGCCAAAGCCTTGGCCAGGAATGGTGCTGCATATGAGAAAAATACCCGTGGCGATCATGCCGCATGCCGCATGCCATTTGCGATCCCCTGTGCGATCGGCGGTCTGGCCCGAGATGATCACGCTGAGGATGCCGCAACAGTAGTAAAGAGCGCTGTAAAAGAGCGTCATTTGGTCGGAGCCACCGGAGAGATTTTTTACCGTGGTCGGCAACCAGAAGTTGAGGGCATAGCCGCCGCTGTTACCGATCATCACGCCGAAGACGAGCGTCCACACCGCGGGCAAACGCAACGCCTGCCAGACGGAGATTTTTGCGGTCGATTCTTTGGCCGTCGCTTCAGCGGCAAGTACCCCCTCCAAATAATCCCGCTCGGGCTGCGTCAACCATTTGGCATTTCTTGGCCGATCGGTGAAACAAGCCAAAACGACGACGCCCAGCAGGACAGCAGGCAGTCCCTCAATGATAAAAATCCACTGCCAGCCCTCGAGGCCGAACCAGTTCACATCCAACAGCATCAACGACACCGGCGCACCGAGCGCGAGACTCAACGGCACGGCCACCAGCAATCCCGACAATGCCCGCGAGCGGTCTCTCTGCGCAAACCAGTGTGTGAAATACACGATGATGCCGGGGAAGAATCCCGCCTCGGCCACGCCGAGAACAAATCGGGCCCAGTAAAATTGCGATGGGGTCTTCACGAAGGCCATCGCCGCCGAGATGAAGCCCCAAGTAATGAGAATGCGAGCAAACCACTTCCGCGCGCTCCACCGCTCCACGAGCAACGCACCGGGAATTTCGAGAAAGAGATAGCCAATAAAGAACACACCAATACCGAAGCCAAACACCTCATCAGAGAACCCCAATGCCTTCCCCATGCGCAGCTTGGCAAACGCCACGTTCGCACGGTCGAGGTAGGAGACGATATACAGGACAACGACCAGCGGCAGGATCCTCCATGCGACTTTGCGTCGCAGTGCGATGGGGTCGACGGCGGAGGTGTTCATGGAGCGCTGGAGTGGGACGATTCAGCGGCTAAACAGTCGCCTCGGCCACGACGGGATTGGTCAGCGCACCAATCTTCTCGATGTCGATGGTCACGGTGTCACCGGGTTGCAAGAAGACGGGAGGTTTCATCGCAAATCCGACGCCTTGAGGCGTTCCAGTGAAGATGACGGTGCCGGGGAGCAGCGTGGTGCTTCCGCTGAGGAACTCGATGAGTGTGGGCACGTCAAAGATCATGTCGTTGGTGTTCCAGTCCTGCATCGTCTTGCCGTTGAGGAAGGTCTGGATGCGCAGCGCGTTCGGATCGGGGATTTCATCCTTGAGCACTAGGCATGGGCCCAGCGGCGCAAACGTGTCGAAGGTCTTGCCGCGGCACCATTGGCTACCGCCGCGTTGAATTTGCCAGTCGCGGGCGCTGACATCGTTCGCACAGGTGTAGCCCAACACATAATCCAGGGCGTTGGCTTTGGAGACGTTCTTGCAGGCCTTGCCGATGACCACGGCCAGTTCGCACTCGTAGTCCACCTCGTCGCTCCGGAGATGGCGAGGCAGCACGATGCTTTCGCCAGGGTTTTGCACCGCGCTGGGGGACTTCATGAACAGCACCGGATACTTCGGGATGGGGGCGTTGCTTTCCTCGGCGTGCTTCCGGTAGTTCAGGCCGATGCAGAAGAGGGTGGTGGGCTGCAGCGGTGCCAGGAGCCTGCCGGGGGTCACGATCGCGTCGGTGACGCGGAAGCTACCGAAAAGGTCGCCCTGGATGCCCCGGGCGGTGCCGTCGGGCTGAAGGGCTGCGAGCTGGATGGAGCCATCGGTGGCTTGGTGGCGGATAATGCGCATGGTTTATTGTGGTGAGTGAGGGTGAAAATGGTGGGCTTCTATTTTCCCGCGGTATAGCCGCCATCCACGGTCATGGCGCTGCCGGTGATAAAGGAGGCCGCATCGCTGGCAAGGTAGAGCGCGGCAGAGGCGATCTCCGACGGGGCCGCCATGCGCTTCATGGCGTGCGGCGCCTCCATCTGACGGAGATAGTCCTCGGGGTTGTCATACTGGCGTAGCATTTCATCGACGAATGGGGTGCGAACACGACCCGGGCAGATGCAATTAATGCGCACCCCCTGGGTGCCCAGATCCATTGCCATCGATCGCGTCATTCCGACGACGGCGTGTTTCGTTGTGGTGTAGGCGAAACGGGCCTCCATGCCCATCAAGCCGGCGATGGAAGCGATGTTCACAATGGACCCGCTGCCCCGGACGATCATACCGGGCAGTACGGCACGCGAGAGTTGATAAATGCCGAGCACATTCACCTTCCACAGTCTCTCTAACTCTTCGGGCTTGGTGGTCAGAATGGTGCCGACATGCCCGACACCCGCGTTGTTCACGAGCACATCGCAGCGTCCGCACTCCTCCGTCACCCGCTGCACCACGGTACGGCACGCCGTCTCGTCACTCACATCCAGGAGGAGTGATTCTGCGCGATGTCCCCGTTCACGAATCCGCGCGGCCGTTTTCTGCGCCGCGGCTTCGTCGCAGTCGGTGGCAAACACCCATGCTCCAGCTTCGGCAAAGCATTCTGCAATGGCGGCTCCGATGCCGGAACCCGATCCCGTGACGAGGGCGATTTTGTCTGTCAGGGTTATCATGCTGAAGGATGGAGTTGCAGCCTCTCGGCGGCCTCGCGGTGGGTCTTCTCGAATAAGGGGACGCTGGCGGGCTGCTTCAGGTCTTGGTCGAACGTCGGGATCATCCGCTTCATCCGCTCCAGGCCTTCGGAACAGCCCAGCAACTGCGGAAGACAATTCTGGACGACCTCGAGCGCGATGTTCACCGCGACCGATGCTCCGGGCGAGGCACCCAACATCGCTGCGATCGAGCGGTCGGCGGACGAAAACACCTCAGTGCTGAAAGACAATTTACCGCGGTCTGCCCTCTTAATGGCCTGCACGCGGACGCCGGCTTGAACGAGCCTCCAGTCTTCCACGCGGGCATTGGGATAAAACTCGCGCACCGCTTCCATCCGATGGGCCATGCTTTTCAGTCCCTGTGTGATGAGATACTTCACCAGTGGGAAATTCCGCGCGGCGGTCTGAAGCAACGCGCCCAAATTGCCCCCGTGAATCGAGAGGGGCAGATCACTCCAATGCCCCTGTTTAAGGAAACGGGTCGTCCATGAGGCAAACGGTCCAAAGAGCAATTGGCGCTGCCCGTTGAGCCGCCGCACATCGAGGTGCCCGGCACCCAGACTGGGCGATGAGGGCGGCGTTAAGCCGTAAACTTTGGAGTCATGTCGGGCGCAAATCGAGGGCGCGTCGCAAACGAGCCACTGACCGCCAATGGGAAACCCACCCAGTCCCTCCACCTCGGCGAGACCCGTGGATTGCAGCAAAGGCAGGCTGCCGCCGCCGGCACCGACAAAGACAAACTTCGTACGCTGTTGGCGCTCTTCTCCAGAGGCGCTGCATCGCAAGGAGAGATGCCACTCACCCGCACCGCGCTGAAGTTGGGTTACCTTCCATCCGGCTGCGATACCGCACTGCTCCTGATCCGCCAACCAGCCACACAAACGGCGGGCCAGCAGTCCGTAGTCCACTTCGGTGCCATCGCCCGTCGTGGCTGCGACGGGTCCGGGCTCGCGGCCTTCCATCACCAGCGGAGCTCGCTGATGGATCGTCGACGCATCGGTGGTAAAAGTCATGCCACCGAAGAAATGGTGTTCCGCCATTGCAGCATGGCGGGCGCGCAAAAAGTCCACGTTCTCAGCGCCCTTCACGAAGCAGACATGCGGCACCGCATGGATGAAATCCGAGGGGGCTCCCACCAGGCCATCGGCGGTCGCAGAGCCCCAAAACTGCTTCGATTGCTCGAATTGCTCGAAGATCCGCACTGCTCTGCCGATTGGCACCCGGCCGTCCGGATCTCGAGACGGTGTGTAGCTCATCTCACACAATCCCGCGTGGCCCGTGCCCGCATTGTTCCAACCGTCCGAGGCTTCAGAGGCCAGGTCCTTGGTAGCCTCAACTACCTGGATACGCAGACGCGGGTCGAGCCGCTTGAGCATCACCCCGAGCGTCGCGGACATGATGCCGCTGCCGACGAGGACGATATCGGGAGCTTCCAAGAGGCGGACATCCCTGTCCGGTGGCGTCTGCATGGTTTTAAGCGACAGAGTTTAGCACCAATGCGCCCCTTGGGCCTCGACATAAACCGAATAGAGACTGCGGCTGGCGGTCATGAAGAGCCGGTTCCGGCGCGGGCCTCCGAAACAAACGTTGCTGCACACTTCCGGTAGCAAAATTTGTCCGATGCGTTGGCCTTCCGGCGAGAAGATCTGCACGCCGTCATAGCCCTCGCCGCCCCAACCCGCGCCAGCCCAGACGTTGCCGTCCTTGTCGCAACGGATGCCATCTGCGAACCCAGCCACCTTCTTACCGTTGAGGTCCATTTGCATGGAAGTAAACTCGCGCCCGTTTTTTACCTTCTCACCGTCCATGTCCCAGACCTTGATATTCTTGGGTGCCTTGGGGTAGTGGCTAGCGCCGGTGTCCGCGACATAGACCTTCTTGTAATCCGCCGAAAAGCAGAGCCCGTTCGGCTTGAAGATCTCATCGGTCATCTTTTGCACCTTGCCGCTGCGGTCGATGCGATAAACGGCCTCTTTGAGCACGAGATCGCCCTTGTTGCCCTCGTAGTTGCCGAGGCTGCCATATCCGGGATCGGTGAACCAAATGCTGCCATCGGGGTGCACTACGCCATCGTTGGGTGCGTTGAACGGCTTGCCCTCAAACTTGTCGGCCAAGACGGTGAGGCTGCCGTCCGCCTCGTAGCGCACCACGCGCCGATTGCCATGCTCGAAGGAAATCTGCCGGCCCTCGCGGTCAAAGGTGTTGCCGTTGCTATGGCCAGCGGGCTTGTGAATCGTCGTCACCGCGCCGTTATCCTGCAGCCATCGGTGCTGGACGTCGTTCGGGATATCACTCCAGACGAGGTACTGTCCCCAGCCGCTCCAAGCCGGTCCTTCCGCCCAATACATACCGGTGTGCAGCCGTTCGATGGGAGAGGACCCGATCTTGTATTTCTCGAAGGCCTTATCGAGCGTGATGACATCGGGCTCGGGGTAACGGACCGGGGCCGCATTGACTCCGTAGTCTCGGGCTAAAAGGGGCATGGCAGCGAGCGAACCGATGGAGGAGAGGAAGGATCGACGAGTGGTCATGGTGGGTGGATGGGTTGATCTGAATTACCTCGGAGCGGTGACGCCATTGACGATGTTAGGCGGCAGTTCGCCACGCACGGCTTGAAGCGCGATGCGAGCGGCGCTCTCTCGCAGCGTCTTTACCGACGGCGGGCTCGCCGATGCGATGTGAGCAGCGAGAATCACGTTGGGCATAGTGCGGATAGGGTGGTCTGCAGGAATCGGCTCCGGATCAAACACATCGAGTGCTGCACCGGCGAGATGACCCGATTGCAGGGCGGCGGTGACCGCGGTGCTATCTACCAAATCACCACGGCCCACGTTGATAAAGATCGAACCCGCTTTCATCTTCGCGAAGGCCGCTGCATTGAAGAGCTGCTTCGTCTTCGGTGTGGAGGGGCAATGCGGGGATACAATGTCGCTGTGCGCGAGCAACTCTTCGAATGAGGCCACGGCTACTGCTCCGGATCTGGCTATTTCATCGGCCCCCACGACAGGATCATACACCAGCACCTTGGCCTTGAAGGCGAGCAGGCGCGTCACGACGTCCCGCCCAATGCGCCCAAAGCCCACAATTCCCACCGTCAGATGTTTCAGCGACGCCATGGAACTCAAGGGCGTTGCGAGCCCCCACTGCCCCTGGCGCAAGTGCAGGGCGTTGGGCACCACTTGGCGCGTGATGGCCAGAATGAAGGCGAGCGCGTGATCGGCCACCTCGTCGATGCAGTAATCCGGAATATTGCACACCGGGATGCCGCGTTCGCGGGCAGCCGCGCAGTCCACATTGTCGTAGCCGACGCCATAGCGAACGATGGCTTTGGCCTTCGTCATGGCATGGACGACGTCCGCGTTGACGGGGGCGAATTGGGCGATCACCGCATCGGCATTGCGCACCAACTCGGCAAGCTCTGCAGGCGAACGCTTTTCTTTGAAGGAAACGATCTCGATGCCCGCTGGACGAAGAACCGCTTCTTCCAGGCTGAGATCCGAAAAGGTGTAATCAGTAATGGCTACGGTAGGCATGGGTAGTTGGGGTGGGTTTTACAGCGGGATTAAAGAGGTTTGCTGGTGGGGATTTCTGGATTTTCCGAAGGCAAAAATCATCACTCGCCGATTGCGCGGACGGTGGTGAGTGACTGGATCAACGTGTGGTTCTCCCATTTCCAGACGACCCGCTTCTTCTTGTCATGCGTCACTTCGATGGCGTGAGCCCCCTGCCCTTCCTTGCCGCGCATGAAGTTGCCAATGAGCAGGTTTCCGTTCTTGAGCTGCTGAAGGCTGGAGATCCAGGTGATGTTCAAATCCGGAGCGTCCTTGTCGCTGAACTCCCACACGATTTGCTTGTCTCGCGTCACCTCGATCAAACGCTTCTGCGTGCCGCAGCAAATGAGCGTATTACCATTGGGGAGTCGCTGCGCATCGCCCGTGTTGGTGACACCCGTGTATTCCCACACCACCTTGCCGCTCGGGTCCACCTCGCGCACGGCACCCTCACCTTCATGGGCGGCCAGAATGTTGCCGTTCGCAAGCTTGTGGACGTTGCGCACTTGAAGGTGGTGCCCCTCGACAGTCGTGGTCAGCGGGGTGACATGGACGATTCGGCCCTGAGGATTCACTTCGACCGCCTGACACGGCCCCTGCTCGGCGACCAGCGTGTTGCCATTGGCCAAGCGCTCGCAGCCGAAGACTTGATGCGATTTGCTGACGTAATCGAACACCGTCTCCCCGCGCGATGTGATCTCGCGAACGCCGGTCGGAGTGCCACCGTAGCCGGAGAGTATATTGCCATTCGGCAACGCCTGGAAGATCACCGTCGTGCTCGGTGGATTAAACTCCCACACCTTCTTGCCCTCTGCATCGAGTTCGATAAACCGATTGGGCCCCTTGCCGTACTCGGTGAAGAGCAGTCGGTGTTTGATGGGCGCGTCCGCGGCGAAGGTCTGCGTGCCCGAAGACAACGCGAAGGCCAGAATGGCGATGATGAGGCGGGTAAAGTGCATGGGGGGATTTAAAAGATGTGGAGGTCTAGGCCCGGACCTCACGAACGGACCGCCGTCATGGGCCGGTATTGCTGAGGCCGAGGGCATAGAAACCCCGGGGCAGCCCACTGAGACATTCCGGCTAAGACACTCTTTAGCAGCAACGGGAGACAGGATGGTGTCAGAGATCATGGGACCGAGCTTCGTTCAGGGGAGGCCTGAAGGATCACCGACAGCAACGGTGTTGGGAATGTTGTTTTTGGTGAGAAAGTAGGGGGGAGAGAAACCATCAAAGGGCGCGGCACCCTCGACACTTACTTCCTCAGCCCCCTTTCCGGCTAGGCACCGTAACTTGGCGATTCCACAGTCCAGGGATCGACGACAATCTGAACTGAAACGATTCAACGGACTCGGTCCGGCTGAACCGGAACGATTCAATTAGATCGGTCCGGCTATGGACACGGCTTGAGGACGGGACCAAAGAGGGCCGAGATCTTCGGCGTGGCGTTGGTAACGGTGAGTGTCCATTCGCTCTGGGTCTGATCGACACCTGCTCCGCCCCACAGGGAAAGGCCATAGCCCAGATCCGGAACGGCAATCACCCGCACCTTCGAACCGTAGGGATACACCTTCATTGCCGGCTCCAATGCGATCTTTCCGCCGCCCGTCGCCACGGTGTTGACGGTCGTCCCAAAAGTGGCGACCAAGCGGGCCGGGGCTTTTACCTCCCAGGAGAGCTTCGGATCATTGCCCACATAATCGCCACTCCAGCCAAGAAACTCCCATCCTCCGATGCCTATGGCCTGAAGAACCACCCGCTCGAACTGCGAATAGGTCCCAGCTCCGCTCACCCTCCCGCCGCGGGCCTCGATAGTCAGTTCATGCCTGGGAATAGGTTCGAAAACGGCGCGGACCTCACGGTGGGTCGACAGGATCAGGGTTGCCTGACGCTCTTCGCCACTCAGATCTCCCTCCCATCGGACCCACCGCCACCCATCAGCGGGGATCGCCTGAACCCTCACCGACTCGCCTTGCAAATACTGGTCTTGTTGTGGCGAGCACTCGAGCTTCCCCTCACCGGCCACCGACCATTTCAACGAAACGAACGGAACCAGCCGAATCTGGACTTGGGGCAATTCGAGGGTCTCGGTTAAGTCTTCGTTCAAGTGCAATTCCCTCAAAACGATACTTTGATCCACCGTGAATTCACCGGTGTACTTCCGAGATAGGACCGTCGGCTGGCTTCCATCGATCGAGTAGAAGATCTGCCCTCGTTCAAATCGATGCGACAAGCGGACTGTCGCCTGTTTTCCAACGTTCACTGAAGTGTCGGTTTCACGTCCGTTCACAATCCATCTGGGATGACCGTCCACAGTGATGTTCTTGCTCTCCAATTCCAACCAGGGCCGAGCTGGCCTGGGCAGCACCGACCTGAAACCCACCCGATTGTAGACTGTCTCCGGAGTGAAGGCCCGACGGTTGGCGATCTCGCAGTTCTTGGCGTTGTCGTACCAACCGCCGCCTCGGAACACCCGATGGACACCCACGTTGGGTCCACGAGGATCGGTTTGCGGATCGGAGGTGTAGTCGCCAAACCGATCCCAGCACCATTCGAAGTGGTTGCCGGCCATGTCGAACAAGCCAAAGCCATTGGGCGGGTAAGAACCCACCTTCACTGAACCGCTCTTCTCGGACTCGTCGTAATTGGCACGATCGGGAGTGATCTTCTCGGAGTCGCTCCACGGAAATCGATGACCGGCAGCGCCACCCCGGGCCGCTTTCTCCCACTCGGCTTCGGTCGGCAACCGATAGCCAGTTTGCCAATCCACATGAGGAGCAATGCGTCCGCTCCTGTAAACTATCGTGCCGGCTGAATCCACGGTGTAAGCGGGTTTCATTCCCTCCATTTCACTGCGGGCGTTACACCACTTCACACAGTCGAACCAACTGACGGTGTGAACCGGATGTTCAGTGCCAAAACTCTGGCCGATTGGCAAATCGAGGTAGCCATGATCCAAGGACCATTGTCGCACAGAATCCCAGAGCTCCTTGGTGATCTCGTAAACGTCCATCGCATATTCAGAAACCCATACCGTGTGCGACGGACCGGCCATTTCAAAGGAACCCTCTCGAATCAAATTCATTCCGGCAGCCGGCTCCCAATCGGTAGTGCCCAACTTGAACCGCACGGTTCTGCTGTATCGATTGGCAAGGTCCACCGACGAATCCCAACGGATGTGCTGCACAATTCCCGGCTGGATCCCCCTTCCCACGGCACCCGTCGCGGAGGCTGTCGGCACCTCCCAGGTTTGCCCACCGTCTGCAGAGATTTTTAAATACACCGAAACGGCAGCATTGTCCGGATCCCGGATCTCATAAGAAATATCGACCGATCGGGTGCCGGTCATCTGCTCGGCCTGTACGTTCAGGATCACGGGTTCTACCGCAGCGAGCGGCGGCATGACCCAGAGCATTAATGACCAATAAAGAGCCAACGGTCTCATGAACGTTTTAAAAGTGTTTTGATTTCTAACACCTTGGTGCCAGCCAATCGTCGGCGATCGGATTCGCCGAGCGCCCTAGGCCTGAGTTACCACCTTGCGAGGCATCTGCTCGTAAATCACTCGGAGGGAGCTCTGCACGGCATGATTTTCGAGGGGTTGATCTTGGAGTTCCAGAGGCATCCATTGCCTGAGACGGGCCTCGCTCATCCCGCCCAGCCAGAGACTGAAGGCGAGATCCGACTCTCGTCGATCCAGATATTTCTGGCGCGCCCGATATGCTTCCAGTCGTTCGATGTTCTGCCGACGAACGGTGTCCGCCAGAGTCTCAAAGTTTGCGGGCGGTCCATAAGAACCGGTCTTGAGGATCTCCATGAATCCATTGAGCAATCCCATTCTCATGGTTTTGCGGTTGACCCGAATATCAAAAGCAAAGGCTTCGATGGATAATTGCAATTCATCGAGACTCACATTGCCCCATTTCCACACCTGCCGAAGATGACTCGGAGCAAACATCACCTGTTCTTGATGCAGTATTGAGCAATCCACTTCCAGCCATTCGTCAGGAATCTCCCGGGAGTTTTGACTTCCCCTAGGACGAGAGCCGAAACCGGCCACAGGATCGCTGGCATACTCAGGCCGACGGCTTGGGAATTCTGCGCCCGCCAAAAGGGGGGACCCTCCTCCCAAGCGGACGGTTGGCGAGGGGGTCAAGGGCCAGGCTCCGTCGGCGTGAGCATTCTGGATTTCCTGGAGCAATCCCGTGGCGATGGAGTAACTCACCCACCCGCCACGGCCGCGCTTGGATTGCGCCACCGAAATTAATCCCTCCCGAACCATGCGTGCCAAGGTTGTTTCGACGGTTCGCAAAGACGCCCCCACTTGGTCGGCCAATGATCGAACGTTCAGCGGATCGGTCGACTCCGAGGCGAGGCTTTTTCGCGAGGCGCTGATGATTTCCATCAATCTCAACTTCAGCCCAACAAGACCCAACAGTTGGGTGTTTGTTGTGCTTTTAACCATCATTTCGATGGGCGTTTGTTGGGTATTCATCGATTCCAAAAACGTTTTTATTGATTTTTAAAACCCGACACAACCTGTTTGTAGGGTTTCAGAATCATCGCTCGTGCCAACGGGCGTGAGGCATCCGATGGCCATCTCGGGGAAATCTGGACCCACTTCCACTCGAACTAGTGGCGGCCATTGTCCGTCGCTTTTCTCCACCCAAGTCCTCCTCCGGATATCCTCCCTTCGAGGCCAGTTTTCAACCCGCATTGCCCAGCCAAAAAAACGTTCCCGTTTCAACCAACCGACCCTCTTTCGCCCTCTCGCCATCACTGAATCGACGGATATGCCCCTACCCCAAAAATTCTCACACCGTCCCGAGGCCAGCCTGCTGAGCCCCGCATCCCATTCTTGGTCGCCAAACGGATCGAGCTAACCAAGATAACCTATAACACCCACCGGGCCGAATGAGCGGGTGTAATCCTGTTACTTCCCGCGAGCCACTGTGGCAACCCACTGAAAATTTGGAGTGAAATCACTGCTGGAATCATTTTTTGAATCCACCCCCTGTCTTTGCAGAAAATGGCCGGACCTTTAATAGCTCTCAATCGGTGAGACTACCTCCACTAATTCAATCAATAACAACGTTGGAAAACCCTATTAGAATAAATCGATAAAATAAATAACCAACGCCACAAAATTTGATTTTTATTAAAACAATAAATCACATCCTGTTGGTTGAAAATCATAGGTTTTTCTTATTTTAAACACGGCGCGGTTCAATATGTTAAAAATCAAACCACAGCAATGCATAAATATAAAAACTAGAAACAGTGACTCATTTAAATTCTAAATTATCCAATGATCAATTCGCAAAAATCAATTAACCACCCTGAATTCGAACCTTCAATCCGACTCAACGTTTACCGAAGCATTTCACCCGGTTCTAAATTCAAAACCGGTGAAGTCTTTTGAGTCTAAATTCTGCGCCAACGAATCCCGGAATTCACGTGCCTGAGGCCCTGAATGCGTCAAAAGAGGGCTAAACCAGCCCAAAGGGTCGCAGCAGCAACCCGTTCACTCACGTCGCCACCATCATCACCCAGAAATCGCATCAGACTCCGGCCAAAAAGGGACAAGTTTCTTGAATTTTAGTATCTGCATTCAATGCAATAACTCTAGGGCTAAGTCTATAAGCTAAGTCTCCAGAGTTAAATCTCTAGGACTAAGTCGCTAAGCCTGAGTCCGAACGATTCAATCCACTAAGAGCCATTCGAAGTCTGAAACCCATCAAATCGGAAGGAATAAGGCGTGTCTGACGCTTTAATTTTAGGAAAATCGCGGGAGAGTTGAGGCGGAATCACTACTGCTGGCGTAGTACGAGCCTTCTCAGAAACACCAGACACACGACCACCCGCCGGATTGCTCAATTGGCTCGGGAAACGACCTTGTTCCTTCCAAATCAACATCAGTGGCCGCCAATCCGAGGTCATCCCAACGCGAAGCTCCGGGTCTTTAGACCGCCATTGCCGGTGCAGAAAGGCCCCGTCTGTCGCCAATAACCCCATGGCGATGGCTTGGCGCTCAAACGCCTCTTGGGAGGCCTTAGAATCGATTTCTGGCGGATCTGAAGCCAGTGCCCGAGGCTGCAGCTGCGCAAGTCTCCGGGGTAATGAGGTCGGTATCTGAACCGTTTGAGTATTTCGATTCATCGTTTCCGGCTTCTTTTCAACCACCGAATCAAGGGTGGTTGCTCCACCCTTACGAGTTGCTGCCGACTTTCGCCCACCCGCTGCCGACTTCTCCTTCCACTGCGTCAGACGCTCTTTCTGCTGCTGAAGGTCAAAATGGGTCAGTTCTTGAGGGTTTTGGGTCGCATGAAACATTCTCAACACCGAGGCAACAACGGTGGTTGAAGCACCCTTTCCAACCAAGCGTGCTGCTTGCTCTGGATCCTTGGGGACCGAACCATTCTGCCAGCAATAAGAAAGCAGACGAATGTAAACCCCCTCTTCCTCCAAGCTCATCATCTGGATTTGCTGATTGGCCAAATACTCGGAAGGTGAAAATGAAAACCCGGATGATTTCATGGATTTAGTGCGCTGAAAGGGCGTTTGTGGGGACGAAGGATACTGGGCACGAGAGGACGGGGCGGATATCTCTACCCTCTCAAATTCTGAATCTGCTTGATCTAATAGAGAATCCGATGGCTTGTGCTGGAGAAATTGAAAATCTAGATGAAAGCCGTGACCCAAGAAGCGGATATCTAGGTCAGTTTCTTTAACAGAAGACACAGACGAGTGATTTTGTAAGACAACAAAATTACTTTGAGCAATTTCTTTAAATCCAGACGCTGGAATAACTGAGGTCGAGGGCTTCCAATTTGTGACAGAGGGACGGATTGCTGTAGGCGTGGGGGGGTGAGAATGGATCCAAACTTCAATTTCTAAACGCATACGCCGATTGAAATCTCGTATGCCGACCATTATTTCTAAGACAGTCTGGGTGCGGCGATCGGAGGATACAGAAGGAGGGGTAGCGATTGTTGGGCGACAACGCCAAACTCGGAATCGGTCACGGATCCGCTTGCGGTTGAGAGATACCAGCATCGCCGCACCCATGAGCAATAGCCCTATCCAAGCTTTGAAAGCAAAACGCCCCTGCCCCTCTTGAGACTCTCCCCCAGTGATATTCTGCTCAGCCTTTGGGAGGATCGGGGCCAAAGCACCTTCTGCTACAGGGCTAACTGTCTTCGCAAGATTCTGTGAACTGATTGCCGCTGGCACTGTTACCGACTGAGGTACTGAGGGTTGCACTGAGGCAGCGACGGCTGCTTTGGGCGCCATCCGTGGGTTCTCGGAGACGATGCGGCGGTTTTGACTTTGAACAATTTGGGAAGCTACGAACGGTGAGGTTTTCTGAACCGCTGGATGGGACGGGATCACCAAGACCGACCCGGTCCGGATTCGATGAAGGTTCCCAGCCTGGAAGACCCCTGGATTCTCGCGTAGGAGCGCCAGGAGCATTTGATCCATGGTGACCGAATCCGGTTTGTAGCGACGAGCAATACGGTAGGCCGTTTCCCCCTCCTGAACCGTGACCCGTTTGGGGACAGAGGGGGTATTGGTCAGCGCCCCTGTACCAGAGGTGGATCCGATCAGCCCGTTGCACCCTCCTATCAGACACAAATACGCAATCAGCAGTTTTGGTAAACCACTGGTGGCCCATTTGGTCACAAGATGCATACAAGAGCAGGTTCGGAGGCTCGGATTGAAACCTCAAGATTCGGGCCACTAAACGGTCAAAAGACCCGTGATAGCACATTCACTGGAGGCGGACTCAGAACCCACTTGGGGCTTGCTAGCACTTTTATTCCATCCCTTCAACCTGTTTATGGCGAGGCCCTACGGCTACCCCAGGGCTACGACAGGTTGGAAGGGTGGTTGAAGGGTGGTGCTTCGCTGCTGGGTGTTGCTGGGGCCTCACCCGTCGATTCGGCCGAGGGAGGCTCTGCGGCGATCAGACTAGGCTGCGCTTCGGGTGGAACAGGTAGAGATTCCAAGGCTGGGCCCGCGTTGCGAGCAGGCGTTGGCGGCACTGAGGACCGAGCCAAAGCCTTTACCTCGCCACGAATCTCGCGGTTGATCGCTCGGATCTCGCGCATGAGGTCGAGTTTGACCTTTCGCTTCGGATCCCCGGATTTGACTCCTGGATCCACCGCTCCCACTCCGGAGACGAATTGCAACTTAACCCCGCCCGTCGTGCGCATGAGCTCGCGCTGACGTTCGTTCTCCTTCAGTAGAGCTGCCAGACGCCGAATCTTCTGCTCCAGCATCTGGATCTGATCGTCTTTGAGGGCGAGATCCTTTTCCAACGGTCGATCCGTGTCGGCCTCCAAGAGTTGGCGGACGCCCCGAAGCAGGTCACGGCTGTGGCGGACGTCCTGGAATCGTCCGTCAAACAACCTCTCAAGGACCTTCTGAAGGCTGCTCTCCAGGTCTGCATCTTCCAGGGTACGCGGAGTCTGGGGTGCCTCCACCGACGCGGGAACTTTGCGCAGTCGCAGTGCCATGCGCAGGGTGCGGCGCAGCGCCCGCAAGCCAAACAGAAGGACCCGCACGGGTCCGGACTGGCGAGGCGAGGCCCGCCGCCATCGAGCCGGTCCGCCCGGGGGCGTCCATCCTGTTGGTGCAGTTTCCGGAAAGGCCTCTCCACGGTACAACCGCTGGGGCAGTTCGGGCCGCTGGGGCAGTTCGAGCAGTTCGGAATCCAGTTCATCCCGGAAAGCGCGCCGCGGATTCTTCCGACGACGAGTCCGGGGCGTCAGCAACGGTCCCGAAGGTCGCACCATGCGCGGTGCCCCGGATTCATGACGGGTTTTCCACGCTTCCACGACCGGATCCACCACGGGTGCCGGTTTGGACGATTTCCGGTGAAGGCGCCCATGGATCGACCGTCGGAGCCAGCGCAATGCGATTTCGCCAGAGTCCGGGCGACGGCGCGGCGGTTTTGACAAGTCGGCGATAACATGCCCATGCGCTTTGAGCCAGGCAGTGAGTGCCAAGTCCGGAGGCGGTGTCTCTGAGGCTCGCAGCACCGGGCGTTTGCGGCGGCGCCGCTCCAGTACCCGGGCTAGAGAACGGAGAATTTTGAAGCGCAACCGCAGGCCGCCGTATTTCCAAAGCCAGCGGAGGAGGTCGGAGGCTTTTGAACCATCGGTCTCCGGCCGATAGCCGCCCACCATCATCCGTCGGATCAACTCCGCCCTCAGCCATACGGTGGGACGGCCTGATTCCAGCCGATGATGTTGGGTGCCACCCATAGGATTTCGCCAGGGATGTCTCCGTGGTGCCCAAATGTCCCGAAACCGATCTCAACGAGGGATTTCCCCGTCGCCAGAATCAGGAAACCAAACCGCTCATTCCCTGCGAGGCCAGCTCTCGGTTGGTCCGGAACTCAGCCCAGAACTCCGTCGGCATGTCCAAAGCGATCTTCAAGGCACCATTGGAACCGGCAAATTGGGGCTCCTCAACTAAGGTGACTTTGCCGCCACCGTACTCGCTCAACCCCTTTTCAATGGCTCGTCCGAGTCCGCGAATCTGGCTGCCGCCGCCGCCCAACAGGATGTTATTGCGCATCTTGGCCTGGAACTCGGGATCGTAGGTGGCGATGAGGTCCTGCAGTGCCTGGACCGTCGGCGGTACAATGGTGTAGCAGGCCGAATACACCTGTTCGGTCAGGTTGAAGTTCGTCGGCTTGCCACCGACCGGCAGGGTCTCTTCGACCTCGTCCATCTTCGGGCTGACCGAGGCGTGCCGTTCCTTAATGGCGCGCACCATATTAATGGAGAACTGAACTTCAGGAAACTTGTCCTGAATGAGCTTGGAGAGGGACTGATCGATGGAATCACCGGCCACGTAATGGGTACGCTGATCCTCAGCCGAGGGCATCGACCCGTGAACACGGCAAAGGTCGGTAGTGCCCGCGCCGATGTCGATCACCAGCGTGTCATCCAAGAAATCCAGGCCGTAAGCCACAGCAAAAGGCTCCGAGCACACGATCACCGAGTCGATGCAGTTAGCAGCGGCTTCCAGGATGGTGGCCTTGCCCGCCACACTGGCTTGGGCCGGAGCACCGATCACCGCGTAAATGACCGCATCGGCCGGAGCATTGATTTCGCGCACCACGTATTCCAACAAATCGCGAATCGCCTTCTTTACGGGCTCAGGGTCCACGACGCCCTGCTGCTTGACCGAGGCGCCTGCCAGGGGCCGATACAAATGAACGGACATGCGGTTTTCCAGCGCTTCCTGTCCGTAAATGATCTCCCGACCTCCCAATCGCTTTAGGGCGACATGGTCCTTCGGGTAGCCAACATACGACCAAACGGTCTTTCGAAAGCCATTGGACGCGGTGATGGATGTCCGACTGGTTCCTAAATCAATTCCGACAAAAATGGTTTCAGCCATGAGACGCGTGTTGCTGGTAGTTTCTCCGATGAGCACAAAGGCTCAGAGGTGAATGCGTCAGCCAGCGCGCTGCCTTAAGATATTTTTTAGGATTTACCAAAAGAAATATTCAGCCTGGCCGTTGGGACCAGCAACGGTGCGCGAATTGCACCAAATCCAGGGTGCCGTGGATTTGGCAGCAGCCTTGGGGTCTGAAGAACAGGGACGGCTCAAACCGAAGGGCACCGTCGGGGCCGCGGACCAACTCGGGCGATCACGGTTGCTGAGTGACGGGAGCGACTCGGCCTTGGACGACCCGGTTAAAGTCACGAATCTCGATGAGCAACCGCAGTTTGAGGTCTCGCTGAGGGTCGTTGTCCTTGAGTCCCGGCTCAGACAAGGCCATCAGGAGCCATCGGTAGGATCGCGAGACGAATCCTTCTTTCCGATTTCGGCGCTCACTCTCTCCGATCAGGCCTGCCAGACGGCGGATCCTGCTTTCGAGTGCCTGCTCGAGGTCGCTCTGATAGGCGTGCTCCTTCCTCAAAGCGGCCATCAACCGTTCCACTTCGGCCTCTTCTTGGAGTCGCTGCCGTCGACCGGTTTCCGGAAGACTGGAGGCCGTTGCATCAACGGGCTTTGGAATCGGGACTCGCTGCGGAACAGCCGCCGGTCGGGATGCGCTGGGAACCACGACCGGCTTCAGCAATCGAGATGGCGGCTGAGAAACGGCCGGCGCCTTCGACTCTTCTGGAGCCAATTTCACTGGCATCGACTGGGTCTGAGGCACGATCGGTGTTTTCACCACAGGGATCGGAGCCGGATCGGGTTGCCGCACTGGATCAGGTTGCCGCACCGGATCAGGTTGCCGCACTGGATCAGGTTTCGGTTCTGATTTGGAAACAGGCTCTTTGGCAACGTCTGCCCGTTCATGAGGCTCCGTCGGCTGAGCTTTTTTTACTGCTCGGAACCACCCCCAGGCCACTGCCACCGCCAAAGCGGCAATGCCCAGCACCCATAGCCAACCTCCAAAGAATTCACTCGTCGGGGTGCGGTCGGCGGCAACAACGGGGGCCGACTGCGGCGATTCCGGTGCCAGTGGTGGTGATGGTTCAAGTGCCGGAGCAGCAGGCTCAACAACGTCCGTCATTGGGGACCGCACCGTCGAAGCCACAATTTTCTCGGAAACTCCACCACGGGTCAGCTCTCCGGGTGCTTTCCAAGTCAGCTCATTCTCAGTGTTCTGTGGCCGAAGGGCTTCCGCCTGAACGGGTTGAGCCAGGACTTCTACCCGATTGCTTCGGCCATTCAATGGCGTTCGAAACCTATCAGCCTGGGCCGCCCGGAAGGCTTCGTACTCCCGAATTTGCTCGGCGATGATCCGTCGGGCCTCGGCCAACGGGATCGCCAAGGCCATGCGTGCGTCGGGGATTTTTAAGACGGCACCGGCCGGCAGGCGATTGACATTGCCGCCCCCGAACACTTCCGGGTTCCGTCGCAACAGAGCCACGAGCATTTGGTCGAGCGACACCTCCGCCGGCAAACGCACCACGGCGATCTCGCTCGCCGTATCGCCAGGCTGAACCTCGATTTCTTCGCCTCGAGGCTCACCACTGTCAGAGGGGCGGGCTTCGGACCTGTTGGCAGGAGCTGAAGCCCTGAGGGCAGCCGGGGTGCCGCCATAACGTGTCTCTCGTGCAGGCGCAATCGCTGCAGATTGACCGAAAACGCTCGGCAACCAGAGGAGCGCAGCACACCAAAGCCCCGCCCTGAGAGGAGAGGCCACCTTTCGATGGGATGCGTCGACAGACGGGTTCAGTGGCACCATGGCGGAGGGCTCGCTTGCGGCGAAATGACTCCAACTCATTTTAGCCTCGGGTTATTAGGTCCTTGCTTGTCGCACAACTGAAGCTCGACGACAGACGGCACTCTGGACCCGACTGCAGATGAATTGGACTAGAGACCGACGCTGCCCGAAGGATTTCGGCGAATCAAGGGCGTTGGGTTTGTTGACTCAATAGAAATCCGAGGAGGTGGTTAAACTCGGCCGGGGGAACCGCCTCGGCAAAATTGTCGGGCATCAGAGAAGTCTCTGATTCCCGGACTTCACGAATCTCCTTGCGAGGGATTCGTTGCTCTTGGCCGCTGGCGTTGACGTAAATCCGCTGTTCCCCCTCCTCTCGACGGAAGAGGCCACTCACCAGATCCCCATTTTGCAAGGTCACGATGCTGTAGCGAAAAATCCGGTCCACGTTGCGGTTGGGGTCGAGCACATCCTCGCACAGGCGCTCAAGGCCTCGATGTCCTACGCCATCGAGCTGCGGGCCCACCAGACCGCCCTGCCCTCCCATCGAATGGCATGGCCTGCAATGAGTCTCGAAAATCCGAGCTCCAGCCTTCACGTCGGGACTGGCTTTTCGAAACCCTGCCTGCCGATCGGCCACCAGTTCTAAGCGGCGTTTGGAGTCCGGGTCTGCAGTGGTTTTCGGCAGAAACCGATCCTTTTCATTCGGCCGAATGGCCATGAGTCGCTCTTGAACAGACCGTTCAGCCAACAGCGCCGCCGGAGCGCGCCCATCGCCCACGGCCTGGTGCAAACTCTCGGATCCCTCGAGCGAGCCCCCCAGAGCGGCGGCGATGGGAATAGCCGAAGCAAACGGGGCTTCGCGCAACACCCTCAATAAAATGGGAATCCCCGTTTTCGGTCGGAACCTCAGCACCGCTTGAGCGATCGCAGCCCGCTGATCCCGCGAGACCGATGCCTCGCGCAGGAGTGATTCCGCCAGCAACTCGGCTTCCGGGTCGGCGAGTTCGAACAAGGCTCGAACACTGGCCACGCGCACGGAGACGGAAGTTTCGACTGCCTCGGATTTGCCGGCACGACGTCGGAGTGCCGGGGCCGCATCGCGTATTCCCAGCTTCCCTGCCCACTCGATCGCAAAGAGGCTCTGATCGGGAGTCGATTGCGCATCACCCAAAAAGCCCACCACCAAGTCGACTCCCCACCGTTGCAACTTGGGTCCCAAAGCTAATCCTCGTTGGGCCATCCCCTGCTCCATCGCCAAAAACAGGTTGCGCTGCCCTGCTCGATCGAGAGAGGCCGAGGTCCGCAGCCCGCCCACCAAGGCCTCCAAGTCGGCCGTCGCTCCGTGCCGAGCGCTGTGCTGCAACTGCTCCATAAAGCCGGGATCCGAGGGGCGTCGGTGTTTCAAGTATTCGAGAAGGAATCCCGCCGATTCTGAGGAGGGAATGGCCAGGCAGACATCGGCCACTGCGGCCTGGGCAACGGTATCACCCAGGGATGACTGGCGGAATCGTCGGAACACCGTTTCGTCGAGCAACTGGTCTCGCAGTGCCTTGCGAACTTGATACACGAGATGGGTGTCCGCTTCAGGGGCGACACCTCTCAAGGCTAACAGCGGGGCGAGGTTGTCGAAGCTGGGGTGGCGAGCCAGCGCATCGGCCGCCGCACGCACCACGGGCGCCGACGGGTCTCGGAGGGCCGCCCTCACGAGGCCGAGGTCCGGATCCGGCCAACGACGACGCTCCACAAGGACTCGAACAGCATGGAGGCGCAGCAAGGCTTCGGAATCCTTGGCGGCCGCCGCCAACTCGGTCGGTAGCAGAAGGTTCCGACGCTCCAAAATCCACAGGGCCCCGACTCGAAGCGACACCGGAGCAGCCCGAGACATCAGCGCGGTGCGCAATAGTCCCGCGATGGAGGCCTCCAACTCTTTCCGGTCGCAAAAGTGATTCAGCACGGCCAAGCGGTGGGCAAAGCTCGGATCGGCGAGTCGTTGCACTTGTTCCGCCGGGGCGAGATTCCGAAAATCAGTATGCCTCCTCAGAATTGGGCGTCCGTCAGTGGCCTTGCGCACCACCCGCCAAATCCGCCCGCTGCTGCGATCCCGTCCCGGATGCGACAGAGGCACCTCCACATGGGCGATAATCCGGTTGTAGAAATCGGCGATGTACAGCGCTCCGTCGGGTCCAAACTGCACGTCCACCGGGCGGAACCAGGGGTCCGAAGTACTCACCAAATCAGGCATCTCGTGGGCGATGCGGGTGGAACCACGATCCTCGATGCGGTCGCGATTCACCCGGCTGGTCACCACATTGCCCAAGAGAAAATTGCCCTGAAACTCCGCGGGCCACAGCGGTTCATCGCAGTAGTTGAGGCCGGCAATGGCCGTGGATCCATGGTTGTGCCACAGCATTTGCGGCGCGTAGCCCAGACCGTCGTGAGGTTTGCCGAACACGGGATAAAACCCGCCATGGATGACCTGATAAATGGGCATCGAGTGGCAGTCGGAGGTGAAGAGGTTGCCCAAAGGATCAAAGCAGAGGCCGAAGACATTGGCTTGCCCATCACCCACCTTCTCAATCCGGGATCCATCACCACGGAAGCGGAAGGTCGATCCGCGCAGTTCCAGCAGGTGTCCGTCGGTGCCCTTCACGCGCGTCTGGTTGCCCACACCCTGCCCGCCATAAAACCATCCGTCGAAGCCCCGTCGGAAGTTGTTGGCGAGGTTGTGGGTGTCGGTGACGCCAAAGGGACCGTAGAGCACTTCGCGGCGGTCAGCCCTTCCGTCGCCATCGGTGTCTTGAAGGCTGAGTACATTCGGGATGCTGAATACCACAGCCCCATCGCGGAACGGCGCCACGGCATCGGGCATACTCAAGCCATCGGCAAACACAGTGTTACTGCGGGCCCGGCCGTCGGCCCCAAACTCCGACAGAATGCGAATCACGTCACTCGGTGCCTTGTTGGTGGCGCTCTCAATGGGATAGGCCCGTGTCTCGGCAATCCACAAACGCCCGCTCACATCGAAACTCATGCTGACGGGCTTACCGATCTCCGGCTCGGACGCCACCAACTGAACCTCAAAGCCCTCCGGCACCACAAACGCTCGCAATGCCTCGGCCGGACTCCGCCACGGAGTGGACCGAATCATCTCATCGAAGGAGGCCTCCGAGGCCACCAACGACAGCGCCGATACGACGGTCCAACGACACAACCAGAGAACCCGCCGCATCGGCACGAGATTCAACGCCGCCTCCAAGACCGGTCGATGGGCAGGCTTTAGGAAAGCGGGTGGGTTCATGGACTGCCGTGAGCAAACCCCGGAAAGCACAGCCTTGCAAACCCGGCGGACTGCGTTCGAAGCCCTTCCGGGCGTTACAACTTCTGCGCAATAGAGTGCCGGATAACCGGTTGGTGTTGAATCGATCAAGAACCTTGATAGCGTAGCCCTCATGATCCCAAGAACCCTCTCTAGGCCCCCCCGTATTCGCGGATCTGGATTCCTGGAGCGGGCGGCCGCCTTCACATTGATCGAACTCCTGGTGGTGATCGCCATCATTGCCATTCTCGCCGGGATGCTCTTGCCGGCCCTAGCCAAATCGAAGACACGGGCCCAATCCATCCAATGCCTGAGCAACCAGAAGCAACTCACCTTGGCGTGGCAAATGTACACCGACGACCATTCCGACAACCTCGTCTGGAATGATCTCACGCCCGATGGGTCCGGTTGGGTTCGCGGCATCATGGATTATTCTGCGGGCAACACCCACAACACGAACCTCGCCAACCTCATCAACCCCAATTACGCCAAGCTGGCTCCCTACACGCAGTCTCCGGGCATCTACCGCTGCCCGGGCGATCGCAGCATGGTGACCATCGGTGGCCGGCGAATGCCTCGGGTACGCAGTTTATCGATGAGTCAGGCGATGAATTCCCGCGATGACTGGCTCAGCTACATAACCAAGGCCAAGTACGTGGTGTTCCGCAAGGGAAGCGACCTCAACCGCATGGGGGCGTCGCAGGCTTATGTGTTTATCGATGAGCACCCGGACAGCGTGAACTACGGGGATTTTGCCGTCTCGATGAACGACGGCGCAGCCCCCGGTTCCATCTACATCATCGATTACCCGGCCAGCAATCATGGCTCGTCAGGAGCCCTCAGTTTCGCCGACGGGCACGCTGAGATCCACAAGTGGATAGACCCGCGCACCGTGAAACCCATGCTCCTCAAGCCCATGACCCTGGTGGTGCAGTCGCCGGGAAATGCCGATATGCGTTACATGTCAGACCACGCCTCGGTCCGGCTGACCAATTGATCCACAGGCAGTCCATCCTGTCCGGCCACCTCTGCATGTCCGGCCACCTCTGCACTTGCCACGCAGCGAGGGATTCGGCCGTACTAGATCGATGAAACCCTTCCTCAACGGTCGCCGTGTTTGGGTCCTCCTTGTGTGGGTGTTGACGGTGTCCAGCGTTCAAGGCGATCTCCCCGCGACGCGTGAAGAGTTTCTGCGCATCGACCGGGTTTGGGATCTGGAACTGAATCTGACGCCCGAGGCCTGGGAGGCCATGGAACCCCGCCCGGGAACGATGAACCCAGAAGGCTTCCGACCCGGCCGAGATCAGGGAGGACCAGGGCCTGAAAACCGAGATCCCGGACCCAACCGGCCGCACATCCCCGGTTCGGATCGCGAGGGCCCGCCTCCCCAAGGTCGTCCTGGCCCCTTCCAACAGGGACCCGGAGGCATGCCTCCTCCTGGAGTGTTCGAGTTTCCCTGGGTCCTCGGCAAGGTGACGGTGGGCGGGGTCGTATTTACCAACGTCGGGGTGCGCTTTAAGGGCAACAGCTCGTTCAACGGATCCCGCGGCTCGCTCAAGCGTCCCTTCAAGCTGGATTTCGACCGCCACGTGCCCGGCAGGACTCTCGCGGGCCTCGAGGAACTCTTTCTCAATAACAACGCCAATGACCCCTCCCAACTGCGAGAATCGCTGGCCTATTCGGCCTTCGCCAAAGCTGGGGTCCCCGCTCCGCGAACCACGGGGCTGCGGGTCTGGCTACGACGCGGTGAGACACAACCCCGCCAGTACCTCGGACTTTACACGGGCGCCGAACCGGTCGAGGGGGATTTCCTCAAGCGGCATTTTGGTTCCAAACGCGGGCTCCTGACCAAGCCCGAGCACGTCCGTGGTCTGGAATACTTGGGCGACCGATGGTCGGCTTATGTCGCACGCTATGAAACTCGATCAACCGTCCGAACGGCCGATGCGCGCCGGTTCATGCACCTGCTCCGGGACTTGAATGAGTCCACCGACCCGACCTTCATCGAAACCATAAAACGCGAGGTGGACCTCGACGGTTTACTGCGCTTCGTGGCGGTGAATGCCTGGCTGGCCAACTACGATTCCTTCCTCGGCAACGGCCATAACTACTATTTGTTTATGCCTTCCGAAGGTCCGTTGCACTTCATCGCCTGGGATTTGAATGAAGCCTTCGGACGCCATCCGATGGCGGGATCGGCCCACGAGCAGGCCACCTTCTCTATCCTGCACCCTGCGGTGGCCCCAAATGCGTTCCTCGAACGGTTCCTGAATCAACCCGAATGGCGCGACCGGTATCAAACCTTGGTCCGGTCGCTGGGCGAGGGCTCCGGAGCTTGCTCGACCCAAAGCCTGTTGGCCGATTTGGCCATCCTACGGAAGGCGCGCTCGGAGGCGTTGGTTGACGAACCTCGCGGAGGCTTTAGCGGAAGGCAGGGCGGAGGCCCCGGGCGCGAGGAGTTTCCTCCGGGCAATCGTCCCCGGCGACCCGATGAACAGCACCTGGAATCGGGCCCGCCCCGTGAGGCCGCAGTTCGCCCGAACTCACAGCCAGGGGAATCCCCGGAACGTCGTCCGGGACCGAGGTTCGACAACACCCCGCTGGAGGACTGGATTCTGGATCGGCATCGACAGGTGCAAACCGAACTCGATGGCCATCGACGAGCACCAGCGCCTCGGATCCGTCTAGGCGGACCCGGACCCCGACCGACCGGACGCTTCAACCCGCCCGCCACTGGAGGTCCCGATCCAATTCCCTGGCCCCGGCCGGATGGATCCCCAAGTACGGGTCCGCGGGGCAACGATGGCGATCCTCGAAAACCCTGATCCGATTTTTTTAGCGAGGCACCTTCAGCGACGCGGCCTGGAAACGCTTCAGGTCTGGGTCATTGGCCCTCACGGTCTGGCTCTGGATGTAGGGCGGCATACGACCGATGCGAATCGTGTCGGGTGAGACGAACCGCCACGACTCGGCATGGCCATCGGCGAAGCTCAGCGTGGCGGCACCCGCATGGCGAACCGACGGAAAATCGACCCAGAACCACTCTCCGGGCTGCGTCACGACAAAGCGCGCGTTCTCGATGCTGTTCTCGTGTTCATCCAAGAAGACGAAGGCCTCGGACGGGGTGGGCAGTACGATTTGCGAGAGCTTATGCCAGCAACTGCGGTCCTGCGGGTCCGGCAGGTCATTCATTGAGGCGCTCATAGAAACACTGCGCGATCGAGGGATCTTCCGGGCATCCCTCACTGTGGATCGATCGGCCGGGCAGTGGTAAATCCCCGACGCTTGGTTGTAAGGAAAGAGCAACCCCCTGCGGATGTTGAAGTCGTTGGTGTCGGTGAAGGCGTTGCCCACGACCCAAGTCCGCGCGGTGGCATTGGCTCCTTCACGACCTCCCGTCAGCACGGTTTCGTTCGGCGGCAACTCCTCCTTGAAGTCATCAATGTACAACAACCAAGCCAGGTTGAGCTGGCGGTAGTTGCTCAGGCACTGGGTCCGCAGGGCCTTGTTTTTGGCCTTACCCAGAGCAGGCAATAGCATCCCGGCCAGAATCGCGATGATGGCGATGACCACCAGCAACTCGATCAGAGTAAAGGCCCTCAGACGCTGCGAACCCTTCTTCCGGGCACGACACACGCAGTTTTGCGACACGGATACATTCATGAATTCCTGAGACTGCTCGGCGATGTTTCGTCCCAATGGACCGTCATCTACTGCCCTGTGTAGCTGGACCCTAGAGGAGTGGAAACCACGATTCTTTAGAACTCGATGGATAAACCCGATACCGCCTGATTTTGCGATTCGCCATTGCCGAGGTCCCCCATTCCGCTCTGATCCTTCGCACTCCCACGCTCTGTCCGATGACCCTACCGAGTTTGCCAACCCCTTGCCGCCCATGATGGATTCCCGTCCCCCTGCTCTCCCGCGCTGGGCTTGGCTCACCGTGTGCCTGCTCGCGCCCATTGCCCTGCTCAATTATCTCGACCGCCAAATGCTCGCGGCGATGAAAAGCTCGGTGATGACCGACATTCCCGACATCGGTTCGGAGGCCAACTGGGGGCGGATGCTGGGGCAGTTCAAGTGGGTGTATGCCTTCCTGAGCCCTGTAGGCGGTTGGATTGCCGATCGGTTCGGCCGACGGATCACCATCTGCGGTAGCCTCTTTGCCTGGTCGGCGGTCACCTGGTGGACCGGGCATGTCCACTCGTATGGAGAACTCCTCACCGCACGATCCCTCATGGGTATTAGCGAGGCCTTCTATATTCCCGCAGCCCTGGCTCTTATCGCCGATTACCACACCGGGGAAACCCGCTCACGGGCCATTAGCTTCCACCAAATGGGGATTTACTGCGGGGTGATCCTTGGAGGTTTCACCGGCTATGCAGCCGAGATGCCCGGCCTGGGTTGGCGGGGGGCCTTCGGGTGGAGCGGCGCAGTGGGCATGGCCTTGGCAGTACCGATGTTATTCTTCCTCAAAGATCGGCCACGTCACGAAGCAGCGCGATCGGACTCCGCCTCCGGCCTGGGGAGCGTCCGTGCCTTGCTCACCAACCGTTCCTTCCTGCTGCTGGTGCTGTATTTTACGCTACCGGCACTGGCCGGTTGGGTAGTGCGCGACTGGATGCCGGCCATCCTCAAATCGGAATTCAAGATCGGCCAAGGCAAAGCCGGCGTCTCGGCAACCCTCTACTGGCAATCCGCCGCCATCGTGGGGGCCTTCGTGGGTGGGTGGTTGGCCGACCGCCGGATGCGAAAAACTCCGCGGGGGCGAATCCACGTCAGTGCTCTGGGCATGCTCATGATCATCCCAGCCCTATTCGGGGTAGGATTTGCGCCCCAGACCGGCCAACTCTGGGTGGCGGTGGCTTTTCTAATCCTCTTTGGTCTTGGATGGGGATTTTTTGACACCAACAACATGCCCATCCTCTGCCAGGTGACTCTCCCGGAGCAGCGGGCCACCGGCTACGGGCTCATGAATTTGGTGAGCATCGGTTGCGGTGGACTGGCGGATTGGGTTTTTGGAATGATGCGCGATCGGCACCTGCCGCTGGCGGCCATCTTCAGCGTGTTCGCGTCTGTGGCATTAGTTTCGGTGTTTCTGGTCCTGATGATTCGACCCACGGAAGTGCAGCCACCCTCGAACACCTCGACTCCCAGACAGCCATGACGACAGCCCCGCATTGACGGAGGGTCCACGCCTGCCTGAGCGTCTTGCGCATGCTCCCCACCGTTGGAACACGCCGGACTGGTTGTATCGCCACGGCGTGGATGACGTGCGCCCTCGTGTCGGCCTTGGCCGGCGACTGGCCCCAGTGGCGCGGGCCCACCCGAACGGGCCGACCGGCCGCCAACGAAGCGGTGTTGACCCAACTCCCTTCGGCTCCCCACGTGGTGTGGTCCATCGCCGCGGGTCCGGGATATGCATCGCCCATCGTGGCCGGCGGTCGGGTCTTTGCCATGGAAGCTCAAGACGGCAAGGAGGTCTTGAGAGCCTTGGACGCCGCCTCGGGTGCCGAACGATGGAAAGCCGTTGTCGACGAAACCTTCACCGATTCCCAGGGACCGGCGGCGCCCCGCTGCACACCCGTGGTTTTCGAGGACCGAGTTTATGCTCAATCCTGCCGGGGCAAGTTGACCTGCTTTGCTGTAGTTGATGGCAAAACGCTGTGGTCGGTCGACTACACCAAGGATTTCGCCGCGACCTTCGTGGGTGAGAAAGGCAACTCCCAGGGGGCCATGCGCCATGGCAACAACGGGTCTCCTTGGGTGGAGTCCGGGTGGTTGTGGGCTTCGGCCGGATCCACCAATGGCGCTGGCATGGTGGCGCTGAATCCGCAGACCGGAACGCTCCGATGGAAGGACGGCCATGAGGTCGCCGGATATGCGGCTCCGATGGTGGGAACCCTTCTGGGAGTGCGTCAGGTGGTCAACTTCATGGCCGACGCCGCCGTCGGGTTTGATGCGCAGAGCGGCCAGGTGCTGTGGCGACACCCGCTCAAGACCGCCTTCGCCCGACACGTGATGACCCCGCTCATCGTCAACGACCGGGTGATTCTCGGGTCCCATCAAACGGGCCTCATAAGTCTTCAGTTCGCTCGCAACGGTGAGCACTGGTCGGTCTCCGAGGTCTGGAACTCCAAGGAAGCCGCCCCCAACTTCTCCTGCCCGATTGTCGTCGGAGACCGCATCGTGGGGCTTGGAGCGCAGCGCGAGTTAGTGTGCATTGGCATCAATGACGGGAAGGTCCGTTGGACCCAGTCGGGCTGGATCACCAGTGCAGCCGACAAATCCCACGCCGGATTCATCGCCCTCGGCGGCACGTCGGCGCTCCTGCTCAACGATAGCGGCGAACTCATCGTCTTCGACGCCGGAGGCGCCTCATGCCGCGAGCTCGGTCGGGCTCAGGTCTGCGGAGTGAACTGGTGCAATCCTGCGTTATCCAACGGCCGCCTGTACCTCCGCGATGGCCTGCGCAATGCCGGACATTGGATGTGCGTCGACCTCACCCGGTAGCCCGGTGACCAACGCTTCGCGGATTTTGAGGATTCAAAAGAACCCCCTTAAAAAACCGAGATTAGCAGGTTGAGTCCCACTCCCCATCGAGCCATCGAAGGTGGGTACAGCGGTCTTGCGAGTGCAGTGAGTTGGGCTAGTCTCGAAGCAATTTCCCGGTTCGCTGCATCCGGGCCGTCATGCGAAATGGATGCATCCATTTCCAGGTTTTCAGCGGATAGAAGAACACCAGTCTGTTTGTATGAACACTTTTTACCCTCTCCATTGGAAATTCCTCAGCCTGCTGTGCCTCCTCTTCGGTGCACTGACCACGGCCGGACTGCAGGCGCAGACTCCCCAGGATCCGGGGCGCTCTGTTCAGGTGTTTCTCACCGCACCGGCGGTCGCCACGCAGCCCTCCGGGTCCCTGAAACTCGAGGCCGTCGCCATCGATCCCCTCGGTGGACCGATTACCCAAGTGGAGTTCCTGGCCGATGGTCAGGTGATCGCTCGGTCGGACCGCAGCGGCGAGTTATTCATCACCGTCATCGGACTCAAGGTGCTGCATCAGGCCGTCTGGGAATCACCCACCCCGGGCCTCCACGTGCTGGAGGCTCGCGCCGTGCAAAGCCAGAAAACCTTGGCCACGTCAGCACCGATGCGCGTCATCATCGGGACCGGGACCCTTCCCCCTCCAGTAGATCCCCCCGTCATTCCGATTATCCCGCCCAATCTCCCGTCCGTAGATTTGAACGCCCTCGATCCGATGGCCATGGAATCCGATCCCAAGGATTTGATGACCTTGGAATTCCGCCGGACCGGCGACGTGTCGAAACCCCTTCGGGTGTATTTCAAAATTGGGGGATCTGCCGACTGGAACACAGACTTCACAGTCATCCCAGGAGGGTTGAAATCGGAACCGGTGAGCGATCCCAACCTCGGCCTGTGGGTGCAATCGGTCGTCATTCCTGCCGGGTCGGCTGTTGGTAAGCTGCCGCTTTCTCCAATCCCTGATGACAAAGTCGAGGGCGACGAAGTCTTGTATCTAGCAGTGATCCCGCGACCCGCGACCGTGAACGACGGGCCGGAAGCTTCCGACTATCAACCCGGCACCAACCCCGCCGCCCGAGTCCTCATTCGGGACTCGATCCTACCCACGCCATCTGATGCGCCGATGATCCTCATCCTCGCCGATCAACCCGTCACCTCAGAACCCAACCCGCGAATCCGAGTCCGTCCCGGACGTATTGTTTTTCAGCGGACAGGCAACCCTGCCGAACCCGTCCGCATCCGCTACGCCGTCGGGGGCAGTGCGCGCAATGGTGAGGACTTTTCTCTGCTCGACGGAGACCTCACCTTGGGAGCCGGAGAAACTGAAGCCGAAGTCATCATTGGCGCTCTCGAAGACGACCTCAAAGAGCCGGAGGAAACCGTGGTCATCAAACTCATGGATGATCCGTCTTACCGGCTTGATCCGTCCAGTGCTTGGGCACAGGTCACCATTTTCGATTCCACCGAAACCACCACGCCGCTCCTAAATATGGTCACTCCCACCCGCGGCGAGCGACTGCGGATCGGTAGCGAATGCTCCCTGAAACTCGTGGCGGTAGACCCGAACGGATTCCTTCCGGTGGTGTCCTTTTGGGCCAATGACAAACCCATTGGCGAGTCCCGGATCCAGTTTATCCGTGCCCCCGATGCGGGAACACCCATCGAGCACAACCTGATTTGGAAGATCGACTCGGAAGGCCCGATCCGACTGGAGGCCGTCGCTGTGGACGCATCGGGGAACCGGGTGGTTTCGGCATCGGTTTTAATCCTGGGTCTGCCAGCGACCGATCCCATCGAACGCAGCGTGCTCCCGGCCGACAACGCACCGGCCGACGGTGTCCTTTCTGACATGGAATGGCAGATCTACGCCAAGTACTGGCGCTACGGAATCCCACTGCCACCGCAGGCAACTCCTGTTCCTGTCGGACACCTCTCCAGAGCTGGATTTCTCTGGCGATCCGGTGGTGCCTATCGATACGACGCCTCCGTCGGCTCGTTCCCCATGGGGTGGGTCCCACTCGAAGGCTCTGTCGGCAATGCCGGTCCGCTCCCGCCTCTGTCCGGGTTGGTCGGCATTCTAGGCACCAACGGGACCCCGGATCGATCACCCACTTCCTACCTCCTGGGTGAATGGGCTCCCGAATCGGCTGATTCCGTGACTTTGAAGATTTATTTGGGGCCAGCAGCCAACACTCGTTGCCAGGCAGTCGAGATTTTTGTGGGGCGCAATTCCGTGGTCACAGCCATTTCAGATGACGGACAATTTGATCCGAAGAGCGGAATCCTTCGATGGGGACCCTTCTTAGATGACACCCTCCGTGGATTGAAGGCCACCGTCTCAAGGGCCAACGCCTTAGAGTTCTCCGGTTTGGGTTCTTTCGATGGGACTGATCTGAAGATGCTGACCCTCGGTTCAAAATCCAACGCCGAAGGGCCGGCGGCTTCCACCCCTCGACTCACTGCAATTCCCGCGTCGGCCCAGGGAGATGTCCGCTTGGTGCTCCTCGGCGCCGCCAACGGCAGTGCAATGGATCTGGAAGTCTCTGAAGATATGGTCCAATGGCGACGCATCGGAACGATGCTCGGTAATGGCGAATCGCAACTCCAAGTCGACACCGATGCGGGAGCTTCCACTCGGCGGTTTTACCGGGTCATTCCTCGTCAGCGTTGAGGGCCCTATCTTGCCTCCGTGATGGATGCATCCAGTTCAGAGTTTTCAGCGGAAATAAAACCGCTCTGCACCTCGGCTCCCCATCATCTCGAGTTTTTGTGAATCAAAAACCCGTCGGGTTGAGAGGCTTGCTGGGCTAGTTACAGGTTCCTCGCTATCCTCAGTCGCTTTTAGACCGGCAGGTATCATTGGTTTTCATACCGTCACTGACAGTTGGTTTTTGCCCAACTGGAGGTCGTCCGAGAACTTCTGAGGTAGGGACCGATCTCTGCGGCAGCCCATGTCTGCGGACGTGGCGCTTTCGGAGAAATCGCCCTACCTCGGAGGCGCTTGGGTGAGGCGTCACCTCCGGTGTCACTGCTCCTCATCATCGTGTGGCCGTCAAGCCACCACCCTCTTTCCCGCTGCAAACAGCGATGAACCTGGTTTCAGCTCGTCGTTGCGATTCTAGGATTATTGGTCGCCATCCAAGCCCGAACCGGCGGCCAGCGCATCGACATCGACCGGGAGCCCCATAGCTCCCTCACCTCAGTGCGAATCCAGGGTAACGACGGCGTCTGGCGCAATCGGTGAACGCCACGACTTGGTCCCAAGAGATCCGCCAATAACCCGCCCTCGCATCAAGGATGTTGGGCGGGCACCTGATAACCTCGGTGCCACGTCAGGGTCCAGAGACGATCGAGCTGAATGGCTTCAACGTGTCCGTCGACCAGAGCGAAGTTCACCGCACCCGGAATCTTGGAACCGGGCGACACGGTAACCGTGCCGCGAAAGGATGAACCATGACGCGAGATACAGAAACGCTGCATCATCGCCTCATTGCCACCCGTCGCTAAATTCCGCGCGGGACGGTCGGTGGCCAATGGCCAAGAATCCGCCCAATTACTGTCACCAAAGATCGGGGTGGTGACCGGAACTTCGTAACTACTCTCCTTGGCAAACGCCTTGGTTGGATCGCTGGCTCCCTCGCCTTCCGGGGAATATTGCCAACCATTCATGCCGTAGCTGCTCTCGAAACCGGTGTTCCATTGCACCGGGGATTTGACCGGGCCGTACCAAGCGGCCGTGGCCGTCCCCATGGCCTCGCCCGTCAAATTGCGGTTGGCAGGAATCGGTGCCGTGGGACAAATGCGAATCTTGTCGGAAGGCACGTTGTTGGTCCTCAGAACGGCCATCCAGAATTTGGCAGGCGTGTAGGCCACCGGGAAGGTCTTACCGGTGTCGTTGAGGTACATGAAGAACCCCAAACCCATTTGCTTGAGGTTGTTGAGGCACACCACCGAGGCCCCCCGCTGCTTGGCTCGACTGAGCGCCGGTAAAAGCATCCCGGCCAAAATCGCAATAATAGCGATGACCACCAGCAACTCAATCAAGGTGAACGCCTTGTGGCTGAGGCCGGCCGGTCGATCGGTTGGACGAGATTTTGAAACGGGCGTCGTGTTCATGGGGAGGAGATCACTGAGGTTGGCTGGCGATGCAAAAGAGATGGGTGTCTCCACGGAGGATGAGCCGATCCATCGCGGGCACAGGGCTGGCAATAATGCGCTCACCCATAGGGTTTTCTGAAAGAAGCTTAAAGGCGCCGCCGACCTGCGCGGCAAAGATCACACCATCCTCTCGGGCCGCATAAAGAATCCCGTTGGCCACGACCGGGGATGCGTAGTAGGGGGCCGTCGCCTTGGGCAGTGTTCCCGTCCACAGCGTCTTTCCTGTGCTTGGATCCATGCAGACGACTTCTCCGCGGTGACGCAGCAAGTAGGCTCGACCTTCGGATACGGCCGGAGCAGCAACAAAGACCCCGAGATCATGCCGCTCCCAAACACGGTGTGTCTGGCTCACATCGCCGGAACCTCCCATACGAATGCCGTAAAAATGCGCCTGACCCGGACGATCATCACGCCCCACAGGCACCAAAACGGTGTCTCCACTCAGGACCGGCGAGGCGATGGCAGGCCAATATCCGGTGCCTGCGGGATTGAAGCCTCCGGCCGTCCACAGAACCTGTCCATCGTCGAGCGCATGGGCCGTCAGGTGATCCGCCCCCCAAATGACCACGGCCGGTTTGCCCGCATGTTGAACGCTCAAGGGCGTGGCGTATCCGTTGTTGTTTTCGGCGGGCACGACAAAATTGCGCGCCACCTTCCAGCGTAACTCGCCGGTTTTCCGGTCAAAGGCAGCCACCCACGATTCGCCGTCATGCAATCGGCTGAGGATGACCGAATCACCGACAATCAACGGAGAGGTCCCCGAATCCCAATAGAGTTTTTCCGCACCAAAGCGCTCGGTTAAATCGACCTTCCAGAGAACCTTTCCTTCGAGACTCACTGCGGCGAAGTGACCGCTCTTAAACTGGGCATAAATCGCCTGTCCATCGGTCACCGGCGATGCATTGCAACTCGATCCCAGTGTTCGGTGACGCGGATCAGCGAGGGGGCCAACCGGGGCCTCCCACAGTTTGCGTCCCTGCAAATCGAAGGCCAGAAAGGCGTCCTGTCCCGCCAAGGGTGAAGTGAGGTAAATCCGCCCCCCGGAGACAACCGGCGTAGAGGTACCCTTCCCTGGCAACTCGGTCTTCCAAGCCACCGAATCCAAAGACCACCGTTGCGGAAATCGTCCGGAGATTACACTGCCTTGAGCCGAGGGCCCACGCCAAGAAGGCCACTCTCCAGGAACTGCAGCCACCAACGACACGCCCATCAACCACCCTGCGCACACTGCTTTTTTCCACGGGGTCATAAGAGGAATCCTAACCCTGTCGCAGGGATAAGGAAGCCCCGGATACAGAGTTCGCCGACAGCGATTTCTACTGGAGCACTCGTGCGGGCTGTGCCTTCTTGAGTCACACCCTCAGTTTCCTCCCAACTGAATCGCTTCGGTCTGCGCCAGCGCCCCTGCAACGGCAGGAAGTTCTCTAGACACTATTCACCAACCCAGACCCCACAAAACCCACCGCCGCTCGAATCAATGCGCCTTGATCTGAGGGCAGGACCGGTCGAGCGTTGTCCCGGTTTCATCCCATACCCTTCCATGACCACGCCTCTCCGCCTCGGCATCATCGGCACCGGCTTTATCGCAGACGTCATCGCTCACGCCCTACGAGGCACGACCGAAGTAACCCTGAACGCAGTGGCCAGTCGACGGGTCGAGACGGCCTCCGCCTTTGCCTTGAAGCACGGCTCGGTCCCGGTTTTCGAGTCATGGGAATCCCTGCTCGAATCAGGGACCGTGGACGCGGTCTATGTGGCCACACCCACCTCCGTCCGAGAACCCATCTGTCTGGCGGCGGCGGCCAAGGGCTTGGCAGTCCTGGCCGACAAGCCCTTTCTCAACCGAGACTCGCTGCAGAGAATCACCCAGGCCTGCACGCAGGCAGGTGTGGCATTTCTCGATGGCACTCACTTCACACACCACCCGCGCACCCAAGCAGTCCGCGAAGCATTGCCGCTAAAAACCGGCCCCCTCCAAGGGTTGCGGACCTCGTTCTTCTTCCCGGCCCTCGACCGGAACAACATCCGACTTCAGCCGGATAAGGAGCCCACGGGCGCCATCGGCGACATGGCCTGGTATTCCATGAGGGCCGTCGTCGAGTACTCCGGCAGCGATGCACCGGTCGCCGAGTGCCGCAGTTGGGCCCAACGGGACGCGGTGACGGGCGGATGGATCCGTGGCACAGGCTTCGTCCGGTTGAGCGATGGATTCACGGCGACTTGGGATGCGGGCTACACGGTCGGGGCTTGCCTGATGGATCTGGACCTCATGGGAACCCAAGGAGTCATTTCCATGGATGACTTCGTGCTCGATTGGGAGGGCGGCTTTGGGAGCCCCGACACCACTCGGCCGGTCGGATTCACCCACCGCTTCGGCATGGCCAACCCGGCGACCTGGGTGCGCACCGAGACTCCTTCCCCCCAACGCCAGTCCACCCGAATGCTCGAAGCCTTCGCCCGATTGGCGCGGAATCCCCGCGGTACGGAGGTGGCCCAAAGCATCCGCCGCAGCCTTCGCACCCAGGAACTGGTCGATGCTGTGGTTGCCTCGCTGCACGATTGATCCGGTCGCCTCTGCCAGTCTCACCGATTCACCATCATGAATCCCACTATCCAAGAACTGATCCGCCGCTACCGACTGGAACCGATGCCCGTCGAAGGCACCCTCTTCGTCCAGTCGTATCGGACTGCCCTCGAACTCCAACCGGGCCGACCGGCGGGAACGGCCATGATTGGCCTCTACTGCGAAGAGCCGTTGAGTCACTCGCTCTTCCACCGACTCACCTTGGATGAGGTCTGGCATTTCTATGGCGGAGACCCCTTCCGACTCCTCCTCCTGCGACCCGATGGATCCACGGAGGACATCCTCCTCGGGCCCGATCCGCTCCAGGGACATTACTGCCAGTATGTCGTGCCGGCCGGAGTCTGGCAGGCCGCCCACCTCATCTCTGGAGGCCTCTACGCACTCTACGGCTGCACCCTAAGCCCTGGCTACACGCCGGATATCTTCGAAGGTGGAACCCGCTCGGTGTTAGCAGCGCAATACCCGTCCCGGGCGGTCGACATCGAACGGTTCGCCTGTCCGGACGGCGAAACCCGCATGCCCTTGTAACCGGGTCTTCGTCAACTCCGTCAGGAGCAACTGAAGCCATTGACCCCATTTAAAATTCAGTGATTTTGTTTGAACACCGTCCCAATCGGGAACCATTTGCCACCGGGACGGCCAACGCTGTTCCCTCGGAAATGAGTCCTTCAACCGGTCCGGTCTGACTATGAATACTTTCGTTCAACGGTGGATTTCGAGGATGGGGTGGCTGGCCAGCTTGACCGCAACCCTTTCGGCACTGGCGGTGGAACTTCCGGCCCGGTTGAGCACAGCCGTCGTGCCGGTCCGACCGAAGTCCTTGGCGGTGAGTGCGCTGAAGGCTTTGCCTCCGCAAGTCACGCTCCGACTTGCTGCGCCCGATCTCTCCGTGGTGCGTGCCGAAGATGCCTTGAACCTTCAGCAGAATGCTAAGGGGCGGGCCCGTGTGGGCATCCGGCGTTTGTTGGCGGATCCCATCCGGGTTCTGGGCAGCAAAACTTCGTGGACTCCCCTGCCCGATGGCACCCGAGTTTGGAGTGCTCGATTGGAGTCTGAAGAGGCATGGGGCGTGCGAGTCCATTTGGAATCCATTCGATGGCCGACCGGAGTTGAACTGCGAATTTTCAATGCGGAAGATCCCACTGAGATCCAAGGCCCCTTCGATGCAACAAGTCTTGGTGAGAGCGACAATTTTTGGACCCCCAGCCTCTTCGGATCCGCAGTGGTTCTAGAATGCCGGGTCTCTCCGGGTTCCAGTCTGCCCTCCTTCCGAATCACCGAACTCACTCATCGGTATGTTCGCCTGGGAGAAGATTCGAACAGCAAAGCAGGAGCCTCCACGGCGTCGCCCAAGACCGCGGCCAGTTGCAATATCGACGTCACTTGCGAACCGGCCTGGGCCAAGACCTCGCATGCTGTAGCTGGGATCGGCTCAGTGGGTGTGGTGGGTGAACTCTTCTGCTCGGGTTGTTTGCTCAACGATCTAAACGAAGCCAAAAATACCGATTATTTCATCACGGCCGGCCATTGCATCACCAGTCAGCCTCAGGCCGACACCATGGAGGTTTATTGGAATTATCAAACGACTCTCTGCAAAGGGGTCCTTCCGAACCCCTCCACAGTTCCCAGGACCGTCGGCGGTGCGAGCATCCTCTCCACCGAGAGCCGTGACTTCGGCAACGACCACTGCTTTCTCCAGTTGCGCGGCACCGTCCCCAGTGGCGTGACCTATGCCGGTTGGAACTCTGACTCCCCTGCCTCCGGCGAGGTCTTGGCCTCAATCCACCATCCTCAGGGTGATTACAAGCGCATTAGCATCGGTGTGACCCAGGGCGAGAACGCCAACTTCCGCACGGTGCGATGGACTCGAGGGGTCACTGAATACGGTAGTTCTGGTTCCCCGCTCTTCAATGCCCGGCAACAGTTCATTGGGCAGCTCTGGGGAGGTGAATCGAATTGCTCCAACCTCGACCCTTCTCAGCAAATCGACGATTACGGCCGATTTAACGTCACCTTCCCGACGGTCCGTCGCTGGTTATTAAATGAACCGGTGACGGTCCCGGCTAATGATGCCTTCTCCGCGGCCCAGACGCTCTCGGGGCAACAAGGGTCGGTGAGCGGCCGCTCGGTCAATGCGTCCCGCGAAGGCGTAGAGCCCAACCATGGTCAAGGTGGCGGGCGTAATTCCATCTGGTACCAGTGGAGCGCTCCCTTCACTGGCACGGTGACCTTCGAGACGATGGGGAGCGATTTCGACACCACTCTGGGCGTCTACCAAGGCGACACGGTGAGTAATTTGGTTCGGGTCGCCGCCAACGATGACTTTGAACTGGGGCAAACGAGCAGCCGAGTGGGTTTCCTCGTCTCGGCAGGAACCCTTTACCGAATCGCCGTGGATGGGCACGACGGCGCCCAGGGGACGGTCCAGTTGACTTGGCGTCCGGGCGGCATCGCTACGCCCCCGCCCAATGACCTGTTCATCAATGCGGCTGCTACGGTGGGTTTCGGGGGGATTTACCACGCCTCCAACTATGGATTTACACGGGAGCCCTTGGAGCCCTCGCACGCAGGGGGGGCTGGCCAGCGATCGGCCTGGTGGCGATGGACCGCTCCCATTTCAGGGCCAACAATCATCAACACCGCGGACAGCAGCTTTGACACCTTGTTGGCGGTCTACATTGGCAATTCTGTTTCCACGCTGCGGCAAGTCGCCGAGAACGACGACATCGACTTTGATCTCGATCAGGTCCAAAGCGAGGTGAGCTTTGGAGCGACCGCGGGGGCCACCTACTGGATCGCCGTCGACGGATTAAACAATGGCATCATTCAGGAGGAGGGTTCTATTCGATTGGAAATATCCCAAAAAGGCGGGCAACCGACTGGCAACAACGCGTTTGCCAATGCCACCCCCCTCAGCGGATCCCAAGGCGCGGTCACCGCCAACAATTTGAGGTTTACCCGCGAAATCGGGGAACCCTCCCACGCCGGCCTCCGAGGGAATCGATCCGCTTGGTGGCAGTGGTCGGCCCCGAGCGATGGCATCGTTCGCTTCGAAACCACCGGTTCGGCGTTTGACACGCTACTGGCCGTCTACACCGGAGATTCGGTCAACGCCCTGAAACTGGTGGTGGAAAATGACGACATCATCTCCGGCGATGTGTGGCAAAGCCGCGCAGAATTTGCGGCCAAAAAGGGAACTCTCTACCGCATCGTCGTCGATGGTTTCTACGAGGCCGCCCCCCCCGTGTTCCAAGACGAAGGCAACATCCGCTTAGCGTGGGAACAGGTAATTCCCATCCAACCCTTCGTGGTGACTGCGTCTCAGGGCACCGATGGCCGATTTGAAGTTCGGCTGATGTCTCAATCGGGCATTCGCTATGCGTTAGAGCGCACTCTCGTCTTGTCCCAACCTGTATCGCCTTGGAATCGGATCGCCACAGCCGATGGCAACGGCTTGGAGCTCATCCTTCAGGACACCGATCAACCCAGCGGGCAAGCCAGCTACTTCCGAGTGGTGAGCGTTCCCTGATTCGATCAAACTGTTTACGTGATCCCTGCTGGCACTTCATCGAAACAGGCGGCTCCGGTGGCCCCGTTCCGTCTGCTGCTGCAAATCAATGCGCTCTCCATGGGGCGCAAGGTGTTGATGCTGCGTCAGAAATCGCGCCTCTGGGTAGGCGTCATTGGACTGTTCCTTGTCGGCTATGCGGTGATGGCCTACGGCCTGTTTTTTCAGGGACTCCGTTTCCTCTCCCGATTTCCGGGCTTGGGCGGGCTTCTGGTCGAACGGTTGATCTTCCTGCTCTTTGCCTGTCTTTTTGGTCTCCTGCTGCTGAGCAATCTGGTCATTAGTTATTCCAACTTCTTCCGCAACCGCGAGTCGGAGTTCCTCCTGCCGCTACCGATTCCTCCGGAGACCATCTTCCGTTGGAAATTCCTCGAATCGGTCCTGCTGGCCTCCTGGGCATTCTTGTTTCTCATCACGCCGCTGCTCATCGCCTATGGGCATGTTTATCGGGTGGATTGGCACTTTTACCCCGTCACCGGGTTCCTGGTGGCCCTCTACATTATCCTTCCTGGGGTGGCCGGTTCTGGGCTTTCGCTGCTGCTGGCCCGGTATCTTGACCGGCGTCTCTTTCAGATAATTCTACTGACCACGATCGCCGCACTCATCGGCGTCTTCATCTGGCGAACCCAACCCACGGCCGTGACCGAAGAGATGCTCTTGGAAAACCGAGTGCTGGTGGTCATCGACCGGCTTTTGGACAACACCCGTCTCGTCCAATTTCCGTTTCTGCCCAGTTATTGGCTGAGCTCAGCGATCCAGAATTGGGTTGAGGGTGCGTATCGCAGCGCGGTTTTCTATGGTGGGGTGCTGCTCAGCTACACGCTGTTTTTTGGGTTGGTGTCCATGACCCGATTCGGTGCCGTGCTGTATGAAGCCAGCAGCTGTGTGCGCAGCCGCGGTTCAATCCTCGGGCGCTGGACGTGGCTGCGCCGACTTCGGACCTCGCCGGAGACGCCCGTGACCACACGAAGCCTGCTGGAGCGGTGCGTCGAAGCCATTCCAGGACTTCCGGGTGACGTGGGTGCCATATTGGTGAAAGACATCCGCGTCTTTTGGCGCGACACCACTCAGTGGGGACAAACCCTCATGCTCTTTGGCTTGCTCACGGTCTACCTGATGAATTTGAGGCATTTCACCCGGCAATCGGATTCGGCGTTCTGGGTCTCCATCACCAGCTTTCTCAACCTGGGTGCGTGTTCGTTAAATCTGGCCACCATCACCACCCGATTCGTCTTTCCGCAGTTCTCGCTCGAAGGGCGGCGGGTTTGGTTGATGGGCTTGGCACCTTTGGGATTGGCGCGGGTGGTGTGGTGGAAGTTTCTCACTGCATCGGTGCTCACGGGTGTCCTGACACTCAGTTTGACCCTTTTGAGTTGCTGGATGCTCCATCTCGATAGAGCGCACACGGTGTATTTCGCGATCGCAATGGGTGTGATGACGTTGGTCCTCAATGCCTTGTCTGTGGGCCTCGGAACGCTCTATCCCAACTTCTCCGAGACCAACCCTGGGAAGATCGTCAGTGGATTTGGTGGCACCTTTTGCCTGGTCTTGAGTTTTGTGTACATCCTCGGCTCAGTGCTGCTGCTGGCCTTTGGTAGTCCCTGGGGATGGCGGGGCGAAGAGCAAGACACCGCCCGGGCCGGACTCACCGGGCTGGTATTCGCAGTAGCCTCTCTCGCGGCCGGCGGCATTCCGCTGCGCCTAGCATTGCGGCGCGCGGCCACCATGGAGCTTTGATCCTGAACAGGGCGCATCCCCGGTTTGATACTGGTAATGCACATCGATCAGCCCGGCCTACGAAGCGACCCGTTACCACCGCATAATCGAGGGTCAGGCAACGATTTTAAACAAAACTCAGAAGAGTAAAGTTGGGGGCCGAGGCAGAGTAGGCCAACCAGGGCTTTCCCTCCTCTGCTTTGGCCCATCGGAGCGCGCCGTACGAGAATCTATTGATAGATCAAACCGCTGGCTCTGAAGCGTTCTTCAATCTTCCGGAGCGCCCCTCCATCCGTGATTAGCGAACTTTCCTTACGGAATAACCGCTTCAATCTCTCAACAATCTTTGCCTCACCCTGAGCTTTGCGCTTCTCAAGTACGGCCTGCTCGGGACTTCAACCCGTCGGAAAATGCGCCCTGCCGGGCGCACCAATAAAAGTGGCCATGCCCAGTCAAGGACATGGCCACCATCGGTAGCTCTAAATGTCAGAGCGGATCCCAGATCCAACTCCGGAGCGCTGCTGCTATTGAACTCGGAAGTAGCGAGTCTGACTCAGATTCGCAGGAATGAGTGCTGGGCTGCCCGTGACTCCTTCCACCACGGTATAGGGGCCTTGGATCGACGGCGATGCCGTCAAGACGCCTGCTCCGGTCCACTCGAGCTTCACAAAATTCCCTTGCAGGAGAATTGTGAGCTTTGATCGCGGGCTGACCTTGGCAATGCGGAATCCCTGATTGACGCTCGCTCCTCCATTGCCAATGGCATTGTCAGCGCGCACGGAAGCGGCAATTCGGGCCGCGTTATTGCCCCAGCTCCCGCCACCCCGCCGTGGACGCGTGTCCCCGGTGCGCAGTTCCATCCATTCCCAAAGACTGCCCGCCTGGTTAAAAGTCCCGTAATAACTGGATGCCAATGGGTAGGCACCTTCGTTGGAGGGACCGGACGGCCCACCCGTGTCGCTCAGAAAGCTAAGCGTAAACTGATTTCCAGAGCCCTCCTGATAGTTGAGCAACGCGGCATTGCTGGTGCGATTGGGATAAAGCCAATAACCACCGGTGGCGTCCTTGGTGGGGTCGTAGTAGGCCGCCTTGTACCATTCGTCTTCGTTCGGAAGAACGAACTGCGCTTCGGCCGTCCGTGGACTCACAACGTCATAACCTGTCAGTATATAAGAACCCGTCTCGGTCGCAACCGATTCTCCAGCTCCGTTATTTAACCAATTAACGAATCGGATGGCATCGACGGCTGCCACCATGTAAACGGGCGTCTTTTCCCCACCTTCCTTGACGGTGTAGGTGTACTTGCCGTCATCCCCGTCTCGGGTGATTTGCATGCCCCCATCCCACAAAGAATTCGGGTCGGTTTTGGCATTGGCATTCAAGAAGATGGCGTAGTCGGAGTTATTCACTTCGTACTTGCCAATTTGATACTCGTAATTAACTGCGCCCTGACGGCCAGATCCATTCGAATAGTCCTGATCCGCCGGATTTCCGGGATTCCCGACGGTGACAAATTCGGGCCGTGGCCGGAAAATCCGGGCCATTCGAAAGCCCTGATTAACACTCGCGCCACCGTTGCCGATCGCGTTATCCGCACGGACCGATGCAGCCACACGAGCGGCGTTGTTGCCCCAGCTTCCGCCACCCCGCCGTGGACGCGTGTCCCCGGTGCGCAGTTCGATCCATTCCCAAAGGTTGCCGGCTTGGCTAAAAGTCCCATAGTAACTCGACGCCAATGGGTAAGCGTCCTCGTCGGTCGGTCCGGACGGACCTCCGGTGTCGCTCAAAAAGGAGAGAGTGAACTGATTGCCAGCGCCTTCCTGATAATTTAAAACCGCCGGGTTGCTGGTCCGGTTCGGATAGAGCCAATAGCTGCTGGCGCCTTCCTTAGTCGGGTCATAATAGGCCGCTTTGTACCATTCGTTTTCGTTGGGCAGGAAGTAATCTGCCTTAGGATTGCGGGGACCGACGACATCGTAGCCAGTAAAAACATACGTGCCGGTTTCCGTATCACTCGAGTCCCTTGATCCGTTATTCACCCAGTTCACATAACGCATGGCGTCGACCCCAGCGACCATATAGGCTGGCTTCTTTTCCGATCCCTCTTTCACGGTATATGAATAAGATCCATCGTCACCGTCCCGGCTGATTTGCATCCCGGAATCCCAGAGAGAATTAGGATCGCTCTTGGCCTTCGCATTTAAGAAGAGCGCATATTCCGTGTTGTTCACCTCGTATTTACCGATTTGATAGGTGTAAGCGACGGAGCCCTGAGCACCGGATCCGTTGGAATAGTCTTGATCGGCTGGATTTCCAGGGTTCCCAACGGTCACAAACCGTGCCTGATCGGATTCGGAGGCCTTGAACGTCTTGGTACTGTTGGCGGCAATTAAATTTCCTGTGCCTGCAGCAAGATCCCGGACGCCTTTCACCGTCAGCGTATAAGTTTTTCCCGGAGTTTGCGCGGTCGTCGTCAGCCGGACCGTCGACGCACTCAGGCTTATTACTTCCACGATGGTCAGCCCACCGTCGAGTTGGTAGTTACCAACCAACTCAGCGGTCTGGGTCCGAACGGGCTCAGAGAATGTGACGGTGGCGTAGATGTAGGCTGAATTCCCGACCACACTTTGAAGGGTCGGAGGAGCGGCATCTGCCGTGACGTTCAGCGTCGCTGCAGCGGTCGGTTGGCTGAGTCCCGGGAGCAAGAAAACCGCCCGGTACTGAGCTCCGTTGTTAGCGAGTGGGGCCAGTGGCGTGGTGTAATTGGATGCGCTGGCTCCCTCAATAGCCACCCCGTTGACTTCCCATTGCACTTGGAGGCGATCGGCCGGTGCACCGCTAACGGTGGCCGCAACAGGTCCAAACTTGGCCGTGCGATTTTCGACCACACTGAGATTGGTGGGCGATTGGGTCACCTGGATAGTCGCATTCTCGTAGGGAGCAATGACGGCCACTTCGGCCAGCGAAAAATATCCGTCACTGGTCGTGCGGGGGCTTTGGGCCTCAAACCGAACGTGTCGCCCCTTGATGCCCGGAGGAAGATTGAAGGCGACCGTGCCTGGGGGCCGACCGCGGTATTGATGACGAAAGACTTCCTTCCGGTTTCCATCGAGGATTAGCAGCCGAAAATCGTCGTTTCGTACCCCGCAGGAATTAAACAACGCCTGGCATTCATCCGCGGTCAGGGTTCGAAACCAGACCTGAAGGCGGCCAATGTTCTGGGTCGTCCCTAGATCAACCTCTAACCAACCGTCATCCTCCGGAACCTTATTAATTGTAACCGACCCATTGTTGAAGAATCCGTCGATATCTCCGTCGTTCGCCAGATCCGCCGAACCGCTACCCTGCCAGCCCGGGCTGCCGAACTCGTTCAGATCAGCGTCCGCTGGAGTCGATGATTGGGTGGCCACTCCGGTGAGGGCGAGATTGACTTCGTAAAACGGGGTCGTCCCAGTCAGCGTCTTGGCAGCCAGCGCATTTCCAGCGAGGTCTTTGAGGTCCCGTACGGTGAGCGAGTAAGCCGTTTCAGATGCAGGCGCCGGTGATACTTCGAGAACCACTTTCGTAGCTCCGGTCTTGAAAGAGCCATCCGGATCGAGTGGATCGTCCAATACTTTGGCACTAACGGCGACCCTTGCGCTCACGATGCTCGATCCAGAAAAACTATAGTGTGAGGTATCTTTTGCAGAGACCTCGTCCATGGGCTCATTGAAATACACGGAAATCCGTGTCGACGTTTTATTCGCAGCACCCTTGCTTATAAAGGGCGACAAAGCATGACGGCTCAGTTCGGGTGGGGTGAGGTCGCCCTGGGCCTGGGCGAAAAGCGTCGTTGCCAAGCCGACGATTCCGGTGAGTGCACGGATTCTAATCGTTGTGAATTTCATGGGGTTATTGGAGTGATCGGAATTTGTTTTTGTGTAGAGGGTAAAAATGAATATTATTCATCATATTTCCTGCGCTAATTAGGTGGGTGCAAAACTCCCAAACATGGGAATCCTCTGGGTCTTTCTGGGGAATTTTTTTGAGCTACTGCTCCCTGATCTCACTTTGCAACCGAAATCTAAGTGTCTCGTAATCGCCCTGTTGCCTGATAAGAGACTGCCACCTTCGTCTGCCAGCACCCACGGGTGAGCAAGGGGTGCGACAGCGTGCTGGCTCGTCCGTTGGTTTATAGGCGCGCTGCTCCTTTTTCTTGCAGGCCAAGTTCAACCGTCAGAAAAGCCCAGACTTTCAGTGACTGTTTGCAGAAAATGTTTGAATCGTCAGCCTGATGCCGATGCAAAGACGGACCTTTTGCCAAGTGGTCGGGCAGGCCTGCGTTGCGGCCTATATCGGACCGGTCGGCCTCGGAGCCAGCACTGACAACAAGGGGCGTCCATCCGCAGCATCCCAGACTCTAAGGGTCGACCAAAAACCGGTCGATGAGGCCTCTGATTGGGCGACGATTTCGACGCTGCTGGAGGACGCGTCGTCAACCTACCACGAGCCGTGGGACGACGCCACGAACCGCACCCTGATGAAGGGCGCTTACTTGGGAAACGGAGACCTCGGCGCCCATTTGGGTGGATCCCGGCACTCGCTGATTTACTACCTAGGCAAGAATGGATTCCACGCCGGAAACGACACCGTCGGGTTCCGCGCAGGCGACGATTCTGCGCCAGGTCCTTACAAGCAGCACATTTTAAATCTGGCCCGGTTGACGATCGAGGCTGCGGCGGAAACCGCGAAGGCCGATTCGCCATCGGACTATTCCGTCACCCAAGACCTGAAGAATGCCGAGATCCGAACCGAGTCTTTTATGGCCGGCGCTTCGGTAAAAACACGGGCCTACCTGTCGCCCTCCAGCAATGTGTTGGTTTTGGAGTTGTCCACGAGCGGCGAGAAGGATCTCCGCCTGCAGGCCGCGCTTTCAGTCATCGGCAATGCGTCCGTCGCCCAGCGTGCTGGCAGGGCCGGGTCGATGATTTGGGTCACCAAGGAACCCAACGCCGAAGGTGCTCCCTTTTACGTGAAGGGCGCTGTGGTGGCCCAAATCCTCGGCACTTCCGCCGTGACGGCCACCGACAACCGTTCCCAATCCCAACTGACCTTCACGCTGCCCGCTGGCGGCGGGGTTATCTACTTGGTGGTCCAGGCCGAACACACCAAGGATGCCCCCTCACCTCTGGCTTCAGTGAAAAGGGCTCTGCGCCGCTGCACCCCCGCCCGGGTCGCTCTTGTGTCGGCCAGCAACAAGGCCTGGTGGCGGCAGTTCTGGCTCCGGTCGTACATCCGGTTGGGCGATCCGATTCAGCGCTACTGGTACAATCATCTCTACCTGGTGGGTTCGGCCGCACGCAGCGGCAACGACAACGGGCCGGGCAAGGCTCCAGGCCATTGGGGGCCCTGGAATCGAGCGGATGACATGAAGTGGTTCGGGAACATGGGGATGAACTACAACGCCCAAAACCCCTACTACGGAACCTTCACGGCGAACCACGTCGATCTGGTCGATCCGTATGTCGAGACCATCCGATACTACGCCGACAACACAGCCCGACGGCGTGTGATCCACCGATGGGTGTCTCCGGAAATCGCAGCACACATGCCCGCGAGCTGCCGGGGCGTCGAGTTCGAGGGTTCGTTCACATCCCACGGCACCCCCTCCACCGCCGGAGGGACTCAAGGAGGTGAAGATTGCTGCATGGCCACCAATGCGGTGTTCGCCATTCTGCCGATCGTGTGGAAGTGGAAATACGGTCGGGACACAACCTTCCTCGCCAAGACCGCCTACCCGTTGATGCGGTCGGTCGCCGATTTTTTCGACGACTACATCGGAGCCCCCGTGAACGGCCGATACGAGGTGTACGGATCGGTCCACGAGGGGGCCAACTGGTTCGCCAAGAATGACATGTTCAGCCTCGGCGCGATCCGGTTCCTGTACCGCGAGATCGTGGCGGCCAGCATCGAGCTCGGGCGCGATGCCGACCGGCGGGCCCACTGGCAGGATATCCTAGACCACATGAGCGAGTACCCGCTCCAAGCTTGGGGCTCGAAAGTCACCTTCCGGCCCGACGCGGTGCACGACGTGATGGAAGCGCTGCATTACCAAGGCGGTGCGCGGAACACCGGGGTGATGTTCACCACCACCTTCGACAACATCGGAGCCCGGACGTTGCCGGCCTACCGGCTCGCCACGTGCAACACGCTCGACCGCGGGAACATGTTCCACCCGCAGCGCTGGTGCGGTTGGCAAAATGGCAACGACTTCGGAATGATGTTTGTGATGGCTGTCCGCGCGGGCTACCAGGCCGATCGGGTGATTCAGGCCATCAAGGGCTGGAAACCCGAACCCAATGGCGTCGTCTCGCAGAAAGATGGGGGTGGCATTGAGACGGCCGGAATCATCGAGGCCATCAACGGGATGCTGTTGCAAAGCCAAGACGGGGTGATCCGTATCTTCCCCAACTGGGATAGGTCTGTGGATGCCGAGTTTCAGCGACTACGGTCGGTCGGCGCATTCCTCGTCGGAGCACGATACCGGGCCGCAAGTCGGATCGTGGACTCGGTGCGGATCTTCAGCGAACGCGGCAATCCCTGCGTCGTGCAAAGTCCTTTTGACGGAGCCTGCATCGCCGTCACCCGGGCGGACACCGGGCAATTAGTGTCGCTCGTCCAAGATGAAGACGAGTTCACCTTCCGCACGACGGCCGGAGTCACTTACCAGATAGCCCGCACGGACTGCGCGCCCATTGCTATCGGTGCTCCGGTCATCACCACTCACCCGGCCGATACAACGGTGGGTTTGCCCGAGGCGACCTCCTTTTCGGTGTCGGCCACGGGAGACGGTCTCCGGTTCCAATGGCAAAAGAATCGGGCCGATATCCTGGGTGCGACACACCCCACCTACACCACCCCGGCCACGACGCTGTGGGACATCGGCAGCGAATACCGCTGCGTGATCTCCAACGCCTCGGGTGCCCTTCGAAGTCGCCCTGGAACCTTGAACTTGGCCAGCGCTCCGAAGTCGGATCGACACCCCATTCTCGGAACGTGGTCTTACCGCCACGCCGGTCGGGACTATTCTCGGGAGTTCACTCCCGACGGCCAATGCATCCTCCGCGAAGGCAGCAGCATCGGCTGGACCAAGGCCTACTCGGTGAGCGACGAACGCACGGTCCTAGTGGAAGGAACCTTGCGCCATGTATTGACGGCCCCAGACATCCTAGACATCGAGAGCACCTTCACCGGAAAGCGGACGTCCCGATGAGAGCCAGGGGTTCGTGCCACGAAGCCCGCCGAGTATCCAACTGCGCACGAAACCGCGCCGACGAACCTCAGGCTTTTACCAACCGCGTGCAGGGACTCGGGTGATAAACGGTGAAAGGCGTTTGGCAGGAATCGCTTTCCTAGAGACCCTAGTACCACACCGCATGAACCGCTTCCTCCTGACCGGCTCCCTGTTCCTCGCCAGCCTCATGACCACTCCACGCTTGGCCGCCGCCGAATCCCGACTGCTCGCACCGGGCGCCCGCGTCGAGAAGCTCGGAGGTGGGTACGAGTTCACCGAAGGCCCGGCCGCCAATGCGCGCGGCGACATTTTCTTCACCGACCAACCCAACGACCGCATTGTCCGCTGGGACGCCCAAAGCGGCACCTTCTCCGATTGGCTCAAACCCTGCGGGCGGGCCAATGGCACGTACTTCGATGCCCGAGGCAATCTGCTCACCTGCTCCGACGAATTGAACCAACTGTGGTCAATCTCGCCCGACAAGACCGTGACGGTGCTAGTGAAGGACTTCGGCGGCCGACTGCTCAATGGACCCAATGACCTGTGGGTCCGGCCCGACGGTGCTCTCTACTTCACCGACCCGCGCTACCCGCGCCCCTACTGGAAGCGCGACCCCAAGACCCAACAGGCGGGAGAGCACGTCTATTTCCTGGATGCGAAGCACGCTAGCGCGCCGAAGCCGGTGGCCACCGACCTCAAGCAACCCAATGGAATCATCGGCACACCCGATGGCAAAACGCTGTACGTGGCCGACATCGGCGCGGGCAAGACCTACGCCTACGACGTGCAACCGGGCGGCGAACTCGCGGGCAAACGCCTCTTCTGCAACCTCGGCTCAGACGGCATGACGCTCGACGCCGAAGGCAATGTGTACCTCACCGGCAAGGGAGTGAGCGTTTTCGATAAAGCCGGCCAGCAAATCGAACACCTAGATATCCCGGAGGGTTGGACCGCGAATGTCACGTTCGGCGGCACGAACAACGACCTGCTCTTCATCACCGCCAGCAAGTCGATTTATGGCGCCCGGCTCCGGGTGAAGGGTGCGGGTCGGGTGGTACAGAAGTAGGCTTCCCCGCCGGGAGGCTTGCGAGTCTGGCTTGCGAGCCGTGCGACGCGTCGTGTGATTCGTCGCCCAAGGATTGACGCCAGCCCCCACCCGCGGAAACGTGCTGTACTCGAATGGATTCGATTGAACAAACCACGGACGTGCTGGTCATCGGTGCGGGAATGGCCGGGCTCATCGCCGCGGCCGAATTGCAGCAGGCCGGCCGCAGTGTGAGGGTGCTCGACAAGGGTCGCGGTGTGGGCGGACGCCTGGCGAGCCGACGAATCGAGAGCGCAACCTTCGACCACGGAGCTCCGGGCTTCAAGGCGAGCGATCCCTGGTTCATCTCCCAGGTGCTACAAGCCCGCCTGAACGGGGCCGTGGCCCCCTGGACACTGGACGCCGCCGAGGTTCACCCCGACCTCCGCAGTTGGCGCGGAACGCCCTCGATGTCGGCCGTTCCCAAGCAATTGTCTCGAGGGCTGGACCTGCAGTTGGAAACCACGATTACCCATTTGCATCCCCATGGGGATCGGTGGCTCGCAACCACAGCCTCGGGACACACGTTCGCCAGCACATCCGTGGTGCTGACGGCTCCGGTGCCTCAAGCCCTGGCACTGCTCGACGCCGGCGGATTCGGGCTGGCACCCGAACTCCGGTTACGCCTCGACGCCATCGAGTACGAGCGCTGCCTCACGGTGATGGCAATACTGGACGGCCCCTCGCGCATCCCGTCTCCGGGCGGCGTCCTTTTTAACCGGGGCTCCATCGCCTCCATCACCGACAATCAAGCGAAGGGGATTTCCGCCGAACCCGCCGTGACTCTCCATGCCACGCCGGCCTTCAGCTTCGAGCATTGGGATCACGACCGACTTGAAAGCGGACGCCTTTTGCTCGCGGCGGCCGCGGACTGGCTTGGCGCAGGAGTCCGAACCTTCCAAGTCCACGGTTGGCGCTACAGCCAACCCAAGATTCGTGACAATGAACCGTGCCTGCTAGTAAACCTCGCGCCTCCGCTGGCGCTGGCCGGTGATGCCTTCGGAGGCGTTGGTGTCGAAGGGTCTGCGCTTTCCGGCCGGGCCGCGGCCCTCGCCATCCTGGCCCTCAGAGCGAGTCCGCAGCGGGCTTAAATCTATCCGCCTCAATCGTCACGACGACGGAGGAAACACCCAGAGCGAAGGCCGCCCGACATTGCAGTGAACGGCTCGGCCGAGCAGCGTGAACGAGGCCCACGAGTAGTAGAGATTGCTGCGGGCGAGATTACCGGCGACGAACCCCGGGGGCGAAAAGGCGAGCCGTTCCAAGCGCGTTTGAGCCGACGGGATCGGATAGAAGATGTTCTGGATGGCGGCCCGGGGGCTGCCGTCTTCACCGGTGAATTGAGGGAAGAGGCGAATCCATCCGCGCGGGTCGGCGCCGGCATCGGCCGCGGCCCGGTCGGCGGCAAAGACTGCGCCGCGGCTCACGGTGGGCATTACGAGCAAACTTAAGAAGGTCCAGAGGGTCATCCAGCAAGCATGTCCCATCAGGGCGAGGCCCGGCGGCCGATCGGCGAAATTGAAGGCTATCGTGCCCAGGAATGTTCCCAGCAGGTTCCAAAACAGGATCAACAGGAACGCTCGGACCGGCAGACCCTGGGCGATTTGCCATCGGCGGCGGTACAGTTCAGCGGCCCTTTCCGCCGCCGGCAACGCGTCCATCCACCGCGCGGGCAAGAGACTCTTCGCGCGGCGCCCCCAGCCGACGATGCTGCCGGTGAAGGCAGGGTCTTCGACCGGAGTGGCCAAAAGGGTTTCCCCACTTTCGAGGGTCACTTCTCGGATCGATGCCCCGGCGATCATCCGGTGCAAAAGGCTTCGTCCGAAGGCCAATGCCACCGTCGAAAGGACCAACCCAACGCAAAAGCCTCCGGTCCACTGCAAACTCATCATCCCCACGAGGCCGACTCCTGCCAGAACCAGCGAGTGGGCGACGATGCCCCGAACCCAGCGGCGCAGAAATTCCAGCGGCTGCGGGTGCCGAGTTGGAATCAGCACAAAGCCGCCCACAAAATCGAACACCGCTTGGATCGATACGATCGCCAGCCCAATTCCTACAGCGAGCCCCAGCGGGAAACTGCTGGATCCACCGTCCGGATTGCCTGCCAACCACCCGAGGCCGGAGATCGCGCTCAATACCCAGAATCCCACGTTGGTAATGCCCAAGCTCAGTCGACGGCGTGCCAGGGCGGATTGCTCGGAGGTCATCGGCGAGCCCCTTCCGCCCGGCTTTCATGGAAGGATTGCGGCTGCGCAGGCAAGAAAACCGACGGATCGGGCTTCCGACCAGCGATCCGGCACGCTTTACCCACCGTCCTGTTAAAGTGCTTCATTGGGTCAACTTCCCTCAGGTGGAATGAAGTGCAACCTAAGAGCATTTCCGACATCCACCCTCCTCCGAACCCACCACCTCGGAGCCTCGGTCAATGCGGACCCATGGGAACCCTCCGACTTGGGAGGCTTCGCCGAGCCTCAGGAAATCGAAACAACTCCGCGGAGGGGTAGGACCGTTTTTGTCCCAGCGGTCGGATACCGTGTGCTCATGAACTTTGGAATGCAGACGTGTTTGTTACCGACTCCGGCCCGTTCCCCACGGCGAAGGGCGAGAGTGGCTCGTCACCTCAAAAGGCGCCCCTGCTGCGCGCGTCCGCTGGCGAGGCTTTGCAATAGGTATGTTGTGATTGGGATCTCGTGATCGGGTTGCTTTGTAATCCAGACGGCCGAATCCTTCGTGTTCGCTGACTGCACGCACCCATGCTCCACCTCGCTGAGACCCACCCGACCCTGCTGGACGAAATCGCCCGGCAATTGGCCTGCATCCGCGAGGTCCGGGCTCGGCACTGGTTAATCTTTCCCCGAAAAGGGCTCAGGGAAGCCACGCTCCATCGTTGGGCGCAAGCTTCAGGCATCGCGAGCCATTCTCAGGAGGTCGAACTCAAGGAACTCATCGAGCAGGCTTCCGGAGGCGGCAGCGCCCGATTTGATGTGGAACGCCTGCGCTGGACCATCGCCGCGGCCTTGCCCGATCTGCAAGACAGGCCTGAGTTCCCCCTGCCCCGCGAAGCCTCATTAAGCCCGCTCGACGCCACGGTACTAGCCTCGGCCACCCAATTGGCCCGGGTCATTCATGAAACGCTGCTCTGCCGCACCGGCGACCGGATCTGGCCCGAGGGTTCTTTTCTGGCGGCATTGGTTGCCGAGAGCACAGTGGCCGAGCTGCTCAAGACCCATCCCGGGCTTCAGACCGACGCCGAATTCGCCATCTCGGCGAGGACTTGGATGGAATCCTGGCGATCCAAAGGCGGGCTTCCGCACCTCTGGATCCTGCTGGATGCCGGACTACCGGCCGGGCTATTCCAACGCCTGCTGCAACTGCTGCAATGCCTGCATGTTCAGGCACCCGAACACATCCACTTGTTCGCCATGGCGCCCAGCCGGGATTACTGGGCCGACCTGCCCATCAAGTCTAAGGCCAAGGGCCGGGCCAAATCCCATCTCCCCGCACACATGGCCGACCCGACCTCTTGCGAGCCAGCTCCGGGCGGGTTGCTCTGGGCCTTCGGTCGCGCTTCCCAAGATCTCCAACGCCAATTGGCCGACACCCTCATGGCCGTCGGCGACGGCGGTGCCGACCTCGACAGCGCTGAGCCTCCCGATTCCTTGCTGGGACGCCTCCAGACCTCGTGCCGAACGGCCGCCCACTTGCCTCCGGAGGCGCTGTGCCCGCTCGCCGCCAATGACGCCTCCCTGACCGTCCACGCCACCCACACGCTCCTTCGGGAATTAGAAGTCTGCCGGGATCGAATCCTTCAGGCCTTCCAAGAGTTGGAGGGCCTTCGGCACGAAGAAATTCTCATTCTATTGGCCAATCCGCGGGAGCAAGCCCCACTCATCGAAGCAGCGCTGGGAGGAGGATCCGAGGCGCGCCTCCCCTTCCGATTGGTGGGCGGTGGAGGGCTCGTGCCGTCCCCATTCGCCACGAGCCTCTTGCAAGTGCTGGAGTGCCTGCAGGGCCGACTCACACTCAACGAAGTCCAAGAACTCCTCGAGAATCCGCTCATCGCCGATCGCTTCGACCTGAACGAAGCCGACGGCGATGGCCCGACCTTGGTGGAATGGCTTCAGGACGCCCAATTTCGATGGGGACTCACCCCGGAGCATCGGCGGATCTATCAAGAGGTGCCGGAGCCTCGATGGAACCTCTTCTGGGCTCTGCGGCGCTTGGGCCTGGGTGGGTTGGTTGCCGAGGGTCGGAGGGATACCGTGCTGGCCGCCTCCGAAGACACTTCGGCCACCGTTCCCCTCGAACGCACCAACGGCCTGGGACTGGCCTTGCTGGCTCGCTTGGCCCGCTTCGCCACACAAATCTCCGAGGCCCGAAACCTTTGGTGCTCGGCGGGGCCTCGCTGCATTGCAGACTGGAATCAGGCTCTGGGCACGATCGTCCGCGAATGCCTTTCCACTCGCATCGGCAACGCGGCCGCTCATGCCGCGGCGCTCCACAGGGACATCCTCGAACCGCTCAGCAGGGCCGCCCACCCGACCCTCCCCCTCGAGGCCTCGGCCTACTTGCGACTGCTGGCCGAAAAGCTCCCGGCCTTGAGTGACTCAGGCAGTCGGGGTAGCGGCGGCATCACCGTCGCAGACCTGCGCCATTATGCCGGAGTGCCCGCCCGGGTCGTGGTGGTGGCGGGCTTGGATGACGGGGTGTTCCCGAGATCCGAAGACCGACCGGCCTGGCACCCCTTGGCGCTGAAGCCGGCAACGGGCGATCCTTCGGCCCGAGACTCGGACCGCCACTGCCTGCTCTTGGCGATCTTGGCCTGTCAGGAGCGGCTCATCCTTACCTACCGCGGCCACTCCGATGAGGACGGCAAGGAGCGTCCTCCCTCCACGGCATTATCCGACCTGTTAGAGGCGGCGAACCAAACCACGCCGACGGGTCTGAGCGCCCCTACTTCAACGGCCCCTTCGGCTCGAACTGCGCTCACCTTCCACCATCCGCTCAACGGGTTCAGCGGCCAGGCCTTCCGGGCCGACCAACCAGCCAGCGCCCGAGGCCAGCGCACCAGCGATCATGCGGCGGCCCTGGCCCTGAGAGACCGTCTCGGCTTCCCCCCTTATCCCGGTCCTTGGTCGGAGCCGGCTCTTCCGGCCGAGACTGGATGGAATCCCTCGCTGGCCGATGTACGAACGGTGCTCGATCAACCCCAGCGCCTGTACGCCTCGCGCCTCGGGCTGCAATTGCCGGAGGAGGTCGAGACGGCCCGCGGCGAAGACCTCATCGATCCTGACGGCCTAGAACGCTGGGAGTTGCGGGACCGCCTCTTAACCGCCCGCCTGGAAGGGCGCGACACAGACGCTCTGGTCTCGGTGCTGACGGTTTCTGGCAGCCTCCCGCGGGGTAAAATTGGAGAAGCCCTGCTAACCAAAACGTTGTCTGAATTGCCCGAAGTACCCGTGTTTTCTCCGGGTGATCGACTCACCGATACCCTGAGATTTCGGCTGACCGAACCGGCTCTCACTATGGATAGAGACCCGGGTCTGGATTCGGGTTCGTCTCAGAATTCCTGGATGCTGGAGGGGCCTCCACGGGCACGCTGGTACCGTCGATCGGGCGAGGCAATTGTTTGGCAATTCTTTGCCTCTAAGTCGAACGACGCAGGCGATTACCGCAGGCAACTGCTTTTTGCCTTCGATGCACTGGCCTTGGCGGCCTCGATGCCCGAATCGAATCCCGATCCCCTCACCGAGGCGCGTTGTGTGGGCCTCGACTCCACATGGACGATGCCGATGCCTCCTCCCGAGCAGGCACGAATTCAATTGCTCCGACTGGTCCGACTGGCCCGTTTGGCCCGCTGCTGGCCATTGCCTTTCTGGCCGAAGACGACCGGAGTCGCGTTGAAAAAAGGCAAAACATCCACGATCTCCGCCAGCGACAACGTCCCCAGTTTTCCGGCGAGCCACGATTCGGTAAAGGTGTTGGACGCAGCCTTCTCACAATGGGCTTCGGAGAACGAAGACAACTCTGGAGGTGCCGACTGCCGGCTTCCGTCCACCCGCGCGCTCTTCCGGGGCTGCGACAACCCCTATGAGTGGGCCCCGGAGGGTCTGCCCGAATGGCTGCCACATCCGGAGACACCCTTGGCCTGGCGTCTGATAGCTGAGACCGAATCGTGGCGGGCAACGCTGAACCTGACCTCCGAATGAGCGAATCCCCTCAATTCGATCCCCTGACGCAGGCCTTGTCCGGAGCCACGTCCATTGAGGCCAGTGCCGGCACCGGAAAAACTTATTCCATCACCCTACTCTGGCTGCGGTTGCTCATCGAACGGAGCCTCCGAGTGGACCAGATCCTCGTGAGCACCTTCACTCAGGCGGCCACGGCAGAACTGCGCGAACGCCTGCTCACTTCGCTGCGGCGCGCGTTGTCGGCGGCCCAGGCGATTTCCGACGGACGCCCCGTCGACAACCACGATGAGGCTCAGATCCTCACTCGGTGGTTGGCGCCAGACCCCGACGCGTGTGCGGCATTGACTGAACACCTGACTCAGTCGCTGAGCACCTTCGACCTAGCCCCCATTCAAACGCTCCATGGGTTCTGCCAGTCGCTCATCAGTCGGCATTCCCTCGAGTTGGCCTGCGATCCAGACCTGAAGCTTCAGGAGAATTGCGACACGCTGCTCGAGCAAATCACTGGAGACTTCCTCATGGAGGAGTCCGACTCCCAGGCCCCCGATGCGGCCTCCCTCCGCCGGATGGCTCGAACACTTCAGGCGCGGCCCGCCGCGGACGTGCGGGGCGTGTCGCTAAGTCGCGAGCAATTGCGCGATGCCAAGGGCGCGTTGGTGTCCCAAATCACACACGAGGCACCGGCCGCAATCGCAGGACTGAAGCTCGCGGTCAGCCGCAACGCCGTAGACAAATTGGTGAGGAACCTGGCCGAGACCGCCCAGTGGAAGGCGCTTAGCGATTCGCAGGCCAAGAATCTGCCCCCGTCGTTCTTAGATCTTTGGGCCCGATATGCGCGGCTAGAGTTCTCTGAAAAACAGCTCCCGGCCTCCCGCCTGGCCGAGCGCATTCGTATCGAACTCCCGCGGCGCAAGACCCAGGCAGGTGTCCGAACCTTCGACGACATTTTACTGACGGTGCGCAATGCGCTGGTCACTCAAGGCTCTGAGGGGCCTCTGGCCCGGGCGGTCCGAAGTCGACTGAAAGCGGCCATTCTCGATGAATGCCAAGACAGCGATACCCTGCAAATTCAGGTCTTTCAGTCGCTCTTCGCCCACGCCGATACCGAGTCGTTCCTCATCATCGGAGACCCTAAGCAAAGCATTTACCGCTTCCGGGGCGCCGATTTGGCCAGCTACCGCTCGCTGGCGAAGTCAGTGCATCCGGCCCCGCGGATGACCGTGAACCATCGGTCCGATCAATCGCTGGTTGCGGCCATCAATCACCTCTACGGTCCGAGTTTCCGCTTCCCGGATTCGTTGGTGAGCGATGCCCCCTTCGAGTACGTGCCCGTGACTGCCCGGGCCACCGAAGACCGGATCTGGGATCCGGCACCACGAAAGGCCGTGGTCATCCAGTGGAGCCCAGAATCCGACCGGTACCGAGCCCTGCCCCGACTGGCCAGGCTCACCGCCCAAGAGATCGTGCGCCTGCTCCAAGATCCCGTGGAGATTGCCGACCGGCACACCCACCTGCGTCGCCGCCTACTGCCGGGAGACATCGGGGTGCTGGCCGCCAACCACCGGGAACTCCGCCTGGTTCGCCGAGCTCTGCAGGCTGGCGGTATCGCCTGCCAATCCTCTGGTAAGGGCCTAGGCAGCGTGTTCGAGAGCGACGAAGCACTCGACGTTCTCGCATGGTTAGAACTGCTCGGCGCACTGCACCACCACGGCGAATTGCTCGGGCGGCTTTCGGCCTTCCTCGTGAGCCCGCTGGGCGCGGAGTCGGCCGCTCACGTCTTGGAGATCCAAACCCATCCCACCCTGCAGGCCGAGGCGTTCCAACGGTTCCTCCACGCACAACAAGAACTCGGACGGGTCGGACCCTTGGCACCATTGCTTCGGTGGATCACAAGCAGCGAAGTTTCGGCCCGAAACCTGGGTTACGCAGAGGGCGAACGGCGCATCACCAACTGGCGACAGGTGGGAGTGCTGCTGCAGGGGCGATTCGAGCAAGGACTCCGGAGCGCCGAATCGCTGGCCGCCTGGCTGGCTCGCCAAGTTTCCGATGCCCCGGAATCCCTCGGGGATGCCGCCGGTGAAAGCACCCTGATGCGCCTAGAGACCGATGCCTCGGCCGTGCAGCTCAACACGATCCATGGGGCCAAAGGGCTGGAGTACCCGGTGGTGTTCTGCCCCTTCCTGGGGATCGTCCGAGGACGGAGTCATCTCACCGCATCCAACACGGCCGTGGCACGGTTGAGCGACTCATGGGTGGTCGATGTCGGCTCCGAAGACTTCGAGCCCACTCAGGACGCTGCCCAAGTACAAGAGGCCGAAGAGGACGACCGTCGCCTCTACGTGGCACTGACCCGAGCTCGACACCGGCTCTACCTCGGTATGGCCCCAATCATGGCTTCAAAACGGGGACCGAAGAACACCTCGGCATTAGAATCGCCGCTGGCCCTTTTACCCGGATTGGCAGCGCCATCGATGGATCAGTGGCCTACCTTCTGGAGTGCACTGGATCCGCACGAAATCGGCTTCTTGGCGGACTCTCCAACGACAACGGCCGCCGTGGCCTGCGAGTCGGCGTGGTCCACCGGAGCGCCAGCGGGCACGCCGCCGGTTTCTGATGAACTCCTCAGCCCTCCGGCCCCGAGGCCTTATCTCTTCGCTCCGTTCGCTGTGCGTAGCTTCACATCGCTTTCTCGATCCGATCTTGACCACGACCTGAGCGCTGCAGACCGAGATCTGGCCGCCTTGGAGTCAACCCCATCCGGTGCGACCGAATCCGCAGAGAACACCGATGTTTTAGCAACTCTGGGGACGGCCGGCAGCCTCTTGGGCGATCAACTGCACCGCGCCCTCGAAGACTACCTAGGCAACGGCCGCTCTCTAGATCAGGCCGTCGCCAGCTACGACCAACCCGAAAATTGGAAGCAGGCCCTCACAGGAATCCTCGAAGCCGATCTGGAGCTAGCACCGGGCGTGCGTTTTCGCCTCGGAGACCTTCGCGGCGATTGCATTACGGAGATGCAGTTTCACCTATCCGTGGGCCGTGTCTCGCCGGCGGCTCTGTCGGCGGTGCTCGTCCAAGATTCAGGCATCCAAGCAATTCCCGGAGGGGCTGAATGGGCCGAGAGCCTGGCGGGATGGTCCTTCACGGAGTTCACCGGATTCCTGCAGGGTTTCATCGACCTGATCTTTGAACGGGGTGGACGCTGGTATGTCGCCGACTACAAGAGCAACCGACTCCAACGCTACCACCCGGCGGCCCTGAACCGGGTGATGCTCGACGCACATTACTTGCTGCAGGCGCGTCTCTACCTATTAGCCCTGCACCGCCACCTGCGATCCACACTGGCCGACTACGACCCCGACCGGCACCTCGGCGGAGTCGCCTACCTCTTTGTCCGCGGTTTTCCCGGGCAGGGTGTGTGGCTCGATCGACCCCACGGCGAAGATCTGGATCGCCTCGATGCCCTGTTCCACAGACCTGATCTCTGCTCATGAATTCTGGTCCATCCCACCGACTCTCCAGTACCCCCGCGATCGTCCCCGACGGGTTCGAAGAACTGGCTCAAGCCATCTGGCCAACCGTGGCTAAAGACTCTCCACTGGCTGAGCATCAGCCGCGGCTCCGTAGCCTCTTGGCCGAGCTGATGAGGCGGGCCAGCACTGGCATCGGTTCGTTGCCATTGACCGAGGCGGGGCTCAGTGCCGACGAGCGGATCGCGCTTGAACGGTGGACCGACTGCATCGCTATCGAAGGATCGGCCCTAGTGCTGCAACGCTACGCACAGCAACTGCGAGAGATCCGCTCGTTCGTAGAAGCACGACTGCGTTCTCAAGATCCGCGACTGCCCGATGCCGAAGTGGCCCGCCATCTCGGGCAAATCCTACCACCGCAACGAATCAGCGGAACGGGCACCGGCTCGATCCAGACCCACTTCGACAACGCCCAGCAACGCCTGGCCATCGCTGCCCTCGTGGATGCGCCGGTGGGTGTCCTCACCGGAGGGCCTGGCACGGGTAAAACCACCACAGCGGCCGCGCTCTTGGCCGTCCGACACCGCATTGATGCGGCCCTGACTCCCGACCAAATTCTCGTTGCCGCACCGACCGGCCGAGCTGCCAGCCGCATCGGAGAGGCGATCACACAATCTGCCGCCCGACTGACGGGGCTCGACGAGAGCGACCGCGCCTTCCTGAAGGGGATTACCACGGTCACACTCCACCGAGCTTTGGAATGGGGACCGGAGCCTCCGGAACGTGGCGGCCCCTACCGGCGGAACGCGCTCCGACCGCTCCAAGTCCGTGTGATGCTGGTTGATGAAGCCAGCATGGTCGATTTGTCGTTGATGCATGCGCTGATCCGCGCCCTGCCGCCAGAGGCATCGCTGCTGCTGCTGGGCGACAGCGACCAACTGGAGAGCGTCGACGTGGGTGGTATCCTCTCTGAATTTGTCCAAAGAGCGGGCCAGAACCGCCTCCTTCCGGAGGCTCTGCAAACTCGCTTGGCAGCCCGGCTCGGGATTTCGAACGAACAAGTCCAAGCCGAGTACGATCAAGGGTTGCCCCACCTTCCCTCGGAAAGCCCCGGAGAGGCGCTGCCCGGACTGGTGGTGGGGCTCCGACACAGTTGGCGCGCGATGAACGCGCCCTGGGTTCTTGATCTTGCCGAGTGCGTTCGGCCCGGCGGCAGTCAGTCGCGGAGCTCTGTCGAGGAGTGCTTCAATCGGCATGCCTCGGCCGCCGAACCTGTTCTCACTTGGCATCGTGAGTCACCCGACCGATCCCGCCGGATCTTTTGCCAAGAGCGCTGGAAATCTTGGGGAGAGCTGGCCCGCACCTGGACCGAGCTCTGCCAGGACTCAGGTCCTGAGGCTCAGTCCCAAGGACAAGCTCGGAACGAGGCCTTGCGACTTCTGGGGCGATTTCAACTCCTCTGCAGCACCAATCATCAGGTGGACCGCGCCAACCAGGCCGGCACCGCGCTGCTTTGGGGCAAGGGGGCCCGACCTCTCAGCGAACTACCCCACGGTTGTCCGGTACTGGTTCTGGCCAACCTGCGTTCGCTTGGCCTAAGCAATGGCGACATCGGCATCGCCCTCGGACCCATCTCCGGTGGTCCGGCCACACTGGTTCTTTTTCCGGGGGGCGATGGAATCCCGAGGCTGATCCCGCGGGTCCGACTGCCGGCGCATCAACCGGCCTTCGGACTCACTATCCACAAAAGTCAGGGAAGCGAATGGGATTCGGTCGCCCTCGAACTGCCGTCCAACGCCGAGTCCCGGCTCCTCAGCCGCAACCTTCTTTACACGGGCATCACCCGATCTCGCCGAGTCCTCGACCTCTTCGGTACGCCGGAATCCCTCGATCTGGTGCTCAGGGGCTCACCGTAAAAGGACTCGTTCACCTCTTGGCAGTTCGCCTCGCCGAAAACAGGTTGCTCAGACTCGACGCGGTCCCCATCTGAAGACGGGCTGCGATCCATTTCAGGGTCATGGTTGTCTCCGCACGCAGCGTTAAGGCTATCTTGAGTTTCGCCGGGTCTCCCTTGCGACGCTCCGCCAAGTCAGTCTCCTTCCAACCGAGCTTCGCCAATGCTTCGCGCGCCAAACGTTCCGCCTTCTCAGTGGCCGGCTCCTGCAACTCCACGCCGGAGTTCAAAGCTGCTCCGCCCGACTCCAATTGCGCCACCAACTCTCGGCGAAACGAGTCATCACCCCAGCACCACCCTCGCCGAATTCCGGCGTAATCTTCTGGGTTTTCCTCGCGTCGCCGCTCTTCCATTAATCGCTCGAACTGTTTTCGACCCGCCGAGCTTTCCTTGGGGATCCCCATTACCCCCAAGACCCGCTCCACCTGCAGCCATGCAGGCCGCCGGCGGTTCTGCTCTAGGTAGGCCGGATAGCTGCTCCACCGGTACGCCTGTAACGGCTCCGTAGGTTGCAGCAATTGGGCGCGCACGGGGTTGAGGTGGACATATTCGCAGACCGTCCGCAGATAATCCGGCTGACCTGGATCAACCAAGAGAGCCTTGTAGCGTCCGCTGAAGAGGTGACCCGACACACCGTGACGCCGGTTGAACCTCAAGGTGTAGGTGCCCAAGAACCACTTCATCCCCGCCACCAAATTGCCCCGGGGCGTCTCCAGCACCAGGTGGAAGTGATTGCCCATGAGGCAATAGGCGTGAACGAGCCAATCGGCCTTTACGCAGGTCTCGTCGAGTGTGCTGAGGAACAACTGGTGATCCACATCATCGCGGAAGATGGCTTCACGTCGATCCCCTCGATTCATGACGTGGTAAATCGCTCCAGGGTACTCGATGCGCAGCTTACGGGCCATATTGATCAGTTTGGCCGAGCCGGAGGATCTTGTAAATATGCTAGACAGGCCCTTTTTGTGTAAAAAGGTAGGACTGATGAATTTAGGAGGACGCACCCTGGCGGCAGCGGGATCGGTCCGGAGCGAGTACTGGAAGCGAACACCCAATCCCCCCGCGCACAGCGCGAAAGCTCCAACTTCCCTTGAGCTTACCTGCGAGCGCAGAACCGTTCCTGCGGAGCTCCTCGAGGCACTCGTGCCCAGCGACAGCCCTGCCACCCCACCACCATAAAAATATGCAAGACAGGCCCTTTTTGTGTAAATAGGTGGGACCGACCCCGGCAGGGGGGATTTCAATGTTTGCGTGGCCTCTGGGGGGAAGGCGTGGTTTTATTTAGGGCCAGAACACATGAGCGACCCCCGTTACGCCAAACTGGCCAAGCTTCTCATCGAATACTCCTGCGAACTAAAGGCGGGAGAGAACATCTTGCTCGACCTAGTCGATACTCCGGATGCGATGGCCGTGGAACTCATCCGCGCCACACGGGCCGTGGGAGCCACTCCGGTCGTGGAGATGCGCCATTCGCGGATCCTCCGCGAGGTTCAGATGGGGACTGATGAACCTCATGCCAAACTGGTACGGGATCTCGAGCTAAACCGCATCCGCAAGATGCAGGCTTACATCGCCATCCGCGGCGCGAACAACGCCAGCGAGAACAGCGATGTGCCGTCCGAGAAGACCCGGCTCTATTCTAAGACTCTCCGCCCCGCTCTCGATCATCGCATCAACAAGACCCGCTGGTGTGTCTTGCGCTGGCCGACGCCGAGCATGGCCCAGTCGGCCAACATGAGCACCGAGGCCTTCGAGAAGTTCTACTTCGACGTGTGCACCATGGACTACGCCAAGATGGCGCGGGCTGTGAAGCCTCTGGAGAAGCGCATGATCAAGGCCGACAAGGTCCGGCTAGTGGCTCCGGGCACCGACCTCTCCTTCTCCATCAAGAACATCGGAGCTAAGCCCTGCGAGGGCTTGCGCAACATTCCCGATGGCGAGTGCTTCACCTGCCCAACGCTCAAGTCGGCCAACGGCGTGATCACCTTCAACACGCCCACCCTGTACGCGGGCACCAAGTTCGAGGGCATCCGTCTGGAACTGAAGGAGGGTCGTATCATCAAGGCCACCTGTCAGGGCGGTACCGAGCGCAAGCTCAACGAGATCCTCGATATGGATGCCGGAGCCCGGTCCATCGGCGAGTTCAGCCTCGGGTTCAATCCCTTCATCCTGAACCCGATGTGCGACATCTTGTTCGATGAGAAGATCGCCGGCTCCCTGCATTTTACTCCGGGCCAGGCCTACGAAGATCCGGGCAATGGCAACAAGTCCGCCGTCCATTGGGACATGGTGCAAATCCAGCGGCCGGAGTGGGGCGGCGGCGAGGTTTGGTTCGATTCCGAAATAATCCGGCGAGATGGTCTTTTCGTGCCGAAGGACCTCCACGGGCTCAATCCGGAAAACCTCCGCTGAGGGGTTCTAAAACCCGTCCGCTCCAGAACACCACCCATGTCTGCGTCCTTACCTCGCTGGCTGCGAGTCTCCTGCATTCTGGCTCTGACATGGATGTCCGGACTCGTCCAGGCTCGGGACTGGGAACCCGGATTCCGCGACTTGGCCGCCTGGGGACGCGGTCTGCATTTGCGGCCCGTCGCTTTGGGTGAAGAACTCCTTTTGACCAACCGCTGGACGCGCATGCGGTTCCGGAAGGACTCCGATCGGATGAGCTTCAACGAGGTGGAGTTTCGCCTTTCGGACCGCATCTCAGTCGAAGGCGGCCATTTCCGGGTCTCCCAGCGCGATATCGATTCGCTCATGGCGCCGCTATTAACCCCGCCCAAGCGCACTTCACGCCCCATTAAACGCATTGCCATCAATGCCGGGCACGGTGGTCGAGATCCCGGCAACATGGAGGGTCGTCGGATGGAGAAAAACTACACGCTAGATCTGGCCATCGACCTGGCCCGACACCTCAAGGCAGCGGGGTTTCAGGTAGTATTCATCCGTAGCTCGGACCGGTTCATCGCCCTTCCGGATCGGGCGACGGAGGCCAACCGCGCAAACGCCGACCTGTACGTCAGCCTGCATTTCAATGGGTTCGATGGGCCTGGTAATGACGCGGTGCAAGGCCTCGAAACCTATTGCCTGACGCCTGCTGGGTCCCCTTCGAGCAACGATTCCCAACGGCACGGTCGGATGGCCGGTTTCGACGCCAACCGCTTCGACCGCGAGAACGTCACCCTCGCCCACCTCGTCCATCGGGCTGTCCTCGATCAGACCCCCTTGGCCGATCGGGGGGTGCGCCGGGCCCGCTTCAAAGAATTGACGTTGCTGCGAATGCCCGGGCTCCTCATCGAGGGCGGCTACATGACCCACCCTGGAGACACCCGGCTGATGGACTCCAAAAAGTCTCGAGACCAACTCGCCGCCGCCATTGCCGACGGCATCCTCCGCCACAAGAAGCTGGTCGAGCGCGGCACCCCGGAGTGAGTCCCGGCGACAAACCCCTTCGCCAAAACCGCCAGCGGTGATTGGCCCCAGGAAGCACAAGCGAGGCGAATTCTCAGTGACGGTGTGAAAACCAATGAAACTTGCCGGTATGAAAACCACTGAGCCCAGAAACTCAACGGATCATAGATCCGGCCTCAGCCTGTCGGTTACCCGAGGGAATTCTGATCAACTCTGGTGGACCCCGGACGCATTCAGCCTCATCTGGAAGAAGTAAGAAACGCTGGCGCTCATCCTAGAAGAAAACCGATCCGAGGATTCGGCAAAACCTCGGATTTTGAACCGGTAACTTTCCGTGGATTCCGGAACGTTGCTGAGAGCGAATTCAACCCGGGGGCCAACGCCACTCCTGTGCGCATCTGCTCCAGCCAGCCTCCGTGCTGCGGTCATCGCCGATAGGCATACTCGCACCGGAACGCTTCGCTCGGCCAAACCCAGAGCGAACCCTCCGAGTGCTTCTGAGGCAGCCGGTTTGCGAGGCGCAACGCGGGGAGCAAAAGCCCTCCCCGCCCCAGCTCACTTTCGCTGGCCGGTGACCAATTCCTCCACCAGAGGCTTGGCGGCGTAGACGCTGCGAAGCGCCTCCAAGATACCCGCGCTGTGGACCGAAAGGGCCCGAGCCTGAGTTTCTTCGTAGGCAAACCCCAGCACCAACGACTCGATGTTGCCATCGAAGATGATGCCGACGAATTCGCCATTCCGGTTCACCACTGGGCTGCCCGAGTTTCCACCGATGATGTCATGGGTGGAGACGAAGTTGAACGGAGCATCCGCATGGAGGGTGCGACGTTTCTTCTGCCAGCGTTCGGGCAAATCAAACGGAGGGCGATTCTCCATCTCGGCGGAACGCTCGAAGATTCCGCCCAGCGACGTCGTTGCCGGGATGGCCTTACCCAGCGAAGTATACCCCTTCACTACCCCGTAGGAGAGACGCAGGGTGAACGTGGCGTCCGGATACTGCCCCTTGCCTTCCAGAGCAAAGCGGGCTGAGGCAATCGCCGCATGGGCCTGCTTCTTAATCTCGGCCTGAGCCTCCATCAACTGCCGCACTTCGCGTGCCTCGGCATCCACCAACTTGGCCACCAAAATGAGGGGATCCTCGGAAGCATCGATCGCCAACGTACCGCCCTTGTAGAGGCGACGACGCTCATCGACCGAGCGCAGGCGACTGCCATTGATGAGTTCTGCAGCACGGGCCCGCGGCGACTTGCCGGCCATCACCTTCTTGACGATAGGATACTCCGCTCCGAGTTGCTCGTTCAGGTAGGTCAACGAATCGGCCAAGCTGATGATTTCGAGGTCATTGTGGATGGGTTTGTCGGAAAAAAGACTCATCTCCAACGAAGCTCGTCCCGCCTCGGCAAACTCGCGCAGACGTTCCCCGTCGGCCTTGGGATATTCTCCGGCCGCACGGACTAGGATGTGGGCGATATCGAAGAGCTCCGACTGGAAGGCCTGTCCGGCTTCCAGCAATCGGTGGATCCGCTCATACCGCGCGATCGACGACTGGGCCTGCTGGATCTGGTCATAGGCCGCCGCGGCGGGGGCAAAGGCCGGATTGGCGGCAAACTTCGTGCGCAAGGCCATCTCTTGCTGGCGCTTGGACTGCATCAAAGCCGGATCGTAAAGGCCGGCATGACCGCCATCGCGGGCCTTGCGGCTGTTCTGAATGCCAAAGAGTTCATCCTTCGCACGCCGGGCATTCTCAGCACTGCGCTCGCTCCAAGACCTCAAGAGCACCTCACGGCGCTTGAGATAGGCGAGCGCAATCGGGTACTGACGGTCGCGAAGGTACTCCAACTCGGCGACGGTGAGCATGCGCTCCGTGCGGCCAGGATGCCCCGAGACGAAGGTTAATTCGCCCTCGGCTGCACCCGCCTTGGACCACTTCAGGTAGTGCGGCACCTTCACGGGTTTGCCGTCCTCGTAAGCTCGAAATAAACAGATATCGAGGTCGAAGCGCGGATACTCGAAGTTGTCTGGGTCTCCGCCAAAGAAGGCCACCTGCTGCTCCGGTGCAAAGACCAACCGGACATCGGTGTATTTCTTGAACCGGTACAAATGATAGGCGCCTCCCTGGTAAAGCGTCACCACATCCGAACGAAGGCCCGTGGCGTCGAGGGATTCCTTCTCGATGGCTGCCATGACCCGTCGCCGAGCTTTCACCGCATCGTCGGGCGATAAGCCGGCGGTCACCGCGGCATTCACGCGCTCGGTCACATTCGCGATGGATTGCAGCACATTCAACTCGAGGTCCACGCAGGCAATCTCCTCTGCCTGGGATCGGGCGTAGAATCCATCGCGCAAGTAGTTCTTCTGGGCGCTGGAAACCTTCTGAAGGGCGTCAGCCCCGACGTGGTGGTTCGAGAGGACTAATCCATCTTCGCTGACAAACGATCCGGAGCCCCCGGAGTTGAACCGAACCGAAGACTTCTGGAGGTGCTCCAGCCAAGCGTCGGTCATCTCAAAGCCATACTTGGCACGCACCTGTTCCCGGGGAGGATCATTGTAAAGCCACATTCCCTCGTCGGAACGAAGGGCCCCGGTTCCGCAGAACACCGCCAGCGAGGCGGCCATAAACGTCTTGCGCGACATGCACTCCCAAGAACCTCCGAGAGCGTCCGCCCGTCAAGGGACGAATTGCATGAGTGACGGTCTATTCAGGGGTCGAGAACGCTCCAGAACACCCACCTTTTCCCATCTTATTGAAGATACCCGCAGGTTCGTCCCTCTGCCACCCGGCGGTGATGGGTCCCCTGTGATGCCTCCGTGACCCGATCGTCACCCGTATTGACAGAGGGCCAAGTTCTGGCGTAACACGCCCCTGCAGCCGAAGCCTGGTCGGTGTCCAATCGAACAGGCGCGGGGGACCCAAGGCCGAAATCCATCCATGATTTCAGCACGGGGCGTAGGGTCGGGAAACCGACCCGGGGCACTTCCAAGCCCTAGCCCGTCAGCTAACCTCGCAGGCATATGGAAGGGTATCCGGTCGTGCGCAGTTCGGCGGAGTCGGGCTTGCGACAACGGTGACCCTCGGTCGCTGGTCTGTTGCAGACATCATGAACTCATTCCTCCCGACGCCTAGGGCCGCTCTGGTAATTCCAGATCAGGTCGTGTTGGCCAATTCCCTGCCACTGTCCTCCCACCAGAACTCTGTGCTATGAGCAAACACGCACCCGCAACTGGCAAACGCTTGGTAGGCCTTTCAATGGCCGCGCTGGGCATCGTTTACGGAGACATCGGTACCAGCCCGATTTACGCCTTCAAGGAATGCTTCGCACCCGGTCATGGAGCGCCAGTGAGCGCTAGTAATGTCCTCGGGGTGGTATCGCTCATCCTCTGGTCCCTGCTGCTGATCGTGACCGTCAAATACCTGGTCTACGTGCTTCGAGCAGACAACAAGGGCGAAGGCGGAATCCTCGCGTTGTTGTCCTTGGCCTTTCCGGAAGCCAAAACGGGTCACCGGAGCCGCTTGGCCAAGAGCTTCGCCGCCATCGGCATCGGCGGGGCCTGCCTGCTCTATGGCGACGGCATCATTACGCCCGCCATCTCGGTGTTGGGAGCCGTGGAAGGCTTGAAGATGGCCGGAGCCGGGTTAGATCGATTCATCCTTCCTATCTCGGTGATCATCATTCTCGTCCTGTTCGCAGCCCAGCGGTTTGGTACGGCGAAGGTCGGACGAATCTTTGGCCCGATCACGCTGGTTTGGTTCGTGACCATCGCCATCCTTGGAATCCGGGGCATCCTGATGCAGCCGGAGATTCTGAAAGCCTTCAATCCCCTCCATGGCCTGTCCTTCTTGGCGGGTCACGGGAAGATCGGTCTGGTGGTCCTCGGTTCCGTCGTGCTGGCGGTCACTGGCGGTGAAGCGCTCTACGCAGACATGGGGCATTTCGGGCCACGCCCGATCCGTCTCGCCTGGTTTGTGGCGGTATTTCCGGCCCTGATCCTCAATTACCTCGGCCAAGGCGCTCTTCTGTTAGCCCAGCCCGAAATTGCCGCGACATCCACTTTCAATCCCTTCTATCAACTCTGCCCTCAGTGGGCGCTCTACCCTCTGGTGATTCTGGCCACTGCCGCGGCGATCATCGCCTCCCAAGCGCTCATCTCCGGGGCCTACTCCCTGACGATGCACGCCATTCAATTGGGCTACATGCCGCGACTCCTCATCGAACACACCTCTGAACACGAGCGTGGCCAGATTTACATGCCTCAGGTCAATTTCGCTCTGATGGTTGCCTGCCTCGGACTCATCTTCGGCTTCAAGACCTCGGAAAACTTGGCCAGTGCCTACGGAGTCGCGGTGACCTTCACCATGGTGACCACCACTCTTCTCTTCTTCTTCGCCTCTCAGCGGGTGTTCGGTTGGTCCCGACTCCATGCCTCGCTGGTGGCCGGTGGCATGCTTATGGTGGAGGGCCCCCTGGCCATCGCCAACTTGCTAAAGATTCCCCACGGCGGTTGGTTCCCACTGCTCATCGCGGGAGCAATGTTCCTCATCATGTCCACTTGGAAAACCGGCCGACGCCTCGTCTGGGAACGCCTCCGGATCAGCGCCATGCCGGCCGTCAAGTTCGTCGCGGACATGGCCAAAAAGGATCCGCTTCGGGTGGCCGGAACCGCCGTGTACATGGCCAGCAGCCCGCATACGACTCCGATGGCCCTGCTGCACAATCTCAAGCACAACAAGGTGCTCCACAAGCGGGTCGTCTTCTTCACCATCTGCGTGGACGAAGACCCTGTGGTGGACAAGGCCCACCGGCTGGAGGTAGAGCGGATGGAGTCTGGCTTCTGGCGGGTCCAGGCCCACTACGGGTTCATGGAGACCCCTAACATCCAGGCCATCCTTCGGCAGTGTGCGGAACACGATCTCGAGTTCCACGAGATGGACACGACCTTCTTCCTCAGTCGCGAAACGGTGATCCCGAAGGCCGACAATGGCGGCATGAACATCTGGCAGGAGCACATGTTCGCCATCATGGTCCGCAACGCCCTCAGCGCCACAGCCTATTTCCGCCTGCCTGCCAACCGAGTCGTCGAGTTGGGCATGCAAGTGGAGATCTGATCGAGTTTTCCCTGGCTTCCCTGGTTTCCCTGGCCACGGGCGGCCTTTGCCCGAGGCCCAGGGGGCAACTTCAGTTGCCCCCGGGTCCAGAATCAGGAACTGGGCCCCGCCGATGGCCGCTCGAACGCGCTGAAGATTGGCCTCCAAACCGGAGGCCTCGTTTCAGTTCAGCAGGCCGATGGACAGGCTCCCAGAAGAGGGGCGCCAATCTGCCGCCTCTTGGCCCATCAGAACTTGCTCAGGCGCTCGAGCTCTTTGACCCGCTCCAAGATCTTAGCCTTGGTCGTGCGGGTGGTGACATTAAGACCAAAACCCTCGCAACAGAAGGACGCCACGACACTGCCGTGCAAAATGGCGCGTCGGAGATTGGACTCAACCGTTCCTTTTTTCTGGGCCGCCAGATAACCAATCAAACCGCCCACGAACGAGTCCCCGGCACCGGTCGGATCGACCACCTTGCGGAGCGGATAGGCCGGTGCGATGAAGAGCCCCTTCGGACCTGAGAGAATGGATCCGTGCTCGCCTTTCTTAATGATCACGTACTTCGGGCCCATCCGGTGAATCTTGGTCAGGGCGCTGACCACATTGTCGTCGGAGACCAATTGACGGGCCTCGCTGTCATTGAGCACCAGACAGTCAATGCGCTTCAACAGGGTAAGCACCTCGGGCAATGCAATGTTCAGCCACAAGTCCATCGTATCGGCGATGACGAACTTGGCCTTGGAGATCTGATCCAGCACCCGGTGCTGCACCCCCGGAGAAATATTGGCCAAGAGGACGAACGGTGTGGACTCGTAGGCCGCCGGAAGCGCGGGCTGCCAGTGCTCGATGACTCCGAGAACGGTTTCCACCGTCCGCCGGTTGTTCATGTTGACCTCGTACTCGCCCGACCAATGGAAGGTCTTCCCGTCTTTCACCCGCTCCAATCCCTGGAGACAAATACCGTGCTTCTTGAACAGCGTGAGGTATTTGGCCGGAAAGTCGCCCCCGACGACACCCAACAAGCGAGTCGGTGCGAAGAAGCTCGAAGCCACGGCCGCATGGCTGGCAGAGCCGCCCAACAAGCGAGGGTTTTCTGATTTTGGAGTCTTAATGGAATCCAGCGCGGTGGTACCGATGACGAGAACGCTCATGAGTGTGGACCAACCCTATCGTCAGCCACCGGCTACGATCAAGAACACGGCACAGGGAAGATGAGGAGTGACGCTGCGCCCCTCAATTTTGAACCACCGCTAGCGGAGGTAATCCATCAAGGACATCGACAGGATCTTGCCGCCCGTCTGGAGGGCGGCCTGGTAAGAAACCTGAGTCTCGTTCAGTCGAACCAATGCCTTGGCCAAGTCGACGTCGGTCTCGCCAGAAATTTGGCCTTCGAGAGAGAGCAACCGATCGCTCACTGTTGCACTGGCAGCCTCCAAGCGGCCTTGCACAACGCCATTGGCGGCAATGTGGCGCAGGAGATTGTCGGCATCGGCCTGCAACCCCACCGCCGTGGTGGTCGTGACCGCGGCTCCGTTGCCAGCCAGCAACTGATCCTGGAACTGGATGAGGTGATTGAAGAGGTCGGCTCCAGCTCGAGGGTCTTCAATCAAACCAGCCGGACCTGAGCCCGTCGGGTTCGAGCCTACCACGCTGGCGCTGAGTTCCTGACCTTCGGCAATGTCCAGAGACGGTATGTCCTGATTGCCGTTGTAGGTCACCGACTGCACCCGACCGTCGGTGCCCAGGGTCAGAGTGTAGGCCGGTTGACCATTGCGGGTACCAGCCATCACCGAATCACCGCGCAGGTTGGTATTCACCGAAGACACAGCCTGATGGATCATTTGGGTCACCTCCGCTGCGTAAGCCTTGAGATCGTCGGCCGAGCGGATGCTATTGGCCTTCACGGCCAATTCTCCGGCCCGAGTGGCGATCTTGGACAACGAGCGCATCACCGTGTTGGTCGTGGTGGCCGTCTCCTTGAGCCGGGTAACGTTGCGACCGTACTGACCCACCCGACCGCGCTCCCCCTCGAGATCCAACGCCCGACGCACGGCACCCGGATCGTCCTCGGGCAGGGTAACTCTCTGACCGGTGGAAATCTGCGCCTGATAGCGAGCCTGGCGTGCGGTAATGCTGCCCAGGTTGGAAATCAACCGATCGGCATAGGCTCCTGAGGTGACTCGAATCATGTTGTTAGCCTTTCAGTGAAGATCCCTAGCGCTTGAGGCTCAGGGTCGTATCCATCAGTTCGTCGATGGTGTTGATGAGCTTAGCACTGGCCTGATAGCCGCGCTGAAAGCGAGTGAGGTCGGCCATTTCTTCATCAATAGAAACACCGCTGACCGAATCCCTCTGTCCCTTCAGCAAATCGGCAACCACTTTTTGGTCGGCCAACTGCTGGTTGACGGAGGAAAGGTCTTCACCCAACCGTCCGACGATGCGGTTGTAGGCATTGCCCAAAGTTTGGCCATCCAGTGCTGCTATTGGCCGGTTTCCCAACTGCGAGAGAGCCTGGGCCACCCGATTGTCGCCTCGTGCGATGGCGCTGCCGGAAACCTGCAGGGAGTTCGGATTATCCAACAGGTCTTGGTTGACACGAATATCCGCTGCGGAAGAACCCAAGAAGAAGGCCCGGCCGGTAGTACCATCGAGAGCGAAGCCGGAGGTATGCACGGCATTGACTTCGTCGATCAAGTTCTTAGCTAGGTCATTAATGCTGCTGCGCAATTCTTTCAAACCGCCGTCACGGGCATCCAGGGTTCCGTGCACGCGACCCAAGGTAATAGCCAACACATCGGTGGTGCCGGAAGCGCGGATCATCCGCTGGCCGTCGGTATTGGTAAACGTCTCCAGGGTCTTTGCCCGGATATCGCTGGTGACCAATGAAACACCACCCACCACGATCCCCACAGAGCCGTCGGACGCCTCGAACGAATCGAATCCAATCACTCCGGAAAGCGATTCCATCTTGGCTTGCCGTTGATCCCGCAGGTCGTTGGCCGAACCGCCCGAAACGGCCTCGGTCCGCGAAATCTGCCCATTCAGACGCGCGATGTCGGACAAGAGCGTATTGGCCGACTTCAGGTCGGTGTTGAGGGATTCGTCCAACTGAGTGCTCAGAGCGGATAAACGATTGTCGAGCGCCGGGAACTGGGCCGCCAGGGACGCTGCCCGACGTAGGGTAATTTCGCGCTCGGGAAGCGAGGTCGGCTGGGCGGCCAGAGACGCGAAGTTGTTGAAGAAATCGGTCAGACCCGCGGCCAACTGCTGGCCGCCACCCACACCGTCGGCTGCCGAGGTGCCTCCGGCGCCGGTGTTGCCCCGATCGATGCTTTGCCCCAAGAGGGATTGTACTGTTTTCAAGGCGTTCTGCTGGGCTTCCAGAGAGCCACTCACCCCACCCTCGGTAATAACTTGCCTGTCCAGGATTTGGTCACGGATCTGACGGATAGCCACCACCTCTGCTCCAGAACCCACCGGATCAGTGAGGCCGTCGCTGGAGGCGGTCGATTGAATGGAGACCCGTTGCCGGGCGTAGGCCGCGTTGTTGACGTTGGCCAAATTGTGGCCGGCCACCTCGACGCCCTGCCGTTGAGCAGCCAAGGCCCGAGTTCCCAGACGCAATGTTCCCAAGAGTCCCAACATACAACGTGCTCCAAAAAGGTTTATCCGACCGCTTCGTAGATGCGGCGTGAGGTGGCGCGAGCGCCCAACAACGCTCCGTCGCCCGAGTAGGTGCTGCCTCCCTTGGCGGCAAACAAGCCGCCCATGAGCCGCTGCATCAGCTCCACAGTCCTCGAGAGCAGCAAGTGGTTCTGACGAGAGCGGGCCCGGACGCGGGTCAGTAACTCGTTGTTTTCCTCTACCAACGCCCGGATCAGAGGACGGTAGTCCTCGGGCAGCAGCGGTAGGAGGTGATCGAACGACGCATCGGCCGGAGCTCCCAGGGAGCGGGCCAGGTCGGCCCGGCACAATTCGCGTTCACGACGGGCCTCCTCGATGAGAGCGGCCTGACTTTCAATGGCGGCAGAGCCGTCCAGCACGCCTTCAGCATCTCGCCGAAAGACTGTTTCCTGCTGCTGATCTAAACGGGCCAGCAGTTCACCATATTGCTGCAGCTCCATCCGCAGCGCTTCAATTAGATCCTTAATGGATGAATTCACGGGAGAGTTGTGGCGCCTGAGAAGGCCGCCTCGGGGGTTGAAATGGACACAGGGGAAGACTGACGAATCTGGAGTTCGAGACTTCGGGCGACGCCGAATGTCCCGGATTGGCTAATTTGGTCGGCCCAACGCTCGACCATCATGTCTTGGTAAATGCCGCGGGACGACGAGGCCGGGAGAGCTCCCCCACCAAGGACGGGCTTCTGAGCCTCATTGAGCAGGTGCCGCACAAAGACGGCCTCGAACTGCTGGGTCATCTCGCGGGTCTTGTCCGCGGGAACGGCACCGGGCAGCCCAGAACCCGTGGGGGTAAGGCTGGCCAGCGGCGCAGAAGAAGGACGGGGTCCAATGGCGTTCATGGTTCAGCGCAAAATAAGTTCGGCCTGGAGCGCTCCGGCCTGCTTCATGGATCCGAAGATGGCCATCATGTCCCGCGGAGTGACGCCGATGGCATTGAGGCCGGCCGCCACTTTTTCCACGGTAGGCAAGTCGGATAGGACCATCAGCGTACCCTTGCGTTCATTGACGTTGGCGTCGGCCCGCTGTGTAACGGCGGTCTCGCCGGTTTGGCTCAGCGCGTTGGGTTGCGAGACATCAAAGCTGTTGGCGATGGTGATGGTCAGGTCACCGTGTGAGACCGCGCAGCTGGAGATCTTCACCTTGGAAGTAGCCACGATCGTTCCGGTCCGCTCGTTAATGACGATGCGGGCGGTGGTGTCCGGGGACATTTCGATGTCTTCCAGACGGGCCACAAAATCAACGGAGGCCTGATCCACCCCTTCAGGCATGCGGACCTTCACCGAAGTCGGGTCGATGGCTCGGGCCGAATTGGTGAACCGCTCATTGATTGCCATGGCTAATCGGGCTGCAGACGTGAAGTCCGGCTCGCGCAGCAGTAGCTCAATTTCTTGGTTCTCCACGATGCGGGTCGGAATCTCCCGCTCCACCAAGCCACCGCCGGTAATCGTCGCCACAGTGGGGTGGTTCTTCTGAACGCTCGACGACGCATTGCCGCCGATGAAACCGCCCACAGCCAGAGCACCCTGGGCCACGGCGTAGATTTGTCCGTCGGCCGCGTAGAGTGGGGTTTGCACCAAGACGCCCCCTTGCAAACTGCGCGCATCGCCCATGGCCGATACGGTGACATCCAGACGTTGACCATTCTTGGAGAAGGCCTTGATGTCGGCCGTCACCATGACCACAGCCACGTTCTTGGCGATGAGCGTCTGAGCCGGCACCTGGACGCCGAAGCGCTGGAGCAAGTTGGCGAAGCTGCGAAGCGTGTAAATGGGGTTCTTGTCGCCGTCCCCGTTGAGGCCGACCACAATTCCATAACCCACCAACTGGTTGTCGCGCGCCCCGGCGACCATAACTAGGTCTTTGACCCGGGTGCCCAAGGCCAGCGCCTGTGAGCAGCACAAGAGGCCTAGAAGCGCGAACGCTCGGGTCCAGCGATCTAGCGCAGTCCAACAGGATGAAACTCGGTGGAGGCGCATGATCAGAACGGGGTAATTTTGTCGAAAGCGCGGGTAAACCAACCGCGGCGTTGGCTGTCGGAGACCACGCCCTTGGAGACAAACTTGATGCTGGCGTCAGCGATGTTGTGGCTGAGGACCGTATTGCCAGGCTGGATGTCTTCTTGACGGACCAATCCGCGGAGCACGGCTTCCTGCTCCTCGCCACCCACTAAGGTCATGCGGCGGCCCTCGAGAATCATGTGCCCATTGGGCAGCACCTCCGTCACACGGACCGCGATCCGGGCGGTTATGCGCTCGGAATTGTTGATTGTACCGCCTCCCTCGAAGCTTTTGTCGGACTTCATGTCCATGGACGGATACTTGCCGCCACGGGTCAGAAATCCGTCTTGGCCCGCGCCGAACAGGAAGCTCGAGATGCTCGCACTAATGCCCGTCTTTTTGGCGGTCTTGGTATTGTTCTGCTTGGCCGACTCGTTGGTCTCTTCGACCACGATGGTCAGGATGTCGCCCACATTGCGGGCCCGATTATCGGCCAAGAGCAGACGGGCAGACGACTCGGTCCACAACGATCCATTGGCGCCCAGCACAGGCATCGGTATCACGGTCATTACGGTCATAACGGTCGTTACCGCGAACGCTTGGATCGCGAAGAGCGGGCGTCGGAATTGGGAAAACTCATTCATGGGGATCGTGGATTTCTGGACCGGCTTCACAGGGGAACTAGAACAGAGTTCTCACCTTGAACGACCCCTCGGAACTCGCGTTTTGAGAGGGGGTTACGCACCCGAATGCTCTGCCCGGGATATCCGTCCTCTAGGGCTTCGACCTTGGTGGTGATTTCGAGTGTGCCCGCCTGGATCCGGGCATCGACCCAACGGCCCCGGAAGACCACGGTCTTGAGGCGGAGGCTTCGATCGGAAAAGGCCTGACCCGGAGCCAAGCCCTCGGCCAATTCGTAATCCTGAACCGCTTTGGGCAATGCCTTGAGAATTCCCCGAGAGACCAAAACGTCCCGACGCTCGAGCACGGTCTCGACCTCGACCAGGGGTTGCCCACGGCGGAGGGCAGCAGCAGCCACCGGCACTTCGCACCAGTGACGGACCTGGATGGGTTGGAACCAAGAACCGACCGCGTCGCCCCCAACCAGCCCCTCCACCTTGAGAGAAATCAACGACTGGAGGCCCGCGGTGGGTAAATCGAGAAGGCGGATATCCAAGGATTCGTCGGGGATGGAGACCGAGCGCCAGGGGCGAGAGAGACGCACCTCGATCTCGCCGCCGTTGCGGGCAAATCGGCGCTGAAGTTCTTGGGTAATCTGATCGCGCACCTCGGCCTCACCCAATTCTCGCATCGCCCGAGAGATCCGGGCCGATTCTGGGCCGGTCCAACGGACGAGCGAAAGATCGACCCCCGCGATGCGCAATGCCTCGACAACAGAAGTCCGGGAAAGCTGAGACCAGGCACCGACCTGAGGAGCCGGGGCCACGCGGACACGCGGCAGGGCCGGAATTCCCTGGATCAGGTCCGTGGAAAAGACGCCTTCGGAACGAACCATCGCACCCGTAGCGAAGACCGCGACGAGCGGCTCGGGGGCCGCCACCGTCGGAGCCGAGGCTTGGGCCGCAAGGGATGCCACCCCCAGCAACAACTCGATCAGGATGGAGAGAGAGAGCTTCATCAGCGCTTGAGGTTATTGGCCTGACCCATCATTTCGTCGGCCGCTTGAACCGCCTTCGAGTTCACCTCGTAGGCACGCTGAGCGACGATCATACCGACCATTTCCTCGACGACCTTCACGTTGGACATTTCGAGGTAGTTTTGAGCGAGACTGCCGAACCCATTCTGGGCCGCATTGCCCTGCTCGGCCTGACCGGAGGCGGTCGTCTCGCGGTACAAATTGCGACCCAAACTCTGAAGCCCTGCCGGGTTGATGAAGCGGACCAGATTGACCTGGAAGGTCTGATTGCCCTGAGCACCTTGAGTGGTGACGGTCCCGCCGGGTGAAATGGAGACGTCGGTTGTTCCCGCGGCCACTGCCTGGAACCCGCCCAAGAGAGGCAGTCCATCGCTAGTAACCCAGTTGCCGGTGTTGCTGAGCTTCAACGCGCCGTCGCGGGTGAAGGCCCGACTGCCGTCGGGCATCTGAACCTCGAGGAATCCATCCCCCTGAATGGCCACGTCGAACTTATTACCGGTGTTGGTGAGTTCTCCGGTGGTGAAAACCTTGGCCGTGGCCACCAATTGGGAACCATGACCAATCTGGACTCCGGACGGTGCCAAGTTGCCCGCACCCTGATCGGCTCCGGAAGGCCGCTCGTTCTGGTACAACAAGTCCTGGAACTCGGGCCGGGATTTCTTGAATCCCGTCGTGTTCACGTTGGCAAGGTTGTTGGAGATCACGTCGAGCTGCGTCTGCTGGGACTGCATGCCGGCGGCGGAGGAATAAAGGGCTCGAATCATGGAGGATGGGGTTCGGGGAGGTGTTCTTTAATTTGATTCAGGCCTAGTTGGGAGTGCCCCCGAGGTCATTAATAACCCGCCCCATGCGGTCATCTTGCGTTTGGATGACCTTCTGGTTGGCCTCGAACATGCGCATGGCGTGGATCATGCCGACCATTTCAGCCACGGCGGAGGTGTTGGATCCTTCGAGCCCGCCACCGCGCAGCGTGGGATTGGGGGCATCGGTCTTCTGCAGCGCCGGATCGGTGGACTTCCAGATGCCGCCACCGGCCGCCATCAGGCGGTTGGGAGCATTAAAATTAACGACACGCAGCTTGCCACGGGGAGCGGCGCCCTTAGACACGGTGCCATCGGCCGCGATGGAGATCGGACCGGGTACGGTGTTATCCAACTGGACGGCCCCACCGTCTGAGAGGACTGGAAAACCCTGCGAAGTCACCAACTGACCAGTCGGCCCGATGGAGAACTGTCCGTTGCGAGTGTAGCCCAACTCGCCGTTGGGCAACTGCACCTCGAAAAAACCGTTCCCCTCAATTGCGACATGGGTGGGAACCCCAGTAGCCTGAAACTCACCGGCCGAGAAAACCGTCGAACCCCGGGCATTGGGCAACTGGTAGCGCATGCCGCGGTCGATTTGGCTGCCGGCTTCACCGGGCGGGACAAACCCCGAAGCCAGACTAGTAAAGGAGACCTCCGTGCGCTTAAACCCGGGCACCGTCGCGGAGGCCAAGTTCTCGGAAATAGCCTCCTGCCAGCGGGCATTGCCCGTCATGGCTGCAGCAGCTTGATAAATTCCGACGTTCACACCTGCCGTGAAGCATCTGGAGTGCCACGCGCTTTTTAGGGCATTTTTAAAGGGGTTTTAATACCTACAGCCTCGAAGACAGGCTCTTTCTCCCCAAGACCCACCGGCAACCCAGACCCCCATCCGGACAACTTTGCCGTGTCATCCGATTTTACCCCGGGAGACAACAAACCGTTCATCCAGACCCAAATCAAATCCACCCAACGCCTTCGGTACTCATTCGCCACCCAAATCGGAACGATTCATCGGAGGCCAAATTCGACACCGCTCGACTCAATGGCTGAACAGGCCCGCCATCGCCAGGAACAGGCCCCTGAATTGAACCAGAAGCGACGCCCACTTCCAGCGAGCTCCTTGGCCAAAAACAATTCAGGCGTCTCCGAAGACCGGAAACGCCTGATCGATTGGCCTCTGCGGATTTCGCCCACAGGGTGCAGAGCTGAGGCTCTTTTTACTTCTTGCTGTCCTTCTTGCAGCAAGCGCCGCCCTTGGAGTCGCAGTGGCCCTTTGCCGACTTCGACGACTCATTGGAAGCACCCCGCGGAGAATGCGCTGCGGAAAGTGCGGTGGCACCGAACACGGCCGAAACCAAAGCGAGAATCACGGACAATTTGAGGGTCTTCATGGCTTGAGTGCGTTTGTTGTTGTGTTGTGTATGCAACACCACCCATGACCTGCCGAGGTTTCTGACGGGGTTGCTTGAAGGAATATGACTCCTAAAAGGGGCCTGACAGCAACCATTCCTGTCTGGAAATCACCCAATTTTGCTTCACACACCCGTGCACCCGAAGCCCCTTCCGATGAATTCGGATAAGCCCTCGGAAAATTGCCGACTCGCCAGACTCGGTTTCATCCCCCACCGTCACAGCGTCTTGGAAGGGTGGAGGGTCGCTCGCGGCGCAAGTCGCGGGAGGAAAGTCCGAACTCCATAGGGCGCGGAGCCACGTAACTCCGGTTAGGCCGGAGATACACGCGGGAGGTCACGACGTAAGGCGTGGCCGACAGACAGTGCCACAGAGAATATACCGCCCGCGCCGAAAGGTACGGGTAAGGGTGAAAAGGCGGTTTAAGAGACCACCGCCCGCGACGCAAGAAGCGGGGCATGGCAAACCTCTCCGGGAGCAAGACCAAATAGGGGACCTTCGATGCGGCCCGCATCGTATCGGCGAAAGTCGATCGGGTTCCGGGTATCGGTCGCTCAGAGAAATGACTCTCTCCCTGGCGCAAGCCAGGAAGACAGAATTCGGCTTACAGCCCTTCCAAGACACTATCTCTCCCCCCGACCGGGGCGGGATTCCATAAGCCGATCGACCCAACAGTCCCACCCGGATCACGGCGATGCTTGGATTTGCCGCACAATCTCAAAAGCAACATCCAGCGCCGCCTTAGCCTGAGCTCCACTCACCTTCGGCACCTGTCTCTCCCGCACGCAGGCCACGAAGTCCGACAACTCCAGCTTCAACGGCTCATCCTTATTGATGGGTACCGGTTCCCGAACGATTCGCTTGCCGGCAAACTCACTGACAATCGTCGACTCCTTCGCCGACAACAGCTTGCGAAGCAACGAGCTCTCCTCCTCGCCGTCCCGCGCCAATCGGTAAAGGAAGCCTTCCTGAACCCGGTAATCGAGGCTGATGTACACCGGATGATCGCCCCCGCTGAAGACGCGAATCTTGCGCATCCGCTCCGGACTGATGCGGCTGGCCGTGAGGTTGGCCACGCAACCATTGGCGAACCGAAGCCGAGCATTGGCAATGTCCTCGCTGCGACTCAGCACCGGGATCCCCACCGCATCCACCGACACCACCGGCGACTTCACAAACGCCATCACCACATCGAGATCGTGGATCATCAGGTCCAGCACCACCCCAATGTCGGTGCTCCGAGCCGGAAACGGCGACAGGCGATGGCATTCGATAAACTTCGGGAACGGCGCCGCCTGTTCCAAATAGCTAAACACCGGGTTGAACCGCTCCACATGCCCCACCTGAAGCACCAGCCCCTTTTCCTGCGCCAATCGAACGAGATCTTGAGCCTGATCCGAATTGTCGGTCATCGGCTTCTCGACCAACACATGTCGCCCCAGACTGAGTAACTCGCGAGCGATCGCATGGTGAGTCACCGTCGGAGTCACCACACTGAGAGCATCGCTTACCTCCGCAGCCTCAGCCACCGAAGCAAAAGCTCGCACCCCCCAACGCGCCGCATGAGTGCGAGCCGCCTCAGGATTGGCATCGAACACCCCGGTAAACTCCGCCAACCCCGCCTTGGCTAGGTCGGCATAAATACGCGCGTGTTCCTTGCCCAGCGACCCCGTCCCGATCACCGCCACCCGCACTTGGTTCGACATACACCCAAGCCTAAGCCGGAACGATTCAGTTGGGAAGAAAGCGACGGCGCAGCGGATTCTTTCCCAAGACGACCAGTAGAGAAAGAAGACCCAGCCCAACTGAGGCCCCTGCTTGAGGCCCATAATCAGCAAACGACAACGCTCTTGTGGAAGAAGACGTATCCAGCACGACCTCACCCACTCAAAGCGTTCGGCGCAGAGATCCCTCGGCCTGGAGAATCACTCAATGGATCCCACACGGCGGGCTGGAGTCCGAACCCATGATCAGTAACCTATCCACATTATGTCTCTGCGTCGCTTCGCCCTGAGCCTAGCCCTCGTCCCGTCCCTCGCTCTTTCCCTCATCGCCGGCAAGTCCGACGGGCGGCTAGACATTTGGTGGTGCGACTCAGACGGCGGTGGTTCCACCCTCATCATCACTCCTGCCGGCGAGAGCATTCTCATCGACTCCGGCAACCCCGGCGGCCGCGACTCGGCCCGCATCCTCAAGGTTCTCACCCAGACCGCGGGTCTCCAACATCTCGATCACCTCGTCATCACCCACCTGCACATTGACCATTTTGGCGGCGCCGCCGAAATCGCCGCCCAAGTACCCATCAAAAACCTTTGGGACAACGGCCTCACCGACGCCGACCCGGACGGCAACCGCAACTCCACCTGGCCCCTGACCAGCAAGACCTACCGCACCATGCCTGTTGGACAACGGCATCGCGTCGAACCTGGCATTAGCCTACCGCTGACCAGCGGCAAGACCCCCCTGTCGATACGCTGTGTCATCACCCGTCAGAAACCCGCCGAAGGAGCCTTTCCGACCCGCAAAGCCGAAGGATCCGCCCCGACCCTCAAAGCCCCGGACACCTCCGACAATGCCAACAGCTCCGCCTGGGTCCTGAGCTTCGGGAACTTCCGCTTCTTCGACGGCGGCGACCTCACCTGGAACGCCGAAACCCAATTGATCTGGCCGGAAATCCGGCTCCCCGAAGTGGATTTGTATCAAGTCACCCACCACGGCCTCGATGTCAGCAACCACCCGCGCCTGCTGAGCGCCCTCAACCCCACCGTCACGGTCATGAACAACGGCGCCACCAAGGGAACCGCCGGCGAAGTTCTTGCCACGCTGCGCACCCTGCCGCGGCTCGAAGCCCAATACCAATTGCACCGGAACCGCCGGCCTGACGGCGTCACCAACAACATCCCCAACGACTTCATCGCTAATACAGAAACAGGAACCGCCCACCCCATCCACTGCGCGGTCCTCCCCGATGGCAGCACCTACTCCATCACCCTGCCCGGCCCCGTCACCCGCACCTACACCACCCGCCGCCACTGACTCGCCTGAGCTTACCTGCGAGCGCAGGGCCGAACCCGCGGAGCCCTTTATTTCTGCTCGCTTCACCACAGCCGTCCCGTTAATTCCTTCACCAGCATGAGTTCGCAAGTCCCCGCAGATCTGAAATACGCCAAGTCCCACGAATGGGCCCGCATCTCCGGCGACACCGCCGTCGTCGGCATCACCGACCACGCCCAGCACGAACTCACCGACATCGTCTTCGTCGAACTCCCTTCAATCGGCCGCAAAGTCAAAGCCGGTGAACCCTGCGCCGTCGTCGAATCCGTCAAAACCGCCAGCGACATTTACTCCCCCCTGTCCGGCGAAATCATCGCCGTGAACAGCACCGCTAGTGACAACCCGGCCTCGGTAAACACCGAACCCTATGCCGGCGGTAGCTTCTTTACCCTGCGCCTCTCCAACCCGGCGGAATCCGAGGCGCTCCTGTCGCCTGCTGCCTATTCCCAGCAAATCGGAGGTTAACGAACTCGGGCTCAGACTCGAGCCCGGGCTCACCACCCCATTCATCGAGCGTCAAACCGCCCTGAACCACCGGCCTCACCGGTGGTTCAATTGTTTTCAGGAGCATCCCGCCGCAGACCCACCTTGTCGGCGATGTCATTAAATTCCTCCCGACTCACCTCGTGCAGCTCCTTGCCTCGCTTGGTGAGGTGCTCGTTGATCTTGATCGCCTTCTCAGTCATCGCCTCGTGAGTTTCCTGAGTACCACCCACGAGCGCGAAGTTCTTGCCCTTGGTCAACCGCTGGTGGCCATCCGAATCGAGACCCACCCCCAACAGGAGAGCAGGAGCCTTCTTCGAGGGCTTCTTGGAATCTGGCATGGCGAGACGGTAGATCGGAAAAAACCCAAGTCGCCACGGCAAATCTTCAATCGAGTTAAGGCCCAGCCCCGACATTGATTGACTCGATGCCTCTCAAAAAACATTCGATTCACGCAGAAACGAAGCACCGGGCGACAACAGCGGAGTCATGAGCGACCCCGTATTCTGGACCGTCCACATCACACAAACCCTAGCGAGTATCGCTATGGCCGTCCTGTCCGCCGATTTTGTTGTCGGTGTGTTCCACTGGATCGAAGACGCCTACCTCCGCGAAGACTGCCCCCTGCTGGGAGAACTCATCGCCCGGCCCAACATCCTCCACCACTACCGACCTCGCCATTTCCTTAAACACTCCTGGTTGGACTCCTGTTGGGACCTATGGGTCGTGGCGGCAATCTTCGTCCTCAGCGCATGGGCCCTGGACTCCCTCACGCCGGCCGTCTGGGTCTTCGCCTGCTTGGTCGGCAACGCCAACCAAATCCACAAGTGGGCCCACCGCAGTCGGCGTGAGAATGGCCCTTGGATAAATCTTCTCCAAGATCTCAGGATTCTCCAAAGTTCTCGACATCATGCGATCCACCACACAGACCCCAAATCGACTCACTACTGTGTGATCACAGAGCACCTCAACCCCGTCTTGGAACAGTTGCGATTCTGGACCCATCTGGAGTGCTGGCTGTGGAGAACCTTCCGGATTCGACGCCGCAGCGACACCTCGAACCGACGTCATGGAATCACACCCGAATGGATTGTGCGCGCTGAACACGCTTAAACCCCGCCTCGAATGCCCAACCTCCAGCGCAATTACCCGCTCCTGCTCCTGAGCCAATTCCTCAGCGCACTGGGCGACAACGCCCTCCTCGCCGTCATCGTGGGACAACTCACCTACCTTCAGCAGGCAGGCATCTTGTCCGAGGCTCAGCTCAGAACTCACAACACCGTCTACACCAGCCTCCTGTTCGTTCCCTTCATTTTCTTGGCTCCCGTCGCTGGTTTTCTCAATGACCGACACTCCAAAACCTCCTGGCTGGCCGGCGGCAACGCCCTGAAAATTTTCGGCACACTCCTGTGCGCATTGAGCCTCCGCTGGGGGCCCATCTGGCAGGGCATCGGATACCTCGTGGTCGGCGTGGGCGCCTGCGTCTATGGGCCTGCCAAGTATGGCATCCTGCCCGAGATCCTCCCCAGAGAACGCCTCGTCCGAGCCAACGGCATGGTCGAACTCCTCACCCTGGTGGCCATCCTCGGCGGAGCGATCGCCGGCTCGGTCATGGCCGACCGGTGGAAGGATTCCGTATTGAGCTCCTATGCGGTGCTCGTGGGGATTTATCTCGGCTCGTTCCTGCTCAATCTCCTCATGGAGCGGACCCCGTCCAACCCCGGCGTCCTCTGGAGCGCCAATACAAACGCCTTCAAAGACCATGCGCGGCAACTGGCCTTGGCTCCCCGATTGTCCCGAATGCTGGTCGGCACCGGACTCTTCTGGATTTGCGGTGCCGCCATGAAGATCAACTTCCAACCGTGGGGCCTGAGCGTTCTCCACCTGCCCGACAACACCCAAATCGCCCTGCTCGGATTGTGGCTGAGCGTAGGAGTCATGGTAGGCAGCATCCTGGCCGGCCGATGGTTTCCCGTCGGGCAATTACAACGCACCCGACTCTTCGGTTTTGCCCTCGCCAGCATGCTGGGGCTCCTGTTTTCCGTTGAGCACCTCAACCTCTGGAAGCACCCCACTGTTCAGGCCGGCGCGTTGCATTTGATTCTGCCGGTGGTCGGCCTTCTCATCGGCACCGGCATCGCCGCCGGATTCTTCCTCATCCCACTTAATGCGGCCCTGCAGGCCGAATCCGACCCGAACAAACTGGGCAAGACCATCGCGGTCCAAAACCTGGTTGATAATCTCGGCATGGTGAGTGCCAGCCTGCTGTGCCTCTTCAGCGTCCAGGTAGGCATCAGTGCTTCCGGCGTCTTCTTAGTACTGGCCGTGGTGACCGCCGGCATCGTCGCTCTACTGAAGATTCCGGCTTCGACTATCCCCACAACCCCTGCAGGAAAAACCCGATGATCAAGACCCTAATCCATTGGCTCCTGCGCCTGTGTTTCCGTTACCGCGCCTACAATACAGAAGTGCTGTCCACGCCAGGTCCGGTGCTATTGCTCCCGAACCACGTCTCTTGGCTGGACTGGGCTTTTCTCGGCGTCGTGCTCGATAAGGATTGGAAATTCGTCACCAGCTCCACCACAGCCAAGACCTCGTGGATCCATAGCCGGATCATGGTCAACCAGCGTACCTTCCCCATCGATCCGGCCTCCCCTTACGGAGCCAAGCGCATGGCGGAGTACCTCGCTCAAGGCGGCCGACTCGTCTTGTTCCCAGAGGGCCGATTAACGCGAACCGCCCGGATGATGAAGCTCTTCGACGGCACTGGCTTCCTCATTCACAAAACGAAGGCAAAGGTCATCACCTGTTATTTGCGCAATGCGGTTCGAGTACCTGCGGTGCGGCATACGGGCTGGACCCGCTGGTTTCCTCAGGTCTCGGCCCACTTCAGCGCGGTACAGAGCGCCCCAGACCTGTCGCACCAAGCCAACTCCGTGGCACGAGCCCGCATCACCCGCTGGCTGCGTGACGCGATGGTTCACCAGCAATTTCAGGCCGAAATGGACCTCGGGCCCCAGGATGTCTTGGAAGCCATCGCCGAAACCGCCAAGGCCCTCCCCAGACGGCAAATCCTCGAAGACATCACCCTCAAGCCACTGACCTATCGCCGGCTCATGGTCGGAGCCGAACTGCTGGCACAGCAGTTCCAGAGTCTGCTTCCGAAAGAAACCCGCCCTCCCCAGAGCGACCCCACCCGGGTGGGCGTGCTCCTGCCCAACGTCAACGGCATGCCACTGACGCTGCTGGCCTTGTGGTCCACGGGGCATACCCCAGCGGTTCTCAACTTCTCCACGGGGCCCACCATACTTCTGCAATGCGCCCGACTAGCGGGTATCCGGGACGTCATCACCTCCCGCACCTTTCTCGAGAAGGCCAAGTTGGACATCGGCCCATTGGAAGCGGCCGGCATTCGCTTCCACCGACTGGAAGACGTCCGCACCCGGATCAGTACCCTAGATAAGTTGCTCGTCCTCCTGAAGCACAGCATCCGGTGCGGCACAGGCCTTCGTGTGCCGCGCGATGGCTTCGACCCGCTTAAGACTCCGGCCGTGATTCTCTTCACCTCCGGATCAGAAGGCATTCCCAAGGGTGTGGTGCTCACCCACGCCAATCTTCTGGCCAACATTCGTCAGATGGACGCGTTCCTGGATGTCTCCGATCACGAGCGGTTCTTCAATGCACTCCCCCTCTTTCACAGCTTCGGCCTGACAGCCTGCACGCTGCTGCCACTGGTTCGAGGTCTCTACACCTTCTTGTATCCGTCTCCCCTGCACTACCGAGTCATCCCCGGCGTGGTGTATGACCGCGACTGCACGGTCATGGTGGGCACCAACACCTTCCTCAATGGCTACGCCCGCAAGGCCGCCCCCTACGACTTCAACTCGGTGAAGTACCTGGTGGCCGGCGCCGAAAAGGTTCAGGAGGCCACGGCCCAAACCTGGGCACGGAAGTTCGGCATCCGCCTGCTGGAGGGTTATGGAGCAACGGAGTGCAGCCCGGTGCTCTGTGCCAACAACCGCATTGAGGCCCAGTTTGGCAGTGTCGGGCGCTTCATGCCCGGCATGGAATGGAAACTGGAGCCTGTCGACGGCGTCAGCGAAGTCGCCCTCGATGGCCGCATCATCTCCGGACGTCTCTTCGTGCGCGGTCCCAACGTCATGCGCGGCTACCTCAACTCCGAAGCCGATACCGCCTTCCAGGCCTTGGGCGGCTGGTACGACACCGGAGATCTGGCCCGGATCGATGACGACGGGTTCGTCTTCCTGCTGGGACGCATGAAGCGCTTTGCCAAGATTAGTGGCGAAATGGTCAGCCTCACCGCTGTAGAAGACGCCTTAGCAGGTGCCTTCCCCCAGCACGGACTGCGCTGCGAGATCGCCGTGGTGGCCGTCGCCGACGAGGAGAAAGGCGAAAAACTCATCGCCATTTGCAATGTCCCACGTCTGTCGATGGATGACGTGCGACAGGCCATCAAGGCCAAAGGTTTAACCAACTTGTGTGTCCCACGCGAAATTCGGTTCGTGAACGAGATCCCCAAGCTGGGCACCGGCAAGATTGATCATCGGGCACTCATCGAAATTGTCCGCTCCGAGGCAACCCGCTTGACCTGATGTCGATGTCTGGCGCCACCCCAACGCTTCAACCCGGCAATCCGCGTACCGAGGCCGTGGTCCTCCTCCACGGTTGGTACTCGTCACCGATCCCAATGAAGCGGCTAGAATGGGCCCTGCGACGGGAAGGCTACCAGGTCTTCAATCCGGCCTACCCATCCATTCGGGTGCCGCTCACGATCTTGGCTTCGGAGTACCTGCCAGACTATTTGCTGCGCACGATTCCGGAGGGCATCCAACGGATTCATTTCGTTACCCACTCCATGGGCGGACTGCTGCTGCGCGGCAGCTTGGCGGCACACCGCCCTGCCCGTTTGGGACGCGTCGTCTTTTTGGGCACGCCTCACCATGGCAGCGAAGCGGCAGACTTTTGGTCTAAAAATGCCCTCTGCCGATGGTTAGCCGGACCCAATTTGGCGGCGTTGCAGACCGGGCTTGCAGGCTACTCGGTCAACCTGGGCCCGGCCGACTATGAAGCCCTCGTCATCGCTGGAGATCGTCCCTTATCGCCCTTCTGGTCTCCATTGCCCGCCCCGCATGACGGCAAGGTGAGCGTCGCCTCGACCCGACTGGCAGGATCGGCCCGTCACGTCGTCGTGCCTCATACCCACATCGCCCTGCCCATCCGGACCGAGATCATCCGGCAAGTTGTGCAATTCCTGCGCGGAGACGTTGCCTGACTTTATCAGCGCCCCACCGCATTTGACCCTTTGATGCGTCACGCCGAATGACGCAAGCTCAGCGGCAAGCCCCTTCCGCGCAAACCCGAGTCAGCAAACCGCGCCTTTACAGGTCTACTCATTGCGGCAAAGTCTCGTCACGTCCCTGCTCTAAACTCCCTTTCTGAACATGTCCAAGGTCATCGCTGAAATGCTCGTCGAGTCGGTGAAGATGGAACTTCCCGACACCAAAACCGTCCGCTTCCAATGGCCCGAGGGTTATGCCCCCGACTTCAAGACCGGCCAATTCATCACTGTGTATTGGCCGCACAAGGCGAAGTACAAGCGGGCCTATTCGCTCAGCTCATGCGCGCTGGATCGGGGCCACTACGAGGTCACCGTGAAGCGCGATGGCAAGATGGGCACCAGCATCGTGGACTGGGTCGAGGCCGGTGACCGCATGTTCGTCATCCCTCCGACCGGCCGCTTCCTGCCGGTGTTCGATCCCCCGGGCAAGCACCTCATTTGCGTGGCCGGCGGCTCGGGCGTGACGCCCTTCCGTGGCTTCGTCCGCGAGGCCACCGAGAAGAATCTGGATACCCGTATCACCGTTCTCTACACGGTGCGAACCACCAGCGACATCATCTTCGCCGAAGAATTTCTTGCCCTGGAGGCCCGCAACCCGCGCTTCAAGTTTGTGGTGACCTGCACCCGCTTGGCTCCCGAAGACCCTTGGACCGGCCGCCGTGGCCGCATCACCCCGGAGTGGGTGAAGAGCTTCGTCGATGACGCCGCCAACACCGTCTTCTACGCCTGCGGCACCAACGACATGGTCAACGCCGTCGAACATTTGGTGCTGCATGACCTCGGCTTGCCCAAGGAACAAATGAAGCTCGAGAAGTGGGGCTGACCCTCACACCGCTCTCGTTCGATTCACGGGGAGTCTGCCGAGCGGCGGCTCCCCGTTTTCTTTGCCCGGTCAGGATTTGGAATCGAGCGAATCGGCAGACCCCAAAGCTTGAAATGGCCCATGTCCGGCCACCCGGGCCCAGACCAAATATTCCAAGACACCGAGCCCCAAGGCCCCCAAGGCCATCGCGATCGTGCGGACCGGGGTCGTGGCAAAGACCAGCAACCAGCCGACACCGGCCAAAAGGAGCGGCAAGGGATAGAACCAGACCCGATAGGGCCGCTCCAACTGCGGGGCATGCCGACGCAGCAACCACAAAGCCACGATCTGCCCCACAAATTGAATGAGGATTCGGGCTGTGGTGGGCATGTCGATGACCACGGTCAGCGGCAGGAAGGACGCCCCGATCGATAAGCCGCCCATCGCGAGCAGCGACACGTCCGGGAAGTTTCCCCGCGGATGCTGCCAGGTGAAGATCCCGCAACGGGGTTATCAACGAAACGCCTTGCAGCACGTGTGCTGTTAAGGCAGACGCTCACTGTGCAGTATGTTTGGGATTCAAATCAGAACGATTTCCTGAAGGCGAATCGCGGGATTTCGTTCGAGGCCGTCATTGTGCACCTTCGCCGCGAAGACATCTGGAAGGTTACAGACCACCCGGATTAAGCCCGGCACCCGGGGCAAAGGATCCTTTTCGTGATCGTAGACGACTATGTTCACATGGTCCCATTAGAGATCCGAAGAGACACGCTATGGCTTGTGACAATTATCCCGAGCAGAAAAGCAACAAGACAATACAGAGAGGAGAACCAAAATGAAACTGAGCAAAGAAGAAAAGGAAATTGAATCTTTTTACGAAAGCAATTCCCTCGAACTTCGTAAGCCGGATAAGGCATTGCTACGCCAGTTGAAGGCGGCAACTGAAAACACCTTCAAGAAGGATCGCCGAATTAATATACGATTGTCTGAGCATGACATGGTCGGCATTCAGAGGGTCGCTGCAACAAAAGGGATTCCGTATCAGTCGTTGATTTCGGGCCTGATTCATCAGTTTGTGGAGGGTGATCTCATGGAGAAATCAAAAGGCTAACGGGGAGAAATTTATTACAAAGATCAGTCAAATTGGTTAGAGGATTGTTGTGAAAATACTCATAAATAATCTTCAACCCCCTTCCTCCAACCAATCATTATTCAACCATCTCTGTGTAGATTAATGGTTCCTCGCTATTTTAAGTAGGTCTTGTCGCTTTTTACGAAGTGCGGCGGCCCACGCACCGAAAAGGCCGGGTTCTTGGGCAGGATCTGGCCCAAGACGAGATGATCGAAGAGCCTGCGCTGCGCAGCGAGGTTCAACTTGACACTGGGCTTGGAGAGCGAGCAGCCCAGTTCCTCGATGTTACGCCGCGATGATGATGGGTTGGATCTGGGGCCGTTGGATCCGTCGGACTTCGCACCAGTCGCAGAACCGAACGGCGGCGCGGGCGTAGGCTTCGCGGGTGTTCGGGTTGCGAAGGACGGCGGTGAAGAATTCGAGAAAACGTGGGCTCGCCGCCTTGCCGGCGTGGCGGATCAGTATCGGCAGTCCCGTTTCCAATGCTTCGATTCGCATTCCGCCAACCCGCTCCCAGTCCCGCATTCCGGTTTCCCTCTTGGAGTCCCCTGTCGAGAACCAAAAAGGACATTATGCCTCACAATGCGGGGCCTGCGAAAGAGGGCAACCCGGTCGTTTTTGGCTGGGCAGAACGGGCTTTGGGCAAAAGTGAGGCCAGGTTCAGAGCGACCGGGAACGGCGGATGCGGTCGCGCTGGAGGGCTGCTTCGTACAGGGCGGCATCAGCGCGGAATGTGGTCTGGCGAAGGGCGTCCAGTGCCTCGGCCAGGTTCAGCAGCCGTCGTTCCGAAGCCTCCTCGAGAATACCTAGCGTACCTCGGATGCGGATTCCCAGGGCAATCGCTGAGCGGCGGCCATCTCGTTCGTCGATCAGAAGCCGTTGCGCCCTCAGCTCGACCGCCAGGGAGATGGCCTCGGCCTCGCCGTCGTCGAGGAGATCTAGGAACTGGACATGGCCGGGCGTGCGCACTTGAAACCACGGCGGCGGATTCTGGGCGACGAGCCGGAGTCCGGGCGGCGCATGGGGGTGCATCATTTCGCGTAGGACCGCCGGCGGCACGAGCACCTCGCCATAGAGGGCCGGCAAAATTTCCAGCTGGCCGATGATGTGCAGGTAATTGAGTGGTCCGGTATCGGCGACCACGATGGTCATCGGGAACCGTTCCGTTCCAGTTCGTAGTCAGCGAGGCTCAACGCAGGAATGGCTTGGGCCTGCTCAAGCAGCGCCTCGGTAGACCAGCGGTCCAGACCCAATACGGAGCCGACCTGCTTCTGGGTCAGGCTCCCCTGCCGATACCGCACGATGGCATAGGCTTCCAGCAAGTCGCGGGCGAGCGAGTCTTCCGGTGGCAATGCCACCTGAGCGCTCTCAGGGATTTCAACCACGACTTTCATCTCTTTGCAGTTTAGCATAGGACCTTAGGTTTCCTCAAGGGGCTTACTTGGGCCGCCTCGTGTACGAATTGCCGCTCAACCCGACAAGAATGCCGAAAAACCCGCTTGCCTCCTACGGGCTAATCGCCACCGTCTGCGGTGCCGGTCGTCACTTGTGTGGCGGCATTTTCGGCTGAGAAACACAGTTAAACCAGTCACCTAACCGCTAACCTCCGTTGTCAACCGCAACGTCGGTCACGTTGGGCAATGGAGTCTTCTGAGGGGCAATTTTACCTCGCCCCGCTCAAGTCTCCTCGCAGATAAACCGCTCGGGCGCTCACGCGTTCGGCTTATACCATTATGTCGGCCTCCGCCGCATTCGCAGAACTGCTGAAGCAGTACGACCGCCATTTCAAGGCAGGTCAAATCGTCAAAGGAACCATCCTCGAAGTCCGTCCGAAAGAAGTCCTCGTGGACATCGGCGGCAAGTCCGAAGGCGTTGTCAGCGCCTCCGAGTTCGTCGAGTTCGATAAAGTCATGGTGGGAGACATCATCGACGTCCTCATCGAGAAAGCCGAAGACAAGGAAGGCAATGTCCACCTGTCCAAGGAAAAGGCCGAGTTCCAACAGAACTGGGACCGTATCCAGAGCATTTGCAACGAGGGTGGCAATGTCACCGGCAAGGTGAAGTCCATCGTCAAGGGTGGTTTGATCGTCAACATCGGTGTCGAGGCGTTCTGCCCCTCGTCCCAGGTCGACATCGTTCCCCCGAAGAACCTGGCTTCCTTCATTGGCAATGCCTACGAGTTCAAGGTCGTTAAGCTCAATCCGGATCGCCAGAACGTGGTCCTGAGCCGCCGCGAAATCATCGAGACTGAGCGCAACGCCCGCCGTTCGTCGCTGCTGTCCGAGATGATGCCCGGCGACATCCGCAAGGGTACGGTCAAGAACCTCACCGACTTCGGTGCGTTCATCGACCTCAACGGCCTCGACGGCCTCCTGCACATCACCGACATGTCCTGGGGTCGCCTCACGCACCCGAGCGAGATGCTCAAGGTGGGTCAGGAAATCGACGTCGTCGTTCTCGACATCAACCGCGAGAAAGAGCGCGTCAGCTTGGGCCTCAAGCAGAAGCTGTCCAATCCCTGGGACAACATCGAGAGCAAGTACCCCGTCAACGCCAAGATCAAAGGCAAGATCGTCAACCTCGTGCCCTACGGCGCGTTCGTCGAGATCGAGCCCGGCGTCGAGGGCTTGGTGCACGTCACCGAGCTGTCCTGGACCAAGCGCATCGCCAAGCCTTCCGACGTCCTCAAGCAGGGCCAGGAAATCGAAGCGGTCGTCCTCGGTATCAACCGCGACGAGCAGAAGATCAGCCTCGGCATCCGTCAGCTCGAGACCAACCCGTGGGATTTGGCTCACACCAAGTATCCGCCGGGCACCAAGGTTAAGGGACCGATCCGCAACCTCACCAGCTACGGCGCGTTCCTCGAGCTCGAGGAAGGCCTCGACGGTATGGTGCACGTGTCGGACATGAGCTGGACCCGCAAGGTCAACCACCCGAGCGAAGTCCTCAAGAAGGGCGACGAAGTCGAGGCGGTTGTGCTCGAAGTCGACAAGGCCAACCAGCGCATCAGCCTCGGCATGAAGCAGCTGGGCGTGGATCCGTGGGAGCAGATCGAGACCCTCTTCAAGGTGGGCGATTTGGTCACCGGCAAGGTCACCAAGCTGGCCAGCTTCGGTGCGTTCGTTGGCTTGCCCAACGACATCGACGGTCTGGTTCACATCTCCCAGGTCAGCGAAGACCGGGTCGACAAGATCAAGAACGTCCTCAAGGTCGGCGACGATGTCACCGCCCGCGTCATCAAGATCGACCGCGCCGATCGCCGGATCGGTCTGTCCATCAAGGCCGCGAACTACAGCACCGAACAGCTGAAGGAAGAGCAGAAGCTCCTCGATCAGCTCAAGCCCGGTGAAGACCTGGTCGCCCTCGAGCACGCCTTCGCCGCGGCCGAGGAGAAGAAGACCCTGGACTAATCGTCTAGATTCCGTTTCCAAGCGCGCACCCTCACCGGTGCGCGCTTTTTTGTTGGGTTGGGCCGGGTCCAAACTCCTGTGTCCGGTTTGAAGGGGAGGCGGCAGTATCGTAGTGAAATGACCGCCGCGACCACGACGCCCGACCGCGATCTGGTGCGATGCTACGCTTCCGAAGGATCGGAAACGGCCTTCCGTGCCCTGGTGGACCGGCATGTGGGTTTGGTCTTCGCCACCGCCTATCGGCAAGTCGGTGACGCGGGTCTCGCCGAGGAAATCACCCAGAACGTCTTCGTGCGGCTCGCCCGCAAGGCTCCCTTGCTCGCCGGACACGAAACCATTGCGGGATGGCTCCATCGGTCGGCCATCCTGGAGTCCAAGGCGCGTTTCCGCTCCGAGATGCGCCGCCGTCGTCGCGAGGAAGTTGCCGCCGCCCTGGCCGAGACAGAGCTCCAGGGACGCGACCCCTCCGAGGATCTCACTCCGCTGCTCGATGAGGCGCTGCTCCAACTCCGGGAAGCCGACCGCCTCGCGCTGGTCCTCCGATTCCTGGAGGAACGCAGTTTGCGCGAAGTGGGCAACGCGCTGGGCATCGACGAAGACGCGGCCCGCAAGCGGGTGAGCCGGGCCCTCGAGCGGGTGACGGAGTTCTTCAGGAACCGTGGCTTCGCCCTGCCCTCCGCCGGCGGTGCGGCCCTGCTCGGCCAAGCCACCCAGGCCGCTCCGGCCGTTCCAGCCGGGCTTGCCTCGAGCGCCGCAGCGGCAGGCTTGGCCGCCAGCGGCCCTGCCTCGGGCCTGGGTCTGTTGCTCCTTTCCGTCATGAGCCTCACCAAAACCCAGACCACCCTGCTCTGCGGGGTCCTCGTGCTCGCGCCCCTCGCCTGGCAATCGGCCTCCCTGGCCCATGCCCAACGGGCGGTCGATTCGCTCGAGCGGGATCGAGTAAGGTTCGATGGACAGGTGGCGGACGCCGAACAAGAACTGGCCCAACTCGACCGCACCCTGCTCCGAGTCCGAAACGAAACGGCCGCCGCCCGCACCCAGTTGGCCCGAATGAAAGACGGCCTTTCAAAACCGGCCCCGGATTCCACGGCCACAAACACTTATCGCTGGGACGACAATGCTCCTTTGGTGCGCCTGCCAAAGCGATTGCTTCCTGCCTTCCAATTCCAAGAAAAGGCAAACGCATCGGGTGAACTGTCCCCGGAAATCCGGAGCGTTCTTCAAATCACGGAAGCTGAAGCCCGCGAGGTCGAATCTGCAATTGACCGTTTCTGGGCCGCCTACCAGACGCTAATCTTGAAGGTTGCCCGCCCGGTCGCACCCACCCCTGAAGAATTGGATGGCTGGTCACGCGATCAGGTTAGGACCTTTGAATTTCAGGGACTCTCCAAACCCGCCCTTAGCCTTCGCAGGGATTTCTTAACCCAACTAGAAGGAACGCTGGACACCGAACGACTAAGACTCCTCGACAGATACGGTGCCTTCTGGGGCGAACCGGACCATCGGCTCACCGTCTACCAGTTCGACCCATCATCACCCAACGGGGCCAAACCCATGGTGACTTTCCGAGTTGAGACTCCCGACGGCGGATTATCTACAACCCGACGATCTTTAAACAATTTCCCCCGCTATGCACGTCCACTCATTCAGTCATGGCTCGATGCCGTGGACCAGAAGGCAAGGGTTTCAGCTCCCGCAACAGGCGCGCCCACCAATCCATGAAACGGATTCTGCTGATCACCGCAGCTCTCTTGATGGGTTGCCTCGTCTTGCGGCGGACGGGCATCGAATCCAGTCGCCTTCGCGAAAATTCGCTCCCGTTAGAGGGGCAAGTTCTCGCCGCATCGAACCAACTGGCCGCCGTTCTTTCCAGTGTCGACTCCCGACGCCAAGACCTCGCGCGGGAGACGGCGGAAAGCGAATCCATGGTCGCTGAACTCGCCCAAGTCGCTCGTCGTCGGTCACAGGCCTCAGCCGAGGCGGTTGTCACCTCCACACCGCTTCCAAACAAGCTGCCCACCTGGAATCCAGAGTCCCCCTACATCTGGTTGGAGAAACCGCTGTTGAAAGGGCTGTCATTTGTCGTTTTCGGACTGGATGGATCCCTCTCGCCGCCCGGGTTAGAATTTCTGGCACTGCAACCGGGTGAGGCGAACCCATTGAGTGAATCCTTGAAGCGACTCGTCATCGAACATAAGCGCCTGGAGGCCTCTCGCAGTCGGGTGGTGCAGGAACACCTACCGGAGATCGCCAACGATCCAGGCCCTAAGTTCACCTTGCGCATCGACCCCGTGACGGAAGTCTCAATGGGCCTCAGAACCGAGGCCGAGGCCGTTCTGACGGAACACTTGGGAGTACAACGTATGGAACTCTTCAACGGAGCCATCACGGACGGGTTGTCGAAACTCTTCGGAAAACAACCACTCGGAGCCAGAACCCTTTCGTTTGTCCGCATCCCCAACGGCCTGTTCATGGTGGCCGACCAACAAGGTGACTCCGAAACCAGCCGTGACTGCTGTTTTCCTGATATCCGGCAGAAGCTCCCGGAACACCTCCACCACCTGACCCCGCCCGAATTCCTCGAGAAACCGCCTGAACCCACCGAACCCTGACAAAGATCCACAGCCTCGGCGGACTCCTCGCTACCGACCCGAATTCGCCCCATTCCGTCCCTAGTCCATCGACCTTCGCCCCGGTCCGGGAAGACCCCAGGTCGACCCGGGGGTTTCCCCGTGTTTTCCCTCGGCTGGCCAAGTTGCGGGATCTCAGCCATGGTTGCGCCGTGCAGTTCCCGATCACCGAGATCACCGACGCCTTGCTCGCGAGCTATTCGCGTCATGGGGGCATCAACCATCTGGACGGGATCAACCTGCCCTCCAAGGCCTCCGTCGCCGACATTACCCGCGACCTGCTCCGACTGGTGTTCCCGGGCTTCTTCGACGAGCACATCATCCACAGCTCCGAGCTGAAGGCCGAGACGGCGCTGCTGCTCGACAGTATCGCTGGCCGATTGGAGGACGAACTCTACAAGGCCCTGCGCTGCGCCGATCGCGCCGATGGCAACTCATCGACCAAGTCCGACCCGCGGCCCATGGCCCATCACCTGGTCAGCGAGTTCTTGCGCGAACTCCCGGCCATCCGGGAGATCCTGACCACGGACGTCGAGGCCGCCTTCTCAGGCGATCCCGCCGCGGCGAACCGCGAAGAGATCATCGTGGCCTACCCGTTCGTCGAAGCCGTTGCGGTGCATCGATTGGCCCACGCCTTGTACCTGCGCCATGTGCCCTTCCTGCCGCGCATCATGGCCGAGTGGTCCCACAGCCGGACCGGCATGGACATCCACCCGGGTGCCCGCATCGGAGACCATTTCTTTGTCGACCATTGCACCGGCGCGGTGATCGGCGAAACCGCCGTCATTGGCAACCGCGTGAAGCTCTACCAAGGCGTGGGCCTCGTGGCCCGCTCATTGGCCGCAGGCCAAGCCCTCCGCGGACAAAAGCGCCACCCGACCATCGAAGACCGGGTGACCATCTATGCCAACGCCACGATCGTGGGCGGCGACACGGTGATCGGCGCCGGCAGCACCATCGGAGCCAATGTCTTCCTCATGCAAAGCGTACCGCCTGAGTCACTGGTGCTCATGGACGACCACCGCCTGAAGGTCACCGCCAAGAAAGACCGCACCATCGCCCCCGTCGATTGGCAGATTTGAGAGTCGGATGGGCAGCCCATCAAGGCTCCGAAGGCTCCAGATGCAGACTGGCTAACACGTCTTTTTGCAGAGCGGTGAGAGGCATTTGTGCAACTCCTGAGCCGCCCACCAGGCGCGGCGATCGCCGTATTCCCGCAGATGCTCCACCACCAGCCGAATGTCCCCCAGATGACGGATGCGGGCCTCGGGGTGTCGGAACCAAAAGCACTCCGGGTGAGCGCGAACCAATTCGCTGGCCCTCTCGATGAGTGCCGGAGGTGCCGCCACTGCGGTCGCTACCTCGTTGGATTTGTGTTCGGGCACCGGAGCCATCCTGTGAATAGTTAGCGACAGGCGGCGGGAGCGGCAAGGCGGCGGTTGCCCTCCTGCACCGTCGCTCGCTTGGCCATCCGTTCGAAACAGCGAACCGCTGGAAGTTCACCCACCCACTGCCATCAGCCGAGGGGCCAAGACTGAATCATCCGAAAGGTTCCCCACCTACCCAAACGTCGAAAACCCAAAACTCAGACCTCAATAAAAACCCACGGATTGGGAGACTCAGGGGCGTTTCACTTTAGGTTTATCGTCCTCATCGTCGTCGTCCATCCCTTCCGCCAAAACGAAGCCAGCGCGCACTGGAGAGGGCATGGAGGACTGGGCACCCCGGACTGAACGCCAGATGATCTCGTTGAGTTCCAGATCATCGGCTGCATCTTCGCGGCTCAAGTCCATCTTGTCCGAACGTTCGCGGCCCCAGGCATCCGCGAGATTCTTTTCATCGAGCCGAGCCTGAGGCGTGATGGCCGTGTAGGGCTTGAGATCGGGCTTGGATACAAAGCAGGCGTGCATGGGCATCGCAGCCGCATCAAACTGGGTCATCGGCTTCATTCCGAGAATGAGTTCCATGGTCCGCAACATCGAACACGTGGAGTACAGGGTGGAATCGACCGTCTTGCGTCGGATGTACGGGCTGATGGCATAGGCAATGGTTCTATGGGCATCAATGTGATCGGGGCCATTTTGTGCGTCGTCCTCCACGACAAAAATCGCGGTAGAAGCCCAGAATTTCGATCGGCTCACGGCCTCGACCACGCGACCCAGGGCCAAATCATTTTCAGCCATGTACGCGGTCGGAGTCGGCTTGCCCGTCGAAGTTCCGGCCGTGTGATCGTTCGGAAGCCGCACAATTTGCAGGCGAGGCATTTCTCCCTCGCGCTCAAATCGATGCAATTCGGAGATGAATCGGTCCGCCCGGGCCAAGTCGCTGTAATCCATGTCGAAACTCCGGAAGTGCGGATCAAAATGTCCCTGGAGCGTCGGAACCAAGGTCGAACACGGATCATTGGTGGTCGCACCATTATTGACGAATTCGCCGTAGCTTCGGTAGGTCACCTTGGCCGCTTTGGCTCGGTCCCAAAGATAACCGCCGGCGGGCTGCGCAATCTTGAATCGCCCCTCGCTCGGATAGGCGTATTTACGGTCCTGATTGTGGCCGTAACTCATCGGCCAGATCCGCTCGACGAAATCCGTCGCGTAAGCACCCATGGTCCATTCGTGGCCATCGGCACTCACTTCGCTCTCGACGTAGAAGTTGTCGAGCAGCACGAACTCGCGGGCGAGTCGATGATGGTTCGGAGTCACGGATTCGGGAAACAGGCACAGGGTGGGATCGCCCTTCCCCTGCGGCATGTCGCCCAGAACCTGATCGTAGGTGCGGTTTTCTTTGATGATGTAAATGCAGTGGCGGATGGGAGAGGGGTTGCCGGTGATCAACGGCACGGGGTGGCCCGGCTCCAGCGTTGCAGGCGGTGCCGACGGGCGGCACGCCAAGGTTCGCGCGGTGTACCGCTTCAATTGCCTCTCCAAGTCTTCGCGATCCTTGGGCAACTCGATGATGGACAACGATCCCGGCAAGAGACCGCCAATGTATTCACGAATGGTTGCCGGCGCTTCGCGGCCGGGTTGAGGGCCCATGCGATTGGACTTGGAAGCCAACCCTTTGCCATTGGTCACCAACAGCCGCCGACCATCCGGAGTGACGCGGACCGAAGTGGGATACCATCCGGTTGGAATGAACCCCATCGATCGGCTGCGACCGGGCTGCCGAACATCAAAAACGGCAATCGCGTTGATGTTGGCGTTCGACACGAAGAGCAACGATTCGTCGGGGCTGAGGGCCACACTGTTGGGCGTTGAGCCCGGGGGCGAATCCGGCTCCAGTTCGGAGGCGAGAGTTTCCACGCAACTGCCGCCAGCCGTTTCGAGAACACTAATGGTGTTGCGGTTGGCGTTGGCGACGAACAGAAAGTTGCCCGCCCGGTTGAGGACCATTTCATTCGGGTGCTCTTGCACAGCCCATCGAGCCAGCTTGCGCCCGGAACTCAGCTCCAACACGCCGACCTCCGCGCGACCCCAGTGACTGACGTAAAGTCGGTCGTGGGCGACGTCGGGTAGACAGGCGAACGGATACGGAGCCTCCGTGTTCAGCACCTCCAAAAGGGCGCGCGCACGCTTGGTGATGGATTCTTCGTCGAGATCGAGCCACGGGTCTTTTTCTCCCGCGACCGGCGGCGCCGTACGCTCGCCCAACTGGATGTCGCGAACCACGGTGCCCGCATTCGTGGACGCCTGAAGAGCGACCTCGGTCACGGTCTGCCCCAACACGTTGGCGACCCAAAGCTTCCGACCATCCGGACTGACTGCAATGCCCGCAGGAATCCCCCTTTCAGACGCAGGCCGCAGCGCCACGGTGTTGCCATTGGCGAGGCTGCCTTTTTGGAAATCAAACAAGTGGATAACTTCTTTTCCCGCGCCACTCGCGACGATCCGCTTGCCATCCGGGGTGAAGGCAATTCCGTGAAAGGCTTCCGGGAGAACGGTCCTGGAAAGAATTTTGGCACTCGGAACGTCCACCAAGATGATCTCGTGGGGGCCAAAGCCGGAGTGGAGCACCGCCGCGAAACGCCCCGATGGATCCACGGCCATGTTTACCGGGAAATCTCCCAGAGAGACTTGCTTGCCCACCGGATCCAACAGCCATTGATTGGGCAATCGAACCGTTCCATCCGGGCGGCTGCCCGGCCAGTTACCCGCTTCAGGTGGGGTTGAGCTACCGGTTTGCTGGTGGGTGAGACAACCGGCCACTAACGCCAGACCGGCCAAGCACGGCATCCAGAATTGCTTCATCTGAAATCATGCTGGCGACCCAGTACTGATTTAGACAAGTGACGACTTGGTTTCGAAGACCTCGTGATGGCTCGGATTCGAGCAACTCGAGGCAGCGGTATCGTCTAATCACCCACTGAACCACCGGCCGAACCCTCGGGCATCCAAGAGCCAGGAGAGGGTTCACGCGGCATCCAACTAAACCACGAACTCCAGCGGCGGGGCCTTGGGGATCGCGCCCAGGGCTTGGCCGCGGTCAAGGAAGCGGCGGATGCTCTCGCGACCGCGCTCGCCGTAGTCGAGGGTCCAGTGGTTCACGTACATGCCCACAAAGCGGTCGGCCAAGTCATGCCCCATGTCGCGGGCCCATTGCAGGGAGTGCGCCACGGCCTCAGGCCGGTGGTCGAGGCTGTACTGGATACTCGCGGTCAGCACGTCGCTGACCCGCTTGCGCAGCGCGGGCTCGTGCCGCTTGTGGATGACGTTGCCACCCAAGGGCAGCGGCAGGCCGTCATTCTCGCGGCCCCACCAGACTCCGAGGTCTTCACACACCACCAGGCCTTCGTTGGCGTAGGTCAACTGGCCTTCGTGGATGATGAGTCCGATATCGGCCACACCCGACTTCACGGCCTGGAAAATCTCGTCGAACGGCACCACCACTAGGTCCAGCTCGGCCCCAAGACGACCCGCCCACAACTGGAGGGCCAGGAAGGCGCTGGTCATCCGCCCCGGAATGGCAATGCGCCGGAGCAACACTTCGTCGCGAGTGTAAGGGTGCTTCGACACCAGCATGGGGCCGTAGCCATCGCCCATGCTCGCGCCGCTGGGCAACAAGGCGTACTGGTCGCAGACATGCGCGTAGGCATGGATGCTAATGGCCGAGATGTCCAACTCACCGCGGGTGGCCCGTTCGTTGAGGGTCTGGATGTCTTGGAGGATGTGTTCGAAGCGCAGGCCGGGTGAGGGAATCAAATCCCGCGCCAAGCCATAAAACATGAAGGCATCGTCCGGATCCGGCGAGTGGCCGAGTGTGAGCGTCAGCATACCGTTAAGTGAGCGGACGCTACGTCGGAACCCGGCGAAGTCGAGCGCGCGAATGCAATCACTGCCCCGGCAAGGCTTCCAAAATGCGCAAGAGGACCGGTTGGGAGCACTGGCCACCGTCGCCCGTCGCCCGCAAATGGAAGAGGCGAGTCCCCGGACGGGCTTTGCGCGCGGCGGTGATGAAGAACTCCCGCTCGGTCTGGTCTTCGACAATCAACAGGCCGTTGAGGCCGATATTGTCCACATACACACCGTGCGGCAGGTTGCGGCCCGAGTCTTCTCCACCCAACTCAATGCGTGACTTGAAATCACGCCGCTCGGCCCGCACACGGGCGGTGATGGTTTGACCCGGTCGAATGAGCAATTCCATGGGTCGACCCGCCTCTTGGCGCACCACCGAACGGTCAGGGCCGGGCAAAATCACCACGGTCACTTTGGGAGCTGCGTCCAATTGCACATTCCCCAGATCTCCCAATTCACGGCGCACCTCCCTGCCCTGGATTTCGGCCGTGGCGCTCACCCGAACTGCCCGGTCTGAGGCTTCTAGGGAATCGGCCGCACCGACCGCAGCGTAGAGGACCGCAACAGCACGGATTTGTCCGGCTTCAATTTCTACTGGAGTGCTCGCGGTGAATCCGGCCGGCAACCGATCGAGATGGATGCGAATGGGGCCCTCGAACCCTTCACGACGGGTGGCCACGAAGCGGATTTCACGACCACTGCCCGGGCTTACCTTCGGATTCATGCCATCGACGCGCACGGTGAACTCGGGCTGCTGCGGGCGGACCGAGAGCCGATAGGCATAATTGGTGCCGCCGCCAAATCCGCGGGTGTCGGTCACGCGAACCAAGTACCGAGCGGTCGTGGGTGCGGTGAAGAGCAGCATGGAATCCGTACCCGACAGACGGCTGGGATCGTCGTCATTCTGATAGTTCAATCGAAACACGGGCAAGCCATTGGGAACCGGCCGACTGCCCGCCGGATAGGCCTTCACGAGGTAAGCGGGCTCATTGAGCGCATGCGACAAGGGCGTGGTTCCAAAGAGGGACTGACGACGCCCCTCGCCCGGATAAACCTTGAACCCGGAATCCGGCCCGCGCGGATAGAGCCACAACCGCACCACCTCACCGTTGGCGTACAAGTATTCGTCCAATTCCATTTCGGCCCAGTTCTGGAGGCGAAAGTCGTCCACGGTGTCGGAGTCCTTGCCGCGGAAGGTGAACCAGGAATCGCGAACCGCCTGAAGCACCGCCTGCTCCACGGGTTGGCCAGCCGCCGTCAAGACCTCCAGACGGGAGTCCATCGCGGAACCGTCGCGCGCCGCCTGAACTTCCAAGGTCAACGCCTCACCCGCCCGGGCCTGGAATGCGAAATGATCCACATCGCCCGGGTGACCCATACGACCGTAGGTCTCTGATGGAATAGCCACCGGCTGAGCCCGCCGGATCCCATCGTTGGGCTCCAACTCCGCCTGATGGATGGGAGAGCGCAGTGATTGCGCCGAGCTGGAAACGGAAATACGGCCCGACGCAGACGCTTTGGCCGGGCCGTGTTTTGCGGTACCCATCCCGGCTGAACCCACGGCGACGTCGCCTTTGAGCGCGAGGGTTTCCACGGAGCCATCCATCCGCGCCACCAGTATTCGATCTCCTGAATGATCCATAGCCAAGGCCCCAACCACATCCGATTGCCCGGTCCAGGAGGCCACCTCTTGCAGTTCGGGCAGACGCCATTGCTTGAGGGACCGGTCGATGGCCGCGGTGACGAGATGCCGTCCGTCGCGAGACAGGGCCATGGAAACGATCCCGGCCTCATGGGCAAAGCGCGCCGTGACCACCGGGTTTAGGGCCGGCGCCTCACGGGAAACAAACCGCCATTGGTGGATCCGGCGATCGGCCCCGCCGGCCAGCACGTGCTGCCCATCCGGGGTGAACAACACCCGATTCAAATCGCCCTGAGGCTGATTGAGTGTGTCGAGCCGCAACCCATCCCGAACGCGCCACAGTTTCACCGTCTGATCGGCGCTGGCCGAAGCCAGCACGGTGCCAGACGGATCGAAGGCGAGATCAAAAACCGCCCCATTGTGGACGGAGTTGGACCACACCAGAGAATGGTCTGCCACCTGCCACAACCGGATCGACCGATCATAGCCCGCAGTGGCCAACCAACGACCATCTGGCGATAGCTCAGCATCTTGAACCGCGTCGCGGTGACCTTCGAGTCGGACCAATTTCTGACCCGTTGCCACCGAATAAAGCTCGGCCACGCCATCAATGCCTGTGATCCCCGCCGCCACAACTAAGGTGGCCCCATCGGCAGAAAAATGGAGGGCATTCACCTTCCCGGGAATCCCATCTATCACTCGTTGGATACGACGCCCTGAGGCGTTTCGAAACTCCACTCGCCCCGCCGTTCCCAACGCCAGGATCTTGCCGTCTGGCGAATACTCGACCGCCGTCCAGGGACGGGCACCCCCCCGACCGACGGCCACCTCAGGCACCACCAGATTTTTCAGGAGGGACTCGTCCCGCTGAGGTCCAGGAGCCCCGTCGGCAATCCATTGGCGCAGCAGTGCCAACTCCGCCGCGGGAACCCTGGGCTCATCTTTTGGCGGCATCGACGGCTTGCTGCGGCCCTCAATGAGTTTCACCAGCAGCGAACTCTCCGGGTCGCCCGGCTTTAGGGTCGCCCCCTTGTCGCCGCCCTTGTTCAGGCTGGCGAAGGTCTCCACCGAAAATTCGCCTTCGCGATCGGCGTCGTTGTGACAACCCGCGCAATACGTGCGCAGGATCGGCGCGATGTCGCGTTCGTAGAGCCAATTGCGACTCGCGGCCGAAGTCGTGCAGACAGGCAGCAGGCAAGCAATAAGCCACCGCAATCCGGCCCGCTGACAAAAAATCCCGTAGGCGTTGAAGCGTTTCATGGTCAGTGCTGGAAGAGGAATTCGCGGCTGGTGAGAATTGACCAGAACAAGTCTTCGGCCACTGAAGTCCGCTGGGCAGGACCGGCTTCCTGAAACAACTGTAGGTAAGCCTTCCGCTCCGCCTCACGCGGAGCTCGGGAGAGCGCCACGGAATACGCCTCGGTGATCAAACGATCGGCATCAGCCTCCTCACGCAGCAGGCGAGCCAATCGTCCCGCGGGGGCCGACAGCTTATCATTCACGGTTGATCCGTTCGAGAGGTGCAGCGCCTGGACCAAACTCGGCTGATTGGACCGCTCGCACTCGCAGGTAATTTCGCGTTGGTTGCGACCGAAAGTCTTGAGGAAGTAGGAGGTCACCGAGGCATCGTAGAGCTGCAGCGATCGCGGACTATTGGTGTAGAACGAAGTCTTTTCGGTCGATCCATCGCTCAAGGTCAGCTCCGTAAACTGTTCCCGAATACCGGTGACATCGGCAAAGGCGTCCTGAAGAACCTCAGCGCTGAGACGACGAGGGAAATGCCTCGAATAATGACGTCGGTCCTCCCGATTGGTTGGCAGGATTTCCGAGGAACGCCGATACGTTTGCGAAACGAGAATCTCACGCATCAACGACTTCAAATCAAACCGTTGAGCCACCAGATAATCGGCCAGAGCCGACAGTAATCGCTCGTTAGATGCGGGGTTAGATGCGCGCAAATCATCCACCGACTCAACCAAACCGATGCCCAAATAATGGGCCCAAATACGATTAGCGATGGCCCGGGCAAAGTACGGATTGGAAGGCGCGGTCAGCCAGTCGGCCAGCACCTCGCGGCGATCGCGGGTATCGGTCGTCGCCATCGCGGGGGCATCCAAGGGGGCCGGTGCCTGGGGCTTTCCCGTACGGGGCTGAATCAGGTCTCCAGAGGCTTCGACGTACAGTTGCCGTTGTCCGTCTCCATTGCGTGGATCCCCTCCCCAACCCTTGGCTCGAACCCGCGAAAACAAGTTAGCGAACTGGTAATACTGGTCGTTGGTCCACTTTTCGAGGGGGTGATTGTGGCAACGGGCGCAGTTGATGGAGAGCGACAAGAACGCCTGACTGACGTTCTCGGCCATGGACTCGGGATCTTGATGAACGGCGAAGAAGTTCGACTCCCCTTCATTGACTGAAGACCCCTTGGCCGTGACCACCTGCCGCACGAACCGGTCCCAGGGAGTGTTGTTGGCCACCTGATTCCGAATCCATCCGTAGTACGATTTCACGGCTGCAGGGCGCAGGTGTGCCCCACTGACGAGCAGCACGTCCGACCACTTGTAGGCCCAGAAATCGACATACTCCGGAGCACTCAAGAGCCGATCGGCCAAGCGAGCGTGCTTGTCGGCACGCGCATCCTCGACGAATGCCCGCACCTCAGCCGGTGTTGGCAAGCGGCCCAGCGTGTCGAGCGAGGCCCGGCGGATAAATGTGGCATCGTCGGCCGGCGGCGAAGGTTGCAAGTGCAGGCGCTTCAACTGATCCAGCACCAGGGAATCGAAGTCGCTGGTGCGCGGGGCGGAGGCATAGACTTCCGCAGGGATCGTGGCGTCATAGGGCGAGGTGATGCGCGCGATGACAATCCGCGACAAATACCAAGCCGTGATGGCCCCTTCCCCTGGCCCCATCACAGTCACCTTCCCGGTGCCGTCCACCGAGGCCACGGTCTCATCGGTGGAAGTGAACTTCGCCCATCGAGTGACGTCCCGTTCGCGACCATCGCTGAACCGAGCCTTGACCGTCAGTGTCAGAGTCTCCCCGACCCGCACAGAGCGTTCACCGGGATCGATAACCAAGGTTCGCAACTCCGCTTCTCCCGCCTTGGGCCCGGGCGCACCCTCAGCAATCCAGCGGGCCAGCGTGCGGTAATCGTCCGAATCGATCTCGAGTCGTTTGCCTCCCTTGTGTCGAACGGTCGTCGTTGGTTTGGTCAGCAATAAACTCAGGCCCGGTTGGGAGACTTCGACACGGCGACCCTGTGCCTCGCGGGTGATAGACAAGTGGTCTGCCTCAGGATTGTAGCCAAAGAGGGACAATCGAAATCCACCCTTCCCGGCCAAGGCCCCATGACACCCGCCGCTATTGCAGCTGGCCTTAGAGAAGATGGGCACGACGTCGTTGCGGAAGGACACCGGGGCCTCGGAGACCGAGCCCGCCAGCAGTCGCGCGGCCATCGACGTGATCACCCAAAGAAAGCAGGCCCCACGCGAACAAAGGCCGTACGCCAGAAGCGAAATAAACTTCGTTAGAGCTCTCATGTGAACAATTCGCGGATGGGTTCGGTGCCGAGGTCCGTCAGGGTGAACGGGCGACCGCCCGGGCCCGGCAAATGGGACGCATGATTGAGGCCCAGCGAATGGAAGATCGTGGCCACGATGTCGCCCGGATTGACCGGTCGTTCCGCCGGAAATCCCCCGATGGGATCACTGGCTCCTACCACGCGACCTCCCTTCACACCGCCACCGGCAAAATACGTCGTGAAGCATTGAGGCCAGTGATCGCGGCCTCCGGCCGGGTTGATTTTTGGAGTGCGACCAAACTCGGAGAGATTAGCCACCAACGTATCCTCGAGCATTCCCCGCTGGCTCAGGTCTTCGATGAGCGCGCTGTACGCCTGATCATACATCGGGCAGACGAGCTCTTTCATACCAGCGACGGATGTGAAGGGCTTGGATCCGTGGATATCCCAGGTGATTTCATCGAACACGGTGAGGAAGGTGTTGATGGTCACGAAGCGCACCCCGCTCTCCACCAACCGTCGTGCCAAGAGGCAGCACTGGCCAAAGCGGTTCATGCCATAGCGCTCCCGCACCTTCAGGGGCTCGCGGGTCAGATCAAAGGCCTCGCGAGCCTTCTGACTGGTCATGATGCGAAACGCCGCATGGAAATTCTCGTCCATCAATCGGGCATCCTCACTGGCCTCAAATTGGGCAATCGACGACTCGACGATGTCCCGCATCTTGCGACGACGCTCGAGGCGATGGGCGCCAATTTGATCGGGCGGCAGCAAGTCGGGCACCTTGAAGTTCTTCTGCGACGGATCGGCCATCAACGCAAACGGATCATGGGCCTTGCCCAAAAAACCACCGGCTTGCCCGTTCGGTAAATTCCCGCCGCCACGTCCCATCAACTGAGGCAGCACCACGAAGGGCGGCAAGTCGGTGCGTCGCCCCTTGAGGTGAGACAGAACCGCTCCGGCATGCGGTGTCTGGATACCCCCGGTGAATCGCCGACCCGTTTGCATCATCTGCCACCCCGCGTCATGCACCGCCGCCCCATCGTGGTGACAAGACCGGACCAGCGAAAACTTGTCGGCAATCGCCGCATGGCGCGGCAGCAGCTCAGAAATCTCGAAGGCGTTGGATTTGGTACGGATCGGTTTAAACGGACCACGAATTTCGGAGGGCGCATCCGGCTTCATGTCCCACAAGTCGATGTGACTGGGGCCGCCGAGGTTGAAGATCATGATGCACGAACGCCGGTCGTCCGCGGGCTTCACTATCCCAGCCTCTTTGGCCTGCAAGTACTGCGGCAACGACAGTCCCACCGCCGCCAGCGAACCCACCTGAAGGAACTCCCTCCGCGAAACGCCCGGCCCACAAAGACGCACCCGGTCCTGGGGAGATTCTGCGAGGAGGTCGAACATGACGGCAGTTTGAGCGAAATTTGCTCAGCACCTCAAGGGGCAGATGCACTCGGCGTACGATTCTCCAGCGTCGACAGACGGCCCGGGCCGGCGGGATCTCCTTAGCTTCCACTGGTTTAACGCGCACCCATCAACCGGCCAACCCTCCGGGACTGCGGCTTGAATGTCATAAATCCGTTTGATAATCGTTACTTAATCGACTTATATCGACCTATTGAGAGAGACTGCGTCCACACTCAAATCGAGAGGCATCCTGCCTCTGCTCCGCTTCCCGCTGGCACTCAGCCTGTGCCTCCTGATTACTTGGCAGCTCCTGAGGATGGTGCTTTGGCTCCGATTTGCTCCCTCCGGTTTGAGCACGGCCGAATCCTTGCGAATTTTCGGAACCGGCCTCCTGGCTGATGCAGCCATCTCGGTCGCGGGCGCGGCCTTCATCATCGGGCTGTGCAGCTTCCTCTCCTCCGTGCTGGCGTTGCCCAGCTTGCTGCTGCTTCCGCTGGGGTTTCACCCTTGGATTCCGGTGCGACGAGCCCTGTTCCGCATCGCGGTGACGGTCGGATTAATGGTGACCCTCTTCCTGTGGATCAGTGAGTGGTACTTCTTCGCGGAGTTTGAAAGCCGCTTCAACACGGTGGCTATCGACTACCTGATTTACCCGCATGAAGTGTTCACCAACCTGCGTGAGAGTTACCCCCTGCCCTGGATCGGTCTGGCGTGCTTCATCGGAGGATTAGGACTGTCCTCTTGGCTCTTCCTGCGAACATCGCCACCCCCATGGCATTCCGTCCGTCCCCTGACCCGTTGGTCCTTAGCCTCGGCCTGGATTCTAGTGGCCGCGATGGGGGTGCTGCACAACCAACTTCAACCCATCCCGTCTCACCGGCAGCGAGTGGTGTCCGAGCTGTCCGCCAACGGATGGGCCGCAGCCTTGCGGGCGGCCTGGTCGCGCAACCTCAACTATTCTGATTTCTATCCCGTGATCGACCGGACCGACGCGTTCCGTCGAGTGCGATCACTGCTCACCGAGACGGGCGTCACCTTCTTCGGACCTGAAGTCTCCGCAGCACCACAACCTGGACCCGATGGCAGTGTCGACGCCAATGCGGAAGCCCGCTGGCTCGACTCGGCCCGCGACTCCCTCCGTCGAACGATCCCGGGCGATCCGGCGAAGCCGCGGCTCAACGTGTGCATCATCACTGAGGAAAGCCTGGGCTCCGAATTCTGGGGCTGCCTGGGCCGCGAGAAGGACGGCCGTCCAGACACCCTCACGCCCCGCATGGACCGCCTCGTCCACGACGGAGCCACCCTCTTCACGCATTTGCTGGCGGACGGCAACCGCACCATCCGCGGTCTAGAAGCCATCTACTCCAGTTTCCCCCCATTGCCCGGAGATTCCATTCTCGCGCGCGACAAGACCGAGAATGTGGAGACCTTGGCGCGGGTACTGGGCCGGGACGGATACTCGACCCTCTTTTTGTATGCCGGTCACGGCACCTTCGACTACATCCGCAGCTATTCGCTGCGCAATGGTTGGGAGCGTTTAGTCGAGGAATCCGACTTCACTCATCCCGCCTTCCGGACTGCCTGGGGTGTCAGCGATGAGGACTTGCTCCACCGCGGCATCGAGGAAATGCGAGCGCTGCACCACACTGGGAAACCCTTTCTCACCACCTTCATGACGGTGTCCAACCACCGACCGTTCACCTACCCAACCGGACGCATTCCCGAGGATCCCGCGGCCCGCCAACGCGACCACGCGGTCCGCTACGCTGACTGGGCGTTGGGTGATTTTTTTGAGCGAGCCCGATCGGAGCCCTTCTGGACCAACACGGTTTTCGTGGTCATCGCCGACCATGGAGCCCGCGTCTATGGCAGCCAAACCATCCCCCTGCGGAGCTATCAAATTCCCTGCGTGGTGGTCGCCCCGGCCCTACGGAATCTGCCTGCGCGCATCGACGCCGAAGCCTCGCAAATGGACATCGCTCCTACCTTGCTCGGGATGATCGGCCGCCCCTACGAGAGCCTCTTCTTCGGTCACAACGTCCTCGAGACCTCTGGCGCCAAGCAGGCCCGCAGCCTCATGCACCACAACCGGTCCATCGCCGTCTACCGGGATCGACACCAGGTGGTCTTCGGCCTCAACAAGATGATTGAACATTGGGCGGGCGAACCCGCTTCCGGGGCCATGGCCCGACAACCCGAACCCGATGCCGCCGCGCTCAACTTGAGCACCGACGGCATCGCCCTGTTCCAAGTGGCCGACGAACTCTACACCGCTCGTCGATTCAATCTGCCGACCCAAACCACCGGCCGCTAACTCCGCCGGATTCAACGAATAAGGCCCGATTCAAGTCACTTCCGATGGGCGGTCCAGGCTCGGCTGACCGCGTTGCCATCCATCGTGGTCTCGGTCTTTCCTTCGATCTTCCCGTTCACCAGCTTGCCCGACATCGAATACACCATGGTGCCGCCGTCCGGGCGGTCGCGCCGCATCGTCCAAGTCAGCATGTCGCCCTGAACCTTGCCGTCGGTCACCTCCAGGAACTTACCCGCCTCGCGGCCGCGGACAATCTGCCCCGTTAGCCGAGCGCCCTCCTGCTTCAAGGTCATCGGCAGGTCTACGGGCTGGTCATCCGGCCCGGAAATGGTCAGGACCCAAGCTCCCGAAACGTCATTTCCTGAAGCGACTCCGGCCTGCACCGGCGCTTCTCCGAGCAAGTGGGACAATTGGGTTTCGATGGAGTCAGCCCAAATCTGGTAGCCCTTCTTGGAGAGGTGCAAGTAATCGGGCATCAACTCGCGAGGCATGGTGCCGTCGTCGTTGAGGAACTTGTGACCGAAGTCGGACCAGAACACCGTCTTGTCATCGGCGATGCGACGCAGCGCCTGATTGATTTGAGCCAACTTGCCCCGTTGGGCACTGAAGTTCTCGGCGCGCGGGAAGATGGCCACCAACAGAACCTTGGTTCCCGGAAGTTTCGTGCGGAGCTTGTCCACGATGGCGCGGACGCCGTCCACGATTTGCTCCGGGGAGTTGTCTTCGCCGTTGGAATTGTTGGTCCCGATCATCACCACCGCCGCCTTGGGCTTGAGACCGTCGAGGTTGCCGTTGTCGAGACGCCAGAGGACATGCTGGGTGCGATCGCCGCCGATGCCCAAATTGATGGCGTTGCGGTGGGCGTAGTGTTTGGCCCAAGTCTCCTTGCCCTCCCCTTCCCAGCCCTGGGTGATGGAGTCGCCAATAAAGATTAACTGAGCCTTGCCCCCATCGGCGGCCACCGTGGCGTTGAAGCTGGCCTGACGATCCACCCAACCCTTGTCGGTGCGGGGTGCAGGTTCAATCGCGGAATGAGCGAAAACCGAAACCAGGCCCAACTGAAGGCCAAGGACGAGTGCCGCCAAGCGGGAAGTAGATCTCATAGGCATGGAAAAACCATGCGCCATAAACCACCACGGGCGAGGATTTTCTTAAAGCCTGTTAACGACCGTTGAAGCAATACAGCCCACCCTCGGTGCGCAAGTAGACTCGACCGCCCGACACCGCTGGCGTGGCCAGTGTGTCTTCGTTGAGCTCATTGCGTGAGAGCAACTCGAACTTCGGAGTCGCCGCCACCACCGCCGTATTGCCCCGGCCACTCGTGAAGTACACCCGCCCCGCCGCCACCACGGGCGACACCTTGACGTTCTCGGTGAACAACCGCTCCTGCCACAGGGCTTCGCCGGTTTTTAAATTCAGGCACGAGGCCATGCCGTCATCGCGAATAGAGAACAAATGCCCACCGACGATCACCGGGGTCGGGCAATCCGCCGAGTAGCGGGTGGATTTCCACAACGAATGGGTCGTGGTGATGTCGCCATGCCCACCGGCCTTAATACCGACGGTGTAACCGCGGTTTTGAAAGCCCGAGGCCACCGCCACCACCACGCCTTCGCCCGCGGTCGGACCGGCAATGGTTCGACCGTAGGGATGCGCCACATCCAAGCCGCTCACACTCCAAACCACATCACCATTGGACGGATTGTAGGCATTGAGCACCTCCGCTCCGGCCACCACCACTTCGAGTTTGCCGCCGTGCCTATGGAACACAGGCGAGGAGTAGGAGTCTTTGCCTTCTTCGCGGGCCGCATTGGAGCGGTCCTTCTTCCACAAGTCCTTGCCGGTCTTGGCATCCACCGCCATCACATACGAGTCAGCTCCCTGATGCATGCGCACGACGAAGAGCCGATTGCCATCGAGCATCGGCGACGATCCGTAGCCGTGGTTGGTCTTCAGCGGCCCGAATTCTTTCACGAGATTGCGTTGCCACGCGATGTGACCGTCGGCGCCCACGCAGGCCAGATCCCCGGTCCCAAAAAGCACCCACACGTGCCGACCGTCGGATACGGCGGTGGGGGTGGCCATGTTGTGCAACTCGTGGGCATGCAGCTTGCCGCGCGCGATCTCGGTGTCCCACACCAGCGCCCCGGTCTCGGGATCGAGGGCCAACAAATGCATTCCTTGGTCGGGAGTTTGAGTAGTCAGGTAAATGCGTTTGCCCACGACGATCGGTGAGGACGCACCGCGTCCCGGCAGCGACACCTTCCAGGCGAGGTTCTTCTCCTTCGACCACGACAGGGGGACGGTCTTTTCGGTGCTAATCCCCAAGCCATCAACCCCACGCCAACAGGCCCAATCCGCAGCAGAGACTGCGAGAGAGCAGCACAACGACGACATGGCGACGGCTTGCAAAGGGCGAAAGGAATTCATGGGATTGTCGCGAAGACTATCGACGGCATCGGCTGCTTTCCAGAGACGATTCCAAAGCCAGTCCAATCCACGGCCCGGCTCCTTCTCCTCCCGAAGGGCCCCATGACCCCGGCATCAAGGCCGCTGGGCCAGTGCAGTGCGAATGATCTTCAGCACCGACTCGCGCTCCGCGCCCGAGATGGGCAAACGCGGCTCGCGCACCCACTCCGTGCCCAGACCGGTTTCCTGGCACAGCAGCTTAATGTACTGCACAAAATGCACGTGCGTATCGAGCTTCATCAGCGGCTGCGACCAACGATACAGGGCGCGCGCCGCATCCCATTGACCGGCCTTGGCCAAGTCCCACAATTGCTGGTTTTCCTTCGGGAAGGCGATGCCGCTGCCGGCCACCCAACCGTCAATCCCCAGAATGGCGGACTCCAAGAACAAGTCATCTACACCCGTAAAAATCTGGTACCGATTGCCCACCTGATTGCGCAACTCGGTGATGCGCCGCGTGTTGGCGCTGCTTTCCTTGATGGCCACCAAATTGGCCACATCGGTCAACTGGGCAAACATCTCCGGGGTGACATCGGCATGATAGCCCACAGGGTTGTTGTAGAGCATCCACGGCAGCGGCGTCTCCGCAGCCAGTGAGCGGAACCAATGGAGCAATTCGGCGGGATCGGCCTTGTACACCATCGGAGGCATGACCATGAACCCGGAGATGCCCAAGGCCGCGCAGTCGCGCATGTAGGTCGCAGCCAGCGACAAGCTCATCTCAGCGACACCGCTCAAAACCGGCACCCGACCCTTGGCCGTCTCCAACGCACAGCGCACCACGGCCCGCTTCTCATCAGGCAGCAGGCATTGATTCTCACCCAACGAACCACACACCACCAACCCGGACACCCCGGATTGAATCAGCACCTCGAAGTGACGCGCCGTCGCCGCAAAGTCGATCGACTGATCGGCGTTCAAGTGGGTGATAGCAGCAGGAAAAACACCGGTCCAACGGGGGTGGCTCATGGCGAAAATTGAGGTGATGTCGATCAGGGTTCAACCGATTGAAACACAGAGGATTTACTGAGGAAATCCAAGCTCCCAATCACCGCCTATTCAGACGGCGAGCGCAAGCTACCGCCCCAGTTTCCAGCCGGTCAACGCACTGTTTGGCAGGAGAATACGGGCGACAGGTCGCAGTGGGGTAGCGCGTTCGCATGGGTTTCGGTAAGGTAAACACATGGAGGACCGAGTGACCGTCACCACGGACCGCGAGCTAATCGTCTGGGCAAAACGTCAAGCCCACCAGACAGGGATCAAGCCTGCCGGAACGATTCAGTTGGATCGGTCAGGTTTCGTGGAACGGTGGGCAGACCAGTTCACCGTTCGTGAAGGCGGGACCGAGGACCTTCGCCTCCAAGCGCTGAAGACCAAGCACCGCATCGCGTGAAGATCCTGATAGATACTAACATCCTGCGGCATGGCGCCCTCGGCCGCGCCAGATTGGCCGAAACCGGAAAGTTGCTTTCCTTTTGGCCGGGATACGTTAGCGGTCCCTCACAGTGAACGAGAAGATCCCCGATCCGAGCCTGAAGGTCGGCAACACATCCGGCGCTCCGGACGCCAACTCAGTGACATCCCCGCAAAGGAAAACGGGTTTCCCATGGTTTCCCGTGGTCACCCTCGCGCTGGTGGTGGCAGGCATCGCGGCCGTGAAGTGGCAACCAGAACTTGAGCGCAACCTGCGCGCCTGGGCTACGGCTGCCTTGGCCCTTCTCGGTACACTCACGCTGTTGATTTGGTTCCTCGCCTCGTCCCGGTTCCGAGCCCGGACCCGGTTGCTCGGCCTGGCCATCGTCATCCTCTCTGGACTCGCCCTGAAGGGGGCACTGCGGGTGGATGGCACGATCAATGGCACGGGCCTGCCCCGGTTGGTCTGGCGAGGGAGCCACTCCGACGCGACCCCACCTACCGCATCGCCAGCCGAAACAGCGCGGAACCCGGTTCAAGGAGCGGCCCTTCCTGGCCTGGAAGACTCCGCCCAATTCCTCGGGCCTGACCGCACCGGCGTATTGCCGATCGCCCGATTTTCGACAAATTGGAACACTCAGGCCCCGCGCGAGCTGTGGCGTCGCCCCATCGGACTCGGATGGTCCTCGTTCGCGGTGGTCGGCGGACGCGCCTGGACTCAAGAACAGGTCGGGGATGACGAGCGGGTCACCTGCCTCGACATAGCCACGGGCCAAACCCTTTGGAGCCATTCCGAGCGCACCCGTTTTTCCGAATGGCAAGGCGGCGACGGCCCGCGCGCGACGCCCACTATTCAGGATGGCCGAGTGTATGCGATGGGCGGGACCGGAATCCTGCTCTGCCTCGACGCGGCGACGGGGAAGCTCGTGTGGCGACGTTCGGTGCTCGAAGAAAACGGGTTGTCCAACCTCACCTGGGGCACAAGCTCATCACCATTGATCGTGGATGGTCTCACCGTAATCACCGGAGGCAGGGGTTCCGGTGCGGTGCTCTACGCCTACCGGTCCTCGGACGGCACCCCGGCTTGGAAATCCGGCGAAGGCGATGCGAGCTACGCCTCCCCGGTACTGGCCACCCTAGCCGGTCGCCGCGTGATCTTATCCAACAACGCCGCGAGCCTGACGGCCCACGATCCCGCCACTGGCCGCATCCTCTTCAATCATGCCTGGGGCGCCTCGAAATGGCCCAAGGCTTCGCAACCGGTGGTGCTGCCCGGAGACCGGGTCTTCGTGTCGGCCGGCTACGGGGTGGGTTGCCAAATCATCCAAGTGACCACCGGCGAGGCTGGATCCGACCGCGCGACGGGAGCCCTGAAGACGGAGACCGCGTGGAAGGGCATCACCATGAAGACCCAGTTCAACAGCCCGGGATTGCGCAACGGCTACGTGTACGGGCTCGATGACGGACTGCTGGCCTGCGTCGATGCGACGACAGGGCGGCGCATTTGGAAGGACGGCCGTTTCGGTTCGGGCCAAACCTTGATCGTCGGCGATACAGTCGTGGTGCAGAACGAGAACGGCACCGTGCACGCCTGCGTCGCGAGCCCGGATGGGTTCCGTGAACTGGGTCAAATCGCGGCTTTGTCGTCCAAGACCTGGAACCAACCGGCGGTGGCCGGCCGCTACCTGCTAGTGCGCAACGACCGCGAAGCCGTGTGCTGGGAGCTGCCCGCTGCCGGGCGATGACTCAAAACGCCGGAAATCAGTGCATTTTATCCCCTCTCGTTCGGTGCCGGTCATGGCCTCAAGATGCCATCTTGTCCGGGCTCACCCTTGTTCGCGCTCAATCTGGTCCGGGGCTTGAAGATCCCCCGCTCCGCGTCAACCCTGAGTCAGCGCCCGTGAATCCCAAAAAAACTAAGAATTCCCAGCCGGTCCTCTTCGAAATGGATCCGCCCACCGACCTCGTCCAACACGACGCTGGGGGCAAGGCGCGCCCGGCCTGGCCCAAGGATTCCACCGTCACCGCGGTGTTCTCAGATTGCCAACGGTACCGCTACCAGCTTCGGGAAGTCTGGGATCCGGGCCGTCCGATGGTGCTCTGGCTGCTCATGAATCCCAGCGTGGCCTGCCTAGACCACGCCGATCCCACGCTGCGAAAAACTGGCAATTTCGCGCGGATCTGGGGCTACGGCGGACAGTGGGTCGGCAACGTCCATGCTTACCGTTCCACCAACAAAAACCGCCTGCTGGAAGTCGAGGATCCGGTGGGGCCAGACAATGACCGCTTAATTCTAGAAATGGCGGAGCAGGCTCAAACGGTGGTTCTGGCCTACGGACAACCCCCGAAGCAACTGCGCGCGCGTGGAGCCCAAGTAGTCGATCTCCTGCGCCACCACCCGCAATTGTGTCATTTGCGATTGGCCCAAGACGGAACCCCCGTTCACCCGCTCTACCTGCCCTTCAACCTCCGCCCCCAACCCCATGCCGCCACGGGGTTCGCCCCCCCGGATTGAGCCACTGAGTCCCTGTTCACTTTGCCGCACCAGTTCGAGGACGCCGGATGCGGCTCAGCGCGACCGATCCCATCAAATCGTTCCGCCTTAGACCAGACCCCGAATGGGTTCACCGCGACTGATCGCCTCAATCACCCGCTGGGAGACACCGGGAAGCAGCCGGGCCTGACCCACGTCCATCAGCGAGTGCATCACCGTGGCGATGAGATCCTTCATGGTGACCGTCTGGCTCGCAGGCTCCCCGCCATCGCGCGACGACTGCCCGATCACCTGCCCCATCTTCAGCCCGCCGCCATAGAGAAGCAGCGGAGCCAGATTGCCCCAATGATCGCGACCGCCGTCCTTGTTGATCGTCGGCGTCCGCCCCATCTCGCCGCAGCAAACCAGCAGGATCTTGTCCGAAAGCCCACGCGCCTCGACGTCCTCGATGAAGGCTGAGACGGCATGGTCGAAGGGAGTCCCCACGTAGTCCATGCCCACTGTCATAGGGGCATTGTTCACGTCGGCGTGCATGTCCCAGATGAAACTGGTGGTGACGGTGACGAAGCCCGCCCCGCGCTCGCACAGGCGACGAGCCAAGAGCAGTTGACGACCGAGGGTCTGGGCGTTGGTGGCGTAGTGCTCGATGTTCTTCCACCGCGGGTCGATGCGCCCGCGCGGCAACAGGGGCGCCGTGTCGTAACGTTCAATCAACCGGGGATCTTCGCGCGAGAGATCGAAGGCGTCGAAGACGCCGCGATGCAGCAGCTCGAAGGCCTTCTGCTGGAACCCACCAAACTCCTGAACGGAGGCTTGGTCGTCCATCCAATGCCGCCACTGATCCACCGAATTTAACAAGGCCTGACGGTCATGGAATCGTCCCTCCGGCAGATTGATCCGCAGGTTCTGCTGCAAATCCAGACCCGATCCCGGGACGAATGGAGCCACAGAGCGGCTTAGTTCACCCGTCCCCTCGAAATTCCCGAACTCCTTGACGACATCTTGGGCCTTCGCCTCCACCGATCGCGGGAACAGCGCGATGTTCGTCGGCATGGCCGAATTGGGCCGGCTGGGACCGGCGATGCTGGAATAGAGCGAACCCATGTTGGCCTGAAGGGTGTCGACCCCAAGGATGGGCTTGATGTCGTGATTGCCGTCTCCGGTGGCGAACGAACGAACGACGCTGAACTTGTGAGCCAGCTTGGCCAACCGCTGGAAGGTGCTGCCGAAGGTGATGCCAGGCAGCGTGGTGGGGATCTCACCCGTGGCGCTGCGCACATGCGACGGCGCGTCCATCTTCGGATCGAAGGTCTCGAACTGCGAAGGCCCTCCGTGCATGAAGAGGAAGATGACCGACCGATCCTTGAGTGGATTGCCCGGCGAGCCCCGATCGGCTCCCGCCGCCCGACCGCCAGCCGATTCCTGGCCTGCTCCGGACGCCCCGGACGACCCGGTCGTTGGATTGATTCCATTGCCCCCCGCTGCCGCCGCCCGGACCCCAAACGTGTCCGCCAAGTTGAGCCCGCCCAGCGCCAGCGCGCCCACCTGCAAGAACTGCCGCCGATGCCGCCGCCCGCCCCGCCAGAAATGATCCTGGAAAGTCAGCATCGCGATTGAGCCGGGCACCGAAATGCCGGGATGTAGGCTGTGCCCATAGTGGAAGACCACAACTCTACCTGCACCGCGCCGGTGTGCCAAGCTCGCGCGCGCTGTTGATTCTGCGCCTCACCGACCACACTAGAGTGCCGTCTCAAAGTGCAGGTTGATGCGGCACGTCCCCATTACCTCGAACTGCTCACGCTGGACCACACCTGCGAGCGGAGCTTTTACAAAATAAACCCTGTCCGTATAGAGGGCGTATTTGAAATTGCCCATGTCCAGACAGTCCTTGAGCGCGTCGGTGAACAACTTGCGGTAGTTTTCCTCGATGAACGCCGACTGAATGAAGTCCTCGTCACGCTGGTTAATGTATTTGGTGCCCCCCCTGTGCGGCGGTTGATCGTGTCGATGACGATGTCGAGGATCGCTTTGCGAAGAAGACCAGCGCGCTCCGACTCGGTCATCAGCATCGCGATATTGAGGAAGGCGCGAAAGTCAAGCACTCCTAAGCGAGCGGTCTTCCCGATCATCCCGAAATCTGTTTCGGGATGATCCAGCCCCTGAATCGCCAACTTCAATGTTTTCAGGCGCTTGCCGGTAACAACCTCATAGCCGTTCCGCGCCAGTTCCTCAGCGTTGCGCTCCAAATAATTCTCCACGGTTCGGAGCGTCACATCAAAAAACAGGGCCACCTGCTCCTTGAGCACCACGGTTTTTCCCTCGAAAGGAATGCCCCTAATGCCTGCAGCCTTCTCGATTTCTGCCAGCGCATACGGGTTGTTCAGGATGTTCTGTCGATCCAATGCTGAGTTTGTCAGGTCTTTGCTCATATTGCTCACAGACTGCGGATGTTCTCGAGACCGTGCTGTTTCAAGAACTTGGTCAAATTGGTCTTGGCCACGTCGGCGGCGAAGGCGATGTCACGGAAGATCAGGATACTTTCACGAGCCGTTGCCTGAGCCTTGTGCCAATCAACGCTGCCCAAGGCCAGTGACTCGAACTCTTCGGTAATGATCGCTGGAGCAAGGCACTAAGTCCAATGCTGTGCACCGTCCTCGGTGACCCTGGATCAACGCGAACGACTCAGCACCCCACACACCGCCCCCGGTTTACTTCCCTTGCTGGCGGATAAAGCGCAGGAGGAGTGGGAAGGCGGGTTCGGCCATTTGGCCGTGGTCGTAGCCTTGGAGTTCGAGCAGCTCCACGGAGGGGTGTCCCACTTCTTTGAGCATGCGCCAGAAGTAGGCGCTCTCTTCGTAGCGGCCGAGGAGTTCGTGATTGCGGTCGCCGCTGATCAAGAGAATCGGCGGGGCGTCCTTGCGCACATGGTACACCGGTGCCAAGTCTTCGATGAGCGGGCGGGTGCGGGCTAGGCCGCGCTCTTCCCTAATGGCGAAGTGGGTAATGGACTGGCCGCTGAACGGGACCAATCCGGCGAGGCGATCGGGGTCCACGCCGTGGACGGCCAACCACCGGCGATCCAGAGTTATTAGGCTGGCCAGATAACCGCCGGCCGAGTGACCGGAGAGGAAGATCCGGTTCGTGTCGCCGCCGTATCGCGCGATGTTCTTGAAGGTCCACGCCACCGCCGCCGCGGCATCCTCAATGTAGGCCGGAGCCTTGGCCTTGGGGCTCAGTCGATAGTCCACCGCTACCACGATGATCCCCTGCCCCTTCAAGGCCGACGGGATGGACCGGTTGCCGCCCGTCAGACCTCCGCCGTGGAACCAGATCACTGTCGGAACGGCCGAGGCGCCCACCGGATGGTACACATCGAGTTTGCAGCGTTCCCGGGCATAGACGTCGGGCTCGGAGTCCGGACGGTACGCCAGCCCGCTCTCGGTCTGATAGATGAGCTGAAGGGTTGATGAGGCCGCCCTTTGGACGGAGGGCCTAGACGCGGTGGTTCGAGCGGCCGCGGAGTTGGCGGTTGGGTCTGTGGTTCGACCCAAGGTCGGTACCGCGGTCTGAGCCATCGCGCCGAGACCAACGCACCCCAGCACGATGAGAGCAGCCCAGGCCTTCGGTGCTGCGAAACCCGTGCGCGCGGGACCGGTCGGTCGCGTCTCGCGGGCGAAGCAGATCAGGTTCTGGAAGTTCATGGTTGGTTCGTTCGATCAGCGCGGTTTCGACTCACTTCACAGGCACTTCCACCGTGTCCACCGACAGCCGCCAGTCAGCGAAGGCGGGGGCGGTTTGAAGGATCACAACGGTAGCGAAGGTGAACCCATTGCCCTGCCCGTACACGCTGTCGGGCGAGACATTGAGGGTCCACACCGATCCCTCCGGAATGGGCCGCGATGCTCCAGTTTCCAAGGACGCAGCCTCGAACCGGTCGCCCGCCGGCTCGGCCGCTTCCTGCCAGTGACGGAAAGCCCCCCGGCTGGCCATGAGGCGGCGCATGATGGGATTAGGCACACCCGAATGCTGGTGCGCCCGGATCACGCCGTGCACCCGAGTCGTCGGCGCGCTCTGGGTTTGCAAGATATGCGTCACCGCCGCTTTCCCATAAATGCTGGCCCGCTCCGGGTTGTTGGCAAACGCGGTCTCGCCCGAGAACACCGTGAAGTCATTCCACATGAACCCGATCACCGACGGGCTGATGGGCGATTGCGGACGAAAATCTCGAAACCACTTAGCCGCTTCGGCACCGGCAGCCGGATCAGTCGTTGCCCACCCAGGCTTGTCGGCCAAATAGGCCTGCTGCTTCAACTCCACGATGCGCTGGAAGGCATTGGTCCGGTCCGACTGGAGCAACGGCCTCGGATCGAATCCGGGTTCCACGCCACCATGGCACAATTGCACGACAGCATTGCCCGTTCCCAAATATACCGCCACCGGTAGGAAATCATGAAACCGCACCACCTTGGCCGCGTCGAAGTCCGCCCCATACTTGGCCTGTCCCTCCGCGAGAAACCCATACCGGGAGACGAGCGAAACATCCTCGTGATTGCCCCGGATGAGCAGCACCCGACCCGGGTTGGCCAACTGCAACCGCAGAAGCGTGTAAATCACTTCCACGCCGTACACACCCCGGTCGGTGTAGTCTCCCAAAAAGGCCATGTAAAACCGCGGATCGGTGATTTGAAATCCCTTGAGCAACCCGCGCTCTTGAAGGCGGCCGAGTACCGCCAGCAGCGAGTGGATGTCTCCATGGAGATCGCCTTGCAACAGCACCTGGGAACCCGGCGGCACCAGGCGCTTTTGGACAAACGGCTCGAACGCCGTGCGCGGATTGCCATGCCAACTGCGGGCCACGTCGAAAAATCCCGGACTCGGAGACTCTCCCACCCAGGCTCCCAATTGGCTCAACGGTCCGTTGGTGGCGCCCGCAAAATACGCATCAAGAATGGCCGATACTGACTCAAACCGAGGCAACGGCAGCAAGGCCCGCGGAGGCAATCGCCCCCCGAGGACACGATTCTTGGGCAAGCGGGCGCACGCCTCGCGCCAGGCCTCAAAATCAGGACCCGTTTCGGCGGATGCGATCGAAGACGAACCCAGCAGGGTCCCCACCGCCCATACCGAAAGTATCAGCTTCAAGCGCAGCGCCCCAAGGCGGGTTACCTGACACAAGGCCCCACAAAGCCGCAGGAGTAGCACCCGTCGCACGAGTCGGGCCGGAAGCTCGCTGGCCGAGTCATCAATCCACATAGGCAAATTCATTCAAATTGATCAGGGCCCGGCACAGTTCAGCCAGGCTCCGTCGGTGCAGAAGCCTCAGGCACGCCTCGCGTTCATCGGGTTTCGGTTCGCGTTGCAGGGTGATGCGAAAGACGTGTCGCACCTGAGCCTCAGGGGCATTCCCCGCCTCCTGACGCACTCGTTTGGCCAACTCTTGAGAGGCCTCCACAGCCAGTGGTGAATGCAGCAAGGACAACGCTTGGGGCGCGACTATCGAACCCGTCCGACGGGCGCACGAGGTGGAGTTTTCGGGCAAGTCGAAGGTCTCCATGAAGGGCACCCGCACAGTGCGCTTCTGGACCAAAAACACGCTACGAACCGACTGCCGCTCTCGGGGTGACGGATACCAACCCTTGGTTCGGGTGGCATTGTCATCCAGGAAGGCGGGATTGGCCTGAAGGATCTCGGCCGGCAAGTCCGGCCACACGGGGCTTCCACCAGCGACGAATTCCAGGGAGCCCGAGGTTGCCAGCAGCGCATCGCGCAACTGCTCGGCCGACAGCCGTCGCGGACTGCGGCGGAAACCCACGGCAGCCGCGGAAGAATCTGCTCCCCCATCGGGCGACCCAACCACCGGCTCGACCGCCTGTCGGTAGGCCGCGCTGAGCACCACGGTCCGGTGCAAACGCTTCACCGACCACCCGCCGCGCACGAACTCCGCGGCCAGCCAGTCCAGCAGTTCCGGGTGGCTAGGGCGGCTTCCGGCCAGGCCGAAGTCGTTGGGAGTATCCACCAACCCCTGACCGAAGTGCTGTTGCCACAGGCGGTTCACGAAAACCCGCGCGGTGAGTGGGTTATTTGGCGAGGCAATCCATCGCGCCAAGGCCAACCGACGACCCAGTGTCTTCGGGTTGGCAGGCTTGGAAATCAGCGCTGGATTGGGGTCGAGGATTGAAAGGAATCCGGGCACCACCGGTTGGCCCAGCCTTTTGTGGTCTCCCAACACCAGAATCCGCGTCTCCGCCGGACGAGTCTCCTGATCGGTCATCAAGAGACCGGTGGTAAACTCACGCCGAGCGGAATTAATTTGGGTGATCTGTTTTTCGAGTTCGGCATGACGGGTTTTGGCGTCTCCTTCTAAGGCTGCCTTTAACTCCGATTCCTTGGGCTCTACCTGTTTGCGCAAGGTCGCCACGCGCGGGCGGCGCTCTTCCGGATGCCGATCGTCAGGATCTTTCAGCCACTGGCGCTCTTCGTCGGTGAGTCGGGCCAAGCGTTCGGCGCGGAGGCGTTCTCGATGCGGCGCCAAGAGCATCTGACGGCGCACTTCAACTTCGTCGCGCTGGCGGTCGATGCCCGCGTTGTGCTCCCGGATAGCCGCCTGATCGGTGGCCAAATCCAGCGGCAGGTCATCGGCGAATTTCACGCCTTCAAAAAAGGCCCGCAGCCGGAAGTGGTCGGCCTGCAACAGCGGGTCAAACTTGTGGTCGTGACACCGGCAGCAGGACATCGTGAGTCCCAAGAAAGCACTGCCGGTCGTCTCGGTGAGATCCGCCATCAATTCGGCACGGCTGCGGTCCTGTTCGTTGAACAACCCGGCCGCATTGTCGTGAGGGCCTAGGCGCAGGTAACCCGTGGCAATCAACGCATCCTGCTCGGAGACAGTGCGCGGGGGGCCTTCCAGCAATTCATCACCCGCCAATTGCTCGAGAATGAACCGGTCGAAGGGCTTGTCGGCATTGAAGGCCCGGATCACGTAGTCGCGGAAGCGCCAAGCCCGGGGTCGAAATTCATCCCAATCGAACCCGTTGCTGTCGCTGTAGCGGATGACGTCGAGCCACTGGCGCGCCTGGTGTTCTCCATAGCGCGGCGAAGCCAGCAGGCGATCGACCCGGCGTTCATAGGCCTGCGATGCCGCGCCCCCCGCGCTCCGCGACTCCTGAACGCACTCCCGCTCGAAGGCTTGAACCTCAGCAAGGCTCGGCGGAAGCCCGGTCAGATCGAGGGTCACGCGGCGAATCAACGTCCGGGGATCGGCCTCGGGTGCGTTTGGGCGGCCCAGCCAGGCGTCCAGCGGGGCATCGGCAACCGCCGAGGACGAAACCCCTGGATTCCCAGCAACCCCGGCCCGTTCGGACGGAGTCTCGCGAAGCACCACCGGTCGAAGCGACCAAAGATCGAGGCGCTGCCCACCAAAGATCCGGACGACTGGATTGCGAGGGTCTTCCCAAGCATTGCCTACGACACCGGCCGGTGCCCCATCGGCCCAGGCCGCAAACGACACCAGGCAGCCCCAGATCGCGAAGATCAGTTGGATGCGCCGGAGGGAAGTCACAAGACGACTTTCGCCCTGCACCGCACATGTTGTCCAAGGCAAAGCCCACCGGACTTCTTGCTCGACGGCCGAAGCCGTGGGCAAAGTGACGGATGTTCGTGACGCCCCAGGCGGGAACGCGGCGACGCTTCATGGGATCGATGGGCACCGGCTTCGGTGCGCTCGCGCTTCAGGCGTTGACTGGACTGGAAGCAAAAGGGGCGTCCAAACGGACAGGGCCCGATCCTCTCAACCCGTTTGCGCCGAGACCGGCCCCGCTGCCTCCGAAGGCCAAGTCAGTCATCTTCCTCTTCCTGGTCGGCGGCCCCTCGCAAATCGACACCTTCGACTACAAACCGCTGCTCCAGAAGCTCCACGGCAAACCGGTGCCCGAGTCGTTCCGCGATGCGGTCAAGGCGACCCGCTTCGCCAACGTGTTCCACGGCTGCAAAGACGAGTTGATGGCCAGCCCGTTCACCTGGTCGCAGCATGGGCAGTCTGGGCTGTGGGTCAGCAACCTCATGCCGCACATCACCCGGCATGCGGATGACTTGTGCGTGCTGCACTCGCTTCAGGCCGATTCCAACAACCACGCGCCGGCGAGCTACCAACTGCACACCGGCGACATCCGACCGGGCAAGGCCAGCCTGGGTTCCTGGGTCACCTACGGGCTGGGATCCGTGAACCACGACTTGCCGGGATACGTGACCCTCTTCGACGCGGGCCCTCTCGGTGGGGCTGCCAACTATTCCAACGGGTTTCTACCGGCGGCGTTCCAACCCACTCGGCTGCGCGACAAGGGCACGCCAGTATTAGACTTGCTGCCCCCGCCCGAGTTCGCCGACGGCCAACGCGATACCCTCGACCTCATCCGCGATTTGAACCTGCGGCATCGGGACTCGCGTCCTGGATTTGCCGAATTCGATGCGCGCATCGCCAGCTACGAACTGGCCTATCGGATGCAGTCTTCGGCCCTCGAAGTGGGAGACACCGATCGCGAATCCCAAAGCCTCCGCCGGAGCTACGGCCTCGAGCACGCCGACCCACGCACCCAGGCGTTTGGTCGCAAATGCCTGCTGGCCCGGCGCTTGGTCGAGCGGGGTGTCCGATTCGTCCAGGTATACGACATGCCCGACAAAGACGGCTGGGACGCTCACGACAACCTGGTCAAAAACCACGAACCCCGCGCCCGCTGGACCGACCAGCCCGTAGCAGCCCTGCTGACCGATTTGAAACAGCGGGGCCTGCTCGATGAAACCCTGGTCGTCTGGGCCAGCGAATTTGGTCGCACGCCCATGATGCAAGGCAACCTCGGTCGCCAGCACAACGCCGCAGGGTTTACCATTTGGATGGCTGGTGGCGGTGTCCGGCCCGGCACCCGCATCGGAGCCACCGATGATCTCGGCCTACTGGCCGTCGAGAAGCCCATCCAAATGAAGGACCTCCACGCCACGATCCTTCACTTGCTGGGATTGGAACACGAAGCCCTGAACTACGAGGTCAACGGCCGCCTCGAACGCCTCACCGGCATCGCCGGCGGAGCTCGGATCGTCCACGAGTTGGTGGCCAGCTGATCCGACCGTTCTTCGCGACGATCCCATCCGTCGCGAACCGGTCGATTCAATCCTGTTCGAAACCCGGCCGCTCTGGGGTAGACTCCTGCCATGATTTCTAGGGTGCCTCTTGGCCCGTCTACCCTCGGCCGTTTCTGGGGCCTGAGTCTCATCCCGTTACTGATGGTGGCGCTGATCTCCGGTCACCCCGCAGAATTGCTCCAAGCTCAAGAAGTTCCCGGGCTCAGGGGTATCCGTGACACCCGCGGAATCCTGCTCCTGAGCAGCACCGGTGCCGATAACCGGATGCATGTTCTGGAACACAGCCAGAATCTGAAACAATGGTCGGAGGCTGCCCGCACCCTGGGTGGTTTCGAATCATTCCCGGCACCCGATCCCACCCGAACCGAGGGATTCTACCGCATCCGCTCCCGTGCGCTGGAAGCCTCCGATGATTGGAAGAATCAAGTACACCTCCCGGACGACGCATTCCTGACCGGGAGCGGTGATGCAGCAGGCGGAGGCTTCCGCTGGGTCAAATTCACGCTCCGACTCGACCAGCCGGGCTTGGTCTATTTTCAGGATAGCGGTCGCCAACCCTTCCATTACGGGTTCATCCGCTCCCGCTTGCCGGATTTTCAGGGAATGTCCCCACAGGAGATCGACGCCATCTCGCTGCGCGCCAGCGGGCAACGCCTGGTGCTGGGGGCGGTCTTGCTGCCGCTGGACACCTCTTTCCGAGAAGTCGGACTGCAGATCCTGGGGCAGGAACCCATCCCCATGAGTCGGGTGGTGGATTGGCTCACGCAAGTCCGGTCCGCAATGGCTCTTCCGACCGGATGGAGCGTCCAGTATGTCCCGACTCTTGAGCAAGGTTCCCTGACCATGACGGACCAGAATCTGTTGAATGGGGCTGGATTCCCGGTCGCTCCATTGTCCCGTTGGATCCGCCAGGATGAGGTCTATGCGAAGGGCTGGGCCCACGGGCGAATTCGGGCGGTGCCTTCGGCCGAGATCCGCAACGCATTCATCACCGGAAAGCTCCGACCCGATGACATCCTGTTGACCGAGGCGGTGCCGGCGGAGATCCCGGTGCTGGCGGGGGTAATCACCACCAGCCCAGCGACCCCCAATTCCCACGTCGCAATCCTCTCCCAGTCCTTCGGCATTCCATTCGTGCATGTCTCGGATACCAACCGCCAGGCAGAGCTGCATTCCTGGGACGGCCAGGAGGCGATTTTGGTGGCCGGTCCTGAGGCCGGAAGCGACTTGATCCGAACCCTGAACGTGGAGGGTTTTCTCACCCCAGCACAGCGATCCCTGCTGGCCAATGCCAAGACTCCAGTTCGGCTATCCGTGACACCGATGGAACGACTCGGAAGGATCCACGCATCGGTCGAAGACCTGCTACCCAGGGATATCCGGTATGTCGGCGGCAAGGCGGCCAACTTCGCGACGCTGATACGATCGGTGCCCAATCATGTTCCAGGGCCTTCACTGGCGTTCACCTTCGATCTCTGGATGGACTTTTTGGAACAGGTCCTGCCCGATGGCCGGACACTCCGATCGGCCCTGGCAGAGCGGCTCAAAGGACATTCGTACCCGCCGGACATGGGCCGACTGGCGTCGGACCTGGCCGCGATCCGCTCGCTCATCAAAGACACCTGTGATTTCTCGGAACCTCAAAAACGATCCATCTTGGATGTGCTGAAGCCATTGCAGCCCAGGGGCAAACTCCGTTTCCGAAGTTCCACAAATGTGGAAGACAGCGAGCAGTTCTCGGGAGCCGGCCTGTACGACAGCTACAGCGGTTGCCTGCTGGATGACCTGGATGGCGATACGGACGGACCTTCGCTGTGCGATCCATCGGAACCGGCCGAACGGGGCGTGTTTCGGGCGCTCCGGCGGGTGTTCGCCAGCTTCTACAACGACAACGCCGTCCTCGAGCGCCTGCGTCACGGGGTGAATGAAACCTCGGTCGGCATGGCTGTGCTGGTGCATCCGTCCTTCCCAGATGAGATCGAATGGGCCAATGGAGTCGCGACACTGCGGGTGACGGGCGCAGAATCCAGCGCTTCGATGGCCTACGAGGGTGAGTTGGTTCTGCAACCGGGAGCCGAATCGGTGGCCAACCCCGACCCGAGAGCTCAACCAGAGGTGGTGACTATTACAAAGACCGCGGGTTCGACGGCGGTGTTTCAACTGGCCCGGAGGGCGAATCGGATTCGCCTGGGAGGCACGGTTCTCGAATGGACTCGCGGGTACTCGTCTCTTGCTGAACTCCTCGAGTCGGCAGCCCAAGAGTTTGCCCGGGTCAGACCCGCTCAGGGGCAGCATCGGATCGACGTGGAATTCAAAAAAGTCGCCCCGGGAATCCTCGTGCTCAAACAGATCCGTGAAATCCCCTCGAATCCTTCTTCGGGCCGACTGCCACCTTTTGCGCTTTCGGAATCGGCGGCCTTTGAGGTGTTCCAGCACCACGGCAAGGATCTCTTCTCAAACCACCGACTCAAGTCCCTCTGGCGATTCCCGAACTTGGTCTTCGCCGGTGAATCGGGCGGGTCTAGTGGAAGCGGCTTGGACGTGTTGGTCGACCTGACCTACCACGATGGCCAAGCCATCCGACGACGATCGGGACGGATCGGCTCCTTCCCCAAAGCGACGATCACCACCTCAGACAAGACCGTGACCTACCAATGGGTCTGGACCGAAGGTGATCTCAAGGGGACCTATAAGGTCATCGCCAGTTTTCCCACGGCTCCGATTCCAGGACGACCGTTGGTCTGGGCGGACGCCCTGCAGGTAGACCTGTCCTGCCTCTACGACAGCAACCAGCTGCTTTTCGATCCCAATGGGAACGTGAACACGGTGAAGAGCGAGAAGACTCGGTTGGTGCCACTAAGCCGGATCACCACGGGATCGTTGGCCCGTCAACGGCAGATCAATTCCGGGAGTATTCAAATCGCCATGGACTACACCCTGGCCTTCTTGAAATTCGGACATCCCGGCATCGGCATTTACGACACCAAGAGCTATCCATTGGTGGATTGGAATGGAACCACTCTCACCGGCCTGGCCTCCGAACCGGTCCGACTCACGGGAGCTTTCTCGCAAACCTATGATTCGATTCGACACAACTTCTCCGAGACCTTCCTGTTCGAACCCGGGTTGGACCCACAGGTTTCTCCAGAACTTCAAGCAGAACTACGTGCGGCCAACGTCCGCAGAATCCGAGTCGATCTGGGTTTTTTCGAGGGCGGTACTGTCTGGATTCAGGGCTGGGACGGAAAGCTGAGGCGGGCCCGCTGAACCCAGCAAGCCCCACTCCCCAAGTGCTTGCACAACTCGGCACATCCAACGAAGCGACTCGCCTCCGAGCCATGGCTTTTTAACAGGCTGTGACGGACTCCAGAGGCATCCGCCGCCCGCATCAGCTGATTGCAAGCCATGGCTCCTCAGTCCACGAAACGCACATTGTCCACGTAAACGGTGCCGCCCTGGGCCGACCGGAACAGCAAATTGAGTTGCCACCACGCGCTGCTGGCCGGAGCCGTCGCCTTCATGGAACTGTAGTCGAACTCCAAAGTCTTGGAGGCGGAGGTGTCACCGTTGAGCCACTCCCAGTCCATCAACTGCCTCTGAGTCCAAGTGGCGCCGTCGGCGTTCAGGCCCACCTGCACTTCTAGGTTCCATCCGGCCGACTGAGCCGGTCGATGCACGTCGAAACGCACCTTGGAGTGCTTCTTCCAGGCCTCGTACACCGGAGTCCCGAATGATTGACCCAGCCATTCCCAGGTCATCGAGTTGTCCACAATCACCTTCAGGCTCTTGGAACCATCGGTCACCCCAGCCTCGGTGACAGCCTCGATGCTCACGTACGGTGGATTCTTGCCCGTCGGCAACGCCTCCTCATAAGACTCCACTTTGGTGGGTTCGATCTTCGATCCCTGGTCGCGCAGTTGGAAATATTGCGCCGTTGCCGAATCCGTCGCCGCCTCCGGCAAGAAGACCGTGCGCACCCCACCTTGAGTAATGGGTGTCACGCCCGCGAAGGCCCATTGGTTGGAAGCCAACGCCTTGGACGACCAGAGGAACAACCCCACATCGGGCAATGGCCACGAAACCCGCCATGCCGTACCCAAGGGTCGGAGTAAGACGCCGCCCGCTCCCTCTTGAAGTGACTGCAGCTTCGGGTCCAAGACTGCAGCCATGGTAAAATCTTGGTCGATCGCTGCTGAGAAGTCGGCCCCACCCGCGATCCGCACCCGACTCAACGTCATCACCCGATCGTTGCGAGTGTAAGGCTGAGCACCGAAGAGCACCCAGGCGTTATTGCCCAGAGCGAAGGCTTCGAAAAGTTCGATCGGAATCTCCACCGTCCCTGTCAGCCCGCCCGGGGCCTGAACCGTCAACGATCGCGCTTGCAAGCTCAGAGCCCAAGTCCCCACCAATGAGGTCAAACCCGAGTTGGTCTTGGACCACAGAAGTCCTGATGGCTCGAATCGCACACCGTGGCTGTTGGCGGCATTCACCTTGAAGCGCACGTCCACGGAATATTCGCCGCTCTCGGTCTGGCGCGCCTCGAGGAAGATCCCGTTCGGGTGGCTCCAGTCCGGGCTGGTGCTGACTGGAGCATCCGGCCCTGCGGTCAGCAGAATGTTGGCCGCATAACCCGAGGACCCCGCCTCCACGGTCTCACTGACGGTCATCGAATAAGTCACCGGTCCTGAATCATTGCGCCAGGACAAGCCCGAGGCCACATCGGCCGTGGTGCCGATATTCTTGCGACTATAATCCGCATTGCCGGTGGTACGAATCTCCAAACCCGGCAGAGCGCGCCTCAGGCTCAAGACCGGCGGTGGCGGCGGGGCCGAAGCTTTGACGAACACGAGGTTGTCGATCCAGATCGACTGAGAGCCACTCAGGCCTGAGTTCCAGTGAATATTCACCCCGACGCTCGCCGTGGCCGAGGCCGGCAGGGGTTTCTCAAAGCGGGTCCAACCGGTCTTCGTCAGAGTGCCCATCGGCACCTCGGTCCCGGGCCAGCCCCAGCCTACCGGCCGCAGTCGAACCGAGACCGTACCGTAGTCACCCTTGGCATTGGGTTTGGTGGCCGGATCGATGTACGCATCCAGACGCAGTTTGTCATATGGCCCAAAATCGCTGACCGCCAGAGCGCCCTGCAGGGTAGTATCCCCCGACGAACTGAAATCGACATCCGCCCGGAGCGAACCGGAATCGGAGCTCCCGGTGCCATCCAGCGCAGGGTCCCACGAATAGGAACGCTCGGCCCCCCAACCACCCGAGAACCCGTCCAAACCCTGATCGAAGCTCTTGCCCTTGAGGTCCTGTGCATGGAGCCCCTTTTGAAAAAGCAGCGCGACCATCAGCAGCATCAACCCTCGAAGGCGCGCACCAACCCCCTGTCGGAATGGTTTGAACATGCTCTGAAACTACTAAGAACGGCTCCGAAGCGGACTAATTTTCGGCTAGATTCGCGACCCCAGCATCACCGCAAGGAGCGAACCTCCTAGATCAAAGCGTCCACGTAACCCGATGGAATGTCGCCGAAGACACTATTTTCTAACAAGCCATCGAGCCCTCAAACCGGGACGATTTGAAATGGCCACAAAACAGAATGCCCCCTACCGCCTTGGCGAGGTTCCCTCGCCGCAGATCAAAGCCTTGCCGGCGGTAATCACTCACGGCGCCAAGATCCCGTCGAGACAGCGAGGAATTGATCTGATGAGGCAATCAAGCATGGATGCGGGATTCCCTGACGCTCGATCCCTCTGGATCTCCGTTCCAGGTATCGAAGCAGCCTCAAACCATCGAGAGTAGGCCGATTTCTCCGAAAGCGCTGCTTCGACGAACAGGACCGAGATACGTCACTCGCCCTGACAGCCAGCCTCCATGGCAGGCACTCTCGATGGCCGGAATCCGGTTCACCGGCAGGCTACGGTTTGCGCTCCAACCACGCTTTCAGTTCGGCTATTTCCTCGGGCTTCAGGCGTCGATTCGGCGGCATGTAACCAAAGTCTACCAGCACACGAATGGGATGCGCGTGCAGCTGATACAGCGCGTCACGGTCCCCTCCGTCCTCGTGGCAACGGGTGCAGAATTTCAGCGCTAATTTCTCGCCGGTCGGGGGCTTGGGGGAGTTCTTGGGGAAAACGAACTGGGATCGCGGTTGATCGGCGATGTGCTGGCTGATCGCCGCAGCCAGCGGGGCATCCAGCACCAGGTCTTCCCGCGCCGGATGGATGGCGAGAGGGCCCGACGAATGGCACTTGTAGCAACTGGTGCCCTCGAATTTGGGACCATCGGCCGTGAGCTCGGCATAGTAATCGAGAACGGGTGTCACCGTGAGGTCTTGGACGATCGAGAAATGAGACCACCCCGTGTCTGTGGAGGTCTTCTGTACCAACAAGTAAATGCGAGCGACCGAGTTCGAAAACGCCGCAATATGATTGAGCATGGGTTTTCGGATCACGTCCTCCTGAGTGCTGATCAACCCCACATCCGACACTGGCACCGCTTCCCCACGATCAAACAATCGCTTCGCCTCCAGCATGTAGGACTTCACCTCGGCCTCAGTCAGCCCCTGAGCACCGGCGCGCGGATGCGGCGATAAGGTGACCACCGGACGCGTCCACGGCCGTCGAATCTTCTCTGCGCCGACAGTCGCCATGGCGGCCGCGAATTTCTCCCGGGTAAACTCCGGCAGCGTCAACGCTGGCTCCAGCAGCAGCCCGGTTCCGGTGGACACGGCGGGAGCAATGAGCTTGGCGGCCTGGTTTGAGGGTGATCCCCCAGTTGCTGCGGCACCCAACAACGCGCCAGACACCCACCCACTCAACCAGAGCGACGCTCGGGTCATAAAACCGGTGGCGCGGCAGAATCTGTTGCACGACGCGGTGAGAGCGAGCAGTCGGCCTGTTTGAGCCCCGTACTGAGGCCCGTAACGAACGAACAACGAAGCTCGTGCGGACCAAGGCGCAGCCAGCAAAACCGATTCCCTTGAACCTTTTCGTAGGCACCGGGTGAACCAGGAAACTTGCGGAAAGGTGTTCACGTTGACCGGAAGGCTGAACCCATCTCCCGACTTGGCAATCGCCAAGGACAAACCCCTTGGGACATCCAGTGTGGTTGCAGCTCGGGCGGAAACTCAAACCCGCCCCTGTGAAGCGACTCAACACTCGTAATCACTCAAAAACCAACCCCGACCGTCTCCCGTAGAGCTTACCTTGATGATGCCACTCTAGGCCGGAAACCCGATACTTCCGACGGTCAAAGATGAGCTCGTAGAACTGCGAATTCGATACCGACTCGGCAAATCTCTCGGCAAATCGGGGATCGGACTGGTTTTGGACACGGAGCACTCGGGTTGCGCCGAGATTCCGCCTATGAAAAAACCCCAGTGTGTACTGGGGTTTGCCGTCGAAAGCATTTCGGGATTTATCCGAACTGCACTGGACCGAAGAAATGGTGCCCACGACAGGACTTGAACCTGTACGATGTTACTCACTAGAACCTGAATCTAGCGCGTCTGCCAATTCCGCCACGTGGGCGACACCGGTGACAACCTCCGCGATGACAGCCTTGGGAACAAGGCTTTTCTCCAAGTTTCCATTACGATTAGCACCCCGACTAACGAGTTGGTTCTGGCGTGCAGAACCCCGGCGCCTCGGGTCACCTCCAGAGCTATCGACGACGATTGGAGACTCCTGCTCACGGCGCCTCGGAATCCTCCATCAGGCAGCAAAACCGGGGCACGGGTTTGTCAAATTCAAGGCCAGATCATCGATGAAACTCCGAGGCAGTTCAGCTCTGTTTGAGTTCCCGGAATACCACCTCGGAACTGAAACGATAAACTCCGATCGGAGTCGATACCGCTGCCGACGAAGTTGGGGATTCGAGCCAAACGGGTACCACGGGAGTTTACCGAATGGGTCCATGGCCCGAGGGCGTGAATGCAGTTTGACCGGGATCTGAGCAAGTACGAAAAAGAGGCTCGCCGCCGGGATCAATTGGTAAATCCAATTAGAAAACCCAAACGATCTGTAGAAACCGTGTTGGAAACCGTGTTTGAAAATCTAAGTTGAGAAGAGCGTTGGGAGAATCCAACGATCGTCAAAGACTTCTCAAAAAGAAATCTGGCGGAGAGGGAGGGATTTGAACCCCCGGTAGGGATTAGCTACGCACGCTTTCCAGGCGTGTGCCTTAAACCACTCAGCCACCTCTCCGCCTCGAAGGCTTGAGAACATGCCCGAGGCGGCGGATCCATCGCAATGGATTTTCACACTTTTCCAACAAAACATTTTGCGGAGCCTTTTCTGCGAGTGAGAACCCCAGAGGCTGCCCGAGCGGATAAAAAACGGGTCAAGAGCCTAAACACCCAATTCGAACAACAGTCCCTCCCGACGTCAAAATACCCCCAAGAATGAGACACGAATCAGAACACCTCTCATCCCCAACGATACCCCACACACAGCGGCAGCGGGATCGGGCCGGAGCGAGCATTGAAGGCGATCACACCATCCCGCGCGCGCAGCGCGAAAGCTCCTCCTCCCCCCGAGCCTTCCTGCGAGCGCAGGCATGGTTCCGCGGAGCTCTTTAAAGCATACCGTTATAGTAAGGAGTGCCCCCTTTTGTGTAAATAGGTGGGACCGACCCCGAGCCGCTGGGGTGATGCCCTTCAGGGAGCCTTGGGAGAAAACCAGCGGAAGCGAAATCCTCCAGCATCCGTGCCGCCCGAGATGGTTTGCAGGGTCCAGTACTTGGCGACTGTCTCAAATGGAGGGAGCAGTTTGAAATTGGCCCAGGATTCCACGGTCTGAACCATCTCCAAGCTCGTCGTGCCGGGCGGCATCACAGCCCCAAGCGACTCGGACGAACGCAGGGTTTCCCAGGTGGCCCGGAGTTCGATTTGCGGCTGAGAATATCCAAACATTCCCCGCTGCGTTCCGCCGGCCCCGACAGCCGCATCCGCCAGACCCGGCACCACAGGGACCCCTCGGGCGGCCGCCGCGAGATAGGCATCCATGGCGGCAGCGTCGCTCGCGATCACCATGTGATTGGAACTGGTGGTTAATTGGAAGGCATTCTGGATCCCACTTTTAGCGTTCACAGTGGCCACCACCACCTTGCGATCCCCTGCCCCAAGGCGCTGAGAAAACTCCAGGGCCCCGGCCTGCATGTGGACCAATGCTTCCAAGGCCTTCCACCCACTCACCAACCGTGCCGGGTTCGGAGACCCTACCATTTGGATACGACCCGAGCTGCTCAGTTGGACCAGGTTTGTTCCCGTGGGAGCCAGAGTAAAGGTGATGAAATCATTGCCCAGGGCACCCACCAGATCGCGCTGCAAGTTGAAGTTAGAGTTAAACACCTGCCCGGCCGATTCGACAGTGATGCGGACTAGGTCAGAGAGTTGCGGGGAAATACGCTGGAGCGAAGCCTCCAAGGCTTTCCAACCGCCGGGGCCGTCGATCCGCCACCGTTGGAACGAAGCCACACCCTCAGGAACCCCCTCCAGAACCCCGGCCTCCAACGGCAGGATCTCCATCAGCCGAGTCAGACCCGCGCGCTCCGCCGCAGGCACCTCGATGGCCAGCTCCGTGGTCCAACCATTGGTGGTGAACTGCACTCCGCCTCCCACAGCCTTGATGGAAGTCAGACCTGTGGCCGGAACCACCTTGGCCGGATCCGCGCCCAACAGCGACAGCATCCCAAAGACACCCTCCAACCGAGGGGACAACCTCTCGTAGAGCGAAGCCACATCGACATACGACCAGACCAGCCGATCCTTGAGCGTCGAATTCCACAAACGACCGAACGACGCCTTACTGCCCAAACCGGGAGAGGCATTGGTGGCGGTCAGTCGCGGCAGTGCATTGGAGATCGCTGCCCAAGACGGCCCCGCCACGAATGCCGAGCCCACCTGTCCATAGCACAGTTCCCAGCGGAAATCCTCGTCCTCCAAGGCTTCGCCTGGGGCGCCGGGCGACTTAGCACCGGCTGCGGCTGTCATCTGGAGATCGAGTGTGACCGTGGTGAACCGAAGATCACCGATCTCTCGAGTCTTGGCGGTGGCAGGAGTATTGGTTCCCACTCGGGCCCGAGCGGCGTCCAACGCCTTGGACAAGGCGGCGGAACCCGTGCGGGTATCTAGGAGGATCAACCAATTGGCACCAGAATCTTCGGAACCCGGCTCGGCCGGGAGCGGAGGGAACACAGCCAAGGTGGCCTGCCCGCGGGTCAGGTCGAGGAGCTCCCGCAACTCTAATCCGGACTCGCGCTCCAGCACGGTGAGCCACTTCTGACGAACGGAGTTCTCGAACTGATTCCGGAAGGCGGCCATCGCGGGGTCTTGCCAGAGGCGGCCCGGATTGGACGCCAGCCACGCCACCTTGGCCGCAGACACCTCGGGAATGCTCAGCACCGCGAGAGTGTTGGTCGGCAAGAGGTCCTGCGACGGTGCCATGTCAGCACGGCACAACCCGACCAGCGTGAGGAGGAAGATCGTCAACCGGAGGCGGAGAGTCATCGGATGCCTAAACGTGGCCGAGGGGCTACCGCAGGCAAGTCTGGTCCTTCAACAAAATACCGTCGATGACTCGCCCTTCGCCGCTTCGAGCAGCATCCTTTTGTCCCTGGTTAGACAATTTCCGGTGAACTCCCGGTCTGCAAGATTCCGGGCGATGGCTTGACCGCCTGAACCCTCATTTTAGCCTTCAAGCCCAATGACCTACCCTGTGGAAGACCTGTTCGACCTAAGCCAGACCACGCACGGTGCTCTGTTCGATGGGGTCCAATACCCATGGGACGCCCTCAAACGGCTCGCCGGCTACCTGACCCAAAACCTCAAGCCGGGATCCACCGGGGCCGAGGTTCACCCGGCGGCTCATGTAGGACCTCAGGTTTTCATCGGTGCCGGTACGATCGTGGAGCCGGGGGCGATGATCATCGGCCCGGCCATCATCGGCGCTGGGTGCCGGATCCGGCACGGGGCCTATATCCGCGAAAACGTCGTCGTGGGTGATGGTTGTGTGGTGGGCAATTCCGTGGAGTTGAAGCACTGCGTGCTCTTCAACCAATGCCAGGTGCCCCACTTCAACTACGTCGGCGATTCGATCCTCGGTTACAAAGCGCACCTCGGCGCGGGTTCCATCCTGTCGAATGTGAAACTCGATAATCAGAACGTCTGGGTAAATCTCGACGGTACTCCCATCGATACCGGTCTCCGGAAGTTCGGCGGGTTGATCGGCGACAAGGCCGAGATTGGGTGCAATGCGGTCCTCAATCCGGGATCCATCATCGGACGCGATTCCATCGTCTATCCCAACGTGTCTTGGCGGGGCATCCTGCCGCGGAACATGATTGCCAAGCACGTGGACCCACCCACCGTGGTCGTGCGACGCCCACGCTCTCACTGAGAACGGCTCAAGGTCCGCTGGACCTGCACCGAGGAGCGCTATCGCGGCGCAATACGCACCACCAGTGATTCGTAGCCCATCACCCGCTGGTAGGCCTGCTCCCGCTCCACGCGTTCCTGCGCCGACAGCACGGTGATTTGGCCCACCCGATCGATGCACTTCTGCAACAGGGTCCGAACAAGCAATCGGGCATGGGCCGCGCCCAGGCATAGGTGCGCACCGAAGCCGAAGGCCATGTGCGGATTGGGCTTTCGGTCGAGCCTCACCTCGGAAGGGTTCTCGAAGACGGCCTCATCTTGATTGGCGGAGGCCCAGCATAGGGAGACACGCCCGCCCGCCGGAACGGTCATGCCCTCAACCTGGGTTTCCACAGGGCACACGCGGCCGATGTGAGTGAGCGGTGTCACCACCCGAAAAAACTCCTCGGTCGCATGGACAACTCGGGAGGGATCTTGGCGCAGAAACTCCAGCGCCTCCGGGTGCCCGGCCAGGTAGGCAAGAACTGAGGAGAGCGTGTGAATCACAGTATCGCGCCCACCTGCAAACGTCAGATTGCCAAAGCCCATCATTTCCTCACGGGTCAATGGGCGCCCTCGGAAGGTGGCATGGGCCAGCGCGCTAAAGAAATCACCTCCCGGTTGGGCCGCACCACGATCCAACTGCTGGTGCAGGTAAGCCTCCAGCGACATTCCCTTGGAACCTCCATCCCGGAATACGTGAATGCCCCACCCAATCCACAGATCCGCCTCGGATTCGGGAACGTTGAGCAAGTAAGTCATGGCCCGCGACTGAATCGGCAAGGCGAACTCCCGCACCACTTCGATGGACTCGTGCCTCATGGCCTCCTGCAGCATTCCGTCGATGAGCGCCTCGACCTGCGCCATCATCTGAGGGTCTTTGGCGCGTTGAAAAAACGGCTCAACGATCCGGCGATAATCGGTGTGGTCCGGAGGGTCTGTCTCCACGGGCAATTGCCGCATGGTGCGCACATCTTCCTCGGAGGGAATCGGGACGCGGAAGGGCGCATCCGAGCTGTAGGTCTTCCAGTCGCGGGCCGCCTTCCGAACCTCCTCGTGACGAAGAATCATGGGCACGGTCTCGCCCTGGAAGTTGCAGGGGAGAACGCCATCCTTACGGCGCGCCTCAATGAAGGGATCAGAAGCCGGGTCCATGGGTGGAGTATCGGCCCATCACCGATCCGCTGCCAGCGCGGACCGTCAAGGAACATGAGAGAAACCGCTCCGACGCGGCCTTGAGGCCCTGAGGCCCTGCGGCCTTGCCGCTCAAGCATCCCGCTGCCGACTTTTTAATCGCCCATCACCGGACGTCCGCCCCGCAGCTGAAGAACCGAACCGGTCTGGGCGGCTAAGTCTCGATCGTGCGTCACCAGGACCAATGCGGTGCCGGCTCGGGCATTGAGTTCAAACAAGAGCTCCGTGACCTTCACGGCTGTGGCCGGGTCCAAATTGCCGGTAGGCTCATCTGCGAACAAAATGCGGGGCTCGTTGATGAACGCTCGGGCCAATGCCACCCGCTGTTGCTCGCCCCCCGACAGTTGCGCCGGATAATGGTGGAGTCGCTCCGACAGTCCGACCCATCCCAGCAACTCGCGAGCGCGTTCCTCAGCCCCGGAAGTGCCCTTCAATTCGGCAGGAACCAGAACGTTCTCGAGCGCGGTGAAGGTTGGTAGGAGCTGAAAATTCTGGAAGACGAACCCGACATACTCATTGCGGATACGGGCGCGGCCATCTTCGTCGAGCGCCCCCAAATCGTGACCTGCCAACCGCACCACACCGCCGGTAGGAGAGTCGAGTCCTGCGCACAATCCCAACAAGGTGGTCTTCCCAGAACCGCTGGGGCCAACGATGGCACACGTCTGGCCCGGCAACAGGCGCAGATCCACCTGGTCGAGCACGGTCAATCGACCGCCGTCACTGGTCGGGTGAACCTTGCTCAGGTTAAGAACTTCGAGAATGGGCTCGGTCACGCGGTGAGCGAAGCAGAGGGAGGATTCCAAGGCGAGCCGATGGTGCCCGAACGAGCGGGATTGCTCGTCTGGGAGTCTTACTGTTCTAGGCGGCCCTTGATCCAACGGATCCCGCGGCCGATCCCCGGGACATGATCCCAAAGTCCGGCAGCACTGTCCCAGTAATCTTGGTGGATGAGAACTCGGCCCTGATCATCGAAGCGAACCAAGGTCATGCCTAAGGTGCGGATCGTTTCGCCCGCCGCGACCTTCTTCATCCGAACATCCATGGTCCAGCGCACGTAATAAAAACCGTCGGCTGAGCGGGTTACATCTTCGATATTGGCCGTGATGCTCTCGGCGGCCTCCACAGTCGCCTGGAAATAAGTCTGGATGTTGGTGGCACCGCGCCGGCTCACCAAGGTGTCGTTGAGGTAGGCATCTGGAGCGTAAACAGTCAGGGTCTGGCTGCGGACCGAATCGGCATCAATACGCGACAAGAAGAGCTTGAGCCGCTCGATCCCTTGACGTTCCGCAAGAGAACCGACCGCCACCGTGGGGCGTGCCTCCATTTCGGCCCGTATGGCCCGGAATCCAGCAGCACTGTCGGTCACTCGAGGAACGCCCGAGCAACCCAATCCGATCACCAAAAATAATCCACACAGGCAAAACAGGAAAACCCACTTCATGGGGCCAACCTGCTCTGCCTGAGTTGAAACGCAACCCAACGGGTTTCGTACCGATTCAGCGCACTAACTCGTAGGCCGCTCCCTTGAGGTACTCGGTCTCGGGAATGCTCGGCAGGATCGGATGATCCGGAGCCTGCGAGTAGGTCGCAATCCGACGCAGGAGCTTGCGCTGGTCGTAGGCTGCGCTCAGAGCCACATCCTCGAAGAGGCGGCCGTCGACGTGGTGCGAACAGCAGAAGGTGGCCAGCGTGCCTCCGGGCTTGAGCAGTTTTAGCGCGCGGACATGGATCTCCTTGTATCCACGCAAGGCGTCAGGCACCGAGGCCCGATTCCGGGTAAAGCTCGGAGGATCGAGAATGATGAGGTCAAACATCGGCACCAATCGCTCATTGGGGCCGGTGGCTGTTTTGGCCTTGAGCCAATCGAAGACGTTGCACACCTCGAACTGGGTGTTGCCTGAGAGTCGGTTCCGCTCGGCATTGATGCGGGCGGCCTGAACGGCGTCTTCGCTCTGATCCAACGCGATGACTTGGCGAGCTCCACCACGAGCACAGTGCAGAGCAAACCCGCCCAAGAAGGTGAAGCAATCCAAGACCACGGCATCCTTGGCAATGGCTCCGACACGGGCTTGGTTGACCTGTTGATCCAAATACATGCCGGTCTTGTGTCCCGCACGCAAATCGACACTGAACTTCAGTCCATTGATGGTGACATCGACTGTCTCGACGGGCTCTCCGGCTAGGAGGCCCGACAACGGAGGCAAACCCTCAAACTGCCGGGAAGCGATCTCGTTGCGCTCGTACACCGACTGGGGCTGAAGCACCTTTTGGATCGCTTTTACGATGTCCGCCTTGTGCTTTTCCATGCCCAGCGAGCTAATCTGAAGGACAACCACATCACCGTACTTGTCGATGATCAGTCCGGATAGCTGGTCCGCCTCGGCACTCACCACGCGAAAGGACGTGGCATCGGGCATGTGACGCTTGCGGACCGCCAACGCGGCCCGGATTCGTTCCACGAAGAATTCGCAGTTCACCTCGACCCGTTCGGTCGAGAGCATGCGCACCTGGATCTTGGAGCGCGAGTTGTAGAAACCAACGCCCAGGAATCGATGGCGATGGTCTTTTAACTGCACCAATTCACCGTCGGTGGGCGGTTCAGAACTGCGTTGGATGGAGCTGGAGTAAACCCAAGGGTGTCCGGCAATGAGACGATCGGCTTCACCAGGTTTCACCACCAGGGTGATCAGAGAGGTTTCCATTTTTGTATACAAATGCGCAGAGCGCAGAAAACAGAGTAAGCCGCAAACCTCAGATTCTGAAAAGTTTTTTGTAACACCCCTGTCACATGAATTTATTTTTTGCGGCTTTTGGCTTTCGTGGGGATTGGCTCCTCCGTCTAGGCTTCACTCATGCGAAGGCTCATCGGCTCCCTGTTTCTAAGCCTTGCCGGAATTCTCTTGGCCCAACACGGGGCTCCCTCGCCGGCCTGGTCCGAGGCGACCGAGGGAAGTAAGCGGTTTCAACTCAGCTCCGGACTCCGGCTCGATGTCTGGGCTGCGGAACCCCAACTGAGCAACAGCGTGGCTTTTACCTTCGATGGCAAAGGACAAGCCTATCTGGCCGAATCAGACCGTTGGGCCATCAGTGTCTTCGACATCACTCAAAAAACCAACTGGCTCTTGGCCGACATGGCGTTTCGCAGCGTCGCCGACCGGGGTGCCTTCCTGACCAATACCTTTGCCACCAACCTGAGCGTTTTGACGCGGGAGAGCGAAGTCGTTCGACGATTGGCCGATCGGAATGGGGATGGACGGGCCGATCACTCGGACATTGTTGCTCAGGGGTTTCAGAATGCGGTGGATGGGACGGCTGCGGGTGTCCTGGCGTCTCGAGATGGGCTTTATTTCGCTAATATTCCAAGCCTCTGGCGATTGCCCTACCCCAGCGTTTCCCGCACCGCCACTCCGATCAATGCCCAACGGATGAACCCCTTGGTCAGCGGTTTCGGAGTCCACATCGGCGTCTCCGGCCATGACCTGCATGGGCTAATCCAGGGACCCGACGGGCGCATCTACATGAGCTTTGGCGACCGGGGCGCCAGCCTGACCAACCGCGAAGGACGACGCATCCACCTTCCAGACTGTGGCGGAGTGCTCCGCTGCGAACCCGACGGCCGTTTGCTAGAGGTCTTCTGCCAAGGACTGCGCAATCCCCAGGAACTGGCCTTCGACGACGAGGGCAACCTCTGGACGGTCGATAACGATACTGCCGGAGCGGATCCCTGCCGTGTGCTGCACCTGGTCGAAGGCGGAGATTATGGGTGGCGGACCAGTTACCAGCACATGGAGGGATTCGGCCAGTGGGTGAAGGAAGAACTCTGGAAGGGCGGACGCGATGGAATCTTGCCCTTGGCCGGCACCGTCAGCCAGGGCCCCAGCGGACTGGCTTTTTATCCAGGAACCGGTTTCGGAGAGCGTCTGACCGGAACCTTCTTACACGCGGATTTTCCGGGCGGCGTCTGGGCGTACACCGTGAAACCTGCGGGCGTGAGCTTCGTCGTGGATCGGAAGGAGAAATTTCTCTGGAACTGCTGGCCGACCGATGTGGATTTCGGTCCCGACGGAGCGGCCTATGTGTTGGACTGGGTGAGCGGCTGGGGACAAACCCCACGCGGTCGGATTTACCGGATCACCCCGACCCAAACACCGACGGACGCCGAGGCCACCCTCGTGGCACAAGTCCGCCGACTCCTGTCCGAGGGGTTTGCCGAACGACCCGATGGGGAGGCCGTCGCATTGCTAGCCCATGCCGACCGCCGGATCCGGCTGGAGTCCCAATGGGAACTGGCCCGACGCGGCACCTCCGTCCTTGATCCGCTGGTCCGAATCGCGAAGGAGGGAACCTCGTTGTCACGCCGACACGCCGTCTGGGCCTTGGGGCAGCTGGCGCGACGGGAGGCCGGCTCGGCCACGACCCGCGCCTTACAATCTCTGGTTCCACTCCTCAGCGGACCGGATACCGTCTTGGCACGGTGTGCCGCCCAGACCCTGGCAGAAAACGGGCTAGTGGCTGCACATCCAGCTCTGGTCGCCTTACTGGATTCGCCCGAGATAGGTCGCCGCGCAGTGGCCATCGATGGATTGCGCGTCCTGCGCTCCCACCGCAGCCGGGACCGATTCGAAGCCGAATCTACGGGTCCTACGCGTCCAGACCCGGGCAGTGCCCAGCGCCTGCCCTTCTCCCTACAATTTCCATGGAAAGCCTTCCGCCAGGCTGTTCTCGCCGATGGCGGTTCAGACCTCTTTCTCCGATCTATGGCCGAACGCTGCCTGCGCAATGAACGCGCCGAGCGCGGCGAGTCCCGAAGTGCCCTGGCCGAGGCTGCCTCCGATGCCGACCCGCGAATCCGGGAACTGGCCGTCGGTGCGATCCGATGGATCCGTAAGGAGGAGCCGACTTTCTCAGGAGAATCTTCGGAGGACCTCCTGCGATTTCTTGCTGATAGTCATCCGGCGGTGGTCACGGCCGCTGCCCGGACACTCTATGACGTCCCGTGCGTCGAAGGCCTGCCAGCACTGGCCCAGTTCATCACCCGAGTGGATTGCCCCACGAACCTGCTCACGCGAGTCATCCAAAGCTGCCTCCGTCTCGGCGCACCGCAGCATGCCCAGCAATTGGCCCAGTTGGCCAAACGCCGGGATGCGCCCAATTTCGCCCGTATCGGGGCTCTGGAAGCGTTGGCCGACTGGGGGCAGCCGCCACAATTGGACCCGGTGGTGGGTTTATGGCGACCGGCATTTGGTGGGGCCGCTCCGTTCGAACTGAAGTTTCCTATCGAAGCCAACCCAACCGGCGAAGGCTCCCTACGCAGTCGGGGAGAAGAACCCCTTTCTCCGGTCCAACCTACTCCGAAGAAGGCACCGCCCGCTCCATCGAACCCGCTGCTGGCCGCCGCCCTCGAAGCCACCAGCGGCCGGGGCACAGCTGCGATGCCCTTGCCTCAACTCCCCTCGGATCTAGGGCGTTCACTCGACTTCGCCGAAGCTCAGACCTTTAAACGAAACACCGAAGCCGCCAAACGGGCCTTCCTCCGAGTGGCCGGAGAAATCATGAACCCGGAAACTCCCGACGAATACGGGCTGCGTCTGGGGGGTGGTCCTTCGTCGATGGAGGTGCAATTGGCGGTGGTGGCCACCGCCTTGAAACTCCGGACGCGAGAATCAAGCACGCCGCTCTTCGATCTATTCCTCCGAACCTCGACACCCGTAAAAATCCGCCGTGCCATCGTGGAAACCCTGGCCGAACTGCGGGCTGGTCAGGCCGACGACGTGCTCCGCATCGCCCTCAAAGACCCTGAACTCCAATCCGCGGCCCTGCCCTACTTGGACCGACTCGCTGCCGGGGCCGAGTCGACGACCCTGCTCTCGAATCTCGTACAGCGGGCCGCCTCCGGAAGTTCCCTAAAAACCGCGCAAATTGCCCTGACGGTGCTGGGCACGCTCGATCACGAGTCCGTACTTCCGGTCTTGGGTGAGGCCATCGAACGCTTGAAAACCGGAAAACTCCCCCCAGAGCTCGAACTGGATCTCCGAGAAGCAGTGGTCCGGACCTCTCTCTCCAACGCCCTCCCGCCCAGAGCGGCCGAGCCCGGATCCACAAACTCCCTCGCCGCCTTCCGGGCCTGTTTGCTCGGGGGAGACGCATTGCGAGGCCGACAGGTGTTTCGAGAACACCCCACCGCGCAGTGTCTCCGCTGTCATCAGATTGCTAACGACGGGGGCACGGTGGGCCCCAAACTGGACGGCATCGGAGGCCGACAAAGCCGTGAGTACCTGCTAGAAAGCATCGTCTGGCCCAATCAAAAAATCGCGCCGCAGTTCGAGACCGTGGCCTTAACCCTCCAGGACGGAACCCAGTTCGGCGGCACCGTCAAAGGTGAATCGGAGGGACTCCTCTCCATTGAAACCACGACCGACGAGGGCACGTTGATGGTCCGAAAGATCCCCCTGGGAGACATAGCCCGACGGGAACGCGGACCCAGTGCCATGCCAGAAGGCTTGGCAACAGCACTCACTCTCCGCGAGCTGCGTGATCTCATCGAATACCTCGCAACCCTCCGATAACCTCGGAACCACGTTCCCCCTTCCCACTGCCCCAAGTGGGATGCTCAGGTTCGATTAAGCCGCTCCAACCGCACGAACCCGGAGCAGACGCAGGCTATTGAGGACGACCAACACCGTGCTTCCCTCATGCACCGCCACACCGACTGACAAGGGGAGGCGCGACAATGTCAGCGATACCACCGCCATGACCAAGATAGTCCCCAATGAAAGAGCGATATTTTGGCGAATGATACGACGCGACTGGACACTCAATTCACGCGCGACCAGGAAATTCTCCAACCGGTCATTGATGAGCACCACCTCGGCCTGCTCGATGGCAGCGTCAGAACCCCGGGCTCCCATAGCAATACCCACATCAGCGGCCACCAGACACGGCGCATCATTCACTCCATCGCCGATCATCGCCACTCCATGACCCTGCCCCTGGAATTCCCGGATGGCCGCGACCTTGTCCTCGGGCTTGAGCGCCGCTCGCACCTCGTCGACGCCTGCGGCTGCTCCCATTTCCTGAGCCGGCGCCAACCGATCGCCGGTAAGCATCACTGTGCGAAGCCCGGCCGCGCGAAGTTGTGCCACGACGGCTTTGGAATTGGCCCGCAGGGCGTCCTTGAGCACCAGACGCGCCAAGAGACCCGGGCCGGCGATCCACGTTTCCGAGGCTTTCTCCACCGGAGGAGGCAGAGGCACGGGGGGAAGCCCTGACAGGTGGGACACGAAATCGCGGTTGCCCAGAAACATCTGACGTCCGCGCCATTGGCCGGAGAGTCCTTGGCCCGGCACGGTTTCGGTGCCCTCCACCGTTTCCGCCAAAATCCCCCGATGGTCAGCCCAGCGGGCAATGGATCGTGAGACCGGATGATTGGAGACCCGAGCCAACGCCGAAGCCGCCTCGGAGGCCTCGATTTCTGTACCCGCTAGAACTTCGATACGCTCTAGGATTAGCCGGCCTTCGGTGAGGGTTCCGGTCTTGTCAAACGCCACCACCTGGATGCCTGCCAAATTTTCGATGGCAGCCCCACCGCGGAAGAGGATGCCACGTCGGGCACCGGAAGCGATGGCTGAAAGGATGGCCGACGGCACGGATAAGACGAGGGCGCACGGCGACAGCACCACCAGGAGCGTCATGGTCCGATAGAACGCACTGAACTCGTCGCCCTTATCAAAGAAAGGAGGGCGACCAGCCCAATGCCATTGATACAAAAACGTGATCAGACACGCCGACAAGACCAAGACCGTATACGTCGTCCCGAATCGATCGGTGAGGCGCTGAGAGGGCGACTTCAGGTGCCGCGCCTCATTGATGAGATTCAAGATGCGGTGGAGCGCACTATCACCCACTGGACGCACGACACGCCCATCCAGAACGCCCCACAAATTGAGAGTCCCTCCCATCACCGAATCGCTCGGGGCCTTAGGCACGGCCTCCGATTCCCCCGTCAGAGAGGATTCGTCGCAGGCGCTCTGACCTCGCAGCACCACCAAGTCTACCGGTGCCAGTTCGCCGGCGGTGACCCGAATCACATCTCCCGGTTTGAGGGTCTCTACAGCAACCACACTTTCGGAGTCGCCGACTAAGAGTCTTGCGGTTTTCGGGGCGCTCTTCAGAAGTGCATCGATTTCACGACGGGTCCGCCCTGCGGCAAAACTCTCCATCGCTGAGGACGCCGAGAAAAGAAACAACAACAAGGCGGCCTCCCCCAACGCACCCACGGCCACCGAGCCGGGCACCACCAGAATCATCAGGAAGTGCGTGTCGAAGCGCAGCAGTCGGAGGTCAATCCACACTTCCCGAGTCAGATCCCATCCCCCGGAAAGGAACGCGAACATGAAGGCGGCGGTAGATACCGACGGCCACCGACCTGCCAGCGCCCAACCCAGAGTTCCGAGCAACAAGCACAGCCCCGACCGACCCGCCATCGGCTTCCAAGCGTGGATAGAGGCGTCGGAGGGATTCACGGAAATGGACCCAAACGGAAGGTGTTACTCCTTCTTGATCGCTTTCTTTCGTACGGCCGTCGGCTTGACCTGCGCGGCATCGGCCCACAAGCCCTCGATGTCGTAATGCGCACGCACATCGGCCTTCATGATGTGGACGATGACGTCAAAGAAATCGGCGACAATCCAATTGGACTGCGCAGAGCCTTCGGTGTGCACCGGTTTCAGGTCATGCTCCTTGCGAAGACCATCGAGAATCTCATTCTCGATAGCGCGCAGGTGCGGCTCACTGCTGCCGGTGGCGATCACGAAGAAGTCGGTCACGGTGGACACCTCCCGGACGTCCAGCACGATCAGATTTTCCGCCTTCTTGTTGTCGGCCAACGCCCTGCAGGCGAGAGCCAGCTGTTTCGAATCCATCTGGGCCAACATCACCCGAAACAAGCCCCGAAGAAAGACGATTTCCGAAATCGAGCAGAAGGCCCCCTTCTTTAACTCGGGATTAAGGCCCCTTCACCGAGAGTTCGCGGTCATTCGGACGCACTGGAACGGTCTGTTGCCGCCCACCTGGCCAACGGATGCGAAGCTCGGTGGCAGGCTGTGGCACGGCGAGCACCAGAACCCATCCGTCCTGCCCGCCCGAACCCGACCCCGCCAAGACCGTCTTCACCGCTCCATCGGTACCGTCGGCGTATCGGAGGCGCAGCTGGGCTCCGATTCCGGACGGGTTGGCGACGGATCCTTGAAGACGAACGCGCAGACCGGGCGTAGCTCGAGTGTTGCGGTACAGGCGGGTAGGCCCCTGATTTTGCGAAATAGCCACATCCAACCGACCGTCCTGATCCACATCCAGCACCGTCACACCGCGCTGATCACCCTCGGCATGAATTCCGGATTCCGCGGGCCGAACCGCACGAAATTCTCCCGCGCCGATGCCTCGCAGCCAAAGGCCACGCCCATTGTCGTCGCGACTAATAGGGCTGACACGCTCAGTCCGATTCTGGGCCAGCAGCAAATCCTCTCGCCCGTCTCCGTCAAAATCGGCCACGCCGATAGCGAACACTGGAGACTCCTGAGCCTCGCGCGGCAGGGATCGCCGCTCAAAGCGCCCTCCGCGATTCAGAAAAATGGCCGACTCTAACTCGTTGACCTCCAGTCGACGCACGGTCCCCACCCTGCCCTCCAAAATTGCCGACTCCGTCGCCTCGCCAAAGACCCGGTGGGTAGGAAAACGCTGCGGCAGGTCGGGAAACACCGTCGCCAACCAATTGCGATCGCGGAACGGACGGCGGACTCCCTGCCGCTCCCACACTTCTATTACCTGCAAGGTTCCCTCTCCCAACCATTCCCCGAAAACCAGGCCCATGCGGGCCGGTTGAACCACCTCGTACTCGGTGTTCCGCCCCACATTGCCCGCCACCAGATCCATGCGGCCATCGGCATCGAAATCACCGACGGCCAGACAGTTCCAAAGACCGGTGTGATTCTTGAGACCCCACGACTCGGAGACGTCCTCAAAGCGACCGCCTTGATTGAGAAAACACCGCAGAGATCCCCACTCCAGGGAAAGCACCAAATCGCTGTCGCCATCGTTGTCGATATCCACAAACACCGCCCCACTCACCCGCCCCAAATTGCGGAATGGCACGCTCCAGTCGTCGGCCACCACCAGGGTTCCGTGATCGTTCCTCAGGCACACAGAAGACGCGGCTTCGGGAAACCGTCCTGGAATTCCGCGACCGGCTACAAACCCATCGAGGTCGCCGTCCTGATCCATGTCTGCCAGCACAATGGCTCCGATGCTGAAGAGACCCACCGGAAGCATCGTCGGTGCGACCGTCGGTGAAAAAATCTGGATCTGGCTGGGCTCCTTGCCTGCGGATTCCTCGTTGGAGATCCCCACCAGAAATTGGTGATTTCCCAGGCCATTGTCCCAACCGACCAGCGAGGTGTGATCACCCGAGGCGGCCCCCGCACCGTCCAATCGCACCAGCGAGCGGCCCTGCTGATTAACAAAGACACTCAGGCGTCCGCCCCGCCCGGCTCCAACCAACAAGTCCTCCCAGCCATCCCCATTGAAATCATACGCGCTGACCACTGGCCCGCCGCGACTCGGGCGATGAGGCAATCCCGGTTGCCGAGCCCAGTCATCGAACGGGGCCTCGGAGTGAATCGGCTGAGGCCAGCCCTCCCACTCGATAAATTGTGGTGCCGGCCGCGCGGGTGGCTTTTCGGCGGCGTTACCGGAGATGGGCGGTTCCACAATCTGATAGTGGCGATTGGCTTCAAGGCCCTGGAATCGACTCACCGCTCCGCTCCGCCATCGCACCTCCAAAGAGTGTGTTGACCCACTCGCACCCAAGGCTGCAAAGACCCGTTCCGAAGGTTCCCCGGAGAGGTAACGGCCACCGGCGATGATCTCCTGCGACTGGGTCATCCCCCCGCTCGTCCATAGCAACCGTGAACCAATACCTTGCCGATTGGCCCCACGCCCCTGAAGTCGAACGACCACCCGCGGTGCCACAGCATTGTTGCGATACAACTGGGCCGGAGCATTGAAGCCGTTCACCACCACGTCCAAATCTCCGTCGCCATCCAGATCGGCCAGGGCCATCCCGTGAGCCACCTCAGTTGCGGCGAATCCCCAGGCCTCGCCGGCGGGCTCAAATCGTCCGGATCCGAGGTTTCGAAACGCCGCGTTCGGGGTCCGCCACTGCGGATAGAACTGTCGGTGGCGGCGCACTTGCTCGGGGGTCCACTTGCGCCGGTGAAAGGCCTCGGGAGCGTCTTGGTCGAGCACATCTTGGTCGAACCCATTGGTGATGAGCAGGTCTTCGTGGCCATCGAGGTCCACGTCCATGAAGGCCGGACACCAGGACCAATCGGTGGCAGCAATCCCGGCCATCAAGGCCGTCTCGACGTAGCTTTCTGGGCCTCGTCCCAAGAAGAGCGAGTTTCGATTGAACACCGGACGAACCTCCACGGGTTCCGGAGGGGTGGAGCCGTGACCGCCGCGCCCGGCATGTCGCATCCGGGTCGCCGGATCTCGGGCCAGCATGTCGACGATGAGGATGTCATCCTGACCGTCACGGTCGATGTCGGCCACATCGAGTCCCATCGACGAACGACTCCCGTGCCGCACGGCATCGGCAGCCATGACCCGGAAAGTGCCGCGACCGGTGTTGATCCAGAAGCGGTCCGGCGAACCATTGTCGTTGGAGACGATCAGATCCGGAAACCGGTCGCCGTTGAGGTCCCGAAATTGAACTCCCAGTCCCCAATCCCGCGGTGGGTCCATCGGTTTGCCCTGATCATCGAGAAAGGTCCCCGGGACGTGGGTCAACAACGTGAAGCGGCCGCCTCCATCATTGCGGTACAGGCCATCGGATTCCGGCAATTCCAGCACCTCGCCATCCGGTCCGACCCGAAAGCGCCCCAGCCAGCGCGGATGGGTCGCGGGCTGCCCATTCACCTGGGAAATTTGGGGAAATCCCCGTTCGTGGGTGACACTGACCTGAATGGTCGGATCCGCCAGGGCGACCATGTCGCTGTAGTGGGCACAGTACAGGTCGAGGTCGCCGTCGCCATCGATGTCGGCCAAGGCCATCGACATGGGCGTTGCCGATCGGGACAACCCCGAATCGGTGACCTCGGAAAAAACCCCCTTCCCGGAATTCAGGAAGAGCCGTGTCCCCGAAGCGATGCCGTTGACCAACAAGTCCAAATCCCCGTCGCCATCCACATCGGCCAACACGGCTCCCGTGGAGAATTGATCCGGGCAGGCGGCCGCGCCGATCGTCTCTTCCTGAAAATGAAGATCCCCCCGGTTGCGAAACAAGCGATTGGGGCCCTGAAGAGCACACAAATAAATGTCCGGTCGGCCATCCCCATCGACATCGCCGATGGCCAGCCCGGAGCCGTTGTTGGCCACCGCATTGGTCAGGAAGGCGTCTCCCTCGAGGCGATTGGTGAAGTTCAACCCAGTCTGCCGAGGATCGAGTCTCGTGAAGCCCGCAGCACCGCCCGGCCCAGGCTTCAGGAACTGGGCCTGAATCCCGTCCACCGAATTGGTCGCAGGAGACACCGCCTCCGCCCCGAGCGCGAGGGCGCTCCAGACCCCGACTGCAGCGGCGAAAACCGCAGCCGCCCTGCGGCGAAACATCGATGGGATACGGAATAACACAGTGAACACTGGGAAGCGCCGTAAACGCTCTCCGTCTGCACCGGAAGGGTCAAGTGGAGGGATTTGAAGACGAACCTTGAGGACCACCCAACCAACCAGAAGCATTCCAGCTAATCCCGCAGGAATGGCGCTGTGCGGCTCTCAGGCACCCTGGCCACATGGTCCGGTGGACCGGCCGCCACAATTTGACCACCCTGATCCCCGGATTCTGGGCCCAGATCGATCAACCAATCCACGCAGCGCAACAACTCCATGTGGTGCTCGATGAGCACCACCGAATGTCCCTGATCCACCAGACGCTGAAACACCATCAACAGGATTCTCACGTCCTCCAGATGCAGGCCCGTGGTCGGTTCATCAAATAGGAAGAGGGTCGGCCTGAATCCGCCCATCGCACCCGATCCCCCCGTTGGCACCGACTCGGCGCGACGCCGAGAAACCGGTGGCGCGACGGGCGCTGTGGGAGCAGGAGAAGCTGCGGCCGGAGTGGCGGCCAGATGGCTAACCAGTTTGAGTCTCTGGCTCTCGCCGCCCGACAACGTGTTAAGCGGTTGCCCGAGCCGAAGATACCCCAAACCCACCTCGGTCAGCAGCGAGAGTTTCATCAAGGCCCGACGCGCAGGCTTGGACTCGGGGAAGGCGGCCAGAAAGCGCACCGCCTCCTCGACCGTCGCATCCAGAAAGTCCGAGATCGACAAGGCCGACAGACCCAAGCCTTCGGGAGGGGCCACCTTAACGGCAGCCACACGAGCCTGATATCGGCGCCCACCGCAGGCCGCGCAGCGGATGAGCACATCGCTCAGGAACTGCATTTCGATCTTCTCGAAACCGGCCCCCCGACACGTCTCACATTGGCCGCGCTTCGAATTGAAACTGAAACATCCAGCCGGAAGTTCATTGGCCAGCGCCTCCGGACTGGCGGCATAAAAATCACGGATGTCGTCAAAAGCCCCGATGTACACGGCCGGATTGGACCTCGGAGTGCGACCCAGAAGAGACTGGTCGACCAGCACCACAGCCCCCAGGTGTTCGGCCCCTTCCAACTCCGCCGACTGCAAGGCCGCCTGGGCCTCCCCGATCGATTCGCTGTCCACCTCCTCTTCGAGGGCCGCGGTCGGATCCCCGGAGTTGAGCCGGGCCTCCAACAGGGGCAACAAGATCTCCCGGATCAACGTGGTCTTGCCGGAACCGCTCACTCCACTGATCCCCACCAGACGCCCCAGCGGCAGGGTGACAGCAAGGTCTTTGAGGCAATGGGCCGTCGCATGGCGCAGCGCCAGCGTGGGAATCGTGGCCGGGTATCGGATCGAAGGCAGAGCCTCCCGCAGGACGGCGACATTCGCCCGCGCCGACTCCGGCATTGCGCCGCGAGCAGAACCCTTCGCAGCGCCATTCGCAGCGCCTGTGGCAAGACCGATCAGCGGCAAAGGCACCGGCCGCCGGCGAGACTCCCCGACACTGCGCCGCCCGGACAGGTAATCGCCCGTCAGCGAACCCACAGCCGACTGCAAGGCCTGTGGCGATCCTTGAAACAGGACATGTCCCCCTTGAGCCCCCTGCCCAGGACCAATGTCCACGATCTGGTCGGCTGCACGCATCACCTCAGGCTCATGCTCTACCACGACTACCGTGTTGCCGGCATCGCGGAGCGTCCTGAGAACGCGGATCAACCGTTGGCTGTCGCGCGGGTGCAAACCCACACTCGGTTCGTCCAGGACGTAGAGGGTGTTGACCAAGCGCGTGCCCAGGCAGGTCGTCAAGTTGACCCGTGCCGTCTCTCCGCCGCTGAGAGTGCGGGTGGTCCGATCGACTGTCAGATAGCCCAGGCCCACCGACTCCAGGTAAGCCAGGCGGGCCCGCACCTCACCGAGGACCAACCCGACAGGATCCTTCGATGACAGGTTGAGGGTCTGGGCGGCCACCTCCAAAAGACCCAGAGCTTCTCGAATCGGCAGACCGTAAAAGCTGGCCAAGTCCAGCGATCGGGATTGGCCGGGCGGAGTCCATCGAAAGGCCAACGCCTCAGGGCGCAGACGACGGCCCTGGCACTCGGAGCAAGTTTGATAGCTTCGATACCGCGACAGCAGCACCCGCACGTGCATCTTGTAGGCCTTGCTCTCGAGCCAGCGGAAGTAACCCCTCACCCCGTACCATTTGTTCGGCCAAGACTTCTCGGGATCCTTCGGATCGTAGTCGGATTCCCCGTCCATCACCCAGCGCTGCTGGTCCTCGGACATTTCTCGGAATGGCACCCGAGTGGGAATGCCCGCACTGCGAACCTTGCGCATCATGTCGTTCTGACACTCCATGCCCATGCCGGTCTGCCAGGGCTTGACCACGCCCCCTTCAAGGGATTTGGAAGTGTCCGGGATGGCCAGAGTCGGATCGATGGAGATGATGCGCCCGAATCCCTTGCACGCCGGACAAGCTCCCAGCGGGTGATTGAAGGAAAACAGGGCCGGCTTGGCCTCGGGGGCGTCCAAATCACAACCCGCGCAATGGAGCCTCTGAGAGAACGGTTGAGGTGAAACCGCCGCTGCCCCTTGAAGGCTCCAGACTGAAAGGTGCCCCTGACCGTAGCGGTAGGCCGTCTCACAGGCTTCGCGGAACCGATTTCGTTGTCCGGGTTCCACCCGCAACCGATCCGCGATGATCTGAACGCAGCCCGCACCCGGCTTTACCGCACCCAAACCTTCCTCCAGTCTCAGCACCTTGCCGTGCATCACCATCCGTTGAAAACCCTGCTGGGTCATCAATTGGAACTGCTCGGCCAGCCCCATCTTTTCCGAGAGCGGCAACTCGAAGGTGACCAATGCATCGGAAGCGCTACCACCGGACCATTCACCCGCCTCCACCCGTTGACACACCGTCTCCCAGACCCGATCCGGAGGCTCCGCATGCACCGTGTTTCCGCACTGACGGCAATGCGGGCGCGCGATGTGGGGCCACACCACCTTCATGTGGTCGCAGATTTCCGTCATCGTCCCCACCGTACTGCGAGTGGAACGGACCGAATTGCACTGCTCGATGGCGATCGCCGGCGGGATGTTCTCGATCCGATCCACCGCAGGCTTGTCCATCCGGTCGAAGAACTGACGAGCGTAGGGCGAGAACGTCTCGATGTAGCGGCGCTGCCCCTCCGCATAGAGCGTATCAAAGGCCAGCGAACTTTTGCCGGACCCGCTCAGACCCGTCACCACGATCCACTGCCCCAACGGCAGATCCAGATCGAAGCCCTTCAAATTATTCTGACGCACCCCGCGCAACCGGATGCAAGAAGCCGAATCCACAATAGCCGGAGCCGGAGCCGGAACCCGAGCAGAGGCCGAAGCCGGATTCGCAGTGCGGAGTGTTTTCGAACCAGATCCGTTCATCAAGACGGCCAACCTATGACCGCACCTCCGCGAGTCAATCCACACATCCCCTTTCAGCAAGATGTGACCTGACTCAGGACGCAGCGCACCGAATCCCTACCACCATGACCACACTACGGCCTCAGGCCGGGATCTCGTCAGCGCGGAAGAAACGCTTCACTTCGATCTCAGCGTTCTCCACCGAGTCCGAAGCGTGAGCGATATTGAGCATATTCGACTCACCGAGGTCTCCGCGGATGGTGCCCTTGGCCGCCTTGCGACTGTCGGTCGGCCCCAGAAGGTCACGCACCGTCGCCACGGCATTATCGCCTGTCATGATCAAGCCCAGCACCGGCGCGGACTTCATGAACTGCACGATTTCCGGGAAAAAGGGTTTGTCGGTCAAGTGGGAGTAGTGCTCAGCCAGCAGCGCATCGGTTAAACGAAGAACCTTGGCCGCCTGAATGCGGAGACCAGCCTTCTGAATACGACCGATCACCTCACCGGCGAGGTTCTTTTGCATGCAATCCGGCTTACAGAGAATCAACGTGCGTTCCATGAATCCTTGAAACTAGCCAAACCGGGAGATCAAGTCCACGAAACGCTATTTTGAGTGAAGTGGTGAAGTGTTGCAGGTCAGATCTGGAACCTCTTTTTCACCCCTCCGTACTTTCTGCCCCAACCACACACTAACCCAGGCAGCAGCGGTGTCAGGCCGGAGCGAGCCTTGGAGGCGAACACCCCAACCTCTCGCGCACAGCGCGAAAGCTCATGCTCCCCAGAGCCTACTCAGCGAGCAGAGGCCTGATGCCGCGCAGCCCATTAAAGGACATCAATATAGTATGTAGTGACCCCTTTTGTGTAAAAAGGTGGGACCGACCCCCCAGCCGATCTTTCTGCCCCAACCACACACTAACCCAGGCAGCAGCGGTGTCAGGCCGGAGCGAGCCTTGGAGGCGAACACCCCAACC
>CAJAHH010000016.1 GCA_903939515.1 uncultured Verrucomicrobiota bacterium
CCTTGGATAAGACTGCCATCCGCGCCGAATTAGCCCGCGGGGGACGCTTGAGCCTCCCTGAAATCCTCCGCCTCCGGGTCCGTCACCTCACGGCCGGGGTGGCCATCGGCTCACGGGACTTCGTTAATCAGGTCTTCGCTCACCATCGCTCCCACTTCGGCCCAAAACGCATCGACGGAGCTCGTCCCATCCGCGGCGTCCCTCTGCCTCACCTAAAAACACTCCGCGACCTCCGCATCAATGCCATCGGTTAGGCCTTACAGATCCGGCAGGAAGGGGCAAATCGGAGGTCCGAAATCCAGATTGGGCAGAGAAACTTCGATTGGAGATCAGGATGAGACTTAAAGCCCCATCAGGGCCGAGACACGGGAGACCGTTTCCACAGCATCCGCATGAATCCATGTCTGCCATCCACGCGAGTCTCCAGCGGCAATATTCTCCGGACGGTCATCCAGATAGAGCAAGTCTTGGCCGGAGTGTCCGGTGACACGCTCGACAGCTTCATAGATCCGACTATCTGGCTTCATTGAGTGGACCTCGTAGGACAGAACTTCGCCGGTAAACTGACGGTAGAAGTCAAAGGATGTGCGCACATAGCGGATTGCCTGCGCATTGGTGTTGGAAAAAACATAAGTGGGAACGCCCCTTCGAACCAACTTCCCCTGAAGTGCTACCATCGGGACGATCTCAGTGAAGATGTCGCCGAACCAATTCAGAAACTCTTCTTCAGTACCACGAAACCCGGTCGCCATAACCACCGCATCATAAAATTCACGGTCGCTGATAAGGCCCGTCTCGTAGCGATGTAGAAGCGGGGTCTGGTTGACCACAGCCAGGATCTCCTCGGCGGAGACGCTGGACTGGCTTGCCATGCGACGGGCCAGGATTCCGTAATCGAAATCGAGAAGCACTTTGCCCAAGTCAAAAACGACGGCTTGCGGTACTCGTGAGGCATTCATGAAAATTCGCGTCGACCCTCCAGGGCTCGGCTCAATGTGAGCTCGTCGGCGTATTCCAAACCCGCTCCGGCCGGCAGCCCTTGAGCCAGTCGGGTAATGCGTGCACCGGCTCCGGCCAAGCGCTGGCGGATGTAGTGGGCCGTTGCCTCGCCCTCGACATCCCCAGACAACGCCACCACCACCTCACGAACAGGGCCCTCCGACATGCGGGCTTCCAACTCGCGGATCCGAAGATCTTCCGGGCCTACGCCGTCCAGTGGGCTCAATTTACCCCCCAAAACGTGATACCTGCCTCGGAAGGTACCGGATTTCTCAAAACTCAAGATGTCCGTGGGTCGTTCGACCACACAGAGCAACCCAGCATCGCGCAGGCCATCGGAACAAATTCGGCACGGTTGACACTCGGTCAACCCCCCGCACCGCTCGCAGGCGACAATACGCTCGCGGGCAAACATCAATGCTTCGGACAGAACTCGCACCCGCTCCGGCTCCATTTGGATGACATGGAGCGCCATCCTCTCGGCCGAACGCGGTCCAATCCCAGGCAACGATTTGAGCGCGAGGACCAGCGCCTGAATCGGAAGGGGCAACTCGGTCATCGCATCAATTCAGGTTCAGAACATCCCCGGAAGGCCAAAACCCTGGGTTACTGAACCCATCTCCTTGTTAGAGACCTCCTTGGCCTGAGCAAGTCCTTGGTTGATCGCCGTCAGCAAAAGATCTTCCAAGAATGCCACGTCGTCCTTGTTCACCGCATCCGGGTTAATGTGAATGGCTTTTAGCTGTCCATCTCCAGAGACGACCACTTTAACGGCTCCCCCACCTGATGTGGTTTCGATGGTCTTCTGGGCGATGGACGCTTGGACGGTTTCCATCTGCTGCTGGATCCGCTGTGCCTGCCGCATGAGTTTTCCAACGCTGCTCATAGTGTGTGGTTACGAAGTGAAATTGTTGTCCTGTCTGGCGTCAGTCTGGACGAGAGATCCCACCGGAGGCAACCCTGGGGTCGATGATTGGAATCCCAATGCGTCAACTCGCTTCAGCAGGTCCCCGGACTTCCATAATCCGACCCTTGAAAACCTCCAATGCCTGACGGATCAGCGGGTCGTTGAGGAATTCATCCTTGTTCAACAAAACCGGTGCTCCCGCTTTGGGTTTGGCCTCCGTTGGCTTCACCTCGGACGCGGAGGGTCGGGCGCTTTCCCGGGGTGAGGTCGCAGGGCTCAATACAGGGACCACCGGCTCCGGAACTGAAAGACTCTCCGAGACCACAAAACGCAACGTCACCCTCTTGCCGGTGATGGTCTGAAGCACCGTTTGCAGGGTGCCAATGTTCCGAGCGGTATCGAGATAGGCTTCAGGGGGATGAGCGATGGTCAATGTCTCGCGCAACCAACTCTCCGCGCGACTCTGTTGCAGGGCTGCCCGAAGGAGTCCCTCACTGTGAGGCAATTGCGCCATCAATACTTGCCAGATCGCCTCGATCGTCTGGGAACTCTCCGACAGTAACGGGGCCGAATCTAACGGCGATTTGGCCGGTCCACTCGGAGTCGGGAGCGAAGAGACAGCGGCGGCCGGCGGGTTGACGACTGGAGCCACTGACGGAACCGACGCCGCTGGAGGTTTCGGCAACGGCGGGTTGACCGGCGGGGACGCCACTGTAGGGGCCACTACGGTAGGGGTAACCACGGGGGCCGGCGGCACCACAGGGGCTAGGGAGTTCACCTTCGTTGCCGACGCTGCAGGCACTGCCACCGCAGGACCCGCCGGAACCTGATCCCGCATCGCCTTCAATTGCTTGAGCACGGCATCAAGGCTCGTGGCCTCGCGGGCTTGGATCACCTTGAGCAACGTCACCTCCATGAAGATGCGCTTGGAAGCCACCTCTCGCTGACGCCCCTCGGCCGCACTCAACACCTCCATCACTCGAGTCAGGGCGTCCGCGTCGATGTGTTTGGCCTGTCGAGTGAGTGCCCCCATCTCGGCTTCACTGACATTGAGCAAACCCGCCTCGGACCCGGAAACCAGAAAGAGCAACAAATTGCGGAAATGATTGAGCAAGTCCGCCAGCAGACGCCCCAAGTCTTTACCGGAACTGGTCAGCTCCTCCAGAAGCCGCAAGGTGGTGGCAATATCGCCCTCCAAAAGCGCGTCCACCAGCTGCATGAGCTGAGCACGGGCCGCCAAGCCGAACATCGACAACACATCGGATTCGACAATCCGGTCACCGCAAAAGCTGATCAACTGGTCCAGAGTCGACTCGGCATCCCTCATGCCGCCGTCCGCACCACGGGCGATGGCCAAGAGGGCGTCCGGATCGATCGAGACCTTCTCTTGCTCGGCGATCCAAGCCAGATGCTTGACGATGAGTGCCGCTGGGATACGACGAAGGTCAAACCGCTGGCATCGACTCAGAATCGTCGGCAAAACCTTCTCGGGATCGGTCGTCGCGAAGAGAAACTTCACATGCGGCGGGGGCTCTTCCAACGTCTTGAGCAGCGCATTGAAAGCCGCTGTCGAGAGCATGTGCACCTCGTCGATGATGTAGATTTTGTATTTGCCCGAGGCGGGCGCAAACTTGGCCGTATCCCGCAACTCACGAACTTGGTCGACGCCGTTGTTCGAAGCACCGTCGATCTCCAATACGTCCAAGGAGCGCCCCTCGGTGATTTCCTTCACCCTCGGGTCGGCATCGTCGAACTCAACGCTGGGTCCACCGGTGCAATTGAGCGCCTTGGCAAAGATGCGCGCCAAGGTGGTCTTGCCTGTACCACGAGGCCCACAGAACAAATAGCCATGCGCGATCCGCCCCAGACGAATGGCGTTGGCCAAGGTGGTGGTCACATGTTCCTGCCCCACCACGTCGGCAAAACGCTGGGGACGGTATTTTCGGGCGATGACCTGGTAACTCACGGTTAGAAGACAATTGAAGTCCGAAGCCCGTCCATTGGAAAGCAAACAGCGCAGTCAACAACACGGTTTCCCAGTCTTCTGGGAGGCCGTGGCTGGATGACTATTTGCCGAACTTGCGGAGGTACTTGAGAGCCACCTCCAGGTCGTCATGCCAGGGAGCCGTGATCTCGACCCGCCGCTCGTCGTCCGGATGGGCCACCCCTAATTTCCACGCATGTAGGGCGAGCGATGGGGTCAATGGGCGCTCCTCCTGACCTTCCTTAAGACGGTAAGAGGGTTTCAGCGCTGAGAGGAACAACCGACGTCCATCCCCGTAAAACTCATCTCCGTAGATGGGAAAGCCCGCAAACTTGAGGTGAACCCGGATCTGGTGGGTTCGGCCCGTCTCGGGATGGCAGGACAACAAGGTCACGCCACGGAACCGCTCCAAGACCCGAAAACGCGTGAAGGCTTTCTTGCCGTCCTTGTTCCAGCGCATCATGCCCGTCAGACGAGGATCCTGCATCAGCTTGAGATCCACCTCGAACTCGTCCTGCTCCGGATTGCCGGGCACCAGGGCCACATAGGTCTTCTCGGGCTTCGCACCGCCGAACTGGTTGGCCAAGTGGACCAACGCCGGCTTGTCCTTGGCCAGCAACAGAACGCCCGTGGTTTCGAAATCCAACCGGTGAGCGTTGGCCAAATAGTCCAACTTCCGACTCGCCGCCCATTCCGTCCCACGCTCAATGCCCGCATGGAGCAGTTTCATGAGGTTCGGGCGCTCCGGATCGTAGCGGTCTGGAGATGTGAGTAACCGCGCCGGCTTGTCGATGGCAAGCAGGCGGGCGTCTTCGTAGACGACGGGGACAGACCAGAACTGGCCGGTCACCGGTGCGGAGAGTTTAATGACCGGCCTCGGGGCCTTCATTGGGCGGGCGGCACGCCAGACAAGGTCGAAGGTGTCTTGGCGGCCAAGGCTCCCGACTTCTGGAACTCAGAGGAGAACCAAGACTGGAACACGGACATGCGGCGCTGCTGCCGAGCCTCGATGAGCGCCGCAGGCAAGGCCTGATTCATGGCCTCATTGGACACGGGTTCTTTCTTCTCCAAGTACAGAACGAAACCACCATCGGTGCTTTCGGTGTAGCGAGAGACCCCATTGAGCTTGGCGCTCGTCGCGGCGTTGCGCACGAGGTAGAGGTTCAGGCGGGAATCCAGACCTGCGACGTTCTGGGCCGCAGTCGTGAATTCCGGAACTGCGACGACCGAAGCCTTCTCGGCCGATGCGATGTCGGCAAAGCGCTTTCCAGAGCTCAGGCCAACCGTGGCAGTCGCTTGGAACTTTTCACCCGCCTCGCGGGCCGAGGCACGGGCGCGATCCATCTTGTAGTCTTGAAGCACCCGCTCGCGGACCGTAGCAAACGAAGGGATCTCCGGGGCGAGCTTGGTCTGAAGCATCGGAATCACTACGAAACCATCACCGTCCAAAGGTTCTGTGTACGGCGTTTCAGCGTTGAGTCCTGCCACGCGCTGCGGCAACGCCTGCACACTCTCCAAACCGACGATGCGCTCACCCGCACGGAACGGGGTGGTGCTGCGCAAAGGCACCTTCAATTTAGCGGCCGTCATGGCAAACGACGAGGCCGTTACGTTGGTCAGGCTGCCCAGCTCGTCATTGAAACGAACGGCTTCCTGACGGGCCAGACCCAGAGCGCCCTGAGAAGCCGCTTCATCACGGATCTTGCGCAAGGCGGCGTCCTTGCTCAGCACCTTTTCGTTCTCATCGCGGAACGTGTCGGCACCGCGCTGCTTGTAGAACTCTTCCAGACGATTGGTGAAGCCCGGCTCCTTGGCGATCATGGCCTCGGCCTCGGCGATGTGGCTGGTCGCGTCAAAGCGCACATACACCAGCACGGAACGCTCGGGGATGCGGTAGTAGGCGATACGGTTGCTGTAGAACTTGCTGAGGTCTTCCGGCTTGGCTGTGATGCTGGCCACACGGTTGGACACGCTGAAGAGAGCGGCCTTGGTCACCCACCGCTCGTTGTCCCGGCGATAATCGGCTTCAACCTCACGCGGCGTGACCAAACGCGAGGCGGCTCCCACCGTCTCGACCAAGTGCTGAATGGCCACCTGCTGGCGGATGTGCTCCAGGAACGTGGCCTCGTCGATGCGGGCGCGCTGCCGGAGGTTCTGTATGAAGGCGTCGTAGTTGAAGGTTCCCGTGTTGGGGTCCTTGAAGTTCTCACGCAAGTACTTGCCCACGGCGTCATCGCTCACCTGGATGCCCATTTCCTTCACCTTGGCTTGAAGCACCATCAACTCGGCGACCTGACGCTCATTGTCGGCGGAGGCTCCACGAGCGCGACCACCGCGCAGTGCTTCATCCACGGCTGCCGCCGTGCGGGCCTTGAGCAGCTGATCACGGGTGATCGGCCGGCCGTAGAGCTTTCCGAAATCGGAGCCACCGAAATCAAAAGAGTTTCGACCGCCACTGGCATCACTCCAGATAACGAAGCTGGAGATGACCGCGGTGACGATGATGGCCCAGAGCCAGTTCGAATGTTTGCGAATCGATCCGATCATAAAATTTGCTGAGTCGACGGAGCCGCTGAACCTAATGGCTGCAGGAAAACCGGGTCAAACCGTAAAACAGACGGACTTCCGGGCTAAGGCCCAAAGGTTTTCACCGCTCGTCGCTTTCCTACCGGTCCATTCTGCAGGGAGATTTCATTCCTTATCCACAGAAATGAGCCCTTATCCGGAAGGATTTAGTGAGGAGCGAAAGTTATGGCAGAAGAAGACCCGCCCAGCGCGACCGGTTTCACTGAATCGTTCCGGCTTAAAACGAAACAAGCGCTCTGGGTGATTCCGACTCCTCAGGGAAACTTGCGGCAAAACCCTCCGATTTGAAGACCATTGAAAAGTGACCTCTATGGCCTCTCTCATGGAAAGGGCGGAATGGTTGCCCATTCCGCCCTTTGAAAACACTCGGCAACTGACCGAGCGAGTGACTGATACCTTACTGAAGCTGGGCCAACACAGCCTTCACGGCTTCGAAGTTAGGCAGGTCCTTCGGCGTAGCAGTTTGCTCGGCGTAATGGACCGAGCCGTCTTTACCAATGACAAACGCGGCGCGAGCCGAGGTGTCACCCACACCGGCCAACATCGGGAACAGAACCCCGTAGGCCTTGGTCGTCTCCTTGTTCAGATCGCTGACCAGCTTGATGCCGATCTTGCTCTGATTGGCCCAAGCCTCTTGCGCAAAGGGGCTGTCGACGCTGATGCCGATGACATCTGCATTGAGACCGGTGTACTGCGAGAGACCGGCCGTGATGTCGCACAACTCCTGGGTGCAGACTCCGGTGAAAGCCAGAGGAACGAACAACAAGACGGTGTTCTTGGAGCCAAAGTTGGCGCTGAGCTTTACGTCAACCAGACCGGTCGAGGTCTTGGACTTGAGGGTGAAATCAGGCGCGGCGGATCCGACAGCGATAGGCATAGTTTGTACGAATTTGACAGTTTTAAACCAACGTTGCCCCGGAGCCCTAAGCCGACTTGGTCGACCTGTCAAACCCCGCGTTGTGGAGAGTTGTTTTTGGTTACCTCGGTTTGCCCCTCAGGAAGCCGGTCCTTTTCCCCGACTTTAATCCCTCAACAGCTTCCGGACAGCCCCCATCAAAACCGACTCCACTTCGGGTGCCACGTTCGAGGACCTGGGCTCTGTCTCGTACCCTCCTTCGGTGTAGGCTACCGAGGTTCCGATGTAGTAGGGGCCGTAGTCTCCGTAGGCGGCCATGGCGACAAATAAATCCTTACGTTCCGCCTTGGCAGCCAATTGGTACTCCACAAACAGTTCACCGGGCATATGCAGGATCCGGGCCCGCCCGAGCGCCAGGCATCCGATGTCGATCTGGTGCCCCGCCTTGGCCCGCCGCAACCAAGCCAGGCGCCCTGCCCCATTGGCCGTCAAGAAGCTGGCCTCACGCCCCTTCAATTGAGCCACCAGTCGGTCTTCGTCCAAATGCCGAGACACAGGCAACGCCACCGGTTCGAATCGCCAACGCAAGTCGTTGGTGGTCACCGGTTCGCGCCGGGTCGATTCCCAGGCCCGACGCATACCATCAGCCAAGCGTTCTCCGAGGATCCGGCGGTTGGCTGGCGATCCGTCGTTGTACTTCCCAGCCCCGATGTTGCCACCGGCCCCGTTGAAGTGAACGTGCAGCACCTCAGGCACGGCGATCTGGCGCAGAAAGCGAGCGACTCCCGGAAAATCCGGATTGGCGATGCCTGTGCGATAATAACTCTGGGGATGCGTGGCATAGTAGCTCAAGACCGCCACCGGGCGTTCGTCATTCCAGAAGCTCACGAGAGACACCATGGGGTCGATAACACCCTCGGGTTCTGCCCGTAGAGCGGGGTCGACGGTGGCCGTGTAGCGCACGGTCCGCACCTTGCCGTCGGGACCGAAGATGCGCCGATTAGAAGCCACCTCGCGCACCTCGGCCTGCCCGGTGCCCACTTGGTTGAACGGCTGGGCCTTGGCGGCAGCGCGGGCCACCGCAGTGCTGAGTCGACCCAAGAGCTCTCGGGCGAAGGTTCCCTCGTAATTCCATGGGCTGACTCCCGCGTCGCGAAGAATTTTCTCCGCACCGAAATCACATTCAGGCGCATCATGCTGATGCAGCGAATGGACCGCCACCCGGTCTACGGTCGTCCCCGCCGCCGTGGCCAGTTGCTGCCGAAACGCATCGTGTCCCTCATTGCCAATACCGATCCAATCGACGGCACAAAGAACCACCGGACGATCCTTCCCCAAGACCACAACGCCTCGGGCCCGCAGGCCCAGATCCCAGACGTTGGTGACCGGATCGTATGCCAAGCGTGATCCGACGGGCGGAGTGGCATCGATGTCGAAGAGCCCCACCCGCAACTGAGCCTGGACGGAAACGACCAACATACAGGCCCACAATAAGCACCCTGAGACCAATCTTGTTCGGGGAATCATGGAGGGGAGGCTATCGAGATCCGTCCGGCTTTCGAGGTGAAGTTTCCGCGCAAGTTTTCGTAGGAGGATTCTGGGCCCTTTTGGCACCCTTGGCCTCATGCATTCCCTCGGGCGCGGATTGGCTTGGACCCTAGTGGCGGGGCTGGGAGCCTTCGCCTACTTCATTCTGGCGACCCATCGTCAAGAACCGGTCAGCTCGGCCTACATTCTGGTGGCAGCCTTATGCACCTACGCCATCGGATACCGGTTTTACTCACGCTGGATCGCCGCCAAAGTCTTGATGCTTGATGATCGACGAGCCACGCCCTGTGAACGCCATGAAGATGGACGAGAGTTCGTAAAGACCCACCGCTGGATCGTCTTCGGGCACCATTTTGCCGCCATCTCCGGCCCCGGCCCCCTCGTGGGCCCCGTGCTGGCTGCCCAGTTCGGCTACCTTCCTGGAACGCTGTGGATCCTGATTGGAGTCATCCTTGGCGGTGCCGCCCAAGACTTTCTCATCCTCGCCGCATCCATGCGCCGCAACGGCCGTTCCTTAGGTCAAATGGTGAAGGACGAATTGAATCCCTTCCTGGGTGCACTGTCCCTGGTGGCGATCTTGTCGATCATGATCATCCTTCTGGCGGTGCTCGGATTGGTTGTCGTAAAGGTGCTCGCCGAAAGTCCATGGGGCGTTTTCACGGTCGGAGCAACCATCCCCATCGCGCTGCTCATGGGCCTTTACCTGCGGTATGTCCGGCCCGGCAAAACCCTGGAGGGCTCGGCGCTCGGCGTCCTCCTGCTGATCGCTGCGGTCTGGGGAGGTCAGTGGATCCACAGCAACCCAGCGCTCGCCAAACTCTTCACCTTCTCGGCCGAACCCTTGGCCTGGGCGATTGTGCTCTACGGTTTCGCCGCGAGCGTGCTGCCTGTCTGGTTGCTGCTCGCGCCGCGAGACTACCTCAGCACCTTCATGAAGCTCGGCACTATCCTCGCCTTGGCCGCCGGCGTGCTGTTGGTGCTGCCCATCCTCAAGATGCCCGCCCTCACCGCCTTTATCGACGGCTCGGGGCCCGTCGTTCCGGGCAAACTGTTTCCATTTTGCTTCATCACCATTGCCTGCGGAGCCATCAGTGGTTTTCACACACTCATCGCCAGCGGCATCACCCCTAAAATCATCACCCGTGAGAGCTACGCCCGCCCCATCGGGTACGGGGCTATGCTGCTAGAATCACTGGTGGCCATTATGGCTTTGATCGCGGCCTGCACCCTCGAACCCGGTGTCTACCTGGCGATCAATATCGCTGGCACGGGCGCCGACGCGGCCGCCATCGCCGCAGACACCGTAGCCAAGGTCCGGGCAACGGGCTTCACTCTGGATCCCGGAGTGATGGACTCGCTGGCACAACAGGTCGGCGAGAGTTCGCTCTACGGACGAACCGGAGGAGCCGCCACGCTGGCCGTCGGCATGGCCAATTTGTTCTCCCAGGTGACTCACGGACGCTGGCTCGATGTCTGGTACCACTTCGCCATCATGTTTGAGGCGCTGTTCATTCTTACGACCTTGGATGCCGGAACCCGAGTGGGCCGTTACCTCCTTCAAGATGCCTTGGGTCACCTTTGGAAACCCCTGGGAGACGTGCGATCAACCGCCGCCGGAGCCTTGGCCAGTGCATTGATCGTGGCCGGTTGGGGGTGGTTTCTAATCCAAGGAGTCCGAGACCCCTTGGGCGGCATCAATTCGCTCTGGCCGCTCTTTGGCATCGCCAATCAATTGCTCGCCGCCATCGCCCTGGTGCTCGCCACCACTTTGCTTCTCAAGCAGTCGTTGGCCCGAGGCAAATCTCCGGCGATCGCGTGGGTGGCGCTCCTGCCGCTCATCTGGCTTTTGGCGGTGACCGGGACCGCCGGATTTCAGAAAATCTTCCACCCATCACCGCGTATCGGCTTTCTGGCCACGGTCCGAGACCTGGACCAAAAATACCCCGCCCTTCAACGGGCTGCAGACTCCGCCCCCGAGGATGCCGCAGCCCAGAAGGCCCTGCGTGCAAATCGTAGCCGCCGGCTCAACAACGCCTTGGACGTAGGAGTCACGGCCGTCTTCCTGGGGTTGGCTGCCTTGATCGTGACCGGCGCCGTGGTGGAGTGGGTTCGCCTACTGCGCGGCCGGCGAACCCCTGACTCGAGCGAAGAAGCGCCCGTGTGGCTCCCAGAATCCGCGTTGGCTGAGGGAAGCAACCGCACCGGTTGGGCCGGGATCTTTGCACTCGGCCTAGCCCTACTGCGCAACTGGTCGGGACAAGACGCCGTAGACCGCACAGCCCGTCAACTCGAGGCGAATGTCTCGCAGCAAGTGCCCTCCCAAGCCGTGCTCATTCCCCTACCCGAAGTGACTGAAGCCGCCCGCCGCCACAACGCCCCCATCGCCTACGTCCAAGCCGCCGAAGCCCGCCTCAACGGCCCCAACCGCTGCTGCTAAAATCCCACCTGCGATCCCGCCGGATCCCGCCGGATCCCGCCGGGGTCGGTCCCACCTATTTACACAAAATGGGCCACTACAAACTATTTGAAGGCGATGTTCTAAAATGGAATTCAGTCGATAGAAAGCCGCAGTTTACGGGAGTCTCAAGTAGGCTGGCAGCGACAAGCACCACCACGAGCAGTAAGACAGATTAGAACCGCGAGGACGCGGTTCTAATCGGATACTCCCAGCAAATTGTCACAGCCGGGCTGGCTCGGGTCGCAGGAACAACTGCGCCGCAGAATCGGCAAAACGCAGCCCAGCCCGGGTCAACCGGAAATGGGTCGGCGTACTCTCAGCCCAACCCCTGGATACTAGTTGAGCCATCTCCGTGGACCATTCGGTTCTGAGGTCGAAGCCGGTCTGACCTTGGAATTCTTCCCACGGCCAACCGGCATTCATCCGCAAACCGAAAGCAGCCATCTCTCCGGCTCGCCCAAGAGGCGGGAGCGCTTCGGCGAATTCCTTGGCTCGGCGGCCTTTTTCCAACTGCTCGCAATACAGCACCGTGTTGGACCAGTTGCGCGAGCGCAACCCTCGCACCCACTCGCTGGCGCTGGGCCCCAGACCGTAGCTGTCTCGTCCGCGCCAATAGCCAACATTGTGTCGGCAGGCAAAGGCCGGGATGCCAGGCTCCGCCTCAGGTCGATCCACCGATTCGCCCACCCGTCGGCGACGAGCAAAATTGGCAACTTCGTATGCCCCAAAACCCACGGCTCCAACGCGATCGTACAGCACCTCATACAGGTCAGCTGCCAAGTCGTCATCCACATCGCATTCCCCAGCTTTGAGCTGCTCGTAAAGGGGGGTGTCCTCTTCGTAAATCACCTCGTAGCAACTGAGATGCTCAGTGCCCAGGGCCAAGGCCTCGTCCAAGGTGCGGTTCCAGATGTCCATCGTCTGACCCGGGATCGCAAACATCAGATCGATGTTGATGTTCTCGAAGCCGGCCTTTCTCAAAATGTCATAACTACGGAACACCATGTCGCGGCTGTGGACACGCCCCAACCGGTCCAACAACGCCTCATCGAGCGATTGCACGCCCATGGAAATGCGATTGACACCGAACTGGCGCAAGAGGGCCGCTTTATCCGCCGAAACGGTCGCCGGATTGCACTCCACACTGAACTCCGCAGCGTTGCCCAGGCCCAACCGATGAAGGGTAGTCAAGACCGACTCCCATTGCTTGAGGGTCAGCAACGACGGAGTTCCGCCGCCGAAAAACACCGTCTTGGGTCGGCAGTCTTGGGCGATGAGTTCTAACTCCAGAAGGAGCGCTTGGACGTAGCGCTGAATTAAATCACCGGAAGCCGGGCCCGAATAGAATGCGCAGTACTCGCACTTCTGGGCGCAAAACGGCACATGCACGTAAAGCGACTCCACCGGAGGGTTCACCGATCCTGCCGCTGGAATCCACGTGGTGCCGTTGGAGACCATCCGAAGCGGCGCTACTGAGGGGGATGAGTTCACAAGTGTAGGTGCAGCCACAGTGCGGTCGGTTGCAGTCGGAGGTTAACGTAGAAGGGGCCGAAGTCGCCGTAGCGGGCCGTGACCTCGTCGAATCGCATTTCGTAGACGATGCCCTTCACGTCATCCAGTCGATGAGCCAAGAGCGTGACGCCCCATTCCCAATCATCGAGACCCGTAGATCCCGTGATGAGCTGGCTAATCTTGCCCGCATATTTGCGGCCGGTGCGCGCGTGGGTGCCCATGAGTGCCTTGCGAGCCGCGAAATCGAGCATGTACCAGTTGTCACCCCCGGAGCGCTTTTTGCTCATGGGGTAGAAACACACGATCGGCCAGTCGTCCTGCAGTTCCGGATTGAGCCGATAAAACTTCTGACCCTCATTGCGTTTCTTGGCCGCCTCGAGGGCCTGCTCGAACTCCGGCGAATCGGGCGTGTGGCGGGGTTCAGCGGTCTCAAGATACCGACGAAGATCGTCCTCGGTCGGAACATACTCAGGCAACTCGGTCACACTCAGGTAAGAAAAGACGGGAACCAGAGTTCCTGGCGGAAAACAGGCCTCCAACTCGCGGTGGAGCGTAGAAAGCCCATCGAGCGTTGCGTGGAACAAGATGAAACCGATATCGGCCTTTCCTCCCACGTTGGCCAGAGTCATTAACCGGGGATGGGCGGGTCCGGGAAACCGGGCGGCTAAGGACTCCAAACGAAGGCGCACCTGATCGGACTCGCCCGCAGGAAGCCCGGCCCAGCGGATCCGGTCGATGCGGTAGAGCAAATGCTGAACGTGAATACCTTGAGAAAGGGCGATGGAATTCATGGGGTTTCAGTGGCCACACGGCCGATCCGAAGACAGAACCCACTCACTCTACAGCCAGCACCTGATCTAGCAATTGCGCCAATTGATCGGGAATCCCCTGCTCCGCGGCGACGAGCTTGGCACCGGCCTCCAGAGCGGCCACCACCAGTTTACGGTTCTTGGAATCGCAGTAGCCCAAGACCGGCACATGCGCCAGGTCCGGACTGGCCCGCAATTGGGCGATGATCCCGCAGAAATCGCCATGACGAAGAGCCAAGTCTGCGATGACCACCATGGGCGTGTGCTCTCGCACAAGGCGAGGCACGTCCACGGCAGTCTGGGTCGCTGTGACGCGGTACCCGAGATCGGTCAGACGGTTCACCACCTGAGTTCCGGGAAGGAGCTTCTCGTAGAAGACAATGGCCAAGGGTCGCGTCACCACGGACAGGTTGGGAGACACCCCTCCGGAAGGCAAGCGGCCCTTGGGCCTAGCGAATTCGGCGCTTCCGAGGCCCTCGGTGCTCACTCCATTGGTCTCACCCTTGGCCGACCGAAAACAGACCGCTCGAAAAAGGGGATTGGAAGGCCGACCGTTTTGGGCCGATCCTTCACAGACCGTTTTCTCCGACCATGCTCTCGAAACTCTTCCCTCCGCGCCCCGGACCTAAGGCCTCCGGTCGGACGATCTACCGGGCATTCCACCCGTGGACCATGATCTCGCCACCGATGTATGCCGACAACATCGACCTGGCTCGCCAGGTACGAAACATCCCGGGGGATATCGTAGAATGCGGTGTCTGGCGTGGCGGCATGGTCGCTGGCATCGCCTCGCTCCTGGGCGGGCAGAACCGATCCTACCATCTCTTTGACAGCTTCGAAGGTCTGCCCGAGGCCAAGGACATCGATGGCACTGCCGCCAAACAATGGCAGGCCGCCAAAACCGACACTTACTACTTCGACAACTGCAAGGCCGAGCAAACCTACGCCGAAGAGGCCATGGCCAAGGCCGGTGAATCGCGATTCAAGATCTACAAGGGCTGGTTCAACGAAACAGTGCCCGGGGTGCGCATCGATCCGGGAATCGCTCTACTGCGCTTGGACGGAGACTGGTACGAATCGACCTGGGTGTGCCTAGAGGCCTTCTATCCTCAGGTCGTGAAGGGCGGCATGATACTCATCGACGACTACTTCATCTGGGATGGCTGTTCGCGGGCCGTTCACGACTACTTGTCGAAAACCCAGAGCACCGACCGCATCCGGCACTCTCCCGAAGGGGTCGCCTACCTGGTCAAGGGAGCCCCGAACACTTACGAGAAGTACCTGGCCGAAAAAGCGGCTCAATCCGCTTCTTGATGGCTGCAGCAACGACGGTAGGCAGGCCCGTTTTTCGAAGGGCTTACCAGGAATTTTCTCAAGGAATGATCGCACCTGACTTGGCTTCCCCGGCAAATCAGACATAATCACTCCAGTTCAATGAGCAACATCGTCGGCATCGACCTCGGAACCACCAACTCTCTGGTCGCCATCGTGGAGAGTGGCATCCCCTACGTTATCGCGGATGCGGAGGGGCAACGTCTCACTCCTTCAGTGGTCCATGTTTCTGCCAACGGCGGAGACCCTCTGGTAGGACAGGCCGCCAATCGGGTGCGCGTTTTGCACCCCGAGCGCACCCTGTACTCCACCAAGCGGTTCATGGGTCGGCGCGGCTCGATGCTCACCCCGGAAGACCTCCGAGTGACTTACCCCGTGCAGCGCACCGAGAACGGCCCGGCCGGCTTCGACATCGGAGGCAAGGTTTGGAGCCCGGAAGAGGTGGCTGCCGAGGTGCTGAAGAAGCTCAAACGGGATGCGGAATTGGCGTTAGGACAACCCGTAGATCGTGCGGTCATTACCGTTCCGGCCTATTTCAATGACGCCCAACGGAACGCCACCCTACGGGCCGGAGAACTGGCCGGATTCCAGGTCGAGCGCATCATCAACGAGCCGACGGCGGCGGCGCTCGCCTACGGTCTCAACAAGCTCAAGGAGCACTCCAAGATCGCGGTGTACGACTTGGGTGGCGGCACCTTCGACCTTTCCATTCTCGAGCTCAACAACGGCGTCTTTCAAGTCCTGGCCACCCATGGAAACACCCGATTGGGCGGCGATGATCTGGACCGTGCGCTGAGCGACTTTTTCATCTCCGAGATCTCCAAGGCGGGCGGCCCCGATCTCCAGCAAGCCACCCCGGCCCAGCAACCGCTGATCTCGCGCATCCGGGAAGCCGCCGAAGCGGCCAAGATTCGCCTCAGTTCCGATCTGGAAACGGAGGTGCAACTCCCCTTCCTCACGCCGGACTTCAGCTTCTTGATCCGCATCACCCGGGCAGAGTTTGAAACCCTCACCCGCGGCATTATCGAGAAAACCCGCTCGCACTGCCTCCGCGCACTCAGCGATGCGAAGCTGGAGTCCAAAGATCTAAACCAGGTCATCTTGGTCGGTGGACAAACCCGGATGCCGCTGGTCCGGCAATGCGTGGCGCACTGGTTTGGTTGCTCGGAGTTCGAAGAAACCCGCGGAGACCTGCGCTTGGGAGACGAGCACCACAAAGCCAAGGGCCCTCAGCTCAACACCTCCCAAAACCCGGACGAAGCAGTGGCCCTCGGCGCGGCCATCCAGGCAGAAATCCTGCGCGGCGGACTTAGCCACTTGCTCCTGCTCGATGTCACCCCGCTATCACTGGGCATCGAAACCTTCGGCGGATTGATGAATGTCATCATCCACCGAAATACCACCATTCCAGTGAAGGCAGGCGAACTCTTCACCACCGCTGTGGACAACCAGCGCAGCATGAAGATCCACGTCCTGCAGGGGGAGCGCGAACGCGCCCGTGACAATTGGAGTCTCGGAGAATTTGACCTCGAGTTCGAGGCGGCCCCGAAAGGAGTACCCCGCGTGGGTGTCCAGTTCGAGATCGACGCCAACGGCATCCTTCACGTGCTGGCCCGCGACGTGAAGACCGGTCACCAGAAGATCGTCCAGATGCGCTCCGCCGTGGACGTGGACGACGCCGACGTGCAGAAGATGGTCGAGGAATCCGTGGAAAACGCCTTTGACGACTTGCGCGCCCGTCAATGGATCGAGGCCAAGATCCGTAGCGGCGAGACCTTAACAGCGACCCGCAAGACCATGGCGGAGTACGACAAAGACCTCGACGACGACTACCGAAAGCAGCTCCACGAAGCCCTGGAAGTGGTCGAGGCCATTTTGTCAGAAGAAAACCCCAAGACCAAGACGGGCGACCCCACCCAACTCAAGGCCGCCAACGCCCGACTCGACGAAGTGAGCCGCCCCTTGGCAGAACACGCCATGGACCAAGTCATGGAAGCCATGCTCCGCCAACGCGGCGTCACCGCCGTCGAAGGCTAATTCCTGGGCACCCCTTTTTCACTGGGATTGGGGATTCCCCTGAGCGGACAGCATCGGTACCATGACCAAACGTTCGCCCCATTGGTTTTATGTTTGCCCTACTTGCCTCCCCTTGGCTGCCGTTGGCTGCCGCATTCCTGAGCGGATTGCTCGTCAAGTGGCTGCTGGACCTGTTCTTCCTGCGCAGCTCGATGTTCGAGACTCAAGAGGCGTTGCTCACCCGCGAACGGCAAATCACTGATCTGCGTCACGAGCTGAACCGCTCAGTCGAGACCCTCAAGAACCGGACGATTGAATTGGACGCCACGGTCAAGGCGAAGACGGCGGCTGAAGCTCTCAGAGCTCAACGTTCGGCTGAGAACCTCGCAACTGCGCAACGGGCTGCCGCTGAATTGGCTCTACTGAAGCAGGCCAAAACGGAAGACGAAGAAATCGCCGCGAATTTGCGAGCAGAGATCCACACGCTTTCGGGACAGGGGTCGATGGAACGTTCCCTGCGCCAATCCGCCGAATCCGAAGTTCTGGACCTAAAGCTGCAACTAGCCACGGCGGCGCCGCTGGCTTTGGACCAAGAAGCTGCTCTTCAATCGCTGCGGCTGGCTCAACAACTCGCTGTTTCGGAAAATGAAACGCTGCGTCCGCTGCTCGACCAATCCCGTCGCGAATTAGCCGCTCAATTAACAGTCAACCTCGCCCTGCAAGAGGCTGTGCAACTGCGGGACACCACGCTGGAAGGAGTCCGCACTCAACTCGTCAGCGCTGAATCGGAATGCCAGTCAGTCTCTCAACTCCTGACCCGTCAGGATGAAGAACGCACCCGTTTTACCGAGGTTCAGACGACTCTCGCTGAGGCTGAAGCGCGGTGCGCCGCCAGTCAGGCGGAAGCCGCCGCAACCCGCCTCCAACTGGAGACCCTCCAGACTCGGCGGATGGATTTTGAAGCAGCGCTGATGCTGAAGGAAACTCAGACCAACGCTTGGGAGCGGGAGTGTCGGACCGCCAAGAATCGTGCCGATACAGCCGTCCGAAAGTCCGCCGCAGATGCTCAGGCGCTGGAATCCATGAAGGCGGAGTTTGCGGCCTATCGGGCAGAAACAGCAGAAGTTAAAGAGGCACCGTCCGCTTCTGCGGTACCCACCTCCGATCCGGCTCTGGCTCAACGAGTCAAAGACTTGGAGAACGAGTTGGCGGTCGTTTCCGAATCGCATGCCCGGCTGGAATCCGAGCTCGCCGAGACGAAGGCTCTGGCCTCCCGAGCCGAAGATTTGTCGGAACAATTGGGCACCGTCGAGGCCGAGCTTGCGGCCTTGAAATTGGAACCGACCCCTTCTCCGTCTGGAGATTTGGAGACACTATTCCAAGACCTCGACACGCTGACCCACGAACGCAACCGGCTCGCCGCTGAGGTTGCTTCACTGAAGGCCTCCGGCACCCGCCCCGACTCCGTCTGACCGGCCATGTTCAACGCACAAGGCAAACCCCGCTACTGGCTCGGAACCTACGACGCCTGGCACCTGCTCATCCCGATTGCACTGATTGCCGTCCTCGGGGCCTGGGTCCTCACTCCTAAGCCGGCCACAGCGCCTCGAACCGTCGCACCAGTTCTGCCACCTCTGACGCCTTCGGCCATCACGCTACCGACGGCCGGGTCGACCCTGCTGGTTCGTCAGTTCACCGCGATTCAGGGTATCAGCCACCCGCAGGCCCGGGTATTTCTCTTCCTTCGCCAAATTCCAAATTCGGAACAACTGCTCACTGAAACTCGATCGGCTACCAACGGAGTTTTTCAGTTCACCATGGCCCCGTTTCCGCCCGGCGATTACGGATTTCGAGTCGAGGCGGTTTCTGCCGATGGGCGTCGGGCTCCTTCTCCCGAGATTTCTGTCCGCCTAATTACAGCTCCCCCTCCGGCTCCAACCAAGAAGGCGCCGGCATCCAAGGTCGTGCCCAAGCCACCTGCCAAAAAGGCTCCGGCTACCAAACCGGCGCCCCCTAAGCAGAGCCCGCCCGCCAAGAAACCCCAGCCCTCCCAGACTGCTCCGAAGCAGGACTGAGACGCTAAAGTTTCATCCGCCCCTACCCCAAAACACTGGGGAGAATTCACTGCTGTCTACCGATTACTCCTAATAGTGTGGAGTGTCCCCTTTTGTGTAAATAGGTGGGACCGACCCCGGCGGCGACGGACGGGCCGTAGAATTCTGGGGCCGGGTTTCGACCGCGCCGGGCATTCCAATCTTCCTGCGCCTCAACGCCCGCAGCCTGCGTCCCTGAGGAGGAACGGAACGCCGATTTGGCGCTTCCCTCTCGACAGGGGCCGATCCGAGACCACTATCCGGCCCCTACTTTATGAAGAGCAGTCCCCATGTGGCCGTGGTCGGTGCCACCGGTGCCGTTGGCATCGAGATGATCCGGACCCTGGAGCGCCGCAACTTTCCTGTCGGCAAATTGACCCTGCTGGCCTCGGCCCGCTCGGTCGGCAAAAAGCTCACCTTCCGGGGCACTGAAATCACCGTCGAAGAGCTGACCCATGATGCGTTCGCCGGGATCGACATCGCTCTCTTCAGCGCCGGCGGATCTATTTCGCGCGACTACGCCCCGTCCGCGGTCAAGGCCGGCTGCGTGGTGGTCGACAACTCCAGCTACTTCCGCCAAGACCCGACCGTCCCGCTGGTGGTTCCCGAGATCAACGCGGCCGACGTGGCCTCGCATCAGGGCATCATCGCCAACCCGAACTGCACCACCGCCATCACCCTGATGGCCTTGTACCCGCTGCACCAGGCCTTCGGCGTGAAGCGCATCTTCGCCTCGAGCTACCAGGCCGTCTCCGGTACCGGCGCCAAGGCCATCGAAGAGCTGGAAAAGCAAGTCGGCCAAATCGTGCGCAGCGAACCGGTGACCCGCGAAGTCTACCCGCACCAAATCGCCTTCAACGTCCTGCCGCAGGTCGATTCATTCCTGGACTCCGGCTACACCAAAGAAGAGATGAAGCTCGAGAACGAGGGACGCAAAATCATGCATCACCCGGGCTTCAAGGCCTCGGTCACCTGCGTGCGCGTTCCTGTGTACCGCTCTCACTCCGTGGCCGTCAGTGCTGAATTCGACCGGCCCATCACCGTCGAATCCGCTCGTGCGGTCCTGCTCAAGGCCCCGGGCCTCGATGTGGTGGACAACCCGTCGGCCTCGCAATACCCGATGCCCCTGCACACCTCCGAAAAGGACAACTGTGCCGTCGGGCGGATCCGCATGGACTGTGCCCTAGAGAACGGCCTGTCCCTCTGGATTTGCGGCGACCAACTGCTCAAGGGGGCTGCTCTCAATGCGGTGCAAATCGCCGAAGAACTCCTGAAGCTGAAGTGACCCCGTCGGGACAGAGATTTACGAGGTTGTCACATCCTTCGGCTTGAACTCTGAACCCAGCAGTCAACGCTGGTGCCTGTGATGGCTCGCCGGATTTTGATCCTAACGGTGGCCGGTTTCCTAATTGGGGAACCGGTGACATGGCCCGTCTTTGGTGCCGAAGCTCCGGGGCCCAGTCCGGCAAACTCTCAGGCGACAATCCAGCCTCCCAAGCCCGGCTCAAAACGAGCCCGCCAGCAGGCCGATGACGCCGCGGCCGAGGCTCTCTTCGCCGGGCCCATCCAACGGTTTGTCATCACCTTCGCACCGGCCGAGATCCAGAAGCTGCGCGACAATCCTCGTAGTCCCGTCCAGTCGACTGTCACCGTGGGCACCAACCGCTTTGAAAAGGTGCTCGTCCACGTCAAGGGCTCGGCCGGCAGCACCCGGAGCGTCGACGACAATCCCGCCCTGACCCTCAACTTCGACAAACTCATCCCCGGCCAGCGCTTCAGCGGGATGGACAAAATTCATCTCAACAACTCCGTCCAAGATCCCTCATTGCTGAGCGAGCAACTCGGCCGCCGCCTCTACCAAAAGGTGGGCATCCCCACCGCCCGGGCCACCCAGGCACTGGTCAGTTTCGATGGTCGCGAACTCGGCCCCTACGTGCTGAAAGAAGGCTACAACCGCAGCTTCTTGCGCCGCAATTATCCCGACCCTTCCGGCAATTTCTACGACGGTGGATTCGTCCGCGACATCGACCAAGACCTCGACCGCGACTCGGGCGACGGCCCGCTCGATTACAAGGATCTCCAAAAGTTGCGCGATGCCGCCGACCTCGGCGACCTCCGACGCCGCGAGACAGCCCTCGAATCCATCCTCGATGTCGACCGTTTCATCACTGAATCGGCCATGCAGGCCTTGCTCGTGGATTGGGACGGGTACGGCAACAACCGAAACAACTACCGCATCTACTTCGAACCGCGCACCGGCAAGGCCATCTTCCAACCGCACGGCATGGACCAATTGCTCGGCAATATCGGGAAGGACCTGGAGATCCCGGGCGGCGGCCTGTTGTCCCGGCAATTGTTCGATGTGCCGACCTACCGCGACCGCTTCTACTCGGAAATCGATCGCCTGCTCCGAGACGTGTTCACAACAGAGACCCTCGACGCCCATTTCAAACGCGTGGGCGCTCGCCTCATGCCCATGATTCAGTCGCTGCCGCAAGATCAGCGGGAATGGCGCAGCGAAGCCATCCACTCATTTCAAGACCGCGCCTTCCGCCGTATCGAAATCGCCAAGTCGCGCCTCGAATCACAGCCCAAGCCCATCCGCTTCGAGGTCGGTGGCGTCACGGCCCTCGCGCGGTGGCAACCCCGCTATCAGCGCGGCCAGGTCAAGATGGAGCCCACCAAACTTGGAGACCTCGACACCCTCTACATCCAGGCTCAAGCACCCGACTCCGTCGCCTCGTTCCGAGCCATGATCCGGCTACCCATCGGCAAGTACGAGGTGCGCGGCCGCATTCGCACCCGAGGCGTTCAGGCAGCTCCCGATCAACGTTACCCAGGCGGTGCATCCTTTCGACTCAGTGGCGGCGAGCACGCCCGACTTTTCACCGGCGACAACGAGTGGACCGAATTCGTTCATCCCTTTCAAATCCACGACCCGCGCGACATCGAATTGGTGGCCGAGATTCGCGCCCATGCCGGCGAAGTCTGGTTCGACCTGAAGTCGATGCACCTCAAGATGGTGCCCTAAGGCGGCTCGACCGAGCTATCGGCCCATGGCCCGTCCCTCCATTCTCCATTCTCCATTCTCCATTCGCCGTTCCCCAACTTGCCCAGAAGCCCCCGTGCGGACCACCCTCGCGGTCGATGCCGCTCCGCGTCCTCATCGTTCCCGACAAGTTTAAAGGCACCCTCACCGCCGCAGCCGCAGCCCAGGCCATCGCCGAGGGATGGCGACGCGTTCGACCCGACGACACACTCACCCTGCTGCCCATCAGCGACGGCGGTGACGGATTCGGATCGGTCTTGGCCGAGCGCCTGGGTGCTGAGCGCAGAACCGTGGAAACCGTCGATGCGGCCCATCGCCCCATCCAAGCGCATTGGTGGTACGATCCGCATTCCGGTCGCGCCCTGATCGAGTCGGCCGCCATCATCGGGCTTGCTCAACTCCCGCCGGGCCGCTTTCACCCCTTTGAACTCGACACCACTGGCCTCGGTGCCGCGCTGAAGGCCGCCCAACACGCCGGAGCCTGCGAGGTGCTTATGGGTATCGGCGGCAGCGCCACCAACGACGCCGGCTTCGGCATGGCTCGAGCCCTCGGATGGAAATTCTTCGACGAGGCTGGCCAACCCATTGAGCGTTGGATCCACCTCGACCGACTGCATCGCTGGGCACCGCCCGAATCCCCCTTTCCGCTGCCCATCACCGTGGCGGTCGATGTCGACAACCCGTTATTAGGTGCCCGCGGCTGCAGCCGTGTTTATGGGCCCCAGAAAGGGCTTCGCCCCCAAGACCTCCCGATCGCCGACGCCGCTCTGGATCGACTGGCCGAGTTCGCGGCCAACACCCACGGGACCCGCTTCGACCAATTACCCGGGGCCGGAGCGGCTGGCGGGTTGGGCTTCGGACTGCGCCTATTTCTCGGAGCAACCCTAGAATCGGGATTCGAAATCGTGGCCCGGCACACGGGCCTCATCGCCGAGATCGACACGGCGGACCTCATCGTCACCGGCGAAGGATGCATCGATTCCCAGACCTTCATGGGCAAAGGCACCGGCCAAATCGCCCTGCTCTGCCGCCAACGCTCGAAGCCCTGCTGGGGCCTAGCGGGTGTCTTAGAAGCACCGAGCGCCGCGGAGCAATCGGCCACGCTCTTCCAACGGCTTGGAGCCATCGTCCCCACGCTGGCACCCGCCGCCGAAGCCAAGGCAGAGGCCGCCCATTGGCTCAAAATTCTGGCAGAAAACATTGCGGCGGAGGCCCTCTGAAGCCCAGCGCCGGGTTCCGATACCCATCCCCTAAGGCCCACCACCCTGAGGCTGAACGAATCGCCCGTTATCTGGACTGATCAGGTCCCAGTATTTTGCGGTTTAAAAAACCAACTGAACCGCGGGAACCGCTGAGCTCCACAACCTCGGCCTCCACCGCGAAATCATTTTTTGGATCCGCGACCCACGTGGGGCTTGAAATGCTCCGTGGAATCAGGAATATTTCTCTCACTGGAACGCGGGCGTAGCTCAGCGGTAGAGTCCTAGTTTTCCAAACTAGTTGTCACGGGTTCGAATCCCGTCGCCCGCTCCATCCTACTACTCTAAAACCCCTGTTAACGCAGGGGTTTTTATGTTTTCTCGGTTTTAGCGCCCCCCCTGGCTGGTGACTGTTTAGCGACAGAAAACCAGGACTGCGCCACAAAATCCCCCGACACTCGGGAAGTTCCCCAAGACCGTCCGAAGTGGGAGTAGAACAGTCCGAATGGGAGGATGCTCTGGGTGCCGATGCGTTTCGTTTGAATCCGAAACAAGGCTCTGCTGGAACTGCTCCATGAAGTGGGCGTCAACCAGGGTGTTGAAGAGACTCGGAACATCATGGAAGGCCTTCGATCGCTGCGCCCGGAGGTGCTCGCTCTGCACTTGGAGCACTGCCAGCGAGTCAAAGCCGCCCGGCTCTGTGTGCGGTGGTCCGAAGAGTTGAACCTCCCTTGGGCCGAGACCGCCCGACGAGCGGCAACCAAACACCTGACCGGTGGCCGATGGTCGGCCCGGCTTAAAAGTGGCACCCGACTCAGCCTCCCCTGATGAACAAGTTCCGGTTGGATTGATCAACACGACTTCTGCGGGTGCGGCGCACATCCCGCCCAGATCTCAATTCGTTCACATGGTGGCTTGATCCGCCTCAAAAAGCCGGGACATTGGTTTTATCAATGGGGGTCTGTTAATCCGAGCCCCTGAAGAACGCCAAGCCTAACTCACCTCATGATGTCAGAAGCCGAATTCTTTGCCGGAATCACCGGTAGCGAAAATGATCTCGCCAGGTTGGTGAGAGCGCTTCGTGGCACCGGCGTTCCCTTCTGCCTGATCGGTGGGTTGGCGGTGAATCAGTATGTCGAACCCGTGGTCACGCTGGACGCCGATTTCGCCATCACCGCCTCAGATGGGGTCCGCACAGCACTCGAAGGTGCCGGGTTTGTCGTGGAGGCATTTCCCCATTCGATGAACGCCACCCAACCGGGCAGCCGTCTTCGGATTCAAATCACCATCAACAATCGCTACGGCAGTTTCCCTTCGCGAGCCGTCGAGGGTGTCATTTTCGGAGTTCCGGTACCGGTGGCTTCGCTCCCAGATGTGGTTCAGGGAAAGCTCTGGGCAGCGACGGACTCCTCACGTCGGTCCAGCAAGCGGGCGAAGGACGAAGCCGACTTGGTACGAATTTGCGAAAGCTATCCCCAGGTCCTGAACCTAATCCCGCCTGGAACCTTCGCCCGTATCGACGAACTTCGACAACACTGACTCGTTGGAAATGGCCGAACTGCCTCGGCTCAACAGGACCAACAACTCCCTAAGTATTGTTAAAAAAGCTATGTCTGCCCCCTTGTCCCGGCAGTCTCCCTCCAGATACGCCGAAGATCCGTGCGAGGCCGGCCCAGATGCTGAAGGAGGCAGGGGCATCGGTTCCACCTGCGTCCATTGGGCATCTGTGAGGTCCGTAGCGCCCCGCCCACAGTCCGTTGTCAAGCTCCTACAACTCGTTTTCACGCGACCACAACTTCACCCCTTCAACCCAGACCGACTTCTCAAACAGGCTCTGAAGGGATTTCGGGGCAGGCAACGATTTCTGACAAAGACCAGTGTGTTGAGATGGCTTTGATTTCTACTTTGACTTGAGTCCGGCGGTGTTCACCGAAAACACACGATATCGGTGCCGTTTGCCCGGCTCGGCGGTGGTGTCGATGAAACGCAGCGGTGCCAGCGGTTGGGGTGGCGTGTCGCTGTATTGCAAGTTCTGGAAGACCGGGCGGCCGTAGGGATTCCGACCCTGTGTCGGAAAATTGGCGAGGAACCGCCCGTCACGTTCGATCACGAATCGTGCAAGGCCGCTCTCGACGTCCACTTCGGCTTCCCAAGTTAGTTCGTTGCCGACGGCCTGAAGCTTCTTAGGCGCGGGAGGTGGCGTTGGGTCGGTCACCGCAGTGTTCTTGGAATACTGAACCCAGGCGCGAGCGATGGCCTGGTCCGGCAGCCAAACAGACCGCTCCTGGACTCCGGTGAATCGTGCTGCTGGCACTGGGATCGCGTCCGGGCCCAACGGAGCCAACCAAGCGACCGAAGCCCGCATGGGTCTGAGGGGGGCGCCAGCTCGGGCGGGTAATCGAGCCGTGAGGCAGGCATCGAGCCACGGAATGGCCAAGTAGCGCTGATTGCCGCATTCATGGCTGGTCAACGGATCCACAGCCACGCCGATGAGCGCTCCCTGACTCCGCATCCCAACGAAAAATCGCTCCACTCCAGGCCAAACGCCGGCGAAACGGTCGGTTGGGTCCGTAACTCCTTCTTTCGTGCCGAGATTGCACATCAACGGCACCTGAACGGCGGCCTTAGAAATTATGTAAGACTCGGGCTGCCCCTCGGCCCTCGTGAGCGGTGGCACCCCGGAGCGCAACCACGCCGCAACAACCCGATCTGGATGCAGCAGCGCCATGCCACCGGCCCAATGCCCTCCCCCGCTATGGCCCCAGAGCGCCCACGGCACCGACGCCAGTTCCGGATGCCCGCACTGACGGGCCAACTCGTTCAGCGCCTTTTGAAAGGCAGCATCCGAACCCCGGCGGGGATCACACCAGAGCTGGCAATCCGCCTTGTCCGGCTGTTCATAAGCCGGTGACAGCAGCGCACAACGGTGCTTCCGGGCGAGCGCCTGCCAATGCAAGTCATAGGCACCGGTAAGCCCCGACTTGCAGGATCCCTCGCCACATCCGTGCTGATGGACGATGACACCGCGCAACGAACGCACCTCGGGCGGAACCCAGAGAGTGAAGTTGGCTGCATAGCCCAATCCATGAGGCGCGTCCGCGGCCTCGTGGCGCACCCGGTAGTACGGGCGATCCGCCGGTGGGAAGACGTCGTAGGGCGGCTTTTGGGCTAAAACTGCACCAACGAAACTGAAAAGCAGGACAAGAAAGCGGCGCATGGGGTGTGCAGAGGCTGTCCGTGCCTTCGTGCAGTTGCAAGGAATGCAGCGACTTCTCCGTGGACCGCGGAGTGCGGGAAATGCCGGGCATCACCACCCCAATTTCAATCTCGGCGACTTCGCCATAATTCAAAGGCCGACCCGTTTGAACAAAGCCGAGCGAAGCCTCCATCGCGACTTTGCTTTCAGAAGTTCGGCGTGAAGTTGAGAGTGAGAACTTGACCCTGGGATGGAGCGCATGGTCTTCTTTGCCTCCAGCGGAGAGGTGGCCGAGTGGCTGAAGGCGCTGGTTTGCTAAACCGGTTTACGGTCAAAAGCCGTAACGGGGGTTCGAATCCCCCCCTCTCCGCCAGCTTTTATTGGGGGTTTTCAACACTTCGTTGATTCTTCCCACAAATTTCCCACGCAAGTTCTCTAAAAGTTCCATTACGGCTCAGCGCAGAGAGCCCGGAAAAGAACCCGAAAGAACGGGACTGGAATCCAATGGAAAATTCTCCGGCCTTAATTCAATAGGCCCTCACTGACCTCAGCAACTTGGCCTCAGCGACCCTTCCCAAAACAGGTTGCTGACCAGCCTGAGCCTGTTTTCCCGATCAAAGTCAGCGACGGGAAAATCTCCACGGAGGTCAAGATATCGGGAATGACCCAAGTCTTCCGTTCGAACCCTCAGCCGACCGAAAAGCGTCCAGAATCGTAGCCCGACCCCGTTCCCACACCGACCGCTTCAAGGCCATCATCGATCACGCCGGCGTGAACAGTTCCTACGCCCTGTATGCCACCGACATACCTCACGGTTTTCCCGAGGTCATGGGCGGCAAGCCCGTGCCGGAGAAACCGGTCTTCGACGCGACGGAAGCGAAGTGATTTGTCATCGCGAGGCCCGCTTGGCCGGACTTCTCGCAATGAACTGAATCAAAAATAGCAGGCGCCGGTGCGAACACCGATGCCTCGCCGCGCTAATTCCTTATCCAACTCATTCAATATCCGGATTAGTGGTCGCGAAGCACACATGCGTTTGATACATTTAGAAGGATCCCCCATGTCAAATCAAAACCCTGCAACGTCGCTGCCGGATTCTAAAGGCTGGCTTGGCGGACTTCTCCGGAACCGCCTCGTTCTCGTCGGCGGTTGCCTGCTGGTCCTGTTGGGCCTGGCGGCGCTGACCGCACCGGTCTGGGTCAAGGCCGGGCTGCTGCTCGATCCGGCCCAACAATTCCCCACCGGCCTAGATGAGGATGGCATGCCGGTGAAGGCCAGCGGGCAGTTCCTTGTCGGCACGGACAACCTCGGGCGCGATGTGTTCAGCCGCGCGATTCACGGGACGCGGGTGTCGCTCACCGTTGGGGTGGCGGGAATGCTCACGGCGATGCTGATTGGGGTGGTGGTCGGAGTGGTCGCCGGATTTCGCGGCGGGACAATGGACCTGCTGTTGATGCGCTTCACGGATATGAACATGACGTTGCCGGGCATCCTGCTGGCGATCGCGTTCGCCGGAGTCATGGACGGGCGCACCCTGCACCTGCATCCGAGCTTCCTGCCGTGGCACTGGCTCGATGTGAAATTGGAGCGCGGGATGGTCAGCCTGTTCCTCATCATCGGTTTCGTCTGCTGGCCCGGCATGGTGCGGGTGATTCGAGCCCAGGTGCTGAGCGTCAAGGAACGGGAGTTCATCATGGCGTCCCGGGCGCTGGGCGCTTCGGATGCGCGGCTGATCTTTGGCCACGTCCTGCCCAATATTCTGCCTACCATCATCGTGATGGCGGCCATGCTGACGGCGAACACCATCATGCTCGAAGCCGGCCTCAGCTATCTAGGCATCGGCGTGCCGGCACCCGCGCCGACCTGGGGCGCGATGATCACCGACGGCCAGCCCTACTTCATCACCGCGCCGCATCTTGTCATCGTGCCCGGCCTCGCAATCGTAATGACGGTGCTCGCGTTCAACCTCATCGGGCAGGGTTTGCAGGAAGTGCTCGATCCGAAACGGAAGGTATGAGGGGTTTTCTACAGAAGGAAACGAAGACAACGAAGGTGAAAGCATCCGGCGCTACGTCACCCTTAAACGAATCCCATTGGGGTTGGCTTAGTCCGCTCCTCACACCTTTCTCTCCGTCTTCGTTCCCTTCGTTTGCTTCTGTGAAAACCCTCTTCCTTCTTCTTCTGTTCACCACGGCCGCTTTGTGCGCTGCCGAAACGCCGCGACGCCCGAAAATCCTCCGGCTCGCCCGCACCGACGACCCGATGACTCTCGATCCGTCGACCATGCAAACTATGGTCGACGGGTTGTTTTGGCCGCTCCTGTATCTGCCGCTGCTCGACATCACAAACCGGACCGATCTGGTGCCCTGCGCAGCGCGGGCCTGGAACGTCTCGCCGGACAAGCGCGTTTTCACCCTGTGGCTGCGGCCCGGAGTGAGGTTTTCCAACGGGCGCGAAGTCACCGCCGCCGACTATGTTTATGGGCTGGAGCGGTGTCTCAACCCTGCCACTGGCTCGAGTTGGTCGGGATTTTTGAAGGGCATCCGCGGCGCGCAAGCGTTCATTAACGGCAAAACCAATCACGTAAACGGCGTACGCGCCCCGTCTGCCGACACGCTGGTCATCGAATTGGAGCGCAGTGATCCCGCGTTTCTCTACTTTCTGGCATCCTCTCCGGGAACTGCGGTACCACGGGAAGAGGTGGAGCGACTGGGACCCGCTTTCTCTGTCCGGCCGGTGGGCAACGGTCCGTATGTCGTTCAGAAGTGGGTGCGGGGCGCGCGGCTGCAGTTGGCCCGCAACCCTCATTACCAAGGCCCTGAGCCGCAGCATCTAGACGGGGTGGATGTCCTGATCGGCGGTGACTCGACCACGCTTCTGATGATGTTCGAGCGGGGAGAATTGGACGTGTCTCAACCTCTGTCCCCTCCGTTCCCAAGTTTTCTCCGCCTTAAGAATGATCCGCGCTGGCGTGGCCTGATTGAACGGGAAACATTGTTTGGGACCCTCGGCATCATCCTCAACACCACAATTCCACCGCTTAACAACCGGCTGGTGCGCCAGGCGATCAACCATGCGATCAACCGGGATCTCCGGATGAATGTGGCCCAGGGACTGTCCACGCACGCGGAGGGCATGCTGCCGCCCATCATGTCGGGCTATAACCCCCGTCTGCGCGGCTACGACTACAATCCCGAAAAAGCCCGCGAGATCCTCCGACAATCGGGCCTACCGCTGCCGCTGCACACCGTCTTATGGCACGATCCAATATATTCCGATAAGGCCCAGGGGCTCCAATGGGACTTGGATCAAGTCGGGATCAAAGTGGAACTCAAGGCCGTCTTGTTCAGCCAGCTCACCCCAGCGCAGAAGACGGGCGACCGCGTGCCAATGGCGTTGGACGGTTATTTTTCGATTTCCCCAGATCCGGTGGACATGCTGGGGGGCAATTTCGATGGCCGGACCATCAAGAACGATTCGGCGTTTAACTTTGCGTTCTACAACAACCCCGAGGTCAACCGACTCTTGGACCTGGCGGCGCCGGAGGTGGAACTGTCCAAACGTTACGCGCTCTATCATCAGGTCGAGGAACTCATCGTGCGAGACGCTCCCTGGGTGTTTCTCGGACATCCGAATCTCGTGGTCCTGCGCCAGCCTTGGATCAAGGGGCCGCTCGTCGAGCCGCTCTGGTGGTATCGCTACGACCGGGTGTCGATTGAAGAATAGATGAAACAGAAGGCAACAGCAGGAAGCACAACTAAGAGCAGCTGCGCTCCAGCGGGGAATTTTTCACAGAAGGAAACGAAGAAAACGACGGTGAAAGCATCTGGCGCCACGTCACCCTTAAACGAATCCCGTTGGGATTGGCTTAGTCCGCCCTCACTCCTTTCGGTCCGTCTTCGTTCCCTTCGTTTGCTTCTGTGAAAACTCTCTTCCTGCTTCTTCTGTTTACCGCGACCGCTTTATGCGCATCCGAGACCGTCATGGGCGGGCCATCGATTCCCCGAAGAAATAGTGCCTAACGGCAACAGCAATCTGTTAACCTCTGCGGCTCCCCCACGAAATCAAACAAACGCCATGCTCTTACGACTCGGCAACCGGTTGTTCTGGTCGGCCGTGACCCTGCTCGGCACGGCCGTGCTCACGTTCTTGCTCGTCAACGCGGTTCCCGGAGACGTGGCGCGCGTCATCGCCGGGCCAAAGGCATCGCCCGAAGTGATCAAGGCGATCCACACGAAGTTTCATCTCGATGAACCGATTTGGAAACGTCTGGGCTATCATTTGAATAACCTGGCCCACGGAGATCTGGGGCAGTCCTACGTCACAGAACAACCGGTGGCCGAAGCCATCTTGACCCGGCTGCCGACGACTGCTGCCTTATCCACCCTAGCCATCATCCTCTGGATGTTCCTCGCCGTGCCGCTGGGCGTGCTGACCGCCAAATACAGCGGGTCGTGGTTCGACCGCTTCGTGCTGGTGATGGCCACACTCTCCCTCTCGCTGCCCGCCTTCTGGCTCGCGCGCATGCTTCAGTATTGGCTTTCCTACAAGATGGGCTGGTTTCCGGTGGCGGGGTTTCGCGGCTTCTCTCATTTGCTGCTGCCCGCGGGGACGCTCGCGCTGTTGTTCGTGGGCTACTACGCCCGACTCATCCACAGCAACATGACCGAAGTGCTCAACAGCCCCTACGTCCGCGCCGCCCGGGCCAAGGGCGCTCCGGAAACGGTGGTGTTGTTCCGGCACGGCCTGCGCAATGCGATGATCCCGGTCGTCACCATTCTCGCCATGGACGTGGCTGGGCTGCTCGGCGGAGTGATGTTCACCGAGAACGTCTTCGCGCTGCCCGGCATCGGCACGCTGGCGGTGCAAAGTGTGTTCAACCTCGACGTGCCGGTCATCATGGGAACGGTGATGTTCAGCGCCGTCCTCGTCGTGGCTGCCAACCTGATGGTGGACGTGCTGTATCAGTGGATCGATCCGCGCATCAAATCGGCGGCGTGATGGGGATCTTTACAGAAGGCAACGAAGGGAACGAAGAAGACGGGGAAATCAACACCTGACAGGTCACGGCCAGATCAACCACCACTTGCAACCCGCCAAACCAAAAGCACGAAGCGCCAATTTATCAGGGCTCTTTCGGTTCCTTCTGTAAAAATCATGCCTCTCCTCGAAATCAAAAACCTCCAGGTCGAATTCGGCTCTGGCGCCCACGCCGCCCGTGCGGTGGACGGCGTCTCCCTCTCGCTGGAGGCCGGCAAGACGTTGTGTCTCGTCGGCGAGAGTGGCTCTGGGAAGAGCGTGACCGCGCTTTCTATTGCCAAGCTCGTGCCCTCTCCACCCGCGCGCTACGTCGGCGGTGAGATTCTCATTGAAGGTCGTGATGTTTTGAAAATGTCCTCGCGCGAGTTGCGCGATATTCGGGGCGGACTAGTGAGCTACGTCTTCCAGGAACCGGGCGCGTCCTTGAACCCAGTCTTTCGCATCGGGGCGCAAATTAAGGAATCCCTCAAATACCATCGGCCTGCGGCAGCCAACGATACCGAGGTCATCCGATTGCTGAAGCTCGTCGGCATTCCTGCGCCGGAATCGCGGTTGAGAAATTATCCGCACGAACTGTCCGGCGGCATGCAGCAACGTGTGATGATCGCGATGGCGCTCGCGTCGCAACCGAAGCTGCTCGTGGCCGACGAACCCACCACCGCCCTCGATGTCACCATCCAGGCGCAAATCATTGAGCTGTTGGGCGACCTGCGCAAACAACTGGGCATGGCCGTACTGCTCATCACCCACAACCTCGGCATCGTGGGTGACCTCGCCGATGACGTGGCGGTGATGTATGCGGGACAAATCGTCGAGCACGGGCCGGTGCGCGAGGTTCTCCAGAGGCCGCTGCATCCCTACACCCAGGCATTGATCCAGTCCGTGCCCGACCTGGAGGCCGAAGTCGAGCGTCTGACGGCAATTCCCGGCACTGTTCCATTGCTGGGATCCTTTCCGGGCGGGTGCCGCTTTCATCCCCGTTGTCCGAAGGCACAGGCAAGTTGCTCCACCCAGGCTCCAGAACTCGCCTCCGTCAAAGCGGGCCGTCGGGTGCGCTGCCCGCTTTGGGACTCGCTTCTCGAACCTCAAACCGTTTCTCACCGGGCATGAACCTTCTCGAAATCCAAGACCTCAAGGTCCACTTCCCTGTCGCACAACGCTTGTTTGGCCGGACGAAGGAATTCGTGCGCGCCGTGGATGGCGTGAGCTTCACCATCGCGCCTGGCGAAACGGTTGGGCTGGTGGGTGAGAGCGGTTGTGGCAAGACCACGCTCGGGCGCGCCGCCATCAAGCTCGTCGAGCCGACCTCCGGCCGGATTATGTTCGAGGGTGAAGACATTGCCGCCCTGAGCGGCAAGGAACTGCGCGCCCGCCGCCGCCGCTTCCAGATGATTTTTCAGGACCCCTTCGGCTCGCTGGACCCGCGACGGACCGTCTCCGAAATCATCGGCGAAGCGTTGGATATTCACGGCCTCGCTCCCGACGCCTCAGCGCGGCGCCAGCGCATCGACGCCTTGCTGAAGGACGTGGGGCTCGATCCGTCGCATGCTTCGCGCTTGCCTCACGAATTCAGCGGTGGTCAGCGCCAGCGTATCGGGATCGCGCGCGCCGTGGCCGTGGAGCCGAAGCTCATCGTCTGCGATGAGCCCGTCAGCGCGCTCGATGTGAGCGTGCAGGCGCAAATCATCAACCTGCTCCAGGATCTCCAGCGCGAGCACGGCATCGCGTATTTGTTCGTCGCGCACGATCTCGCGGTGGTGAAACACATTAGCCGCCGCATCCTCGTGATGTATCTGGGGCGCATCGTCGAATCCGGAGAGGCCAAGGAAGTCTGTCGCGCGCCGAAACATCCCTACACCCAGGCGTTGCTCTCGGCCGTTCCCGTCGTCGATCCCGATTCCAAGCGTCAGCGCATTCTTCTGGCCGGCGATGTCCCCTCACCGATTCATCCGCCCGGCGGTTGCCCATTTCATCCGCGTTGTCCGGTCGCCGAAGCGCGCTGCAAAACCGAAGTCCCACCGCTGCGTGAACTCGGATCCGGACACTGGGCTGCATGCCATTTGGCGACGTGATAATCCTGAATGGGGTGAATGAGGTGACGGTCCAAAAGCCGCTGTTTCGGGGTCTGCTCAATTAACGAAGCCAGCGAGACACGATTGGCCACCGAACAAGCCAGCGACGAAAACCTCTCCGCGAAGAGCAAGATCTTGGGAATGACCCAAGTCTTCGGTTCCAACCCTCAGCCGACCGAAAACGGTCCAGAAACGTTGGCTGACCCCGGTTACCCCATTCCCCCACTCCTCGTAAACAGAGATGGGTTCACGGCCCGAGCACCTATCTCAATCTCGCACTGACTCGGACAAATCGAGCGGTTGCAGAGCCATTCACCGCGGTTCCCAACCGGGCCACGACCCGAGTCGACCCATCCGACTGCGCAGCCCGCGACACCTCGCTGACCTCGCCACCGGCATCGATCCAAGTGTGCAGATCGGTTGAAAGCTCGAGTCGATAAGCCAAGTCCGTCGCCGCAGTCCGAATGCGGTACGCAAGAGTCATCCCTTGGCTTCCGACGCCCGAAATAACCTCCAATGGCCGGGGTCCGCTGCTCTCGGGCTGAAGCACAAATGCATAAACCGTGAAATTGTCTATGCCGTCGCCGTCCGCATCTGCACCCGGTAAGATACGTTCTGGAGTAAAGCCGCGCCTGAACGTGGCGGCCGCCCATGCCTCGTAGCCGGCAACCGGGAGCCCATTGGTAAGACCCGGCGTTGGCCCTTCGATCCAACGCCACGGACCGGTTCCCTCAGGAAATCGACCCCAACTAATGCCGAGACGGCTCGGCCCCAGGTCGACCCAATCCACAAATGCCCGCAGCGTCCCGTCGCGATCGGCTTGAACCAAAAAGACATCGTCCCCCGACCGATCCAGAGCGAAGGGCACGCGCGCTGCCGCGTTGGCTGGATTGTTAAACTGCTTCTCTCCGAGCACGAACCGCGCCCTAGGGCCCAGCACTGTCGCCGGAAAAAGATACTTCCGGTAATCGGCCGAAGAATCGCTCAAGTACCAGCCAGTGATATCAACGACGTCCCCGCTGGTGTTGATCAACTCGATGAAATCTTCTCCCCCGATCGCAGGAGCCGCCAAAACTTCGTTCAAGACCACTCGACGGTCCTGACCCCCTCCGGCTGAGCCGGGAGAACCATGAAACTCCGCGCTGGCCCGCCACCTCCTAGGATCGCCCAACCACGCACTCCTCGCACCCTCTGAAGACGGTGCACTCACAGGGTCGAGCAGTTCGAGGCTGCTGCCGCCTCCATCCGCCCGGTTGGGCCATCCTCCGTCGGTACCGTAGACACAAATAAAGGCGGTGGCCCCGTCGGCCGCGAGCACCTCAATCCGTTCGCCCGCATTCGACAACGTCCCGATCCACGGGCCTAGCACCCGGACACCGGCCCGGTAATAGGGCGAGGTCGTCGCCCCATATCGGGCATCAAAGGCGTTCAAATCTTTTGCCAGCACCAACCGCTCTCCTGCACCTAGGAGCGTGGCTTTCGGAAAGCGATAAAATACAGCGTTCGTCACCACCACGTCGGAAAGATCGACCGTCGCCCCAGATGTGTTCAGAAACTCCAGGAACTCCGTGTCTGCGACCTCACGCGGATGGTATTGAATTTCGGACAGTATGAGGTTCCTTGAGGAGGCTTGGGCCATCCCTTCCGGAACAAAGTAGGACTCCACAATCGCCGACCAGTCCGTCCCCGTGTAGACGCGCGCTCTAAGCAACATCGGGCGATCAATCGCCACTGGCTGAGTTAGAACCCCGGCCGCGATGCCGCCTCCAGAAACGCGCGGATCGGATCCATCGATGGTGAAATAAACCTTCCCGACGGGGCTTGTGAACCCGACCCGTTGACCTGCGGGAACCGGACCCGGGCTCGCTGAGAGAATCGGTGGATCCGCAGGCCACCATCCACTCCGCTTGCGGATCTGTTGAATGAGGCGGGCCGTGCGAGCCGGGAAAAACGTTTCACGAAGATAGCGCCACTCGTTCGCCCATTCCTGATCACGATCCCAAGGCAACGCAGCAACGCTGCTCGAAGGCTGCCAGCGAGCCGTTTCAGCCACGATTGGCAACCGAAGCTCCTCCATCCAGCTATTGTAGGCCGCGCTGGCCCGGGCAGGAGTCAGTACCCCGTCACCAAAACAATGCCGGTAGAGTCGATCGCGAAAAAGCACTCGAAAGTCCGACTGCCGCATCAGCGCGGTAAAGATGCCATCAGGAACGTCTTGATCGGTGCAATCGGCAGCCACGTCTTGCAACGTAATGTCCGAATCCTGCTGAAAGAATTTCCAGCCACCGCGATCGGCCAAGCGGGGTCCGGCTGCCGCCCAGTTATGCTGAGCCGACCAATCCCAGTCATTCCCGGCATAAAAACTGAGCACCATGGAGTCACAAAGATTTGTGATATCGATCCACCGCTTCGCCTGAGGATAATTATTGAGGCTGGATTTGAGACTGCTCCAGGCCACACGCCAGTGATCGCCGCGACCGTGGTCGCTACCGGTCGTCGCACCGCCGGAAAAATGAAAATCCTCACGCGGCCCGGGATAGTAACTGGCCATGAAATCCTCATCCGGATGTTCATGGATGTGATAAATACCATGGTAGGATCCGTTGAGGAAAAGGTGTACCTGGCGCCCATGCTTTCCGGGCTGCCCCATGGCCAGTTGCATCTCATCAATCCAAGGATTTCTAGCCAACTGCGCATCTCCACTTCGGGTCACCGAAGGGCTCCCGTAGGGCACCGGTGGATTTTCCTTCGTACCCAGCCAGTAGAACGTGTCGTGAGAATGACTTCTCAAACGTAGTTCGTTGAACTCCGTCGCCGCCCCGGCCGAAAATCTCGATCCCCGGGCAAATACGGGATAGCGCAACTTGGCCGGTCCGTACTTGGTCCGAAATCGTGCCGACATACTCAGTTTTGGAGAACCCAGACTCGTCGTTCCGGTCGCCGCCACGCCGCAATCAATCTGGAAGCCTGGCTCGCGATTCTCCGGATCCAGCAACTCGACCGACGCCAGCCGCTCAGTCGTGGAGGGCCCAGTGCCCATAACTACCGAAACCGCGGGCAAGGCCAAAAAGGCATCGTCGAGCAATGGCCCATAAGTCGCATGCTTCGTAATACTCGGTAGCAATCGTGTTTGACCCACAATCCCATCGGTCGCCGGACCGGTGACCCCGTTAACAAAGAGGTACGTTCGCGTTCCCACCGGTGAATACGCCGCTGCAGAGTGTACCGCAATTGCACGAACGACTCGGGTTCCCCGCACGATCCCGGAGGTATTCGGGGTCACGGTAATTGGCCCCTCGTAGAGACTGCCCGTAGAAGCCGTCGGGGCTGTACCGTCGAGCGTGTACCGGATGACCGACTCTGGCAGGGCTGCCGTCAGCTCCACTGTAAACGTCTCGGTGAAAAACCCATGATCGCGACTGAAGCCAACCGGGTTTTCACCGCCACCGGTCCTCGCACCATTGGCTGCCCCCGGCGTCGGAACCTTGAGATAGCCGAGGCCACCGTCGACTCCCTGACCATAGGAGACACCGGGGAACTGCCGTGGAAATTTCAGTTCACTTTCTACAACCGAAAACCCCGGCCTAAACAACCCCACCCACTCCCCCTCTGAGGAAATGGAGAAGGTTGTGTGCAGTAGTTTTGAACCGGCCGGTGAGATTCCAAGGCCATCGGCCAGAATTACGAGAAACTCCCCCGGTGCCAGTGTCGTCGGAGGAAACTTCCATTGGCCCGGGTCCTTCTGGTCATTCGACAACGCCCAACCCGAGAGATCTACGTATTGCGGAAGTTCGTTATAAATCTCAATCCATTCCCGCAGAACTGAACCCTCATCGGGCACCCCGCCCATCTCGTTCGCCTGGATCTCCGTGATCCGGACCCTCGGCGGCAGAACCGATAGCTCAAAGGCCTGCTCAACCCAGCGCCCCGTGTTGTCCGTCGCTCGCAGTCGAAACCTCGCTGACGGTTGTCCTGCAGGCAGGGGTTTCATTAACCGCACATCACCAGCGACCACCTCGAAGAAGGTATTGTCCACGTCTCCGACGCCCTTGGCTAATGCCACCGAGTGGGTATCGAACAGATCGACATCCTCAACCACAACCCGCGCCACCCGCTCACCGATCCGCGCCGACGCGGACACGGACGTCGCATCTAATCGAAGCCCGCTCGGTGCATGCGGTTCGGTGAGCTTGATCCTGATGGCTTTCTCCAAGAACCGCTTTGCATCGGCCGAATCGGTGGCGCGCACCCGGATGGAAAACAGTGATCCGGGCGGAAGTTTTGAAAAATCGAAAAGCCCAGGGAGAACCGCTCCACCGGAGATCACAAACTTGGTGTTGTCCGCATCTCCCTCGCCGGCCACCCACGTGAGGTCGTGCGTTGCGTTGGGTTTGCCGTCTACAACACGCAACTGGCCGATCCGCTCGGGCTGCGGGAGTGAGAACTCCGCGGGTTCTAGCAAGATGTCCTGTGGCGCTGGAGGCACGGTGATCCGTTCGAGGGTCAGCGCTTGCCAGATCGGGTTCCGGTCACCCCCGTCGACTGTTCCAAATAAATTCCCCATCTCAACGACGAGGACCCCTGAAGTGGCGGTGATTTCGCAGGTGTAGAGCGTCGCTCGATCGGGGAAATACGCCTGACCTGGGGCGACTCCTAGGGATGTCATCTCGTCAACGGCCTCGCTTCCACCGACCCGAATATCCCAGCGACGGTCCTCTGGGCTATTCCCTGAAATAAGAATTTGCAGCTTGTACTGCTCACCCGCCACGACCGTGAGGCTCGCTCGCAACCGCTCACCCGATCCCGCCACGGCCCACCGAATGTCGCTGAAAATCTCCTCAAGTTGGTCGTCATCCACACTGCCACCAAACTCCGGCTTCGTTTGCCAGGAGGTGACTTGCTGAGGCCCCACCAGCGTAGCACCCACGATCTTTTGTGTGTCGGGGAGAAAAGTGATTCCTCGAACTTTCCTGGGACCGTCGTCCGCACTGAAATTAATCGCGTAAAGAATCTCCCCCTCCAGATCCAGATCCTTAGCGCCCCGAATTTGCGTCACCGCCCCCATCTTAACTGTCGTCGCCGCGTGCAGCGTCAGCAACCCGCTCGCGAACCACAAAAAACCAGTTAGCCCTAAGAATTGGAACATGTTTGGTGGAAATTCGCTTTGAACGGGGAATCTGGGATGATCAGTGCTTTTTGAGGAAAACTGCGAGCAAATTGCTTGTAACGCTCCGCCCGCAATTCTAACTCCCAAGAACCCCGCAACGCCAAAGCGAGTCGAGTTTGGCGCGCAAACTGCTGCAATACCTAGGGGATTTAAGCGATTTTTAGCAATAACGGCATGCTAAAAACTGTATATTAAATACTATAGCGGAAATATTCTATGGTACTGAACACCAACATTCAAGCTCTAAAAACTTCTAGTTTCTTATCAGTTAATACAGCAAATCTCGCTAAATCACTCTCAAGATTATCATCAGGGTCAAAGATTGTTACACCTTCAGATGATGCCGCAGGTTTAGCTGTTAGCACCCGTTTGGCTAGCCAAATAGCTCGAAACGAAGTCGCTTACAGCAATGTTACTAATGCTGTTTCTTTTACACAGACCCAAGAAGGACTGTTAGCAACGATAGACAAAGCACTCAGGCGAATGGCGGACTTGAGCATATTTTCTCAAGACTCTACGAAGAGCCTATCAGATCTTGGATTGTATAGTAAAGAATTTGGCGAGCTCCAGGAATTTATTGCAAAATCCATCGAGCAAAAGTTTAATGGAATTAATTTATTCTCAAGCGAATCTCTCAGTCTCGCTGTCAATGAAGATGGTTCAATATATAAACTAGGCGCAGTTAATTTAACTGATAGTAAATATCAGAACGTGCTTAATAAGCCTGAGAATTTTACCAATCAATCAGGCACAGCTATTTTTGCAGATAGCACGATGATCAGGTTGACTCTTAGTCAAGTTGACTACAATAAAGCAATAAAGAGCGACTCGCTAACACTTAGCAATTTAGGTTTGACTAATGGTGTTGGAAGTAACGCCGCCGCTGATAGACTGCAATTAATGAACGGTACATACACAATTAAAAATGCAGACCCTGGTAACAGGTACATCTGGCTAGATGCAAGTGGTTCACCTAGCTCAATATACGGAACCAGCGTAAGTCTTACTTCAGATACAAAAGCTGAATTTAAAACTGGTTTTGATATAACCACTCCTGAAAGAGCGCAATCAGCCTTGACTAGAGTTAAATTGGCGATTGACTCAATTGCTCAAACACGGGCTTCCCTAGGTGCTGTTCAGAGCCGTTTGACGATGACTAACGAACAGCTTAGGACAACGAATGAGAATCTGTCCGCAGCAACATCTAGAATAACAGATACCGATGTCGCTGATGAGTCTACATCCTACGCTAAGTTGCAAATATTAATTCAATCGGGCACCGCGATGTTAGCACAATCTAATAAAATGCCTCAGTATGCATTGCAGTTGCTTCAGTAATGGGCGTTTTTTTTAAAGGCCTCTTTGGCCGCCGGCAGCGCCGCTACCGGGTGTACACTACCGATAGCAACGACATCGCCATCATTCGCCAGGCGGGTGAACGTCAGCCCTTCCTCTCGGGCCCTCCCCGATCAACGGCCTAGTGTAGTGTCTCAATTAAGTCTTTCTTAACAACCATTACTCGTGCCATCGTTCGGACATGGCCCGTCCAAAG
>CAJAHH010000017.1 GCA_903939515.1 uncultured Verrucomicrobiota bacterium
AGCTACACGGCGCCATGCCAGCACCGTACTCGGTCTTTCACCGGTTAGTCGTTTCAGTTTCATGTTCACACGTAGGGATGGCCCCGCTGCCACCTCCCCGGTAGGGCTCGAGTCTCTCGGGCCATCCGGCCCTGTGGCGGTCCGTGTCTGCGGACGTGGCGCTTTCGGAGAAATCGCCCTACCTCGGAGGTGCTCGGTTAAGGTTGGGTTCCTTCCTCCTTCCTCGTTTCTTTTTTCTTCTTTCTCCTGAGCCTATCAACCCACCCAACGTCGGTGTTGAGCAAAGGCCGGGCGCAGCGACCGAGCCAGTTCTTCCTGCAATTGCTGGAGTCCTTGATAGACCTCGACATTGGCGGCTTTGGGAACTGTGGTCTCGTTGGCGATCACGGAGACAAAACGCTCAGTGATCTCAGAGATCCCCACAGACTCTCCCTTCTCTCGCCGCCAACACCAGAGGGCCTGAAGCGCCGCTCCATAGGCGGCCCCTTCGGCGACTTTGAGAGTGACCACCTCGGCATTAAACACATCGGCCATGATCTGTCTCCACAGTTTGGACTTGGCCCCACCGCCGGTCGCGCGCACCTGTTGGGCGGTAACTCCCAGGGTTGCGAGTCGACGCAGACCATAGTTCATACCCAAGGTCACCCCCTCCATGGCCGCGCGGGCATAATGCGCCGAGGTGAAGGTCTTCGGACGAACCCCGAAAAACACCCCGGTGCCGTCCGGGATATTGGGGGTTCGCTCTCCTTCGAGATAAGGCAAGAGCATCAGACCGTCGGAACCCGCCGGAGCCTTGGCCGCCAATTTTTCGAACTGGGCGTGATCCAGATTTGCCTCGGACCGAACCATCTCCGTGGCCACCGTGACATTCATGGTGCAAAGCAACGGCAACCATCGGTTGGTCGAATCGCAGAAGGCCGCGATCTCACCGGCCGGGTCGATCACGGGCTTCTCGGCACAGGCATAGATCGTGCCGCTGGTCCCGAAACTGGCTGTGATGACGCCCTCGCGGGTGTTTCCCGTGCCAATGGCGCCCATCATGTTATCACCCCCACCGGCGCTAACCACGACGCCGGGATTCAGCCCGAGAGTCTTCGCCGTCTTGGCCGACAAGTGACCGGCCGGACGATCACTGGGTGAAAGCGCGGGCAGCTTGCCTTCCAACTCCGGATCGATCGCGCGAATCACCGCAGACGACCAGCGACGTCGGCGGACATCCATGAGGGCCGTGCCCGAGGCGTCGCCGTACTCCATAAACTTGTCGCCGGTGAGCCAGAAATTGAGGTAGTCGTGAGGCAGGAGAACCGTGGACAATCGGGCGAAGTTCTCAGGCTCATGCCGCTTCAGCCAAAGAATCTTGGGAGCGGTGAACCCCGGCAGAACGGCATTGCCAAGGGCTTGATGAGTTTTCTTGGGCCCACCCATCGCGGCCGTGATCTCCGCGCACTCCGGAGCCGTCACCGTGTCGCACCACAGCTTGGCCGGGCGGATCACTCGATCCTGCGCGTCGAGCGCCACAAATCCGTGTTGTTGGCTGCTGACACCAATGGCGACGACTTCCGTCGCCTTGGCCTTGGCTGACTTCAGGGCCGCCTGGATGGCACGGGTCGTGGCCCGCACCCATTGGGCGGGGTCCTGTTCTTTGGCTCCGGCCGGGAGCCCAGACAGGAGGCTGTGGGGGGCCGAGCCCTCCCCCAGGACGCGGCCGGAGACCGCGTCGACAATCAGCGCCTTGGTGGATTGCGTGCCGGAATCGATGCCGATGAGAAGCGAACGTTGAGCCATAGGAAGGTGGACTCATCGTGAAATCAGCCCACCTCGCTGTCGAGCCTTGGCCATTGCCTTCCCTTCAGGCAGGCACTCAATGCATGTGCAGCGGGGACATGAAGTACAACCGACCCTCTGGCAACCGCGACTGAAGGGGCAAGCCTAAGTCTACCTTGACCGATCCAGAGCGGGCCTGCCCCAGCAGCGAGAGGAAACCCGGGAAGCGGAAGTGGGGCTGGTAGGTAATCAGTTTGGCACCATCCAGACGGGCCAACTGAAGTGCGCGATCCAGGGCCACCTCGAAATTTCCCAACTCATCGACCAAGCCCAGATTCAGAGCCTGCTGACCCGACAAGATCCGACCATCGGCGAACTCAGTCCAATTGGGGGCTAGTTTGCGACCCTCGGTGACCCCGTCCTTCAAGTTCAACGCGGCCGAGTGGTTGCGACCGGTGCGGATGATGTCTTTGAACTTGGCAAAGCTCTCATCGATCATTCCTTGAAGGATGGCGCGTTCTTCAGGCAGGACCTCTTCGGGCAGTTTTTCTCCGCTCATCATGTCCTTGAGCTTGCCGCTCTTGGTGATGTCCGGCCGCACACCCACCTTGTCCATCAGGCCGCGGTAATTATAGCTGTGGAAGATCACACCGATGCTGCCGGTCATGGTCAACTCATTGGCCACAATCCAACGGCAGGGGGCGCTCACGTAATAACCACCTGAGGCTGCCAGCGAACCCATGGAAGCGACGACGGGGATGTCGTGTTCTTTCTGAAACTTCTCGAGCAGCAGGTAGATCTCATCGCTGGCCAACACTTCGCCACCCGGTGAATCCACCTTCAGAATAACAGCAGCCACCCCTTCGACCGCCGCCCGCTCCAACTGGTCACTCACCAACTCCACCATTGAAGAACCGATGTCCGAAAGGACCTCGCCGCTAATGACCCCCTCTAGGCTAATCACCGCCACCTTGTCTTCAAAGGGGGAGTCACGCACCAACACCTCGTGCAATTCGGCCGCACCCGGCGACTGGGTTGAATGATGATGGGGCCAATTGCGATCCGACTTGCCTACTACGATCAACCCGAGGGCCAGCAGAGAAAAAATCAGCATCACCGAAACACCCACGGCCACCCACTTCCAGGCACCACCCCTAGGCCGTTCCGCCCGCCCATTGCCATGGACTGCCGGCTGCGGACGGCAAGACGTTTGAACCGGTGGCGTTGGAAGGACCGGCGGAACTTGCAAGGGAACCGTGTTGGCGACCGGAGGAACTCCTCCGGCTTCAGCCCCCGAAGACGACGACTCAGACGAATCCATGAAGGGTTGAAGCTAAATTCCATCGACCGATCCTGCAAGGTCATCAGAACGCTCATCAGAGCGGAGCCTTTGGGCAACGCAATACCCCTAGGCCTGGGTAACCATTGGTTCTGATGAGCGGGAAGGGTCCGAAACAGTTCCTGAGAGATTCCTACGGACGAGGACTCTCGGGATGAGGGCTTTCAACCACCGGTTCCACAGGCTTGGCGGCACCTCGACGACGGCGGGCCTCGTTCCAACGCTGCCGCTGATCCGGGCTCAAAAGCTTTTCAATCTCACTCCGGGCGGCCTCGATCTCACCTCGGGCGCGCGGAGCTACCGGAGCCCATAAGTCTCGAAGGCGAGCTTGAGCACTCTTCAAAAGGGCCCCGATCTCCTCCCGTTGCTTGCCCGTCAAATCCAACTCCCGAGTCCAACGGGCCATCGCTTCCAACTGGGCATTTCCTGGAGCCTTGATGATCGTCCCTGCAGACCGATTGGAAGATCCGACGGCTTGTGAGGTCAACGGGCTCGGAATCGCCGGACTGGTTACTACTAAGCTGGTCACTACTGGATTTGAGATTACCTCCCGACGGGGACGTTCGCGGAGCATCCGACCAACTAAACCTGTGCTCACCCCGCCGGTAAGGACTCCAGCGGCAAAGATCACCAAGGCCGCGAGAACGATCCGCGTGGTGTTCACCAGGATTCTCCCTCTTCGAGATCCTCAATGAGGACCGAGGCGATTTCGTCACCAGCCCCATGGATTGCTTCAGCCGCGGAACCCAACTCCCGCACCGCGCGGGGGCGTTCCTCTTCAACGAAAAGAATCATCGCAACCAAACAGACTGCGGCCGCAAAACCAGTCGTAGAGAACGCCGCTTTCCAAAAAACCGAAGCCCACCGCCGCAAGGATTCATTGGGCTCGACCCGATGGATGGCCGACAGAACACGGGCCTCAAAACCGGGCGGAACCCCCTGCTCAACCTTGTCGGTGCGGGCCGCACGAATCAGCGTTTGATAGAGGATATTGCGATTCATCGACGGTAACTCCGTGGCAGACGCTGAGAGATGGGACTGGGTTACCGTAAAAGGACTTCTCAAATCCGCCAACTGAGGAAACTGATCCAAATCGCAAAACGCCACCGGGCGGAAAACGCGCTAAAACCCATTCCCACGACCTAACCTCACAGGAACTCCCCAGGCCCAGAGGTCCCTCGGCATGCCTAGCGAAAATCCAAAATCACACGGCTAAAGAAAGGTGTCCGTCTGCAGCCGAGATAAAACTCGCTTCATTTCGGCACGAGCCCGAAAAGCCCGCACCTTCACCAACGTCTGCGACCAGCCTGTGATCTTGGAAATCTCCTTCACGGATCGGTCTTCCAATTCGAGGAGGGTTAGCACCAACCGATGCGCTGGACTCAGTTGCTCAAAGACCTTTCGCACCAAGGATCGAGCTGCCTCCGCGTGATGATCACTGCGATCCGGACTGGCAGCGTGACGGTCGAGCCACTCGTTCTCCTCAACTGAAAGGTCACTAAGACTCTCTTCGCGCTGACGTCGCTGACTGCGCAATGCATCCAGGCAGGCGCGTGTGGCCATGCGCATCAACCAATGTTCGAAAGGGGCCTGGCCTCGCCAAGAATCCAATCGAGAGAAGGCCTTCACCAAGACGTCTTGAACCAAATCAGCAACGTCTTCTTCCCGACGCAAATAGCGACGTGCTAAAGCAAACAACCGGGTTTGGTGACGGGTAACCAGCACTCCAAATCTTTCGGTTTCGCCCGCCAGCACCCTGCGAATAATCTCTGTATCGGAGAAGGCTTCCGGAGCCAGGGTTGGTTCGGATTTAAACTCAGATTTAGATTTAGACTCAGATTCAGATTCGAACTTGCGCTCAGATTTGAGCTCAGCTTGGGACTTGGACTCAGACTTAAACTCAGACTTAAACTCAGACTTGGAAGTCCAAGCCTGCTCCCCACACCTCAGATGGATGGCAACATTCACGCGGAGAGTTTCGCTCGTAGGATTCCCGATCGGATTATCGTGAAGCTACGCTGGCCCAAGCCTACCTAATTGAGCCTGCAAGGATTATGCCAATACTAAGGCCTGGTAGAATTTCAGCCGGAACCGCTCTTGGATACGGCAGTGGGTCTGCGGTGCGGAGCCCTGCAAAACTCCGGCGTGAGAAGAGTTTGCCCCGAAAACACGGCCTCACGATGGCTGAAAGCGGTCATTTTTGTTAAACTCCACCTAGAGTCGGCCAATGCCGCATTGAATCGTTCTTATGGCCAGTCGGGAGCCTGACTGAAACTAACTCTCTGCCGGCTTTCGAGCACCCCGTCCACTCTTCCAATCGATTCACCTAAACTCTGGGTGCTATTCCCCACCCAAAAAGAACTTGGGCCCATTGCCCCAAAGCTCCATCCATTATTCGCAAGCCATGCCGGCAGCCTCATGCGCCCTACGCCAAAACCAACGGTGACCCAATGAAGCTTGGGGGGAGGATCGAAGAGTTGTCGCCCAGCAGGCACACCACCTACGGTCTGAGATGCAGTTGACCGACCGATGGGTATTAATCACCGGTGCTTCGAGCGGATTCGGGGCCGCGGCCGCCGAAGCGTTTGCCCGGGCGGGTTGCCGACTGGTCCTGGGGGCTCGTCGTCAGGACCGCTTGGCCCAGGTGGCCTCGGCCTGCCGCACGCTTGGAGTTTTGGCTGAGTTCCACGAACTCGATGTGGCCTCCACGGGCTCAGTGACCGCGTTTACCCAATGGATGAAAACCCTCACACTGCAGGTGGATGTACTCATCAACAACGCCGGCGGTGCCCATGGATTAGACACCGTAGCGACCGGGCGCGATGAAGACTGGGAGGCCATGGTTCAGTCCAATTTTTTGGGACTAGCACGAGTCACCCGCGCAGTTCTTCCAATGATCCCGCACCACCAGGGATCCAGTATCCTCAACATCGGATCCATCGCCGGCCATCAGGCCTATGAGGGCGGATCCATTTACTGCGGAGTGAAGGCTGCCGAGCGCAGCATCACCCAGGCCCTGCGCCTGGAGCTGAATGGCACGGGGATCCGCGTCTGCTCACTCGATCCAGGCATGGCCCTCACCGAATTTTCCGACGTCCGCTTTCGCGGGGATACCGTCCGGGCTGGGCAGGTTTATCGGGGCGTGGAACCCCTCGTAGCACAGGACATCGCGGAAACGCTCGTCTGGATGGCTTCGCGACCTGCGCACGTCAACATCGACGAGATCATCATCAAGCCCACCGATCAGGCGGCCATCCACAAGGTTCACCGCCGCGCCACCACCACAGTCTGAGGTGTCTGAGACACTCCTCGTCTGGCAGCCCAGGGAACGGACGGTGAGACACCGTCCCTACCAAACTTGCTGCCACCTCCCCGGTAGGGCTCGAGTCTCTCGGGCCATCCCCTCCTCCTCTGGCAGCCCAGGGAATGGACGGTGAGACACCGTCCCTACCAGATCGGCCCGTCACACGCACCCCTCACCTCAAGTAGGGAATTTTAATTGCTACCAAGGGGGAGGAATAATTGTCGTTGAACACACGGGGAGACATCGCCCCAAGGTTTGCCGAAAAAAGGAACCTCACCTCGAGGGACCCACTAGGGACTTAGGGCCAGACAAAGCCCGGATACTTGGTGCGGATTTGGGCACGCAGCTTGGGGTAGGATATTTCCCGCCAACGCGGAAAATTCGAGACAACTTCCAGTCGCTTGCCGTCCGGAGCTTGCAGAGCCAGGCGAATCGGAATGGCGTCTTCACCGACCGTCGGGTGCGTCTTGAGTTGGAAGCATTCGGTCAACTTGACCTGGGCTTCCGGACCCGAGATTTCGTCGGCCTCAGCCTCGGGATCCGGCTCCACATAGGTGAGCTTGAGTCGACGGCCTTCCAGCCAAGGCAGGTGCACGGGCATGAGTTCGTCGAGCCAGGCGATTTGTTCGGGGGCCAGATGGGCCCGAAACGCTTCTTTGAGCGAGGCCACTTGAGCCTGCTTCACCAGAGTTAACCCCCGAAAAGCGCGATCCAACGCAGCCACGAGCGCAGCACCGTCGAAGGCCGGGAATTCTAACTGCGGCAAAGCCCGAGCTATCAGATTTACCCGGGCTATGAACTGCTTGAGTTCGTGATCCAGTTGAGGGAGATCAAATCCACCACGGGCAAAGGCCTCCGCCAGACAGCGTCCGGACAACTCGGGGTCGGACTCCCGTTGGTGCTCCGTAGCCACCACGAGGTCTAGGAAGCAAATTCGCCGCACCGGTGAAACCCGCTTGTGAAGCCGGTCAAACACATGATCGACCGAGGTATGAAAGTGCTGCGGAAAGAGCTCGCGCAACCACTCCGACTTCACGGCCGTGGCCAATCCCAGGAGGGTCAGAACACCCCCGCTGCGACCGGACACTTCTCGAATGCTGCCCACGACCATCAACTCCGCCTGCTGCACCACCGACTCGCGCATCAGACTGCCGGTGCGCCCTTCGGTGAGGAGACAGTCCAGCGATCCGGAGTCCTTTCGGACGCACACTTGGTCTACGAATCCGGCACAAAGGGACTTGAGCAACCCCTCATCCCCTGCCTCGGCCGAGGCCGCCCCGGAATCGCGAGTCATCATCTTCTCGCGCTCGGCAATGCGCACCAGTTGCTGGAAGGTGTCCTCCACCTGCCGGGCTGTTTGGGCGTGGATGCCATGCCGGCGACAGGCCTCCAGTGAGAAGTGTGCGTTGCGCGCATACTGATGCGCCCGAAGCAGCGTGTGAAAGTCGCTCTGAGTGCTGCCCTCGAACAACTCCCGGGCATCGGCCGAAGAAGGGTCCTCCCGATTAACCCGCATGAGCAGGTCGCGACCACTGACCAACGCGGCGCAAAGACAGGCCGCTGGCACACAACCGCGGCGCGAGGCCTCGACCAGTAAGCGCGCGAAGCGCGGGTGCATCGGCAGGCGGAGCATTTGACGCCCCACCGGGGTGAGGTCGGAGCCGGAGCTCTCCGCTCCACGCCCCTCTTCGAGCGCCCCCAGGATGTGCAGCAATCGCTCAGCCCGAAGGACCGCCGCCTTATCAGGTGCGTCCAACCAATCGAAGGTGGCCGCCTGACGCACACCCAACGAATGGAGGAGCAGAACCACCTCGGCCAGATCCGCTCGCTGGATTTCCGGGGTGTTGCGAGCGGGTCGATTGAGATGCCCACTTTCGGTCCACAACCGCCAGCACGTACCCGGCGCGGTGCGCCCGGCTCGCCCCGCCCTCTGGTCGGCCGAGGCCCGACTAATTTCTTCGACCATCAGCGTCTGGATTCCCCGTTCGGCATCGTAACGAGCCATCCGCGCCAAACCGCCATCGACCACGTGACGGATCCCATCAATGGTCACCGAGGTTTCCGCCACATTGGTTGAGACCACGATCTTGCGTAGCGGACTGGGTTGGAACGCCCGATCCTGATCGTCGGGGCCCAGTTCGCCGTGAAGCGGAATTAGCGATACCCGCTCACCCAGGCGGGCTGCCGCCAAGGCCCCCAAAGCAGCCTGAATCTCGCCCTTGCCGGGCATGAACACCAAAATGTCCCCATCCCAGCCGGCCTCGACAATCCGCTCCACCTTGTCAGCGGCCAATTCATGGACCGGCCGACTGTCGCCGTAATCGAGCCACTGCATTTCCACCGGAAATGTCCGCCCCTCCGAAACCAAGATTGGGGCTGAAGCCGGAGCAATCCCGCCCGGAGGCAAATCGCTGCCCCCCTGTCCCGTCACGGAGGCGGGCACCGAAACCGAGGCCGCCAAATACCGTGCCACCGGTTCAGCCTCCAGCGTAGCGGACATGACCACCAGACGTAGGTCCGGCCTCTCGGTGGCCTGAAGTCGCTTGGCCAGCGCCAACGCCACATCGCTCAGTAAATTGCGCTCGTGGAACTCATCGAAGATCAGCACACCAATCTGGCTGAGCCGCGGATCATCCTGAATCCATCGCAAAAGGATTCCCTCGGTAATAAAGGCAATCCGGGTCGCGTCACCGATCCGATCCTCGAACCGCACCTGGTAACCCACCTCTGCTCCAAGCCGAACTTGCCGTTCCCAAGCCACCCGAGTAGCCACAGTTCGTGCCGCTACCCTCCGCGGCTGCAGCACGACAATTTGACGCCCCTCCGGCACGAGGCCCGCATCGAGGATCATCTGCGGCACCTGAGTGGTCTTGCCCGATCCTGTGGCGGCGACCAAGACGAGTTGATTGCCCTCGGTGAGCGTGCGGATCAGGTCGGCATGGAGCCGCCAGATGGGAAGACCATTGTCAGGCACGGCAGGTCAGCGTTTCGCGATGAAGACAAAGTAAACCATGGCGGCCTCCATGAGGACCGACACTCCCAGAAGCATTCCTGAAGGCATAAACTTGCCGGTCTTCCGCAGGCGGATGAAGAACACCGCCTGAAGCGCGATAAGAACCCCAACGGCCACCGTTCCTGGCAATTGACCCAGGGCCACGAGCGCCAATGGAACCGCCGAGCCCATCGAGGCGATGAGGGAAGCCTTGGACTTAGCTTTCAGGAACCCCATAAGCCCGCCGGCGACCAGGAGGGCGATAAAGATCCACAATAAATTGACAGCCATCGGATGCATGGGCCGGAGGGAATACGGCGAACAGGCTGCTGAGGCGATCACCAATCTGAGGTCTGTCGGGTCATCGATCGGGGCGGATGCATGTCTTTACCGCCCGATTGCCCTGGGCCATGGAACGAAAGAGTTCAGGCAACTCGTCCAACGATGCCTCGCCATCGACAAAGTCCCCCACCCGAATCACGCCTCGCTCGATCAAATCCAGAGCGGCGCGGATGGATCGGGGAGTATGGTGAAAGCTGGCCAGAAGCGTGAGGTTGGAATAGTGCAATAAACCGGTGTCGAGCGTGACCGAAGTACCCGCCGGACAACCGCCAAAGAAATTCACCCGCCCGCCCTTGCGCACCAATCGGGTCGCCGCTTCCCAGGCCGTCGGCTTGCCCACCGCCTCAAAGACCGCATCGAACGCAGTGAACGGCTCCGCGGCCCGGATCGCCGCCTCTAAATCCTCCCGGCCCTCCATGTCCACCACGCTCGAAGCCCCGAGCCGCCGCGCCAGAGCCAGGCGAGCCTCGCCGCGACCGGCCACCGCCACGACACACCCAGCCTCTGCGGCCAGAGCGATAGCAAATAACCCAATGGGACCCGCACCCATCACCAGCACCCGTTCCTGGGACTTCAATTGAAGATCCTGAATCCCCTGAACCACGCACGCCAAGGGTTCGGTCAGTGCCGCGGCCTCGAAGAGAGTCTCTGGACGCAACCGTATTAAATTCTTCGCCACGATCCGGGCCGGCAAAACGATCGACTCCGCATACGCGCCATTAAGAAAGAGGAGGTCATCGCAAAGATTCTCCTGACCATCCGCACAGCGCCCACACTGGCCACAGGGAGCCGAATTAGCACAAACCACCCGATCACCCACAAACCAACCCACAGCCCCGGGCGCGACCTCGACAATTGTCCCAGCCAATTCATGACCAAAGACGCACGGCGGCGTCAGCATCCGGGCATGGTACCCGCGGCGGTACACCTTCAGATCGGTACCACAGGTCAGGGCGGCCCCGATCCGAACCCGAACCTCACCGGCCAAGAGGACCCCTTCCTCGAGTGATTCCACCCGAATCTCCTCCCGCCCGTACAGCACCGCAGCCTTCATACCCCAGACGTTCCCCGCCCCGCCCCCCACCGACCAGCAAGAAACAAGCAAGAGCAGCGCCCAACTCACGAAACGAGGCAGACGCAAAACAATCGATTCAGGAACCCGCAGAGAGGAACACCCAGAATCTCGGCAAAGAAAACGAGTCAGAGAAAACTGCGAAGGGAGGAAATCACCGTCTGGAGGACAAGAACACCCATTGGGTTTCTCAGCGAACCGAATCCGAAGCACCACCAATTTTAAAGTACTCAACAAATCTGAAGCACTGAACCTCCGGTGAGAGAGGGTGATTTAGAGCGTTGAGAATTCGGAGGGCTTGGAGGAAGCCTGAGAGATTTTAAATTTCAGGGATTTAAAACTCGGGAATGTGGAGCGTTGGCGTTGCTCCGGCTTTCGGGCTGAAGTGGTGGAGCCGAGGAGATTCGAACTCCTGACCCCCACAATGCCATTGTGGTGCTCTACCAACTGAGCTACGACCCCACTGGCCCGAAAGCGGCGCGCACTTTAGGAATTCCAGTCGAACTGTCAAAGTACTTTTACGAAATACTTTCAAAACTCCGACAACCCAGCTCCCCCAGGAATCCTCCAACGAGACCTTTTTCCTCCTCCGAGCCCCTCAATATCCCCGCCAAACAGCAGAAAAATTTAGATCCAACAACCTCCCTCTAGACCGAAAAAAACACCTCACCCAAGCACCTCCGAGGTAAGGCGATTTCTCCGAAAGCGCCACGTCCGCAGACATGGACTGCCGCAGAGATCAGACTGCCGCAGACACGGACCGCTCGGAGATCGGTCCCTACCTCGGAAGTCCTCGGACTACATCCGGGTGGCCGAAAAAAACACCTCGCCCAAGCACCTCCGAGGTAAGGCGATTTCTCCGAAAGCGCCACGTCCGCAGACATGGACCGCCGCAGAGATCAGACTGCCGCAGACACGGACCGCTCGGAGATCGGTCCCTACCTCGGAAGTCCTCGGACTACATCCGGGTG
>CAJAHH010000018.1 GCA_903939515.1 uncultured Verrucomicrobiota bacterium
GCTGAAGTTCCGCCCGCTGCTCAGTGGAAAGTTCGAATGGAAACTTTGGACGGGCCATGTCCGAACGATGGCACGAGTAATGGTTGTTAAGAAAGACTTAATTGAGACACTACACTAGAGCCTACTCAGCGAGCGTAGGACCGTTCCCGCGGCCCAAAACGTCCAGCGGAGCGGGAACGGTCCGCAGCGAGCCTTGGAGGCGAACAGCAAATCCCCAAAGTGCGCAGCGCGAAAGCTCCTCCTCCCTAGAGCCTACTCAGCGAGCGCAGGACCGTTCCCGCGGAGCGACGAGAGTCGCCTTCGGCGCGCCGCCCAGTATACTTATCGCCGTGACCAACTCGGTTCAGCGAAGACAACGAATATTGGTAGGCATGAGCGGCGGCGTCGATTCCTCGGCCGCGGCGGCCTTGCTTCAGGAGCAAGGATTCGAAGTCGTGGGGGTCACCCTCAAGCTGTGGCCGCAAGACTGCGTCAACCGCGCCGAGGACAAATGCTGTGGACCCCAGGCGGTCATGGACGCCCGCAGCGTCAGCGCCAGCCTCGGTATTCCCTACTACCTCATCGACGAATCAGCCGAATTCCAAAAACGCGTCATCGGCTACTTCGCCGAAGAATACCGAGCCGGACGAACACCGAACCCCTGCGTGATGTGCAACCAGCACCTCAAGTTTGGGACCCTCCTCGACCGAGCCCGACAACTGGGCTGCGACCTCGTCGCCACCGGGCACTTCGCCCGCGTCGAACACACCGCCGAAGGACGCTCCCTTTTGCTCCGCGGCCGCGACCCTCGCAAAGACCAGAGCTACTTCCTCTTCTCACTCCGCCAACACCAACTGTCCCGTGTGCTCTTCCCCCTCGGCGAAAAAACCAAAGCCGACACCCGCGACGTGGCCCGCGAATGCGGACTGCGCACCGCCGACAAGGAAGAGTCGATGGAGATTTGCTTCGTGCCCGACAACAACTACGGACGATTCCTCGAACAATCGAAACTCGTGGAGCGCCACACCGGCGAGATCGTGGACACCCAGGGCCAGGTACTCGGACACCACGACGGCATCGAATTCTACACCATCGGCCAACGCAAAGGCCTCGGCATTTCCTCCCCAAATCCGCTGTACGTCCTCGAATTAGACCCGGCGAACAATCGAGTCGTTGTCGGCGACGAGTCGCAGCTAAGCCGCTCCGAATTCACCGTGGACCACTGCAATTGGATTCCCTGGGATCAACCACCTGAATCCTTCGAGTGCGTCGCTAAGATTCGGTACAACCATCCCGGCGCGGCCGCCACGGTGAGACCCGGGCCGCAAGAGACCGCGACAGTCCGCCTCCACGCACCCGCTCGGGCCGTCACCCCCGGACAGGCCTGCGTCTTTTATGACGGAGACCGGGTGCTGGGCGGTGGCTGGATCCGCCGAGATCCCCTAGTTCACAGCGTCGTTACTGAGCGGACCCGATAAAAAGCATTCCCGCCGGCGGGCGCGGGTCCACGGAATTCACGGACCTCCAGACGCCCCGAAACCGAGGTCCAGACAGAGGCATCCGGTGCATCGGCCCGCTCCACCACGAACTGCTGGGCTTGCCGGCGTTCGCCGCTCAACCCATCACGAACCTTGGCCACCGAACCATCCCAGGAGATAACCACCTCGCCCCCGTCCCGGCGAATCGAACGAATCTTGGGCACCGGCTGATAGGCAATCACACCTCGGAGCGGGAAGCCCAAAGTGCCTGGCAACCACGGCGCGGCCGTCCAGGGCGAGAGCATTTGATCACCACTGGCCCAACTGGTGCGATAGCGAACATACTCGGTGCCGTCGTTGTCGATCCAATAGCCATAGGCCAGCATCCCATGGATCTCCGGATTCACACCACCGACACCGGCCACCGTCCGAGACCCTCCCCCAGAAGGCTGCATAAAGAGGAGCACCGGACGACCCGCGCGGATCTCCGCCTTGAGGTCCAAATAAGTAAAACCGCGCCCCCCGGAAACCGTCGGATTGAAATCGGTCAATTGGCAGAAACTGGCCGCATCACCTCCCCGATATCGCGTCCAAGACACCAACCCGGAAGGAATATCCGAACCGGCCGGAATGGTTGGCTCCTGACCCAGACGCACCCAACGGCGATCGCCCCCCTTGCTCCAATACACATAGGAGAACCCATCGATATTGCCCCGGCACTCGCCCCCCAAATCCGCCCACTTGTTCTGACTGAGCCCAATAAAATCTCCGATGCAATCCGGCGCGTGTTCCTTACGACCCGCCGTAATGTAGGGATCGGTAAAGACACTCTCGTACGCGAAGTAATAATCATCCTCGTGGCCCGGCTGGTTGGCCGGTCGGCCATCGCGGCCCGCCTTCGAAGCCCACAGAGAAAAAATACCCTGATTACCTTGGCTCAAACGGCTGTTGAGCGGCGCAACCCCGCCCCCGATTGGCCCTGTGTAGAAGTCCGGAAATCCGTTACGGTCCCAGAACCCTATCAAATTGCCGGCGGCAGTACCGAAACAACCCACATGCCACTCATAATCGGGAACATCATCGATGCGGATGTCCTCCAATTGAGCCTGCACCTGAATCGCCGCCAGTCCTCCCACAAGACCTAAGATCCATCTAGCCACTCTTCCAAGAGCCCGAGACTCACAACGCATCCCGTCACCTTCGCTCCCAGGATACCGCTGTCCAGACTATCCCATCCACCGCAGCCCTAAAGACCCTGACCAGACCACTCAATGCCCACCCAGGCGGAGCGGGAATGGTCCGCAGCGAGCCTTGGAGGCGAACAACAAATCCCCAAAAGCGCGAAGCGCGAAAGCTCCTCCTTCCTAGAGCCTACTCAGCGAGCGCAGGACCGTTCCCGCGGAGCCCATTGAAGGACATCAATATAGTATGCAGTGTCCCCTTTTGTGTAAATAGGTGGGACCGACCCCCAGGCGATTCGAGCGGAGTGAGAATGGTCCGCAGCGAGCCTTGGAGGCGAACAGCAAATCCCCAAAAGCGCGCAGCGCGAAAGCTCTTCCTCCTCAGAGCCTACTCAGCGAGCGCAGGACCGATGCCGCGCAGCCCTGATACCGCGGAGCCCACCAAAAACCGTAGCGGAGCGGGAACGGTCCGCAGCGAGCCTTGGAGGCGAACAGCAAATCCCCAAAAGCGCGCAGCGCGAAAGCTCTTCCTCCTCAGAGCCTACTCAGCGAGCGGAGGACCATTCCCGCGAAGCATCAGCTTGCACAAGCACACCGCCGACCGTTGACTCCCCGCGCGCCTTTCCGGATCGGCGCGTCACTGTGAAGTCCCACCCGCCTGGAAAAACAGGCTACTTTGTGCTCGAAGGCACCAACGCCTTCGCCGCCTCCTATTATTTCAACTACCTCATGTTCCTGCTCCAACAGGATCACGGGTTTTCCAACCTCAACAACTTAACTCTGGGCGCCGTCCACGGGTTCCTCTACGTCGGCGCCTCCTGGTTCGCCGGACGCTTCGGCCAACGCCATGGATACTTCACGAGCCTGCGCATCGGCTTCGGTGGCATGGGAGCAGGAGTCGCTCTGGGCTGGTTGTTTCCTGGAACGGCAGGACAAATCGCAGCCCTCCTCGTCTGGACCCTCGCCATGTGCTTCACCTGGCCCATGCTGGAGGCCCTGGCTTCCGAGCGAGAACCCTCCGATCGCCTTCCCCACCGCATCGGCCTTTACAACGTCATCTGGGCCGCAACGGCCGGGCTAGCCTACTTTTTAGGCGGCACCCTCTTCCAGCATCTCGGGAAAAACAGCCTCTACTGGCTCCCCCTCATCATCCACACCTTGCAGTGGATCAGCCTCGGATGGCTGGAACGTCACCATGCCCAGAACGCATCCATCGAAACCCCGTCATCAACCTCGGCCCACACCGCGGATGCCGGCCTGAAACGGGAAGCCCGAGTCACCCAAGTTTTCCAGAAACTCGCATGGATGGGCAACCCCTTCGCCTACATGGCCATGAACACCGTCATCGCCGTCGTCCCCGGCATCGCCGAGCACGCAGGCCTAGGCATCGAACAGGCGGGCCGGTTGATGTCTGCCTGGTTCATCGTCCGTACGCTCACCTTTGCTATCCTTTGGGCATGGCACGGTTGGCACTACCGCGTCGGATGGTTTCTCGGGTCCTTCCTCCTGCTCATTTTAGGGTTCATCGCCGTCATGACCACCCATCAAATTTGGATGCTCATTGTGGCCCAGATCGCCTTCGGATGGGGAACCGGGCTCATCTACTATTCCTCCCTGTTTTACGCCATGAACGGCAGCGACACCCATGGTGAACACGGAGGAATCCATGAAGCCTTCATCGGTATAGGCATCGGCTCTGGCCCCGCCATCAGCGCCTTAACCTTATGGATTTCTGGCGCAGCCATGGCACCGGCCGTGGCCGTGGGAATGACCCTAGTCGGCGGATGGACCTGGTGCTGGAGAGTGAGCCGAGGAACACAGCCCACCCCGGGCCAACCGTTGACCCAGAGCTAAAATCGGCCATGGTCCCTCAGAGTTGGCCTTAGTTCCGTCTGAACGCTCTTTCCAGTAACGCCGCGTTTTCTCGGTGGTCTTTCCATTCAAGTCCATGATCTCTCACACACCCTCGAAAACCAAAAACGGCTTCACGCTGATCGAACTCCTCGTGGTGGTGGCCATCATCGGAATCCTCACTAGCATGCTGCTGCCGTCTCTGGCCGCAGCCAAGGGCTCCGCCCAACGGATCGCCTGCCTCAACCACGAAAAGCAACTCGCTCTGGCCCTTCACATGTACGCCGGAGACCATAACGGCCGATTCCCGCCCCGCCTCCTGACCAACCGCTGGTGCACCACGCTGCGCCCCTACTATATCGATCTCAAGATCCTCAAGTGCCCCGTTGATTCCGGCGCCAAAGGCAGCACCAACATCCCCGGAGTCGGCGATCGCGTCGCCGAGTACGCCCCTCGCACTTACCTCATCAACGGCTTCAACGACTTCTACCGCCGCCGAGTCGGAGCCTCCCAGATGCCCGAGTTCCGCACCCAGGGCAATGGCGAGGTTGTCATCGGCGAGAACAACATCCCCGAGCCTTCGCAAACCATCTGCTTCGGTGAACGCGACTCCAGCCGGGTTGTCCACTTCCACATGGATTTCGACGCTCTCGACGACTTGAGTGCCCTCCACCAAAACCGTCACGGCACCTCCATCAAGACGGGTCGCGGCGGTGGCTCCAACTTCGCCATGGTCGATGGTCACGTCGAGTTCCTCCGGTACGGACGCTCGTTCAACCCCATCAACCTTTGGGCCGTCACCCCCGAAGATCGCAACATCGGCGTCTCGCTGCCCTGAACCCCTACGGCCGATGAACCCTAACCGCCGCACCTGGACCCTCCTCGCACTGACTCTTTTTCTGGGCGGAGCCTACGTCTTCGCCTTCACCGACTGGCTGGATCCTCAGCCCATTGAGATTGCTTCCCAAATCCGACCGGTCATCCAACCTCCGCGGTTCGGCCGGCGTGGACCCAAAGCCAACCCAGAGTCCCCCGACAAACCAACCGAGGCCAACCCGGCTAGCAGCGTGGCCCGCGTCACCTTCAGTCTGGATGGACGCTATCGCCTGAGCTCCGTGCGCGTCTTTGTCCTGAATGCCCAAGGCGAACCTGCTAAGAAAATATGGGACCTCACCGGCAAAAGCCGGGAACTCAACTCCCTGATGTACGGCATGAATCCCGCAGGCATGTCCCCACCCGAGGGCACCGACGCAGCCGCACCGCTGGAGGCAGAACTCACCTATCTCCTGGAGATCCGGGCCGGGCGACGCACCGGTTCGCACCGCTTCAAGACGCTTCCCCTGACTCCCAGCGACAACTAGCACCTCCACCCCTGAACGGCGTGCAGCGGAACGGACCGTAGCGGGCGCTGGATGAAGTCCTATTCCCTAAGAACGCAGGACCATTCCGTGCGGCGCCCTGCAACGAATCCCTTCACCCCACCTCAAACTTCCTAGTCCAGACCATACCTCCCGGCTTGTCGTCGAATGCCGGGTCGGTAGAGTTCGTCCCATAGCCCGTCACATTCAACGCACCTGAACCATGTCCTCTCCCCAAAAAAACTCTCCACCGAATGCTGGCTCCTCCCGGCGCGAATTCCTAAAGCGAACAGCCGCAGCCGGCGGCATCGCTGGCATTCTCGCCAACCAACCCGCTGCAGGCGCCAACACCCTCACCAAGCTCGCTGCTCCCTACGCAGGCCGAGTCATCGGTGCCAATGACAAGATCGTCCTTGGTTTTGTGGGCGTCGGTGGTCAGGGCGGCGGGGCTCATGTTGGCCAAAACCTCGAACACTATCAGGAAAACAACGTGGCTCTGGCCGCGGTCTGCGACATTTCCAAGCACCGCGTCGACGACCACGTCGCCAAGATCGAGAAGAAGACCCACGTCAAGCCCGACGGCTACGAAGACTTCCGCCGGCTCCTAGAACGCAAAGACATCGACGTGGTATTCTGCGCCACCGTCGACCACTGGCACACCAAGGTCAGCTGTGAGGCCATGGATGCCGGCAAGCATGTTTATGTCGAGAAACCGATGACCCGCTACCTCAGCGAAGCCTTCGAAATCTACGACGCCTGCAAGCGCACGGGCAAACTGCTCCAAGTCGGTTCACAAGGCTGCTCCGACCGCAAGTGGCACAAGGCCGCCGAGTGGATCCGCGCAGGCAAAATCGGCCCCATCGTCATGAGCCAGGGTAGCTACATGCGCAACAATCCGCACGGCGAGTGGAACTACACCATCGCCCCGTGGGCCAAGCCTGAAGACATCAACTGGAAGATGTGGCTCGGCGAGCAAATCAAGACCGGCCACAGCTTCGACCCCGACCACTATTTCCGCTGGCGCAAGTATTACCCGTATTGCTCCGGCCTGTTGGGTGACTTGTTCCCCCACAAGCTGCACCCGTACATGCTCGCCACCGGCAATCCGGAGTTCCCCGTGCGTGTCGCCGCCGTTGGCAGCAAGGCCTTCAAGACCGACCTGAATCAAGTGGGCCGCAAGCCCGAGCAGGCCACCCAATACGTCCGTGACGTCGAAGAAATCATCCAGCTCGTCGCCGAATTCCCCAGCGGCTACGTGATGCACGTCACCTCGAGCTCGGTCAACGAAGTGGGCTCCTCCGAGATGATCCGCGGCCACAAGGCCACGCTCACCATGGGCGGCAACAAGGTTCAATTGAACCCCGAACGCCCATTCGCCGAAGATATCGAGCCGGAGACCAGCGAAGCATTCCCCGGTGAGAGCGTCGCGGCCCACCACAAGAACTTCTACGAGTCTATCCGCGCCAACAAGCAGCCCAACGCCGGTATCGACCTGGCCACCAAGGTTCAGACCGTCATCTCGCTGGCCGAGATGTCCGACCGCTTGGGCGTCATGTGTTACTTCGATGTCAAGAGCCGCAAGGTGACCGACAAGTCCGGCAAGGAAATCTCCCAGCTGACCTACGGCTGGGACAAGAACTCCTAAACGGTCTCGGTCACGGCGGTCCTGCCCTCCAAGGCGGGACCGCCGTTTTTGTTTTCCGAAACAGCTCCCCCCACTCGAGGCGGTAGCGGGACCGGGCTGGAGCGAGCATTGAAGGCGATCACCACAATTCCACGCGCGTAGCGCGAAAGCCCCTCCTCCCCCGAGCCTTCCTGCGAGCGTAGGACCGGGCCCGCGGCCCAAAACGTACAGCGGAGCGGGAACGGTCCGGAGCGAGCCTTGGAGGCGAACAGCAAATCCCCACCAGCGCGAAGCGCGAAAGCCCCTCCTCCCCCGAGCCTTCCTGCGAGTGTAGGACCCGGCCTGCGGCCCAAAACGTACAGCGGAGCGGGAACGGTCCGGAGCGAGCCTTGGAGGCGAACAGCAAATCCCCACCAGCGCGAAGCGCGAAAGCTCTTCCTCCCTAGAGCCTACTCAGCGAGCGCAGGACCGTTCCCGCGGAGCCCCCAAATACGCCCAGCGGAGCGGGATCGGTCCGGAGCGAGCCTTGGAGGCGATCACCAAAATCCCTCGCGCAACGCGCGAAAGCCCAATACTCCCCCGAGCCTCCTCAGCGAGCGCAGGACCGATCCCGCGGAGCGCCCCGTGTTCTTGGGATTGCCCGGCGCTGCTCAACCCGCTTGGCTTGCACTTATGAGTTCCCGCTCCACCTCCGCCCGCCCGTTCTCCTGCGTCGCCCCAGACTGGTGGGATTACACCACCCTAGACTCCGAACTCGTCGCCGACGCCGCGGCCCTCACCCCGGAGAAAATGCAGCGCCTCTCACGCCCCGGATTCAAAGTCACCCTCTACGACACCCTCGAAGAATTCTACCTCGCCGAAGCCCTCGAATACGTAGCGGCTTGGAAACAGAGCACCGACGACAACCCCGTCGGCATCTGCGGACCCATCGGACCCACCGAGCAACTGCCACTCGTTGCCCGCATCATCAACGCCTTGGGCCTCGATATCCGCTCCGGCCACTTCTGGGGCATGGACGAATGGATCATCGACGGAAAAGAAGCGTCGGCCACACACCCCCTTTCCTTCGAAAAAGCCGACCGGGAACTCTGCTTCAACCGCATTGCCCGCAAGCAAGTGATGCCGGATGCGCACCTGCATTTCCCGAAAGCCGATACCCGAACCTACCGCGCCTCCTGGGACGCCGGCGTCCGCTGCGCCGTCATGCAAGGCGGCCAAGGCGACGTAAAACATTGGGCTTTCAACGACCCCGTGCGCCGCTCCGGCAAATACCGCAATGCCCCGCCCACCCCGGAAGAGTACCTGAAGCTCGCCACCCGCGTGGTGGACTTGCACCCACTGACTATCGCCCAGAACGCTCGAACCAGCGGAGGCGGTAATGTATCACTGGTGCCAACCCAGGCTATCACCGTTGGCCCAGTCGAAACGTGGAAAGCCGACACTGTCTCCATCTGGCATGCCGGTCAGCACGACAACCCCTTCGGACAACGACTCACCTGCCTCATGATCGCCAAAGGCATCGCCGATACCGCCGTGCCAATGTCTCTCCTAGCCCTGCATCCCAACGTGCGCTTCAACTACTTCCGCGGAGGCATCGGGCGCTGCGCGATAGAAATGCATTGAACTGGCACCCTCCTATCAGCCGATCCGGCCAGCCCAAACCCCGCACAAAACCAATCACTCCAAAAAACAACCTGAGGCCGACGGAGTTCATCCATCGACCTCAGGTTAATTGGTTGGAACAACTGACAAGACCACCCCAGGACCGTCAGCCTATTTTTGAGCGGCCCTATTAGTGAGCGGCCAAGCTCTGAGACGCGGCCAAATCTACCTTGCGCTGATTGAGACTGCGGAAGAACTCGTAGCCCTCGCGGCACCGGCGCACCATGACACTCTTGTCTTCTAGCATGGTCTTAATGATCCGCAGAATCGGACCCGAACGCAGATAGTACCGCCGGTAGAAGCGATCCACCGACTCGAAGATCTCGTCCTTAGAAAGACCCGGATACTCCAGCGTGGACTGCTGAAAACCATCGTCATGGACGATGTCGGTCTTGTCCTTCTTGGAGAACCACCCGTTCTGGCGAGCCATCTCGTAAAGTTCGGTCCCAGGATACGGGGCCGCCAGCGATACCTGCATCGAGAATACGTCGAGATCCTGAGCAAAGCGCATGGTCTGCTCAATGGTCTCCTGAGTCTCCACAGGCAGCCCGAGGATGAATGTACCGTGGATCACCACACCCACCCGATGGCAGGCCTTGGTGAAGCGACGCATCTCATCGGTGGTCACACCCTTCTTGATGCGCTTAAGGATATCGTCGTTGCCGGACTCGTAGCCGACGAGGAAGAGGCGCAGACCGCAATCCTTGAAGAACCGGATGGTGTCTTCATCTAAGTTGGCCCGGCTGTTGCAACTCCAGGTCACTCCCAACGGAGCGAGCTTCTTGGCAATCTCGCGAGCCCGCGGCAGGTTGGCCGTGAAGGTATCGTCATCGAAGAAAAACTCCCGAACCTGCGGGAAGAGCTTCTTCATGTATGCCATCTCGGCAGCAACATTATCGGCCGACCGCACCCGATACTTATGGCCACCAATGGTCTGGGGCCACAGACAGAAGGTGCACTGAGCCGGGCAACCTCGCCCCGTGTACATCGAAATGTACGGGTGCATCAGGTAACCAATAAAATACTTCTCGATCTCCAAATCCCGCTTGTAGACATCGGCCACCCAGGGCAGCGCATCCATGTTGTGGATGAGTTCACGCTCCGGATTGTGGATGATCTTACCTTCCTTACGAAAGCTCAGCCCCGAGATGGATTCCATCGGGCGGTCTTCGCAGACCTCCTTGCACGTGAAGTCGAACTCCTTGCGACCCACCCAATCGATCGCCGGAGAAGCCTTCAGCGTCTCGGTTGGCAAGACAGCCGTATGCGCTCCGATGAATCCGATCTTTGTCTCCGGACTCTGGGCCTTAATGGCTTCGGCCACCTTGCAGTCGTTCTTCAGCGACGGAGTCGACGTGTTAATGATGACATGGCTGAAGTCTTTGGCGATGCGCAGAGTCTCCTGGATCCCGATGTTATGGGGCGGACAATCGAGCAGGCGGGAGTTTGGCACCAGGGCGGCCGGTTGGGCCAACCAAGTCGGATACCAAAAAGAGGTCACCTCGCGACGGGCCTGGTAGCGGGCACCGGCACCGCCGTCGAAGCCGTCAAACGAGGGAGGAGACAAGAACAGGGCGGACATGGAGATCAGTGATGAGTTGGAAAGCAGGAAACTCGGTGAGAGGAAGATCGCTCCGATCTTACTCCGACTTGACCTCGATTTTCTTGGCTGCGGCCATCTTGGCCTTGAGGTCGGCCAGCTGGTCGATCGCTGGCCCGGAAGCTCCGGTGGAGCACCCGCCCGAACCGCCGGAATCTTCGTGGGAGTGATCGTGTGGCAAGTCATTGCCGCCGCGGGCGTAGGCAGATTTCACACCAGCGAACTCACGGTTCACCGCCTCCTTGGCCTCAGCTAGGTGACCCTTGCCAATGGTCGCTCCATTGTAAGCCGAACGGGTCAACTCAGGGCTCGACGGGTAGGCCGGGGGCCGGGAACCAAAGTTGTACTTAAAGTTGACCCACGAATCCCTCGGTTTGCTGCTCAGAGCCCCCGACGGCTCAAAGCCCGAATGCATCATGCAGTTGTCGCAGCGGACATCGCGGCCACAACCCTTTTCATCCACGCCGAATCGGTCCCATTTCACCTCGGCCAACATCTGGGCATAGGTGGGGTAATGACCCTCGGTCATCACGTAGCAAGGAGCCTTCCACCCGCGGACATTATAGGTGGGCACAGCCCACGCACTGCAGGCCAACTCGCGTTTTCCGGCCAAGAATTCCAGATAACCCGGAGTCCCGAAGATCGTAAACATCTCACCCCAACGCTCGATGTCCTTGAACTTCTGGCGGGTCATCTCACGGGTGAGGAAGAACTGGGCTGGGTCTTTGCCCAGGCGCTTGACCATGTCCTTCTTGGCAGCGTCGTAGTCGTAGCCCGGTGAGATGGTGTGGCCATCCACGCCCAATGAGCTGAGAAACTTGAACATTTCTTCCAGTTCAGCGGCTTCAGTCTCCTTATAGACGGTGGTGTTGGTGGCGACCTGATAGCCCAAAATCTTGGCCATTTGCATGGCCGCCACGCACTCCTTGAAAACACCCTCGCGTTCGACGATGAGGTCGTGGGTGAACTCCAAGCCATCGACATGGACATTCCAGTAATGCCACTTGCCGGGCCGGATCACCGTCTTGGACTTGGCAGTCGCATCAGCCTTGCGGATCGCTTCAGCCTCCTTTTCGGTCACCAATTTCTCAGTCAGCAACTGGGCCAACTGGGGTTCAAAGGTCGGCGTATAAACGCAGGCCAAGTACTCCCGCATTTTCTTCCGCATGAAGACACCGTTGGTGCAAATGTACACCAGACGTCCCTGTCCCTGCAGACCTGCTACCAACTCCTCGATCTTGGGATAGATCAACGGCTCGCCGCCACAAATCGAAATCATGGGCGCATCGCATTCGTCCGCAGCTGCCAGACACTGTTCCAGCGGCACCAAGTCCTTCAGCGAAGTGGAATACTCCCGGATGCGACCACAGCCCGTACAAGTTAGATTGCAGGTATGGAGCGGCTCCAACTGCAACACCATCGCGTACTTGGGTGTGCCTTTGAGCTTATGTTTAATGATGTGCCGGGCGATCTTGGCCGTCGGCGCGAGAGGAAAACGCATGGTTGGAAAATCAATGGGCAGGCACCCGGACCACCGCCGCCATGGCGACCACTTGGGTCGTCGTGGCAGTCAATGCAACCCCGTTGGTCGGAGAGCCAGGAGCCGAACGATGTGCAGGATCGGCCTTGAGCAGACCTGGAAGGAGTAACGTCGCCGGAGAGACGCTATGGGATCCACTGAACCCTCCGCATCCCGAAAACAGGGTAGAAGCGGCGAAAAAAAACAAAACCGCCATTCCCTGAAATCGATGAGACCCCTTCACGCCCGTTAGGATAGATCGGGCCGCTGCAGGGGCAATCCCCATTTTAGGCGCGTATTGAGGAAGGTCTTGTCGGTCCGGGTCGCACAGACCACCGTGGAGCTCAGCGACCATGAAATTCATCAGCCTGTTGGGAATCGTCGCCCTCATCGGCGTGGCTTGGCTGCTCTCAGAGCACAAGCGCCGCTTTCCGTTCCGGGCTGTGCTCTGGGGCGTAACCCTTCAGTTCTTCTTGGGATGGTTTATCCTGAAGACCGGTCCCGGTGAGGCTCTCTTCAACGCCTGCCAGCAGCTTGTTTCTCGCTTCATCGGCTTTGCGAACGAGGGCAACAAACTGATGTTCGGGCCGTTGGCCAATGAAGCGGTGATGTCCAAAGCCTTTGGCCCGGAAAACGCATTGCTCTTCGCCCTAGTCATCACCGGCATCATCGTATTGATCAGCACCGCCTCCTCGATCCTTTACCACTACGGAGTCCTGCAACTCCTCGTCCGCGCCGTGGCCTGGGTCATGCGCCGAACCATGGGTACCAGCGGCAGTGAAACCCTCAGCGCTGCGGCCAACATCTTCATGGGCCAGACCGAGGCCCCGCTGCTCATCAAGCCCTACTTGCCCGGCATGACTCGTAGTGAATTGCACTGCATGATGGTTGGCGGTTTCGCCACCATCGCCGGCAGCGTGATGGGTGTGTATTCGGGGCTGCTCAAAGTGCCCGCCGGTCACCTGTTGACCGCCAGCGTGATGAGTGCTCCGGCTGCCCTGCTTATTTCCAAGATCATCATCCCGGAGACGCAAGTGAGCGAAACGGCCGCCGGTTCAACAGCCAAGATCGAGCGGGAGACCGTCAATGGGATCGATGCCGCCTGTTCCGGCGCCAGCGACGGCATGAAACTCGCCATCAATGTCATCGCAATGCTGCTGGCCTTCACTTCGCTGGTCGCTGCCGTGAACTGGTTTCTCGGTCAGGGATTCAGCCAACTGGGGTGGCAGACTCAACAACCCCTGCAAACCCTGCTCGGTTACGCCAACGCTCCGTTTGCTTGGCTCATGGGTATCCCCTCCAAGGACTGCTTGGCCGTGGGACAAATCCTGGGCGAACGCATTGTGCTGACGGAGTTTGTGGGGTACCTCTCACTGTCTCAGCAACAAGCGTCACTGGACCCCCGCAGTTACGTCATTGCCACCTACGCGCTCTGCGGATTCGCCAACTTCGGCAGCGTGGCCATTCAAATCGGAGGCATCGGTGCTCTGGTGCCCAGCCGACGCAAAGACCTAGCCCAAGTGGGCATCAAGGCCATGGTGGGAGGTCTCTTCGCCTGCTACATGACCGGCTGCGTGGTGGGATTCCTACTCTGAACTCTCCGATGCCTACAGAAATTCACCCTACAGCGGTTATCCATCCTTCAGCCCAACTCGGCGAAGGCTGCCAAGTCGGCCCTCATGCTGTCATCGATGCTCATGTGATCCTGGGGCCTCATTGCCAGGTGGGCCCCGGTGCCTACCTGACCGGCCATACCCAACTGGGATCGGGCAACCGCATCCATGCCGGGGCCGTTCTTGGGGACGCGCCACAGGACTTCAAATACGCGGGACAACCCACTCGACTGCGTATCGGTAACGATAACGTTTTTCGAGAACACGTGACCGTGCACCGCTCGAATCGCCTGGACGAAGACACGGTCCTCGGCGACGGAAACTTTCTAATGGCCGGCTCTCATGTCGGACACAACAGTGTTTTAGGAAACCACAATGTTCTAGCGAATGGCGCCCTGTTGGGGGGCCATGTGGTGGTGCAAGACCGGGCCTTCATTTCCGGGAGCTGCCTAGTCCACCAGTTTTGCCGGATTGGTCGGCTGGCTCTGATGCAAGGCGGTTCGGCCATCTCACTCGACCTCCCTCCCTTCACGCTGGCGCAGGAAACGAACATCCTCTGCGGGCTCAATCGGGTGGGATTGCGTCGGGCCGGCATTAGTCCAGAAGACCGCCGTGCCCTCCAACGCGTGTATCACCTCCTCTTTCGATCGGTCCTCCCGCGGGCCGAGCGCCTGCGTCAAGCCGCTGCCAATTTCCCTCAACCCGTCTGTCAGGAATTAATCGCCTTCGTGGCCACATCGACCCGGGGCCTGTGTGCCGATCCGGGTCGCCGGAATGGTTCCAATTCCGACGAAGAGGCCTCAACCCACTGACCCGCAATCCCAGAGGCTATCCGGGCTCTACGGCCGGCCGATCTCTGAGCCTCCCAACGACAACAATGGAATTCGCTTACTCCCTGGTCCAACTGGCCAACGGCACCACCAGCATACGATCGCTGGCCGAAGGGGAGACCTTTCATCCAGTTATCGGTCCGGTCGCCGAGGCCGAGGCGCTGTACGTGAGACAGCTGCGACTCCCGGAACGCCTCACCGCATCCACCGATGAGGAATGGGTTCTCTGGGATGTGGGGCTGGGCAGCGCAGCCAATGTCACCACCGCCCTGCGGCACCTGGCCGGGATCCCGAAACGGATTTGCATCGTGAGTTTTGATCACACCTTAGAGCCCTTGCGCTTCGCCAGAGACCATGCCCAGGAGCTGAGCTATCCGTTGGGCTTCGAGACCGCCTTCGGCACGCTGCTCGAACATCATCAGTGTGAGTTCGTCCACGATCGTCTTTCAGTCCGCTGGCAAGCAGAGGTGGCCGATTTTCCCACCCTCATCCAATCGGCCGCACCACTGCCAGCCCCCCACGCGATCTTCTACGATGCGTATTCCCCCGCACGGAATCCCGCGATGTGGACGCTGCCCCTCTTCCAACGACTCTTCGAGCGATTGGATCCGACACGCCCCTGCGCCATGGCCACCTATTCCCGGGCTACCCTCCTGCGGACGACCCTGCTCCGGGCCGGCTTCTGTGTCGGCGCCGGCGAGGCCACCGGGGAAAAGGAAGAGACGACTCTGGCCGGCAATACGTTGTCCCTAATCCCTCGGCCCCTCGGAAGCGACTGGCTTGGCCGAGCTCTGCGTTCCACCAGTGCCGAGCCTCTGGAGAGCGCTGTCTACCGGCAGGCTCCTTTGTCTGAAGGGACCCGAGCCGCCCTGCTAGGCCACCCCCAGTTCCGGCAAGACTGAATCGTCAGACTCGGGGTTAGATTCTCAGGCGCGCAATGAGACTGGCTGAAACAAAAGCCCGTCTGGCAGAACCGGTTCCAGGGTTTAGAAATAGCCTGGAAAACCATCCTTCTCAAAAAGTCCGATGAAACCCAGACCACTCAATCTGGGTTGGTTCATCGATTCGACATGCCCATCAAAAAACCAGCCATTGGCGCGGTTGGAATGACGGCCGTGAATCTCATAATCCTCATCGATTCGAAAGACATGAAACTGCCGGGCAGTAATGCCCAAACGACCCCGACTAGTGGTATCAGCCAAGTGGAGGTACGAGGAGGGTTGTTCTATCCGCTCACTCTGGAGAAATTCTTGAAGCGGCCCCGTCCGTAGGACCTCCGGAGGGTCGACCCAAACACCGAAGGTCATCAGCCAATTGGTCCAAGAAGAAGGCGGATAGGTGGGGCACAGAAAAATGGAAGCAGGAAGGTTCTGATGGGCCGCCACCGACTGGGCCCACGTATTGGTGATCATCAATGGCGATTGGAGACGGACCGCACCCCGATGGTCCTGCGCATAAAGTTGAGTGGCCAATCCTACCTGCCGCAAATTACCCTGACAGCGTACCGCCCCCGCCTTGGCCTTGGCCGAGGACAATGCAGGCAACAGCATCGCCGCAAGAATGGCGATCACAGCAATCACCACCAGCAACTCCACCAAGGTGAACGCCTTACTGCGGGCTATCTGCGACCTCATTTGGCTGACATTACAAACATTATTGAACGGGCGCCATCCCCTTCCCAAGGAACACTCCTACCTGAAACAGGCCAAAACCGATCGCGCGCGAGGCCAATACTCCAGCATCGAGAGTCCTTTTACTCCGATGCTTTCACCGCTATGGCAAAACCCATCCATTGAAAGATAGGATAACATCCCACCCAAGACCTGAGCCGAACCCTAGAGGTCTGTGAGCGGCCAGCAACGAAGCCAGTCGCCTTTCTGCGAGGACATTCTCTCGTCCGGCATGCCTTTTTTAGAGCGGCTGTTTCACCGGGCTTCTCTGCTAGGTTCCACGGCGCTGCACCCCTGCTCCTGTGCCAACTTCTCGTTCCAGTCTGAAAATCTCAGCGCAGCGTCTCTCTGAATCTTTAGATAAGCTCCAAGAAACAGTTGGCAGTACAGCCCCCTGTTACTCTCCAAAAACTCTTCACAGATAGGCTTCAAAGCGACTGTTTAAGGAATGTTATTAACAGGTTATTAACAGGTTCAAATTCGCTATTTTTACCGTATCGAATACAGTTTGTTGAAATAGACTTATTGCTGAGAAAATTCAATTTTTAGGGCTTTTTACGATCTATTCCCTCTACTTTCATTGAGGCCAACCAACAGAAACTCGTCATCCTAACTAAGCGGTTGGACGGTTTGATCCTGCCTCATTGGCTGATGCTTCATTAGATATTTATTCTTGCCTTGTTTTTTCCATTCGATAGGTTCGCAGCACAACGCATCGTCCTACGCTGGTTTTCAGCTCAGGGTGGTCGGGTTCAGATAAATTAAAAAACGTATCCATCATGGACATTACCAAAGAGATCGAACGTCAGACTCAGGAACTCCAGAAGAAGCTGGCCTTGTTGAGCGACAACAACCTCCAAGAGCTGGTCACCAAAAAAGCCGCGCTGGAAACCGAATTGGCTGACATCGAAGCCAAGATTTCCAACACCTGCAAGCTTCTGGGTATTTCCACGTCGGGTGCCTCCTCCCCGGCCCGCTCTGAGCGGCGTACCCGTATGGGTGGTGATGTCATTCGTGCCAAAATCACTGAGGTTCTCAAAGCCGCCCCTCAAGGCCTTTCTCAGATCGACATTGCCAAGCAGACTGGGGTTTCTTACGCCAGCGTGATCAACTTCCTGAAGGACAATCAGGACACCATCCGCACTGAAGGCGATCGCAAGAGCAAGCTGGTCTTCCTCAAGTAAACGCGCAGGTCCTTGGACCTCCTTTTTGGCCTCCTTTTTGGCGATATTCATCAGCCAAACAAAACAGTTAAAAATCCGAAAAAGGCCGGTATTCGCAGAGCGACCTGAGGGTTGCCTGAAATCGAATACCGGCCTTTTTGTCGATGCCTTGAGCGACAAATTCACCACGAAAACCGTTGGATCGGTTTGGCTGGAACTTTCAGAACTTAGTCTGAGCTGGCACTTCAGGGGTTCAATAATCCGATCACCTCGTCGTGCAGTTCCGGCGCACAAGCCACCATGGAAGTCGCGCCGACGTGATTGGCCGGCTGGCCCTGCCAGTCGGAGAAACGAGCCCCGGCCCCTTCCAACACGGGCACCAGCGGCAGGAGATCCCACGGGTTCATGATTGGATCGACCATCACATCCACCCACCCAGAGCACAGCAGCAAGTAGCCGTAACAGTCTCCGAAGCCCCGGTAGAGCCGAACCGAGCCGCTCAGGGCATCGAACCGGGCTCCATTCTGGTACTTGGCTGGATAAAGGGGATCGGTCGTCAGGAGGGAAGCCTCGGAAAGGCGGGCGCAGGGTCGGACCCGGACCGGTCGATCATTGAGAGTGGTGGTGACTCCATCTCCAATCATCAACTGACGCGTCACGGGTTGGTGAATGCATCCCACAATGGGCCGACCGCGATGGAGCAAACCGATGAGAGTCCCAAAGAGGGGGACTCCCAGGATGAAACTTTTGGTCCCGTCCACCGGATCGAGCACCCAGACGTACTCGGCGTCGCCCCGTTCAGTGCCAAATTCCTCGCCGATAATGCCATGCTCTGGAAAGCGACGCGCAATCATCTCCCGCATCACCTTCTCGGCTCCGCGATCAGCGAGGGTCACGGGAGAGGCATCGCTCTTAAGTTCCAAGCCCATGTCCCGGGATCCGAAGTAAGGCAAGATAACCTGGGCGCTGGCCTCGGCGAGTTCCCGCACAAAGGCAACAAAGGGCTCGTGATTCATGAAGACGCCGGATGAGAGCAGAATTGCCCGTATTTGGAAACCGAAGACCCGTTACGAAATCGGCTCAGGACCGGGCCACTGCTAAGAGCCGCTCGGCCAACCGACTACCCAGGCGCTCGGCGTCCCGGACCGGCGCCTTATCTTCCTCGTAACGGCCCACGCCGTCGCGGAAGACCGCCACCCGCAGCTGTAACTGGTGTCCCACCACCCGGGCATAGCCAGCGATAGGACTCTGACATCCGCCACCCATACCGCGCAGGAAGGACCGCTCGGCCAGCACCGCCTGTTGGGTGTTGAAGTGATTCAGGATCTTGATCCGAGAGCCGATCTCCGAATCCCCGGTGCGGATTTCAAGAGCCACAGCACCCTGCCCCACAGCCGGTAGAAATTCTTCCGGCTCTAGGATCGTCCCAAGAATGCCCTCGGGCGGCGGATCAAACAGCCCCCGTTGGGCCGGGCTCAGACGATAATCGGCCCGCAGTGCCCCTTTGGGACTGAGGTCGAAACCCAAACGGGTCAATCCAGCCGCGGCGAGCAAGGTGGCATCGATTCCATCGTCCTGAAGCAGCTTAGAGAGCCGGGTTCCCACATTGCCGCGAATTGGCACCACGGACACATCGGGCCGCAGCGCCTTCACCAGGGCCGATCGCCGAGTACTGCTGGTAGCTACCACCGCACCCTCAGGCAAGTCTTCTAGCGAGAGGCCCGGACCAAAGCCCGAACGCTCCTTACTCCCGGGGGTCCAGTCGGCGACCGGGTTCTTCTCCGCAACAACCCGCACCACATCGCGATACAGCAAAACCTCCCGGACATCGGCGCGCAGACAAATGGCTCCCAATGTCAGCCCTTCCGGCAATTCGGTGGGCAGATCCTTGAGGCTATGGACCGCCAAGTCAGCCCGACCTTCCAAGAGGGCCAGTTCCAGTTCCTTGGTGAACAATCCTTTCGGCAGTGGCGTCCCGGTGTCGGCCAGCGCCGAAGTCTGGAGGGCATCACCCGTGGTTCGGATCACTTCCAGTTCGAAGCGCTCGCCCGGGAATGCCGCCTGAAGGCGGTATTGAACCTGACGGGACTGGGCCAGTGCCAGGGCGCTACCGCGGGTGGCGATGAGGATGGGGCGATTCAGAGACATGGAAATCAGGCGGCCGGTGAGCGCAAGGCAAAGGGACCGAAGCGACGCCCACCATCAAACTCGGCAGCGGCTTCGCGGATCATCGTCTCGCAACGCGCCACCTCCTCCCGGCGTTGGCGAGTCGCCGTATCAGCCACCGATTGGAGGTCATCGACATTGGCTAGGAACACTTCCGGCAACAAGGTCACTGCAGGATCGATGTCCCGCGGCACCGCCAGATCGATGAGCAAAATGGGACGAGGCCTACGCCCGGCCATCAGCCGTTCCAGCCGATCCCGGTCGAGGATTGGATGCGGCGAACCCGTGGCGCTAATCACGATATCCACAGCGGCGAATTCATGCTCCCAGTCCTGGAAACCAATGGCCCGACCGTCCAGTTCTTCAGCCAAGGCTGCGGCACGGTCGAAGGAACGATTGGAGACGAGGATACCCTTAGCGCCACGACCCCGAAGCGCCCGGGCAGTCTTTTCGCTGGTGTCGCCAGCCCCAATCACCATCACCTGGCGCCGATCTAGGTCGTCGAAAATCCTCTCGGCCAGTTCGACGGCGACGGCGGCTACCGAGGTGTTGCCCCGTTGAATCTGGGTCTCGGTGCGGACGCGCTTGGCCATGGCGAACGCCCTTTGGAATGATCGGTTCAGGATGCCCCCAGTGCTCCCTGCAGCCAAGGCGACCGAGTAGAATCGCTTGATTTGACCCAAGATCTCCGTCTCGCCCAGCACCAACGAATCTAGGCCGGAGACCACGCGGAATAGATGTTCCAAAGCTGCGGTTCCCTGGTGGGTGTACACGATTCCCGACAAGTCACCGGAGTGGCCCCGGTCGCGAGCCAGAAAACCCCGCAATTGCTGGGCCAACGCCGCCGGATCGCCCGATGGGCTTGCGGCGTACAATTCGACCCGATTGCAGGTAGAAACCACCAAAGCCTCGGTGGCCAGACCCAAAGATCGAATGCGAGCCGCCGCAGTCGCGAGGTCGGCCTCAGTAAAGGCCAATTGCTCCCGAACCTCGATGGGAGCGGTCTTATGACTGACACCTACAGCAACGAGAGGCATCAGGAGTTGGGGCGTGGAACCCGGTTATGCATCTCGGAAAGAAGGTACATGCCCCAGAAGGTGAGCATGAGCACGGAGAAACCTAGAACCGAACCCCAAGCCAGCCGACGACCTCGCTGACGAAACTGCCAGGCAGCGACCAAGAGTCCGCCATAGAGAAGCCAGGTGACGCAGGAATAGATTACGAAGGGATCCGCGACAAACCACGCCCCCCTCGCCTGGCGCAAATACAAGGAGCCCGAAGCCATACCCGCAGACAGCAGCCCCCAACCGACCCAGAGCAGGCCCGTCGTCGCCGACTCCAATCGAGTGATGGGCGGCAAGAGCGCCCGCAACGCGCGGGCCTTGTCAAAACGCAAACTGTGCTCTTGCCGCAAGTACATGCCAGAGGCCAGAGAACCTAAACCAAAGGATCCATAGGCCAATAGCACTAAGGCCGCATGGATCGGACCCCAGCCGCTGGAGAAGTCAGGACGCTGGCCGGCAGGCGGGTCTAGGGCGGGCATGAGCGCGAAGACACCCAGTAAAGTGAGGACCGGCGCCGCAAAGGCCCCCAGGAATCGCATGCGACTAAATCCTCCGATCAACAAGTAGACCGCGGAAATGGTCCACGTCACGAACACGGTCGCCTCGAACAGGTTGTTAATGGGACACCGTTCGAGGGAAAACCCGCGGCGAAACATGGCCCCGGTGTGGAGCACCCAACCGACGGACATGAGCGCGTATAGCGCGACACTGTCCCGCTGAAACTGCCGACGCCAAATGATCACAGCAAAGCCCGCAGCCAGCGCATACAGCACTACCGCGGCACCAAACAATCCTCGATCAGAAAACGGCAATGACACGAGAGAACCAAGTTAGATGCAGTCAAGGGCTCGGCAAACCGCGGTTCGGTCGTTCGATTTGGACGACCCAACCGCCAGCCTCTGCCCTTTCATTCAACAGCCCGTCCCTAGACGGGGCTCGCAGGATCAGTGCTTTTTGACCCGCACGTTGCGGTATTCCACGATCGACTTGGGATCGTGGGCCTGGAAGGCAATGGTACCCTCATTGAGCTTGCGCTCGAAATCCTTGCCCGCCTTGCGATTGGGCTCCTCAGTGAAATCATTCACCAGCTTGCCGTTGAGGAAGATCTGAATGTGGTTGCCCTTCACAATGACGTGATGCGTGTACCACTCGTTGTCACGAACCACTCCCTCGATCTTGTCCGCTTTGACGTCCTGCACCGAGTAGATGCTGCCCGATTTGCGCCAGTCGCCCTGGGTCTGATTGACCTGGGTCTCGTAGCCACCCCAGGGCCATCCAGAATCCTGGTACTTGGTGTGGATGTAGATGCCACCGTTGGAGTTGGGGGCAGTCTTCACATCCACCTTCAACTCAAAGTCTTTGAAGGGAGCCAGCGGGCCGGTGTAAAAATTGTGGGACCGCTCACCCTGGGCCTTGAAGCCGCCGTCTGCGAGGCTCCAAGAGGCGGGCGTCTCGTTGACCTTCCAGCCGGTCCAAGAGCCGTCGGAGATCAGGGTGAAGCCCTGGGAATCTACGTGGCCAATTTGGCCCGGCTTGGGTTTAGAGGCGGCAGAATCAGCGGCATTGGAGGCACAACCAGCGAGGATCGCGGCGGCCACGACGATAGGAAAGCAGAAGGTCTTCATAGGGCGCAGTCTAGGAACTGACAAGATCATGCCCCTGGTCCCATCCGCTCGGCAAACCGGAATTCACCGACGGGATGGATTGCCGACAGCCCCGCTTCCCGTTGAAGTCATGCCGTGTCCGACACGACAACCACCCAGGCCTGTGCCGCTCCGACGGTTTCCCGACGGTCGCGGGGGGCTTGGCAACCGTTCACCGGGAATGGGGTGTCCCGCTTTGCCGATGCGAGCGGCAGCCGTGCCCTCGGATTCCTTGGAGGTTTCGCTCTCACCTCAGCCCTGGTGCTGGGCTGGGCATTGCACACCACCTGGTGGCCCGTCGTGGACCAAGCCGTGCGAGAGTTTCCAGAAAACGGTCCAGCCCTGATTCAGGGTCGATTCAATTGGCCGGAAACAGCACCGCGGTTGCTGGCCGATTCGCCCCATCTCGGTGTGGCTGTCCGCCCCAGCAACTTAGATCCGCTCGGTCGAACAGCCGATCTTCAACTCGAACTCCTTCCGGAAACCCTGAGACTGGCCGGAATCGCTGGATTCGTGGACCTACCATGGCCACCGACGGCGACCCTGCCGCTCGGTCGTCTCCAGGCTCAGGCTGCATGGGAGGCCTGGAGGCGGCCCGCTTTGGCCGCTCTCATCGTCACAGCAGCGACGGCCATGACGGTGATCTGGAGCCTGTTGGCCCTCACTTTGGCGCTACCACTGCGAATCGCCGCCTTCCTGTTGCAGAAGCAGATCACCCTCGGTGGATGTTGGCGCCTGAGCGCCGCGGCCAGCATGAGCGGGTCGCTGGTTCTCAATCTGGGACTCGGTGGTTATGTGATGCGGTGGTTGTCCTGGCCTGCTCTGGCCGCCGTGGTCGTGATCCACCTGCTGGTCAACGGGCTGTTCGTCAGCTGGGGACTCGTCAGTCGTCCCAAGAAAAACCGTGCAGCATCGGCACCCAACCCCTTCCACCCGAAGGATGCAAAGTTGGGTTCTCGAAAGTCCGGACGTAATCCGTTTGGATGATCGAATCAACCGCCTCGAGGGCAGCGCTATTCGGTCGGCCTCGGATCAGCGGGCGGGCGGATTGATTCGCGCTCCCTTGGCCTTGAGTTCTTCGAGCTGGGCCTTGGACTGCTTAGACAGCGGATTGCCATCGAGGTAGACCCGAACGAACGGGGCAAAGTTCCGGGTCTTCTCCAGATCGGGGGTCATCCATCGGCTCAGGGGAGCCAAGTCTCGAATGCGATTGTGGGACAACTGCAAGAAAGACGGAGCACGGATGCCGGACAACGGCGCCAGATCGCTAATACCGTTATGGGAGGCCGAGAGAAGTGTCAGATTGCGGAAGGCTCCGAAACCCTCGATCGAGCGGATCTTGTTGTGATCAATATACAAAGTCGCCACACGAGGCAGATTCGTCAGCAGTGCCACCGAGCCGAGCCGGTTGGCCGACAAGTAAATCGAGGCAAGGTTGGTCAGACCGGACAAGGGCTTCACGTCCTTCACTCGATTGTGAGAGAGCTCGATGTATTGCAGGGCCGGCACTGAGGCCAGAGGGGCAATCACCGAGACCTGATTGGAAGCCAAGTTGAGATACTGAAGCTGCTTTAGTCCGGCCAGGGGCACGAGATCAATGATCTGGTTGCCCGGGATCTCCAGCGAAGCCAAAGCCACGCAATGCTCCAGACCCGCCAAGCTAGTGATGCCCGAGAAGGGTGCGGACACGGTGGACACCGTGGCCACATCGGCCGCCGTCAATGGATCCTGAGATTCGCGCTTGGCGAAGACCTGCCGACGCACCGCTGCTTCAAGCTTCTTGTCCTTAAAGACGGAGACCGGTGCGTTGGTGGCCGCGGGCTTCTCAGCAGGCTTGGGCGCAGGTTCTGCCGCGCTCATCGGCACCGAAGCCAACAGCAACACCGATGCACACAGGGAGGAGAGGGTAGCTCGCTTGTTCATGGAAATTGTTCCGTATAATGACCAGCCGTGGAATCAACGAAAGCGATTTTCAGATCGAAGTCTCTCCCGGATTTGTCGTCGCTCCGACCTGGGGCCGCTAACGGATCCCGAGCGCACCCCGGAATCATCCAACTGAATGGTTCAGCGCTTCGAGGAAGTGTTGGTCTTGAAGGCGCCACGAAAGAGCCAGTGCCGCTTAAGCCCACCCAAAAAGTCGGAGGAGTTGGTGAGGACGCCCTCGACCGCCGGCAGGGTGTTTGAGCGAACCGTTCCCAGGGTCCGCTCAACCTCAACCAGTGTTCCCGGCAAGGTGGTATTGAGATTGGAGACCAACGGCCCCACCCCTTGGATCTGCTGGTTCAGCTGCGTAACCAGTGGCGGGACGGTGCGGCCCAGATCGGTGAGCAGCGGTGGCAGCGTGGTGTTGAGGTTGGTCAGGAGCGGAGGCACCGTGGAGTCGAGGTTCGAGACGAGCGAACCAATGCCCCCGATCTGAGCGTTCAAATTGGTCAGAGTCATCGTCAGCGCCGAATTGAGATTGCTCGGGATCAGGATCTCCCCAAGTCCGCCGGGTCGGTCGAAGCGGGCCGACAAGTTAGTGGGGAAGAGCAAGTCGCCCAAGCCACCGGGCTTGGTGAAGGCTTCTCGAATCCGCGGTACTAGCAGAGTGAGTTCACCGATGAGATCTCCCGTGACCTCGGTGCGTATAAAGTAACCCTTGGCGTCCTCGGCAACAGGATCATAGCGGATGAAGTTCGTGACGTCCGATCGGCCTAAATTGTAGGCGTACTTGTCCCACAGGACACCCAAGGCTCCCCCGCCGGTGGCATTGGTGGACGGGGCCGTGGTGGCGATGCCAAGGCCCTGGCTGCGGGTTATCTCCAGGAAGTTTCCTCCGGCGATGTCGATGGGCAGGCCACTGACCTTGAGCTTGGAATCGGTGAAAATGTACCCGTGGTAGGGGTCCCGCACCAGGAACCGAACAAACACGTTGAAACCCTCGCTTCGGTGCCAGGAATCATCCGGGGCCGTGTCGATCTTGACCACCTCGCCGATGGTGAAACCCAGCATCTTCACCGGAGTACCCACTTTCACCGAACTGCCGTCTCGAAGGTAGGTGTAGTAGGGCACCTGACGAACCCACCACCCACGTTTGTCACCCGTGGTCTTGATGAAGAATCCCAAGCCGAGGAGTCCCACGAGTACCGCGCCCACCAGAAAGAGCACCACGACCCATTCCACCCTTCGAAGGCGGGTCCGAAGTTGAGGAGTCAAATCCTGCAGGGCCATAGTCAGGGACGGGGTTTAGTGAGATCGCGGAAACCCTCTTCACCTGTGGCGGCAAGAACGGCTTCGATGTTGGAAAGGATGCGCCAATGGCCGCTGGCGACCAGCGCGAAGCGCGGGTCCAGACCGACGTACGGGCGCACCGCATCCGCCGTTGCGACGATGGTCAAGGGTTGGCCACCGAGCAAGGGATGCCCGGCCAGAGCCTCCGCCAGAAATCCGCGCCACCAATGCAAATGAACGGCGTCCAGACCCGCCAGTGGGTTGTCGAGCAGGAGGAGGCTCGGCTCCAACACCAGGCTTCGGGCCAGCGCGACCCGGCGCGACCAAGACCGACTCAAGGAGGCGGGTTTCCGAGAGAGGATCGATTCCAACTGGAGGTAACCAATCAACGGCTCAAATTCGCTGAGGGCCTCGGTAGGGGAGCGGTTCTGGTGATAACACCACGGGAGGAGGATGTTTTCTGCCACGCTCAGGGCTGAGAACAGTCGCCCGCTCCCATCGAAGACCAAACCCAAACGACGACGGGTCTCCCGCAATCCCGCGTCGTCCTCTCCGGAGGCATCGACGCGGCGACCAAACACGCGAACCTCGCCCGCCGCCGCCGGAATTAATCCGGCCAAGGTCTCCAAAAGCGCGGTCTTACCGGCACCCTGCGCGCCGGCCACCACCCAAAGTTCACCCGTGTCTACCGTCCAGTCCACCGCCTGAAGCGAGACCCCACCCATTGAGGTCGAACTAGCGATCCCCAGCGATCGGGTCTCCAGCGCAGGGGTGGTGGATGGAGGTGTCCTCACAGGAGCAAGTACACGGTGATAAACAGGGCGTCGATCATCAGGCATCCCACCACGCAAACGGCCACCGTCCGCGTCGTCGCCGGGCCCACTTCCTCCAAGGTCATCGGACGGGCCAGTCCCTGATAGCAAATCACCCAGCCGGTGAGAGCCCCGAACAGTAACGTCTTGAGGACCCAGAGTGGAAAATCCAGAGCACTCATGGCACTAGCGATCTGGGTGAAGAACTCGATCGGAGACGCTTTCAATCCGCGGGCATAAGCAAAGAGATAGCCCGACCCCAGCGCTATCAGGATGAGGTAGGCACTGAGTGATACCACCGCCACCGCGAATCCGATCACCCGGGGCACCACCAAATAATGGATCGGGTCGATACCCAGGGCTTCGAGGGCTTCCACCTCACCTAGTGCCCGGGCCGTGCCCAATTCAACCACCGACGCCGTACCCACTCGGGCCAGTACCAGGAGGCCAGCGATCATTGGGACCATTTCCCTCACGAACACCGTGACAATGAATGTTCCAGTGAAGTTCCCGGCCCCAAATTGCTCCATCAGCGAGACGGTCTGCCCCACGAAAACCACACCTAGAATCACTCCAAGAAAACTAATGATGGGCAGGAGGCGTACTCCGCATCGATGGATTTCGCCCAGCACCTGCGGGCGCATCACCTCGGAATTATCCCGATGACGCCGAGCCGCCGTCGCCAGCGTAATGAGGATAAAGGCACCCAGACGGGTCAGGCTGCGCCACTCGCCAAGCAAGGCACCCAGCCACCCCAACCCTCCACCGGAATCCTCGCCGGCAACGGCATTTCTGAGAGGGGGTGGGGTCGCCTCCATGTGTGTCGGCGGGATCAGCGGCTGGCCGTCTGCGGTTCGCGCTCAATGGACGGCACAGCCGCTCCGATCAGCCGCGACATGCGCTCGAAAGTGAGGTCTTCATCCCCCGGATCGCTGAGCGAGAAAAAGGAGATGTAGGCCCAGCGCGGACTGCGCCCCTTGGAAAGAATGTCCTGGACCATCTGCCATTGGCGGGCTGAGTGGCTGGCCGTGCGGATTCCGTCGGCCACGAACCAAAACACATAGACCCCATTGATGGTCACTCGACGGCCGTCATCACGCTCGACCGAACGGGTCATGTCAAAGCGCTGCACCTCAAGGCTTCCGGGAGCCCATCCAGGGACTTCGATGCGTCGGACGGTCTGTGAGAGAATCTGCCACCCGACGCCGGTCATGCAGTACTCGGGCCGATGAATGCTGGTCCGATCGGCACCCATCAGCACCACGCTTGCCGAAATAGAGGGGATGGAGGCTCCACCATGATAGGACCTTCGCCCAAAGGTCGTGTCCGGCGGCAAGAAACTCAGCTCTAGGTCGGGAATGGCATCCATCTGGGACCGGTAACCCGGCAACGAGGCCGGAAGGGACACCGAATTGGAGGTAGCCAAACCACCCGACTCGCTCAGCAATGGAAGACCCACAATCCGCACACCGGGTTCACCCATGCGCACACGTTCTTTGAGCCATCGCAGGGAACCGGCGGCCGCAACCATGAGGGTTAGGGCCGTAATCGTAATGACAGCAATGCGCGGGTTCATGGCTGGGCGGTGCCGGAGTGGGTGCCTTCAGCGGAGACTAGGGTGGATGAACTGGAGGTCGGTTCAGGTTCGCGCAGCCATCGGGCCACCAAGAACACACAACTCAATGCGATGAGGAAGGTCGCAAAACCGAACTTAGTCTCAACGGCCTCACCCGCGGCTTGCCCTGCGGCCTCGGCCACAGCGAACACCACAATGAGCCGGATGACATTGGCCAACACCGCAAAACCGGGGCTGAGCAGGATGAGAAAAATTCGACGCCAGGCGGACCGGAAATTCAGGAAGGCGAAGGTGACGGTTAACAGCAGCACCACCGTGGCGCTGCGGATGCCGCTGCAGGCCGGGGCGACATCGAAGCGGAATCCCTGCACGGTGGCCGAAGCCTTCTGTAAAACAATGGTTCCCGCCCGCTCCAGCTTCATGTTCAGAACCCATTCACAGAACGTCGTCGAGAGGACGGTGCTCAGGAGCCGCAATCCGTGGGTGAGCGTGTCGAGGAAGACGGAGATCGGCACGCAGAAGAAGAACAGCAAGTAGGGAAAGGCGAAGGCGCGCATCCAAGCCCGGCCCCAGTACATCCCCATGATCCCGAAGAGCCCTACCAGAAAACCCACCACCCCGAGGCGTGTCTGCTGGACCACATAGCCCGAAAGGTGCAGCAGCAGTCCAAGGGGAACCAGCGCCAGCGCCGGAGCCCAAGGTTCCTTCGGAATGGCGGTCAATTCGGTCCGACGCATCACGACGATGGCTCCCACCAACCAGGGAATCATCAGGCCCAATTCATCATCGCGCCCCTGCTTAGCTCCCCCCTCATAAACCGCCTGCAGCCAACCGAACATCGATTCGGTCTGGATGTAGCCCAGGGTAGAGTTGCCCAAGAAGTGGAAGAGCGCGAACCACGCCGCAACGACCAACCCAAAGGCTGCCTTATGAGGCAGGCTATCCCACAGCGATCGCAATTCTTGAAGCATCGACGGTTGCAAGTGGGGTAAAAGTGACCCGTCCCGACACCCCTACGCAAGGGCAACGTCAATGGATCACCGGCACAACGTCAGCCATTGAAGGACTCCCACTAGGACCGGATCACCAACGAGGCCAGCCAGTCTTGGGCGGCCGAGCGAATGGATTCCCCGGTGCGGACCCGGGGTTCGACGAACTTGGGTGTGAACCAGGGGAAGGCCCCAACCAAGTCGTGGGTCACCAAAATCTGACCGTCACAATCTGCTCCACTGCCAATGCCTATGGTCAGCATCCGAGAGCAAACGCCGCGGATTTCAGCAGCCACCGGTGGGGTCACCAACTCCAAGACACAGGCAAAGGCGCCGGCTTCTTCCAAGGCAAGGGCGTCGTCCAACAAGCGCTGACGGCCCGCCTCGTCCCGACCTTTGATGCGGTACTTGCCGCCCTCTTCCACCACATGCTGGGGCAGCATGCCGAGATGACCCATGAAGGGAATTCCTTCGGCCAAGATCGCTTGAACTTGCGGCAAGATCTCCTGCCCTCCCTCGGCCTTCACATATTCAGCACCCGCCTCAACCAAGCGGCGGGCATTGCAGACCGCCTGGGCAGGCGTCTCATAGGCTTTGTACGGTAAATCGGCTCCTACCAACGCCCGGCCTCGGGCTCGGGCCACCGCTCGAAGGTGATGGACGATGTCGTCCATGGTTACGGCAGTGGTGTCCGGATGTCCTAGCACCACCATGCCCAGCGAATCACCCACCAGCAGCACCGGTACACCCGCTTCATCGAGCAACCGAGCCCCGGGATAATCATAGGCCGTCAACGCACCGAATGGGCGGCAACCCTTCCATCCGCGCAGCGTCTCGACGGTGATCTTCATGGCATCCACAAGGGGGAGTGTCGGCGCGGATGCGGGCACGGCAAGGTTGAAGCGCTCGACCCGCGGAACTCTTCAGCAAGGCCCGAACGTCTTGATTACGATCAGTGCCCTCGGGCCCCGCTAAGGACCTCAGCCCAACACCAAGCCCACTGGACAATGGTCAGATCCCAAAACAGACGGGCGAATGAAGGCCTCTTTCAAAGCCGGTCGAAGCGCCCCCGAGATCCCGACATAATCAATACGCCACCCGACATTCCGGGACCGAGCGCCGGCCATCGGACTCCACCAGGTGTATTGGCCTGCTTTCCCCGGGTGCCGGTCGCGGAACGTATCCACAAACCCCGCCTCCATGAGCCGAGTGAATCCCCGCCGTTCCTCGACCGTGAAACCATGGTTGCGAACATTGGCCTTGGGATTGGCCAAATCGATTTCTTCGTGGGCCACATTGAGGTCTCCGCAAAAAACCACCGGCTTACGGGCCTCCAACGCCTTCAGATACGCCCGAAAGGCCGGATCCCATTCCAGCTCCCGATACGGCAGGCGAGAAAGATCCCGCTTGGTATTGGGTGTGTAGCAATTGACGACGAACTGGTCCTGGAGTTCGACCGTCAACACCCGACCTTCGTTGTCCGGTAACCACGAACCCAGGCCTCGCTCGACGGAAAGCACGGGCAAGCGGCTGAGAGTCAGAGTACCGCTGTAGCCCTTGCGTTCGGCGGAGTTCCAATGAACCGAATACCCGCTGGGCCACTCGACAGACACTTGTTCGGACATCGCCTTCACCTCTTGGAGGCAAATGACATCGGCATCCTCTTGGGCAATCCAGTCGAGCAATCCCTTGCCCAACGCCGCGCGCAGGCCATTGACGTTCCACGAAGTCAGCTTCACGGGCAGAATCTTGCTGTCTATCGCGCCTCGGTGCAATCCAGCGGCCCGGAATCGGCTCGGCTTCTGCGGGGTCAAGGATTGATCCGGGGTGTGAACCTCACCGGGCCCCGGCCGCGGAATGCATCGGCCGGCCAGCAGACTCGCCGCGGATGAAGGCGATCAAGTCGCGCAGTTCCTGGGGAGAACGCCCGGCCTCCAAGCCCTCGGGCATGAGCGATAGGCCGGTCGAGCGCAGGGAGCGGATCCTCGTCCTCGGCAACACGACCCTCAGCTCGCCGGCCTGCCGGAGGGTCACCGAATCGCCGCGCTGGGCCTCCAGCAAGCCGGTGATCGTTTCGTCGTCCACGGTCTCGGCCTGGTAGGCCACGAACGCAGGATTCATCGCCATGTTTGGGTCGAGGATGTTGGACAGCAAGTCCTCCACGCTGCGGTGGGCCGAACCGGCCAACTCGGGTCCCACGCGCATGCCGACCTCACCCATGCGGTGACAATGGGCGCAGGACAATTCGAACACCTTGCGGCCCCGGGATGCGTCCCCACCGGCGGGCAGCTTCGCCAGCCATTCGTCCACCACCTTGCTGCGATTGGAATACTCCTCGTCACTCCAGAAGCGGGCGGCGCGCACTCGGATTTCGGCGGACCCACCCCGCAGGAGCCGGCGGCGCTGCTCGAGATCGAGGTTCAACTCGCCCACGCGGATCGTTCCCGATTCGACCGCCTCGAGGAGATCCCCATGGAGTGCTCGGCGTTCGGCCAGCAAACGGCTGGCACGGCCCCGCAGCGCGGGCGGCAATCCGGACCAACGGTCCACCAGCCATCGACCCAGCCGGGGCGGTTGGAGGCGTTCCAGCACATCGAAGGCGGCCGTCTGCACCTCGGGTTCTTCGTGGGGCGCTCCGAGCAGGCGCGAAAGCCCGTCCAACCAGTCGGCCGGAGCCTCGGCCAACTCCATGGCCCGGAGACGCGGCAGGCGCAGCGTCACCGGCAAGGCAGCGTTGGTGGCCATCTGGAAGGCCTCGGCCAGCGCGTGATCCACCCCGGAATCGGACGGCGCCTTGAGACGGCGCATCAATCGCAGCGCCGGAATCCACTCAGGCGCCGCGGGTCGCGCAGCGAGGGCGGTCACGGCTCGGAGAGCTTTCGGTGCAACGGGAGGGACTTTTCCGGAACGGGCCAAGCCGGATTCCAACCCCTCCAAAAGCGACCCCCGCAGCGCCGGGGCGCCGTGCAAGGCCTCCAGCAGTTCCAGTGAAACCTCGAAGTCGCCGGGAGCCGAGGTGGCCTGGACCGCCACCGACTCGGCGAGGTCTTGCAGCGCCGGGGCGAGACTGGCATCGAAAGCCGTTCCGCCTCGCGGTAAAGCCCCCGCCAGTCGCCGCAACACCTGACCGGCCTCGCCCGGCCGCAGCGAGCCCAAAACAGCCCGCCGAGTCCACGGACTGGAAGCATCGCGCCAATACAGCGCCGCCAGCGCGTCCACCGAGTCCGGGGTGCCCATTGCTGCCAACGATTGGGCCGCCTGGAAGCGGATCCGCGGAAGGGCATCGCGGGAAAGCTCCAGCACCCGGGCTTGGAGCCGGGCCTCCGAGGCCAGCCACGGTTCGGACCAGCGCAGTGCGTTCTCGCGGACGCCGGGGTGCGGATCGGCCAGGGCAGTCATCAGGTCGGAGGGTTGCAGCACGCCCAAGACGCGGAGAGTGGCCAGGGCGTGCAAGCGGCCCTCCGGTCGGACCTTCGAGGTGGCCCACCGGCGAAGGGCCGGAACCGTCTCGCGGGCCTGGCGTTCGTGGAGAAGTCGCTGAGCGGTCCCTCGGACCCAGGGATTTGGGTCGCCCAAATGGCGGACCCATTGGGCGGGGGTCATCGCCGAGAGACGGGGAAACCGCCGGGGGGCACCGCCACGCGGGGTGATGCGGTAGATGCGACCGCGGTCGTGACCGGCACGCAAATCCAGGGAGGCCCGGACCTTCTGCGGGATGTAATCCGGGTGTTCGATGACCTCGCGCTGCATGTCGAGCAAGTAGAGAGCGCCGTCCGGTCCCGTCTCCAGGCCCACAGGGCGGAACGACGGGTCGCGGCTGGCGAGGAACTCGCGGTCGGAATCCTCGAAGGCCCGCGAAGCACGGAACACCGGTCCATCCGGACGAATCACATCGCGGTGCACCAAATGGCCCACCACATCGCAGACGAAGACCGATCCCTGCAAGTCGCGGGGGAAGATTGGCGACTCGCAAAGTCCCATCCCGCCCGCGGCCGAGAAATGCCCCGCCTGTTCCGGGTGATTGGGGCGAGTCTCGGGTTCGGAGATCGGGAAGATCTGCGCCATGTCTCCATGGTCGGAGATGCTCCCGGTGATGGCCACCGCCGGGAACCCCGGGTTACGCCGCGCGTGGGCCAGCGGCAGGAAGCGGTGCTGGATGTGGTCGATGTTGTAGGTCGTGAACCCACGGCCCCAGGCATCAAACACGAGGCCGAATCCGCCGCCGGTCCGGGCGGTCAATTCGACCTCGCCGGTGTCCGGATCGAAGGCAAAATCGTGGTCACCCAGCACGACAGACAATCCCTCCCGGAGCGGCGACGTGAGCCGACCGCCATTGCCGCCGTTGGCCACGTGGACCCGGCCGTCGAGGTGATAGCGGAGGCTGTTGGCCAGCGAATCGCTGACGCCGAGCCCCAACCCACGGAGGATAACCGAGCGCCGGTCGGCGCGTCCGTCGCCATCGGTGTCCTGAAGGAAGACGATCTCCGGCGGGGCCAGCGCGAGGACGCCGTCGCGCCATGGTAGCACGCTGGTGGCGTAGCTGAGATCCGAGGCGAAGACCGTCGAGCGGTCCGGCAAGCCGTCGCCGTCGGTATCGGCTAACCGGCGCACGGTGCTGCCCGGTCGCCCGGAGGCACCCGCGCCATAGGGATAATCCCGGCATTCGGCGACATAGGCCACGCCATCGGCAGCGAAGGCCAAGCCCACCGGATCCACCACCTGCGGCTCGGCGCACCAGACC
>CAJAHH010000019.1 GCA_903939515.1 uncultured Verrucomicrobiota bacterium
CTACTTCGTCGCCGGTAAACTCACCCTACCGTGCTACTGATCCACTGAAAGTAACGAGGAATCGATGATTTCGTGAAAGATTCGGCATGGAACCAACGTATCTAGAATAGATGACCAAGCACGAGGATCTGAACCAAAGGCGCACGAGCCTCTTGTCTCGGCTCAACTGCTTCGATGATTCTGAGAGTTGTCGGGTCCAAAACCGGTTTCGCCAAAAGGCGTCGCGAGCGGCATCGAGATTGCCCATGATGCCGTTCAACCCCTTGAAATCGGAGAGTTCTCTAAGGGGGACTCCCGTGGCTACGATTGAGGCTGTTAAATCCAAAACCTTGTTCTGTAATGCCCGCAGATTGAGGATGGCCTCGTCGCTGTTGGGGAGATGTCCGAGGCGGACGATGTCGCCAAGGATGGATAAAGCAACAGAGGGTTTAGTTTTTCCACGTATCTCTGGTTTTTGGTGGGCGATAGGGTCCGGAAATAGGAATCCAACTCAGTGGCATTTTTGTTCCTTCCCCTCTGTTTGTCGACATTGGCTTGCGAGTCCTGTGACTGAGCCTCTTGGGCACAAAATCAAGAATGGTCTTCGGTCACAACCGTGGCGAGGAGGTGCAGGTCGTAGCGGCCGAGGGTTCGTAGCATGGCTTCTCCGATTGAAAGAAATTGGGATCAGGCCGCTGTTTCCATTGAGTCGGTCACTGGTTCGATCGGGCCTGGTTTCTTGGTCACTAACAAACACGTTATACACAAAGACAATTCTATAAGGACAGCCATGGCGCGTGTCAGATTCCATATGAACGTCGAGCGGGGGCTAGGTCGGGTGGTGTACGACAAGTTCCATGTCATCCAGAGCATGGTGGAGGCCTGTGATGCAGTCCTAAAGGCCGAGAGCCGAGCCGACGCCAGGAATCGGAACCGGTTGGAGCGAACGCCGGGGGATGTGGCTCAAAAACCGGTTGAACTGGACCGAGAAGGCAGCCCAGAAGTGGGAGTCGACGGACGCTTAGAGTTTTCAGACGGGCTCTCAGCTGCAAAAACACCCTTGACATCCGGTTCATCTCCAAATTTCACCTGATTAAAAAATCGAAAACCTAATTAATAAAACACCTATGCAATTCCTGCGAAACACACTCGGAAACGAATTGAGGCAAGTCTCGATGATTGTCGCTGCCTGCTCGGCATTAGCTGTAATGGCTTCATCATCAAGTTGTTTCACACACTCCAACGGGGCGACATGCGAGACCTACTTTGCTTCAGCTCCCTCCCAAGGCACTCCGTCAAGTCCCTGCCAAGATGGATACGAATGCACGGCGAATGGTTGGGAAACCTTGTACACTTCCCGGTCACTTGTCGGAGTTGGAAGCTCCGGGACGACTAGTGAAGTAGCCACGAAGTGCAGGCATATCTTCCTCTGCGAGAAACCAGGATTTGAAACCAAAACTTGTTATTCAGTTGGGAGTGACCTTTCTATTGGACAACCGACCAAGTATCGCTCCCTTAGTTCATGCACCGGCTCGACAAGCCCTGAATAGACATCGACCATGAAGGGTAGGCGAGCGCTGCTGATATGCGGCGCTCGCTCCTAACAGTCTCATGTCATCTACTATCAATTCGCGATTCCATTGGTTGAGCGCATCCACAGTGCGCAGCGTGGCGGCTATTATTATCGTCTTAATTCTGGTGGGTACCGGCATCGGGAAGGTCGTTTCAGCACTCGGCAACGATCAATACTTAGAGCAACGCGATCTGATTACGGGGTTGTCATTTAAGCTTCTGTTGGTTGGGACATCTGGGGTAGAATTTGTGATAGCGCGGTTATGTTGGGCATACCGCCAGTCTCCACGAGCACCCATACTGGTATTAATGCTGTGTGTTTTGTTCGGCATCTACAGAATCACTTTCAGTGCCCTCTTTGCCGGTGAAATGTGCCCATGTTTGGGATACGCGTTTTCCAGCCTCGGAATCAGCAAAGCTTCTGCCGCCGCAGCGGTCTCAGCTTCCTATGTCCTCCTCATCTGCGCCGCCACGCTATCGTTGGCGACCTTTCTGCGGCGGTGATTGGCAGGTTAAAACAAAGCACAGTCGGATAGAATCGTATGACCAGCTCACTCTTGCGTGTTGTCGTGTGTCTATTATGTGGAACAGTTGGAGTCTTTGCGTCTATTGATTCCTATGTCGCAATGTTGGTGACCAATAGACCATCGATATCCGCTGCGCGTTTTAAGTACACCACCTCCAATTCATCGAAATTCACGGAAATGCATGTCTCGAAGGGGAAGGTTTTGTTAAAAATTGCACCCTCCGAGAAATCGCTAGCTACTGACGGTGCATTAACCACCGATCTTAAACTGAGGGCTCAAATTGATGGTGGATACTGGACATACACCTGGGATGCTGGCGGATTCATGTCGACCGACTACGACTCGATGAGACTAGACGGGTCGTCGCAGGGCTGGGGCGTTGCCCGAGCTTTTCAGGCTGACGCATTCTTCGGCGAGCTGCCGTTTCTTGGGATTCCGGACTTTTGGGACTCCTACTTGCAAGTCGATTCAGTGGGGCTTGTGTGGAGTTACCAGTCGACCAACTCTCAATCGCCCCGCAAATCGTTTACGTGTAGATTGCGAAAGGGTCTTGGCCAGGTGGAAGCAGACATCGAATATCCAAGTCGAATGGATTCGTACCGTGTAATGCGTAAGAGAATAGTGTTTGACAAAAGCGAGTCCTTTCCAAGCAAACTGATCTGCTCGGCAGGTTCGTCAACCAACGAGCTTAGCGTCATCTACACAATCGATGCTATTGGTGGCCTCCGCTTTGAGCCACCCGATCCTGCTGCATTTGTAATGACAAATTATTTCGGGCCCGGATCGCGGGGGTACTTAGCGTATCGGGGTGGAAAAACAACCTTTACACATCTTTCTGATCCTAATCGTACATCTATAAGAGTTCTAGGATTTCGTATTAGCCTTGACGCCGTCAGAGCTGGCTTATGGGGTGGATTTGTATTGTTAACGATTACTGTGATCTGGTTTCTGACCAGAAAAAATGGCAACTGAAGGAGATAGCATGAACGGGATCAGCAAGCGCGGCTTTTCATTGATCGAGCTACTGATTACAATGGCAATAGCAGGAATCATTTTGGTGTTAATATTACTATCACTGTCTGTGAATCAGAACTCATCCAAGAGAGTCAGATGCAATGGTAACATGCGCAAAATCGCCATAGCCGGTGAAGCCTGCATCGCTGATAACAGAACAATTTAACCCCCGAATCTTGATAACCAGCACATGCTCGCACCGTATACCAACTGGGTAACAGAAAATATGTATAAGGTGGCTGAGCGAGCATATCTGGACCTCATCGATAGTCGCCGGAGATCGCTCTTGTCAGAATACGGAATCACGCACTCAATTGTGCGCTGTGCGTCAGGCCGGTCGAAAAATGCGAGATCGTTAGCGTTGAATTGTAGAATTAACCCCGTGGGAGATCTCGGGAGTCCTGGGTGGACGACCGACAAAAGAATTTCTCCAAGTGTCTTCGGGACTCCGACCGACCTTCTGGTCCCATCCACAACGTTCACATTTAATAAGCACCACAATACGTCGATAATGATTGGGGGTTTTGTAGTCGATGCAACCAATACTAGAAGGCTATACGGGAATGCTACAGAGCTTCCAATTGTGATGATTGAGATGCCTAGCGTAGTGCATGGTGGAGGGTGCGTAGTCTCCTTTGCTGATGCTCATATAGAGTATAAAAAGTGGGAGGATAAGACCACCGTCGACGGCGCGCAGAAGCGAATGCACACCTTGGTCAATGATGTAGACGCGCGTTGGTTACAGGATCGCCTTATTGAAAGATGACGTATGTCCGAGAAGACCGCCCAATTACCCCCAGAGCCTGCGTGGGCCATTGTATCTTCAATCTGCGTAGGTGGGCTCCTAATCGGTTTAAGTATTGCGTGCGTGATGTTGGGCTTTTGCGACGCTGCGGGCGCGATTGATGCTGGTGGCGATGAACACTTTGAGCTTCTCAAGGGCTACATGACTTGGAGATTGGGTTATGCACGTGGGGTACCCTGGAACGACCAGCCGCCACTTCACACCTTGCTAATCGGTTTAGTTTTCAGTCTAAGTAACGGGAGTTTGGCGGTTGTGCGTGGTACGGCCGTCCTAGCATCTGGCCTGCTTTTGTCGGGTGCGGCGATGCGCATTGGGGCTCCGATGAGACGGAGTCTGCTCGGCATTGGGGTGTGCACCTGGCTCTTGGTTTCGGCCAAGGCGACCGCGAACCTCTATTTCACGCCAATGCTAGAAATTCCCGCGTTTGGGCTGGCACTGTGGGGAAGCCATTTATTCCTTCAATCGAGATCGGCTGGTGGCGCACTTGCTGGCGGCGTATTATGGTCGGCTGCCGTAGGAGTCAAGCTGACGTCTTTGATGATGTTTCCAGCCCTAATTGTGATTGCATCTCTAAGGCTCTATCTTGCCGGTTCTCCGAGCCGAAGGAAGGAAATTGGGCGATACTTTGTGTTTTTTGGAGTAATTGCCATATTGTTTTGTAGCTGGGCCTTATATAGTGGAGGAGGGCTGTTTGCTGCGCTTTGGACATCGCATGAGAAGGCATCGTTGAATATAGAAGCTGAGAGCCACCAGTTCGACCTACTGCGTTACATGAGTACACCGCTTGGTATTGGTGTCTGTCTTTGTTTATTATTTGGAAGAGTTTTGGGGCTTTTTTCTATTGATCACGGTTTCGAGTGGGTGTGGCTCATCACGGCATTGGGAGTGCACTCCGTACATGTGCCCTTCTGGAGCTATTATGATCTGCACATCAATATTCCGGCCGCGATTTTGATTGGAAGAGCGCTTGAGTCGCTTGCGAAAGTTTCTTGGCTTTGTGATGAGACGAACCCTTACCGTCGGTGTGTGTGTGCATCGCTCTGCAAGTTGTGGATAGGTTTCGTTTGCATTGCTTCGAACTTGGTGGCTTGGGTGGGTGAACTAGAATTGGTTTCGGAGCGCCGTAGAATTAACCGATCTGTGATGATCGATACCATTGGCAGAGAAACGCGCACGGATGACGTTGTGTTCTGCTTTTCTGGAATGGTTAACGTTGTTTCAGATCGAATTTCTATTCCGAGCATCTCGCTTAGGCCTGCCAAGCGGTTTTGGTCAGGTGATTTGACATCGGAACGCGTATGGTCAATTGTCGAAGAGGCTCGGCCGCGAGGAATCGTATGGAGTACCTCCTCGGAGTTGCCTGCTAATATTTTGCGCCTGCTGGCAGCTGAATACCGGTATGTTTGTGAAGAGGGGGGAGAGACGCTTTGGATTCGTGATGAACAGCTCAAGACAGACTATAATAGGTAATTAAATCACTTATTCGACAATGTTTATCCAAAGAATTGTGTGCTACGGTTAGTCAGGGTGACGGGAGTCGTGATTGACATGTGGGTTTTTGTCGTTGGCTGTCATTTGATTGAGGTAGTGTCATCACTAGACAAGGTAGAATCGGCGTGGTTGGCGATGACGTGGAACTTTTATTTTTAATGACAAGTGGTCATTTGATTATTGGCGTTAAAGCACTCCTGTTTCTAAGTTGCGGCGGTATGTTTCTTTCGCTGGAATTTCATCAGGGGAGATTATTCTCGGAGCTGCGATCGTACAGATATGTAGTCATAGGCATAATTGCCCCGATGGATAGCCAACCTTTTTGCTATCGTGATGTAAGCGTGCCCAGGGTGACGCTTACTACGGAAAACAATTTGAGAGAAAATGAAAATAAGATATGCTGGCGCTCATTTGAAAAAACCACTCAATCATAAAACAGGGCGCTTCAAATCCGGCAGTTTCGATTAGGCTTCAGAAAGGTATTATCATCAGTGTTGAATTCACCCTCATCAGTATGTCGACAATGTTTGCTCTAGGTGGCTTTTAACGGGCATAAAATAGATACAAATACAAAATGATTTGATACCGGACTGGCCTTTGTTTACGGTGGTTTTGTTGGTAATATATCGTTGTATTGAGAGAGATATGTTCACACAATGATTTTAGAATGGTCATGGTAATTGTATTTGAGATTAACATTCACATAGTCATGTTGTTACTGGAACGAGTAAATCCATGAGCTCTGATAAACCATTGCAATTCATCCGGCCCACCGGCCCAGGATGAAGTTCCGGACCAGATGGAGGTGCAGCAATCCCAGGATCACCAGCCCGACGCAGCGCAGGATCCGGAGGGGACGGGTCGGGGCGGGTGCCGACCACATCAGGAAGACCGGGAACGCCATTCCGGAGAACCGGATGTAGGACGTGAACGAGCCGCTCATCGCCGGAAGGATTCCGAGGATGTACGCCCAGGGGAGGAGCGCCCGTTCGCTGCGCCACAGGGCTGGAAGGGTGTAGGCCACCGCCAAGAAGCACAGGCGGTCGAGCATCGAATCAGCAAACTCGTGGAAGTAGCGCGGGTTGAGGTACTCGATCACGAACTTGGGCACGTTGATCAGGTTGAGGATGGAGTGTCGGCCCCAGTGCTTCTGGGCTTCAAAGCCTTCGAATGGGTTGCCCGTCCAGTGGGCCATCAGTTCGAGGTACGCAGCCCAACCGACCAGTGGGAGAGCCGGGAGCACCCACCATCGGCCCCCGCCCCGTGACGGATCCGCTACGACGGTCAGCAGGCGGTGAGTGGACCGGGGCGCCCGAGATACCCACCGGTTCCAGTGGGGAGCGATGATCGGATGCCGGAGAAGCCAGACTCCGATGGGGAGGATCGCGAAGACGCCGACGGCCCGGCTGAGCGGCAGCAGCGCCGCACCGAAGGCCGCCGACCACCACCGGCGTTCTTCGAGGCCGCTCCAGAGACTCACCAACAGCACGAGGAATATGCATTCGCTGTAGCTAAACTGCAGGAACAGGTTGCCCGGGTAGATCGCCATGAAGAGGACCACCCAGAAGGCCCGCGACGCGTCATGCCTGAGGGCCACGGCCCGGTACACCAGGGCAAGGCCCAGCGTGGATAGCAGGTTGGCCAGCACCAGCCCGCCCCAGACCGGAGGCGCTCCGAGAGCGATGACTCCGCGCCACAGCAGGGGCCACAGCGGGTAGAACGCGCAGGATCGCACCCCTTCGGCATACCCCTGCGTGGCCAAGAGCAGGTAGTGCGCAGCGTCCCAGGTGGCGAAATGGCTCTCGAAAGTGGGGTCCGCATCGATGGGCCAGCGGACCTCGAACTTGGGGATCTGCTCCGGATGGTTCCACCCCTTCAGGATCGCGAAGACGGCCCCCAGATAGACAACTTTTATGAGCAGGATCCAGCCGGCGGCGCGGATCCATCGGGGCGAGGCGGCGGGTGAGGGATTCACGGAACGGGAGGGGCAGAATCTGGATCGCTGGCCTGGGGCGGGCGGTCCGGAGGAGTCGCGGGAGCGGCCCAGCCCCAGCGGCGGCTCCAGAGGAAGTTCCAACCGCTGACCGCCACGATGGCGATCGCATTGGCTCGGTCGGCGGGAACTCCGGCCCCCCGGTGCAACAGCCCGAGCAGCACCAGAGTGAGGGCGATGCCGGAGAGGCAGATCAGGTGGAATCGGAGGAGTCGCCGGGGCCAGGGAGCGACCGAATTATGGGGCCGGTTTCCGAAGGTCCATCGATCATTCCACAGGAAGTTGTTGAGCAGAGCGGTCTCGGCGGCCACGACCTTCGCGGCTTCGAGTGGCCATCCGGTCCTGGTGTGCAACCAGTGAAAGAGGCTCAGGTCGACCAGCAGGCCGCTGAACCCGACCCCGCAAAAGATCAGGTAGCGCTTCCATGAGGCGAGGGAGGCGAGGGGCATGACTTGGCGTGTGGGATTAGATCGACTTTGGATTGGGTTCCGCTCCGGACCTCGATGCGGCATTCAGGGGCCCGACGGAGTGGGTTCACGCCAGGTGGCATGCCGTTGCAGCCAGAGCACATCGGGGTCGCTGGGGGCGTCGAAGTCGTCGCGCGGCACCGATGTGGCCCCCAAGGCGCCCCAGCGGTGGGTTTCGACGTGGCCGTCACCGAAGGCGAGATTGCCGGAGCGGTTATGCAGGTGCCCGGGCTTGTCGCGGACCTTCCACTGGGAGGGTTGAGATTCCTTGAAATCCCACTGCAGTGAAAAGGCCCCATCGTTGATGGTCTCGGGCCGTTCTTCGAGGAAGGTCAGGGCCTCGGTCGGCGAGAGTTGGACGAGGTCGGAAAACCGTCGGTAGGTCTGCGCGGCTGGAGTCTGGATGCTCGAGCCCATGAAGGCGTTGAGCGAAACGGTGCGCACTCGGGGCATGCGAAACTCACCCAGGGTGACGTCGCGTGCCGAAGGACATTTCCACAGAGCGGTGTTCTGGACATACGGTGCCAACAGGCTCTGCTTGAGGAAGAGGGTGTTGGTGCAATCGGGCCCGGGAATACCGAGCCATCCCTGGACCCAGGTTTCACCGAGGGGGATGTTCTCGCCGTCGAGATTGGGTGGCATGAAATCGGCGTGATCGAGGGCGTACAGGGTGCCGGCTAAACCGAATTGCCGAATCTGGGACACGCACTGGGTGGTGGCTGCTCGTCGCTGGGCCCCGGCCAGGGCTGGTAGGATGAGCCCGGCCAGGATGGCGATGATGGCGATGACGACCAGTAGCTCGGTCAATGTGAAACCGAGCATCTGACCAACATATCTCTGAGGTGCGGAACGGTCGTACCGAGAGCTGCGCGATGTACAGGAGTCGCTTGAAAACGTGAGATTCATAGCGTCGCGGGGCTCTACGGCGAGGAGTGCCGCTGCGGTGTTCCCGATTTGGCCTTGCGGTCGGGTTGAAGGTCCCATCGCCACTGGTTGCCCATTTCATCGGTGGTGATGATGGCGGAGTCACGGTCTGCAAACATGGCAGAGATGATCCGCCTGGCGTGTATTAGGGGCATGGTCAGGGGCTCTCCGGTCGAGACATCCCAGACCACAGCCGACCCATCGTCGCTTGCTGTGACGACCCAGTTGTGGGTCTTGGCGAACTGTCCCGATCGCACTTTGTCTCGGTGCCTGAGCTTTGGTCCTACGGGTGCGCCTGTGTGTGCATTCCAAATCGCGGCTGAAAAGTCTTCGCTAGATGTGACCACGTGGGTTCCATTCGGACTGAATGCGGCATGGAGGACTCCATCGTCATGAACCAAGGGTGGTCCAGCTGGCTTGCCCGTCTGGACATCCCAGAGGCGTGCACTTCGCTTCTCCAGCGTCTTGTCCGCCACCGCGGCTACCAGCCTTGTGCCGTCCGGGCTGAACTCCACATGGACCACGGAAGCTTCGTGTTCTAAACTCTTCGGTTCAGAATCCAGTAAACGGATCAGGTGGACCTGGTCCCCGGAAACTGCAGCCAGCAAGTCTTTGGCAGGGCTGATAGCGAGTTGGGTAATTTCTTCGGATAAGTGCATCACCCGTGCCGACGTGGACTCAGCACTCGAGATCGTCACCTGATTTCCGATTGCGCGCACCTCTAGAGGACCCGCCCGGCACAAGACAGGCCGTTTATCGCCGGGTGCGGGCACGGTGCCACAATAGACGGGAGCCAGTCGCGGCTTCAGGTCCCAAACGACAATCCGCCCCTCAATATCGGCCGTGAGGATGTGGTTCGAGCTGTGACCGAAGGAGGCGGTCATGAGCCGCCCCTCATGGCGGATCGTGTGGTTGAAGGGAACGGGCTGGTGTTCGTGTGCATCCCAGATCCGCGCGGAGCGGTCCAAGCCCGCGGTTAGTATGCGATGTCCATCCGGGCTGTAGCGGACATCGTACACCGCTTCTCCATGCTTCAGGCTAGGCGTACGTTCCAGGCCCGTGGCGAGGTCCCAGATCTTGGCCGTCCCATCGTAGCTGCAGGTGACGAGGGATTTCTCATCCGGGCTGAAATCCGCGCTGTACACCCAGCTCTTGTGCATCAAGGGAGAGCATTTTTGTTGACCGGTCGCGGTGTTCCATAGTCGGGCCGAGTGGTCGGCACCTGTGGTTACGGCCCAAGTTCCGGACGGGCTGAACTTAGCGAAGAACACGTGACTATCATGGCCTTGCAAACGAGACACCGGCGAAGTTGCCGCCGACTGCCAGAGGTAAACCCCTCCGTCTAGGCAGCCGGCGATCACTTTGCTCCCGTCTGCACTAGAGCTAGTGAACATCGCCGGGCCATCGGTCCTGAACAGGATCTCGCGTTTTCCGGTTCGCCAATGGGTCCGGGTGATGGATCCGTCCGGGTGAGCTGACAAAACTTCCTCGCCATTGGCTGTGAAGGTCGACGTTTCGGGTTCAGTCCCTAGGCCAAGACGTTCCGACAGTGCCTTGCCCTCGAGCAAGTCGAACACCTGGAAGTATTGGCGATCGAGAACCACAAGTGCCTGCGTGCCGTGGACTTGGCAATATCGGATCGGTTTGGCCGCCAATCGCCATTCCTGGATCTTGTGAGGGGCCATCTTATCGAGCAGAGTGAGCCTGAGGCGTTGTCCGGTCGTGTCGTCGCCCGACGGGTCCTCCAGGTTCAAGGCTTCGAGCAGAGGCGGGATGGCTCCTTGGTAGTCCCCGTTCCGCATCAAGGCAGTGCCTATGGCCACCTGGGTACCAACTTGCCGTTGGCGCTCGACCGCGCTGTGGTGCCACTGCTGTTGGAAGTGGTAAAAGGTACCTCCGAACAGGAGTGCCCCGACTGCGAAGAATTGCCCGAATGTCTGGAGAACCCGGACGCGGCGTTCGAGGGTGTGCAGGCGCCGCACAGACCGCCCATTGGCCAAAGCCAAGAGGTCACTGCTCATCTCGGCCGCAGTTCGGTAACGCAGGCGCACATCACTCTGACAGGCCTTAATCAGCACTTCGTTGAGTTCCAGTAATTCCTTGGAGAATCCGGCATGGTCCGGCAATGCCGGGAAGTCATTGCGGTCTTTGCCTGAGACCAGCTCATAGAGCACCTTCCCTAGGCTGTAGAGGTCCCCTTGGATGCTGTTGGGACCTTCAGGAGCGATAAAGCCGGAGGTTCCGACATATGTATTCGCCTCCGACAGTGTCGAAACCAAGCTGATATCCGCGAGTTTGGGCCTGCTGGCGACGAATACCACATTAGCCGGCTTGATATCGCGATGTATGAGTTCCTTGGAATGCAGGAACTCGAGGGCCTGAGAGAGCGCCAAACCGATTTGGACCGTCTGGTGGACGGTCAGCGCTCCACCGGCGGTCAAGTCACTGGCCAAGGTGCGGGGACGGTATTCGTCCGGGACGATGTTCTGCCCGTGGACCTGGTCGTCGCCCAGTTCCATGATGTAGTAAAAGAACTCAGAGCCCGGACTCCAACCCACCTGCAGGACATCCAAGAAGGCATCATGGACCCGGGAAATGGGTTCAAAACGCTTGATGCCCTCGTACTCGCGTTCGAAGGGGCGCACATCTTTGAATCGATTGCGGGCGACGATCTTGACCGCTCGATAAACACCAAGCACCGAACGGGCCAGCCACACGACACCGTAGCTTCCTGAGCCGATGGGCCGGATCAATTCATGGTCAGGAATGACGGGGCGTGGCTCGTCTGATAGCATAGAGGGTTCGCTAACTACTGGCTGATTCTGTCCCAAGCCCAAAAGAGCCCCGATTTATTAGCAAGCGCCTTGAATTGGACGTGGTGGTAATAACGTTTGAGCAGTTGCTCAAGATCGGTCTTGCGATACCGTGTTATTTCTTGAACAACCGCATATGAAGGTAAATCAATCACTTCCTGGTACTGTCCACAAATTGCCTCAACGCGTCCCAACTCCTTCGATGTGAATAAAATGGGCCATTCTGCCCCCGCGCACGCAAGTTTCAATAACCGCACCCGTTGGAAACGTTGCAATATCTTATCTAGGCCTATACATGCGACCAGATTTCTGGTTTTGGAAGGCTGCTCTTCGCCATGTACAAGGACAGTGCCACTTCCGGTAGCCAAGGTGTGACCAGCACCATTATAGCCGCTGTGAATTAGGCTGGTCGGATGCCGGTCTGAACGCCATACAGCCTTTTCGTAAACACGTACACGAGGTCCGAGCGGTTTCAAATTGCTCCATGCAAGCTTGAAGTTCTCGTTATCAGGTTCAAAAGCAACAATGGTTCGAGCCCCTCTTTTGTTGCAGGCATACGCAAATGAACCAACATGGGCACCAACATCTACAACCACATCCGTGGAATTGAAGCGTTCCGGCAGTTGATACTGGTTTTCGTTCACCACAGTGTTGAAAATATTCAAGTCATCGGTGCGGCTTCGCAATATAAGGCCCTCATGCCAGATAGAATTGCGCGGTTCATACAGTATTCTTCCATCCCACTTCTCTCTAAGGTCTTCAAGGAAGCTCAGGCATAACTTTTCGTGTATGAAGCCGCGGATGTGTCTATTTTTCGACGAGAGTTGCCACTTATGGCTGTTTCGATGCTGAAATATGCGTTGCCCGCGAAGGTCATGCTGACACATCACTCCTTCAAGAGATTCAATGGGGGTCGCCACCATGGTGTAGGGTTGCTTAATCTTCCTCCAAGCTAGATGGAACGTCTCTTTGTCTCCATGGATATGGGAATAAAAGAAGTCAGAATGTTCGTTGAACCAAAAAGTTAGAGCTAGCGGTTTCCAACACGTTTTCTTGTTGATGAGCATTTGGCCGCTTTCAAACTCCGATTCTTCGTGATAAGCGATATCACAAATGGACCAAATAGCTCGTTCGGGACCTAGGGATCCGTAATCTGGCCAGAAAATGCTGCCGGTCCGGCGGTACTCAACCTCTTCAAATAAAAAGGCTGGATCACGGCAAGGAACGTTGTCGGCATCTAATAGAAGGACTTCCTCAAAGATTGAATGAATGATGGCGTATGATTTGAGTTCCCACCCTCCAGAACTGCGTCTTGGAAACCGTTTCTCAACCTCTTTGGCATCGACGCATCGCACACCGAGCGGCTGTAGGAGTTGGACCATCCGTTGGTCCATTTCCTCGGGTCCCTGAAACCAGAGTTCAATTGGCAAGGTGCAGCCCAAATGGCGAATCATGTTGATGCACACCCATGCACACGTGAAGTACTTGATTCCGCCGGCGCAAATCACAATTCCCCTGCCACGAAAACCACCGGGATACTGGGGAAGAGTCTCAATGGCCGCAGCGATGCGGTTTGGCGCGTTGTAGCGGTTAATCGAGTGCTGGTCGAAATCGTTGGTCTGCGAGGCTTTTACACCCTTTGCCTTGGCACGGTTCTCACCGGCGGTGAGGAACTGAAGCATTCCACCAGAGTAGTACATGCTGATACGTCTGATGACCTCCTCTGGAGTAATCATCATCATGCAGCGAGGCAGCAATTCGACGACATCGACACAAAGATTTGCTTTTGTGTCTCGCCGGTCACCATCCAGAAGGGGGTAGGTCCGTGATTTCCAGCATCCTCCCTCAGCACAACAAGGAAGGGCTCCGACCGAATGGATAAATTGATGATGCGGGTATGATTCCCAGTGAGGCGGTTCTCGCCCGCCGGCAACCACAACACATGGACGGTTTTTCGGGAATCCGGGCTTCGTTTCTACGGCCGCTGCCAAATGCATCAAGGCAGTCACAGGAGATAGTACCCCTTGGGCGTGGTGAACTAATCGAATCAACTCGCGAACCGAGGTTTGCCCCCTCAAATCGATGGTGCCCGCAAGTTTTGGGTGGTGATGACCAAAGTCACCGATCTGAACGAATGCAATCTGGTTTTCGAAGTGGTCTACAACACGCTGAAAATATTCCGTACTCCACCATTTGATTGTGATGTCGTATTTGCCTCCAGCGGACACAATCCAAAATGGAATAGGGCTTCCTGTCAGTTCGTGGACTTGGGATGCCCAGCTCCGTTCGTCTTCCGAAAGATGAATATCACCATGAAACGCAGTTGGCTTTATATCAAGCCCAAGAGTGCGATTCAGAAAATCTATGTATCCATGAAGTACATGGTATGGTCGTGAATTCGAGAAATCGATGAGTGGGTATTGACACTGAATGACCTTAACATCGGGGTCCCGTTCCTCAAGATGGGTCAAATATGGGTTAAAATCCCAGACATCAGGAAAGTGGGTTCGGACATCTGTCTGAAACTGTCCAGGATAGCATCGGTGCAAGTCACGCACCGCGGCTGTCATGAGCACAACATCACCAAATGCGAACCCGTTCTTGAGGATTAATTTCCTCATCAACTGTGCGTTAGAATGGAATATGTAGTTGCCAGCGCAGTGGGAGGTTTATTTTGTTTTCACTGGCTTTGCGTAAGGGGTTTTTGGAGAAACGCTTGGACTAGCCGCCGTGACTATTTGACGAGGCCGTTTGGCAGGTTTAGGGCTAAACTTAATGGGATTCTTCATTGTCTGTGTGATATGATGGATGTTGTGAAACGATTATTTAATACCTTGATGAAACGACGGAATAGTTGTTCTCTAATATCTGATTCCTTGGTGGCCGAATATAACCTATAAATTTTTATTTGGTGATTATTATAATTAAAATAAAACGCGAATGATTTCATTTTGCCTCCTCTTGTAGATTTTCCAACTCTGCCTTAAATCGACAATTCACTCGGTGCTTTGTGATATAGACATAACTAGCATTAACATCTAACTCGGCAGAAATCTTGGAGGTAGACCACCCTCTGAGCACTGCGAGGTCAAAAATCTGAAAATGCTTCGGCGAAACCTGTCGCTTGACCCGCTCAATTGCCGCAGAAAGAAGGTTGGTTTCCCATTCCGTATCCCAGACTTTTTTAACTTCGTTCTCAATTGTCGGATGAATATCTTCATTGTATTCCGGAGCAAAATCGAGCCGTCCAGAGCTTCTCTTCCGCAGCTGGTCCTGCACCCGCCACGCCGCGGTCTTAAGTAACCATCCTTTGAAACTTCCTCGGGATTTATCGTATTTGAAATCCTGTATGCCTCGCACGATAGTGATCAGTGTTTCTTGGACAACGTCTTCTGCTTCGGTTTCCGTCAATCCAGAGCGTCGGGCTGCATTGAAAATAAGTTTCCAGTAGGTATTGAAGAATACCTGCCAACTTTCAGAATCATCCAAGTGCTTGAGCCGCGACAGGAGGCTCGCACGTGTCGGGACCAAGTCATCATTCTCCTCCATTTCTCAAGAATACGGGGGTTCTGGGGCAAATCTTTCAGGAAAAATGGTTTTTCGCTCTTTTTTCGACGGCCGCGCAATTTTCTTTCTGTAATTTCAGCGGGCATCAGGTCGTGGGCGGGTTGGAGGAGTCCAAGTTGAGGTAAATTTTTCCGGTCTCCCAATCTTGGGAGATCTCGGTGAGGAGGGCGGAGACGAGGCGTAGGAGAGAGGCCTCGTTAGGAAAGACGCGGGCGACCCGGGTGCGGCGCTTGATTTCCTGATTAACCCGTTCGAGTGGGTTGGTGGTGCGAAGACGCTTTTGATGAGCCAGAGGGAAGGCATGCACTGAGAGACCTTGAGGAATATTCTCTTCGATCCAGGAGGCGAGCTTTGGGGCGGAGGCGGCGTACAAGGCGACCACCTCTTTGAGGCGGCGCTGAGCGGCGGGAAGGTCGGAGCTGAGGAAGATGCTGCGCACGGCTTCAGCCACAGCGGCGCGCTGGTCAAGGCGAGGGACGTAGGCCTGAGCGTTCTGCTGGAGGTGGAATTGGCACCGTTGCCAGGGGAGGGAGGGGAAAACCGCAGCACGGGCCGCCCTGAGGCCTGCATGGTCGTCGCTAACGAGAAGTTTGACGCCGGTGAGACCTCGGGTTTGAAGGCTGATGAGGAACTGGCGCCAGTGGACTTCGGCCTCGCTGAGGGCGACGCTGACTCCGAGAATGGAGCGCTTGCCGTCGGTGCCGATACCCATGGCGATGAGGACGGCGCAGTCGATGAAATGGCCGCCGTGGCGGACCTTTTCGTAGCGGGCATCGATGAAGACATAGGGGGTCGGCCCGAGAGGTCGGGCGCGCCAAAGCGAGAGTTCAACGTCAAGTTTGGCGGCGCAGGCACTGACTTGGGCTGAACTGACGGAGGTGCCGCAGAGCTGTTCGACGATGGCGGAGACTTTGCGGGTGGAAACGCCCTGAACGTACATCTCGGCCAGAGCAACTTTGAGGGCCTGTTCGCTGCGAATGCCCTTGTCGAGGGTGGAGGGATAGAACTCCAAGCCACCGCGGACCTGTGGGACATCGAAGGTGATGCGACCCAAGCGGGTGGAGAGGGTCTTGTCCTTGTAGCCGTTGGCGTGGCCGAGGCGGCCCTCGGAGCGCTGGTAGGGTTCCGCGCGCAAGGCGGCGGAGCGTTCGCGAACCATGGCCTCATTGACGAGGAGGCGGATGCCTTCGGCGAAGCCATAGGAACCTTGTTCGGTGAGCAGTTGCACTACGGTGGTCAGGAGGTCAGAGTTTTCTGGGTGGGCCATGGGTGAGCTTGGGAAGGATGTTTTTTGTCGAACACCCCAACACAGGCACCTCTTGGTCCACCTACGACGACTAATTTGCGGTTCCCAAC
>CAJAHH010000020.1 GCA_903939515.1 uncultured Verrucomicrobiota bacterium
CTCACGGACTTCCGGCACCCGGATTAGCAAATGAAAGTGATTGGCCATCATGCAGTAGGTAATCACCTCCAACCCGCAGAACGCCGAAAGCGACATCAGAATCTCAGACATCTTCTCCCGACACGCCTCATTCAAGAGCTTTTCCCCACCCACAGTCCTCGAAATGCAGTGGTATACAGCACTCCTCCCCTCCTGCCCCTTGATCCGCGCCAACCTCATCCCCTAAAACTATCCACATCCCCCTCCACGTCAATAACTTTGAACCTGTCACTTTATTTAAATCGCTTGCGGTAAGCTTCGAGACTTTGCAATGTGTGAGGAGTGAACAAGGCGGCGCGACCAGAGATTCCCAGGAAGACGGTCTACCGTCTTTCTCAGTATCTGCGTAGCTTGCAGCGTTTGAAGGGCAACGGCATTCAAACGGTGAGCAGTGAGGCGCTCGCCAAGGCAGCCGGGGTCAAGCCGACGCAGTTGCGCAAGGATTTAACCTATCTAGGCCAGTTCGGTACGCGAGGGCTTGGTTACGATGCGATCCAGTTGGCGGAGATGATTACGTCGCACTTGGGAACCAACCGGCTGCAACCCGTGGTCCTTGTTGGTGTGGGTAATCTGGGAAGTGCGCTGCTTCAGTATCGAGGGTTCGAACCCGAGGGGTTCGAAATCGTAGCCGCGTTCGACTTGGACCCGGATCGCCCCAGGGAAACCCCTCTCCGGGTTCCTTTACTCGGTATGGATCGACTAGAGTCGACGTTGTCCGAGCACCATGTTCGAATGGCAATCTTATCTGTACCTGCGGCTGCAGCTCAGGAGGTGACCAATCGTCTGGTGGAGGCCGGTGTGCTGGGGATTCTCAATTTCGCCCCGATCGTGCCCGTGGTTCCAGACCATGTAGTGGTGAATCATGTGAATCTAGCCATCGAATTGGAGAATCTAAGTTACTTCTTAAACGACTGAGATCTTCGGAGATCCGCTGTTCTCCATCCGTATCGTGTCCGCATCGTCATGAATCCCCCAAATCAGGAATCTCCATTACCCCAGCCCCTCTGTTTACCGGATATCCGGAACGAAACTCGGACAACGCTGGCCGCTCAGTTCGCAGCATGGAATGAACCGTCGTACCGACTGGACCAACTCCTAAATTGGCTATACGTGAGGCGGGCCGGGAGTTGGGACTCCATGACCAATCTCTCTAAATTACTGCGATCTCAGCTGGCCTCAACTTGGAGCCTGGGATCTCTGGGTCTGGTGCGCAAACAGGGCTCGCAAGATAGTACTCAGAAATTCCTGTGGCGACTAAAGGACGGGGCTCTGATCGAAAGTGTTCTTATACCCGCCAACCCCGCCCTGTACGGCGAGGGTGCTGACCGCCACACACTCTGCGTATCAACACAAGTGGGCTGCGCCTACGGCTGCCGCTTCTGCGCCAGCGGTCTGGATGGATGGAAGCGAAACCTCACCCCTTGGGAAATCATCGGGCAAATCATCGGAGTAGAATGCTGGCACGCCCAACAACCCCATACCCCCGATGTGTCGGCCTCCGACAAAGCCACAAGCCACCGACTCGTCAATAATCTGGTGATCATGGGCATGGGGGAACCTATGGCCAATTATGACAATCTAATGGTGGCTCTGCGTTCGCTGAACGCTCCGTGGGGCGGCGGGATCGGTGCCAGAAAAATCACCATCTCCACCAGTGGTTTGGCTCCAAAAATTCGCCAATTGGCCGATGAACCGGAGCAGTTCCGCCTGGCAATTTCTCTTCATGGAGCCACCGACGTGGTCCGGAACCAAATCATGCCGATCAACCGGAAGTATCCGCTGGCCGAACTAACTCAGGCTTGTAGTCACTATCTGGAAAAGAAGGGAAAGATGATCACCTTGGAGTACATTCTGATCGATGGGGTCAATGAGGCTCTCGCAGAGGTCAAACCGTTGGCCGATCTTGCTCTACGTCTGCACGCCAAGGTGAACCTGATCCCTTACAACACGGTCGAAGGTTTGCCCTGGAAACGCCCCGAAGAGTCCCGGTGTCAGCGATTCGCTGAGGCCCTTTCGCGCTCTGGAGTCACCTGTACTCTCCGGCTGGAAAAAGGGCACGACATCGATGCAGCCTGCGGGCAACTCCGCCTGAAGACCGAACGCGAACTCGCCTCTCTCGACGCAATTCCCGGCTCCGGCATGGACCAAACGGGACTCGAGGCATAGTCTCGTTGCCGGTGATCGCGCTCCTCGATTACGATTCCGGGAACATCCGCAGCGTAGAAAAAGCTCTCCGCAAGACGGGTGCGGAGGTGGTGCGGACGCGCACTCCGGAGGCCTTGGCCGGCGCTCAAGGCATCGTCCTGCCCGGTGTGGGTGCCTTTGACGACTGCATCCAGGCCATGGAGCGGCAGGGGCTTCTTGGTGCGGTGCGCGCATGGATCGCAGCCGACCGACCCTTTCTGGGAATTTGTGTCGGCTATCAGGCTCTCTTCGAGCGAAGCGAAGAATTTAATTCGCGCGCCTCAGGACTCGGAATCTTTCAAGGGCCAGTGGTTCGATTCGAACCCACCCAGGAGATGCCTCACTTGAAGATTCCACAAATCGGCTGGAACCAAATCCACCTCCGCCAACCCGATTGCCCGCTCTACCGCGGAATCCCCGAGGGCAGTTGGTTCTACTTCGTTCACAGTTTCTACCCCCGCCCCGCCAACCCAATCCTCGTGGCCACTGAAACCACCTATGGGGCAACCTTTGCTTCGTCCGTTTGGCGCGGAAACACGTTCGCTACCCAGTTCCATCCGGAAAAGAGTCAGGAAAATGGACTCCGTTTGTTGGCCAATTTTGTGGAAATAGCCGAGGCGAGTCCTGCCGTAGAGCAGTGACTCACCTGCTCACCCATCGGTCCGAATGCCTGCGACCCAGGAGTCCAGAAAACTCAAGACCGACTCCACCGAAACCGAGGACATGATGCCCAGCAATTCGTCGGCGGTGCCGGCGATCGGTCGACCGTCGTAGCGATAAAAGTCGAGGTGGCGTCCTGCGATGGAGGGATTGGGAATTAATGTCCAATCGACCCTTCTCGGATGCACCGGCCGGTTCAGGGTCGGTGTCTCGATGACCCACTGCCGGGGCACCCCCATCGCGGCGGCGATATGCATGAACACGGTGTCCACACTTAGGAACCCCTGGGCATGGCCAACCAAAGCCATCGCTTCCCGCAAGCCGGGACACTCGGCCTCCACAAATTCAGCGCCCGCTTGACGCAACTGAGCGTGCAAGGCCCGCTCTTCCTGGGCGCCGAAGAGGACCACGGGAATGGATGGGCTCCGCCGTCGCCATTCCTGAAGCAGTTGAGCATAGTGACCCACAGGCCATCGACGCAGCGCGAGGTTCTTTGTGCCGCCCGACCCGGTGTGAATACCCAGCCACGGACGCCCCAAAAGCTTTCGCTTCTCCAACCAGCCCATCGCCCATTGCCGCTCCTCTTCGGACAGGAAGACTTCGTACTCAGGGCTCGGTAACTGAGGGGATAAACCCAACAATCCCAACAGTCGGGCATTGTTCTCCATCACATGCAGCGAATAGTCCTGAGGCAGCGACTGGGTCACCAACAACCGATCCATCCATGACTGATTTTCATATTCGTGACTCAGTCTCACACGGGCGCCAATTAAGCGGGCAATCAGCCGATATCCACGACGACCCTGAGTATGGGTGTTGATGGAGAGGTCATAGCGGCGACCTCGCAATTCCAAGCAACGGGCTGCCGATGAGGCTTGGCTCGTCTTCAGAAAATCATGTTGGATCACCTCCCGGACATGGGGATTGCTCCGAAGCACTTGAGCGGCCCCGGCCCACAAAACCAGCACATCTAGGGTGGCTGACGGGTACTGGAGGCGCAATTCGTGCAGCATTGGGGTCGCCATGAGCGTGTCGCCAATGCCGGAAAGAGACAGGACGAGAATGCGATTCACCGTGCGGCCACGGTACGAAGCCTCACCCACGACCACAAGGTATGGAAGCTCCTGAGGATGGTCGGATGGCCGGTGCTGAGTGGTTCCGGTCTCTCAAAAAAACCACGGAAAAGATTTTGTCACCCTAAATAACTTGCGGCGCTCTCGGTTCAGAAGGATCTTAAAGCTCCGCAGGCGGCAACACAGTCCTCGATGTTGCCAATTTTTTCCCCCGGTAAAATCCCCGTTCGGAACTGCGTTGGCGTCTTCAAAGGCGCTACCGAGGTAAGCTCATCCGATCCAGACCCATTTTCAAATGCCCCGCGCACCTAAAGACCCGTCCGAGCCCAAAAAGGCCCGGACGCCCCGCAAGAAAGCTGAAGCCCAACCAGAACTGCTCGAAGAAAAACCGGCTTCCACAGACGCCCCCAAGGCACCTAAGGCTCCCAAGGCCTCTAAGGCAGAGTCGATCGCCGAAGACACATCACTCACTGTTCGGCCTCCGGCTCCAGAACCGGCCGGTTCCCGAGAGGCCGATGATGAACCCTTGGTGGCGAAGGCCTCTCCGCTACCGCCTCGAGCCCGGATGGCGGCGCCCAACGACGACACTCCCGCGCCTGACGCTCCGGAGAAACCTAAGGTGGTTGTCGAACCCAAGAACCTCAACCTGCACGAATTGCAACCGATGCCCATCGGTTCTCTGGCCGATGTGGCCAAGCACTTCGGCATCGAAAATTACGGCACTCTCAAGCGGCAGGAGATCATCTTCCAGATCGTCCAACGCAACTTGGCTGCCGGCGGTATCATCAACACCCGCGGGGTCTTGGAGGTCATGCCAGAGGGCTTTGGTTTCCTGCGTTCCCCAGCCTTCAACTACCTGCCCTGCCCGGAAGACATTTATGTCTCCCCCTCGCAAATCCGGCGCTTTGATCTCGCCACTGGCGACGATGTCGAGGGGCAGGTCCGCCCACCGAAGGATAAAGAGAAGTTCTACGCCCTGCTCAAGGTAGAGCGCGTGGCCGGGATCGATCCCGACAAGGCCAAGGAAAAAACCCATTTCGATAACCTCACCCCGCTGTTCCCGAACCGACGTTTTCTCCTCGAGACCGCGCAGGATGAGTACAGCACTCGCGTGGTAGATATCGTCTGCCCGGTCGGCAAGGGCACCCGCGGACTCATCGTCGCCCCGCCCCGCACCGGCAAAACGGTGCTGATGCAGAAGCTGGCTAACGCCATCCTGAAGAACAATCAGGACAGCCACCTCATCATTCTGCTGATCGATGAGCGCCCGGAAGAAGTCACCGACATGGAGCGTTCCTGCCGCGGTGCCGAGGTCGTGAGTTCCACGTTCGACGAACCGCCCGAGCGGCATGTTCAGGTGGCCGAAATGGTCATCGAAAAGGCCCGACGAATGGTCGAACACAAGAAGGATGTCGTGATCCTCTTGGACTCCATCACCCGACTGGCCCGCGCCTACAACACCGTACAACCGCACTCAGGCAAGATCCTCTCCGGCGGCGTGGATGCCAATGCACTCCACAAGCCAAAGCGATTCTTCGGTGCGGCCCGAAACATTGAGGAAGGTGGTTCCCTGACCATTATGGCCACCGCCCTAGTGGACACAGGAAGCCGAATGGACGAAGTCATCTTCGAGGAGTTCAAGGGCACCGGAAATATGGAGATCCATCTCGATCGATCTCTGGTGGACCGCCGCGTCTTCCCCTCGATCAACATCGAGAAATCCGGCACTCGCAAAGAGGAGTTGCTCTACCATCCCGACGAGTACCAGCGGATCTCGGTCCTTCGTCGTGCTTTGGTGGGAGTTCCGCCCGTGGAGTCCATGGATCTGCTGCTCGGAAAACTCAAAAAGACGCCGAACAACATCATGTTCCTGCTCTCGATGGGGCCGGGTTCGCGCTGAACGGTCTGGTGGCAAATCAGGTCTCCGGGGGGCCTCCTCCCGGGACCTCGTTTCCGAAGAAGCCTGGCGACTAGCAGCCAGAGATCCGATAAACCCAAGGGATTCCAGAAATCAGGACTTCAAGAACTTCAGGATCCAACGGGGGATCGAGGGTCAGTTAAATTTCAGGGAATTCACGGGTCAGCAGGCTCGCCCGAGCCCGACCTTTCTAACGCAGCCTTCAGTGCTCTCAGCAACGTTCCGGAATCCACGGAAAGTGGCCGGTTTGAAATTCGCGGTTTTGCCGGATCCTCGGATCCGTTTTCTTTCCAGAATTAGCGCCCGCGTTTCTTTCTTCTTCCAGATGAGGCCGAACGCGTCCGGGGCCCACCAGAGTTGATCAGAATTCGTTTGGGACAACCGACAAGCTCAGGCTCGATCGATGATCCGTTGAATTTCTTAGCTCAGTGATTTTCAAACCGGCAGGCTTCATCGGTTTTTACACCGTCAGGGACACAGCACCTCAACGGCTTCACCTCACTGCTCACAGGGCACACTTTATTCCAGCCCTGCTTCAGCCACGACCGACGGAACCTGAGGAGTTTTCACCCCGTAACTCATTGAGCTGCAACCTAAGGTCTTCAAGGTTGCCCACTCGGATCGCACCGATCGCGTCGATATCGGACTGGTAGGCGCAGCTGGCCCGCCCTCCGACAAGAATGCGCGTGGCTCCGGGGAGCAGTCGTCGCAGGAGCTTCAGTTCCTGAGGGAGAAGCGGATCATCCGTCGGGTGCACGATACTTAGGCCGACGGCCCTCGCACCCTGGTGAATGGCTACACTGACAATTTCCTCGGCGGGCAGGCAGGCGCCACCATAAACCACCCGCCACCCCATGCCGGTCGACGCGGCAGCAACGATGATGGCCCCCAGTTCGTGGAGCTGACCCGAGGGAGTCGCCACCACCAGAACGGGCGCCCGCGGGTGCAGAGCAATCGGCCGGGCAATGTTGCCCAGAAATGTTCTCAGGACCGCTGTAGCCACATGTTCGTGAGCCACCTTGACCTGCCCCGTCAACCATCCCTCACCGATCCGCTCGACCAAGGGGACGATCAACTCGCTCAGCAAACGAATCTGCCCCATCGCCACCGAGGCTCGCTCCAACAAGCCTTCGAGAGCCACGGCATCCATGCGCAGGACAGCCTCGAAGGCTCCCTCCAAAAATCCAAACGACCCCTCGATGGAGGGCCCAGCCACGGCAAATGGAAAGCGGCTGATGTTTGATACCCTCAGAGAGCCCGCTTCTTCCACTTCGCCAGTGTCTGTTGAGGCTCCCGCCGAGGCCTCCGGAGGCACCCCTCGAGGACGACCGACCGACGAAGCTCCTCGTTCTGAATTCGACAGCAAAGATCGCAGGGATTCGAGGGGAATGGAGGCGATGGTTCCGATAGAAAACCCGGCTTCAGTGGCTTGGCGCAGCAAGGTTAGGCGCCCAATGTCCGCGGCGGAATACAGGCGCTGTTTTCCCTCCGAACGGGTTGGTTGGACCGTCTGATACCGCTTTTCCCACGCACGAATAACATGGGGACTCAACCCCGTTTGCCGCGCAACGGTTTTGATCGAATGCTTTACCAAGACCTCACTCATCTGCGCACACGGTTAGCCCATAGTTCCATACAATCAAGGACATGAGGCTGCAAGCCGAAGACTTTATTTTGAAGAGCGTCAAATCGGAACAAAAGCTCACCAAAACCTCCTGACGGGTGAATTTTGTTAACTCTTACTTAGACAACTGTGCATCAAACTGTTGACACCTTTCGTTCTATCCCTCATTCTCACTCTGCGGGTCGGTGAACCCTCAATTTTCTCGAAACAGTCACTGATCCCACTCCTCCCTCGATGAAGCCGTCCAAAAAAAATCTGAAGAAGGCTGCAGTTCCATCTAAGGCCTCCGCCACTGGGAAACGTTTGTCGCCCACTGCCACACTCTCTTCAGTCTCAAAACCTTCGTCGGTGAGTTCTAAGAAACCGGCGAAGCTCAAAACCCTGAGGTCTAAAACCCAGATTAAACCGCTGAAGGTGCTTTCTGCTTTGGCCACCCGGGCCACGAAAGCTCCTTCCCGTCCGAGAAAAGCTAGGGCGATCATGGTCGCCTTATCTGAAAGACCCGGCCTCCAAATGATCGATGGCATCCCGGTGTTGCAGAGTCCGCCTGAGCCCGTTCGCGAAATCTACGAATCGAAGAGCGCACTCAATTTGTACATGCGTGAGGCGGTTGAGGTTCCGCTGCTCACGGTGGCCGAGGAAAACGCCCTCGCCGCACGCATCAAACAAGGGGATTCGGTCGCCCGAGAGCACATGATCCGAGCCAACCTCCGGTTGGTGGTGAAAATCGCCAAGGACTATGATGGTTTGGGACTGCCTCTTTTGGACCTGATCAACGAAGGCAATATAGGGCTCATGAAGGGCGTGGAGCGCTTCGATCCCTCCAAAGGTGGCAAGCTCTCCACCTACAGCTCCTGGTGGATTAAGCAATCCATCAAGAGGGCCCTGGCCAACCAGTCCAAGACCATCCGACTGCCAGTCCATTTAGTGGACAAGATTTCCAAGATGCGCCGTGTGGCCATGGAGCTGCAGGAACTCTTCGGCCGCGAGGCGACCGACGAAGAGATCGCTGACGAGATGGACGCCCCGCTGCGGAAAGTTACTCTCTGGCGTCGAGCCTCTTTACGGACCAGTTCGCTCGACGAATCCTTAGGCGACGAAGATTCCAGCAAGCTGGGTGACGTGGTGGCAGACGAATCCTGCCAGACTCCCTACGAAAACCTGGAAAGCCGCACCACTCATAGCCTGCTGCAAAGCACCCTTCATATCCTAGACTTCCGCGAGATGACCATTTTGCGCGAACGGTTTGCCCTCGACGGGGGTAAGGAGAAAACCCTCGACGAAATCGGGCAAAAGTTCGGTGTCACCCGCGAGCGCATTCGTCAGCTGCAGAACATCGCCTTGGCCAAGCTCCGTAAGAAAATCGAGGCATTCGAGGCGGTTCGAACCCCCATCGAGGCCGGCGACGGTGTGAGCTGAGTCTCAATTCATCCGGAGCCGAACATTCGACTCCCCTCATTCCCCGGGGCTTCCGAAGTCTCCGCCAGACCAGCGACGACGGGTTTTAGCGGAGCGTGTGATCTGCAATGCATTAAAGGATTAGGATCACACTTGTGGCAGCACGCGGGCAGAGCGACCGAAAGTCCTTGGGAACTTCGGTCGTTTTGCACTTCAACCCTCGAGAATCGCCACAGCCGAGGCGTATTGAGCGGTGTGGGTCAAGTTGAGGTGAATGATTTTCGCTAACCGGCGCTCCATCAATTGAGCCCCCGCTCCCTGCAGTCGGACTTGAGTGCTGCCGCTCTCCAAACGGATCACCTCGATGTCCAACCACCCGAGCTCCGTTCCGATACCCGTCCCGAAGGCCTTGCTCACGGCCTCCTTGGCGGCGAACCGGGCCGCCACATGAGTGGAAGGATCGGTGTGACTGAAACAATAGTCGTACTCGGCCGGACACAGGATTCGACGGGCAAATCGCTCACCCAGACGTTCTAGCGAATCCCGTATGCGGCCAACCTCCACCAAGTCGATTCCCACACCCAGGATCATGGCGCCGAAAGAGTCTGAGGCTTGCCCCCGTAACCCTCCATGGCCTGAAGGATTTCCTGCACCGCCTTCTCTAGGCCGACGAAGATCGCACGACTGATGATGGAGTGGCCGATGTTCAACTCTTCGAGATGGGGCACCACATGCAGCAGTGGCAGGTTTTCCCGATTAAGTCCGTGCCCGGCATTGACCCGCAGACCCACTTGATAGCCCCGCTCGGCGGCCGCAACCAAGCGCTCCAACTCCCGGTTCCGCTCGGCTTTTTGATGAAACACCTCGGCGTAGGCTCCGGTGTGTAATTCGATGAATTGCGCACCCACCCGGGCAGATGCCTCGATTTGGGCCAAATCCGGATCCACAAAAAGACTCACCTCGATGCCGGATTCTTTCATCCGACGGATGGTCTCCCTCAGTGCGGCTTCGTGCCCCAGAACATCTAGCCCACCTTCCGTGGAGATTTCCTCCCGCTTCTCCGGCACCAGGCAAACGATGTCGGGTCGAACCGCCAGAGCGATCTCAACGATCTCCGGGGCATTGGCCATCTCGAAATTAAGACGGGTGCGGATGGCCTTTCTCAACGCCACGATGTCCCGGTCGATGATATGTCGGCGATCTTCCCGCAGGTGAGCCGTGATCCCATGGGCACCAGCCTGCTCGCACAGAAGCGCCGCAGCGATGGGATCGGGTTCTCCCCGTTCCATGCCGCGGTACCGGGCCTGACGGAGGGTGGCGACGTGGTCGATGTTGACGCCGAGTTTCAGCATGTGGTGTTCAGGGTTGAGCAACAGGCTTGGGGGCGGGCGGCGTCTTCGCGGACGGCGTCTGGGGCAGCCCCATCGGGGGCGGCGGAGTCAGACGGGGGGCCTTGGGCTTACGGGGCGTGGCCGGATCCAGCCATCGGCCTAAGAGAACCCATTCCATAGCGCTCAAACCCGCCGGAGCCTTGCGAGTCCAAGTGAACACCCCGGGGCCCGACTGGCGGACCTGGGTCACGGTGTTGTCTACCTTGGCCAGGGTGTCGGTCAGCCAGAGATAGGCCAGACCATCCCCAGGAGCCGGATTAAGTCCTAACGAAAGATCACGGTTCTGAAGGTTGGCCCACCAGTGGACGAAGTTCTCGGAAGTAATCTCCCAGTCATAGACCACCAAACCCGGTTGCTGGAGCTGTTGGAGTAATTCCCTAGGCACGGGTTGAACCGAACGCTGCCGCGGAACCATGCTAAAACCCAGAAAGCCGGGCTTCTGATTCTCCGTTCCGCTGAGCATCGGAACGACAAACGGTGCACTGCTGAGTGCGAGGATTTGCTTCTCGGCATCGTACATCACCAGGCCGTCCAGCTTGCCCGGTTCAGCATTGGTCGAATAACGGCGGCTCAATTCCGCATTAGCCGCCTTGAGCACCGAAGCCGAGTCCTTCACATGAACCACGGCATAACTCTGGAAGGGCGACTCGGCTTGGGCCCAGAGGTACATCTGGCCCATTTCCTGACCCTGAAGGTAGGTCTCCAGACCGAGCAGATTTAACACCTGAGGGGTGACACCTCGTATGGCAGTCAGCGAGACCAACGGATCGTAAATCAAATTGGTCGGGTACTGCCAGTCATGCAGAGCCAGTTCACTCAGTCCGGGCTGCTTCAACGTTCCGGACCACACCACTGACCCGTTGGTCGCGATCGCAGTAGCCTGGAGTCCTGGCCAAGCACCCGGCGCCTTCTGGAAATCCAGCAACCGTGAGGCATTGGATGCTGTCGCAAGAACCTGAGAACGAAACGCTTTGGCCCGCGGTGAATCCGAAGGGCTGACAGCAAAGAGCCACCCTTTTTCCGCGCTCACCCAAGCACCGGATGCCTTGGAGCCCAGGAGTTTGACCAAGGCCGGATAACGGTCATTCCAAATGGGGGCTCGCTCGGCGGTGATCCGAACAGCCACGAAGACTTCCTTTGATCCATCACCCCGACGCCACACCTCGCCAGCCGACTCGTGGGCCAGCAAGTCGGCGATCAGGGGCTGCCCTTGCGTCACAACGGTGTCAGTGGTGGTGGTTTCCGACAGCCAATCCAATGCCGCGCGAGTGGCTTTCGAACGCAGGCGATCGGTCAATGCCGGAGCGTTGCTGTGGGAGAAGAAGGCTCGCAAGGCCAAGGCCCCGGTCTGGCTGCGCAGACCATCGGCTCCGACGAAATGCCATCGGGTAGCCAATTCGGGGGCTGGCTCCTTGCATCCGGAAAGGAGCGCCAGCAGCGCAACGGCCAGCAGCACAAAAATCGAGCGACGATTCATAGTCAGGACTGCTTGGTTGCCAGAGAACTCACCCCGAAGCAATGCGCCTTTGCGATCCCGGTCTCTCCAGCGCACCGTTACGACCGAAATGGGCGAAGAATGGTACTGGCTAGATTCCTCAACGGGAGACGCTCCCGCCAACATGGCCTGGGACGAAGCGCTGCTGGAGGCCGCCGCAGAGCTCGGTCGTCCGGTGCTGCGCACCTATGCCTGGGCGACCCCCGCGGCCACCTTCGGCTACTTCCAACGGCACGCCGATATTGCTGCTTGGACTCCACTCCGCCCACTCATCCGTCGACCCACTGGAGGCGGCCTGGTTTCCCATGCAGCGGACTGGACCTACGCGATCGTCGTTCCTCCACGGCACCCGTGGTATTCGCTCTCGGCGGTGGAGAGCTACCGTCGTGCGCACTCCTGGCTCCAACGGGCCTTCGCCCACTGTGGCGTCGAAACTGTTTTAGCTCCCTGCTGCAATCCGGCGGGTCCGGGACAGTGCTTCGTGGGTGCAGAGCGGGAAGACCTGCTACTTCAGGGCCGCAAGATCGCCGGGGCCGCCCAGCGCAGAAACAAACTAGGCCTGCTGATCCAGGGCAGCATCCAACCAACCCCACTCGATCTCTCACGAACCCGCTGGGAAGAGGCAATGCTTCGGACCGCAGAAGAAGATTGGGGAGTTCGATGGGATCACTGGCCCGCCCCCTCCAACACACTGGCACGACGGGTCGAAGAACTCCGCTTGCGCTATGCTTCAAGCGATTACAACGAACGCCGTTGAGGCACGGTCGTTCGACCCACTCGGAACGCTCAGACTTCTTCTCGACGGCTTTGACGGAATTGAGTGGGTGTCATGCCCGTGGCGGCCCGGAATGCCCGAGTGAAGGCGCTGTGATCATAAAACCCACAGGCATGGGCGATCTCGGCCACGGGCTTTTGACTCTCCTCCAACCATCGGGAGGCCGCCGCCAGTCGGGTGTGGGAAATCAACTGGCTTGGGGTGGTTCGGAAAAGCTTTTTGATGAGGCGGGCGAAGCGGACCGGCGGGATGCCCGCTCGCTCTGCCAGCGAAGTCGGGCTCAACTCCTCGTCATAGTGGGCCTCGAGGTGATCCAAGGCTGAGGCCAGTCCGGCCGGAATCCGCCCGGCTCCGGCGGGCACCTGAAGGTCTCGGGAGATGCCCACCAGGCCGATGATGTGCCCGTGGTCATCGCGAATGGCGAACTTAGTGGTGAAGCACCAACCCGTCTTTCGCCGAGGGTACCAATGCAGTTCCAGCTTCTCGATGATGGGTCGCCCTGTCCGTAGAACCGCCTCATCCTGCCGGGCGAATCGGGTCGCCAACTCGATCGGGTAGACTTCTCGCACCGTCTTGCCTACCAGGTCCTGGGTGCGTCGAAAACCCACTCTCTCGGCGAGGGATTGATTGACCGCGGTGTAGCGACCGGCGGTGTCCTTCACAAAGAATGCGGTGTCGGGCATATGCTCGAAAATCTCTGCATACAGACTCACGGGAAGGTGAGTCACTGCAGGCACCTTGTCGGCCACGCCTGTGCGGACTTTGACGGACATGATCAGAGGCTGCTGCAAGACCCGTTTCAGGGCGATGTCAGAGTGAAGGGAATGATCCGTATCCAGACCAATAAATCGCCCGGGTTCCGAGGGCGCTTTCGCACCCACGGATTCGGCTGGACCGTGTTCTTGCTGACCTGCCTGACTGCGTTGGCCCAAGGCTCTCGGGAGGATTACCAACGAGCCATGAGCCTGGCTCAACGCACTGAAAACACGGTGTTCCGGGCCTCGATCCAACCCCAATGGATCGCCGGTGGTGGCGGCCAATTCTGGTATCGGGTGGCGACCGGCCCCGATCGGCAGGATTTCCTCTTCGTGGATCCGGAACGGGGCACTCGAGAAGCGCTCTTTGACGCCGCGACGCTGGCAACCCACCTCTCCACGGCCCTCGGCAGTCCAGTAGTTCCCGAATCCTTGAAACTGGATTCTCTCACCGTGCAATTGGAAGGCGAGCGCCGGACGCTCCGTTTCCGGCAGGGAGGCAAGCACTGGAAAACCACGGTTCCGGAACTAGTACTGGAGTCGGACCCTAAGCCCGAGGACCCGCTGCCGATGGCTTCGGCACAACGGATCCCAAAGCGGTCCCGCAACACGGGTGAGGAGACGGAAATCCTTCTGGTGAATCGGACGACCGAGGATGTCGAGCTGTACTGGCTGGATGATCAGGGAACGCGCAGGCCGTACGGTCGTCTGCGCCCCGGAGCCGAACGCCGCCAGCACACCTTCGCCGGGCATGTCTGGCTCGGGACCGACCGAAACGGCAGTGTTCTAGGCGCATTCACCGCACAGGAAAGCGAGGGGCGAGCGGAGTTCGTCGGGCCACCCGCCGGGACCAAGGCACCCGCCGCATCGGCAGATTCGCCTCCAGGACCCCAGTCCAGTCCGCAGGATTCACCCGACGGAAAATGGACGGTCGAATTGAGCGAGAACAATCTATTCCTGCGACCCAAAGCCGGCGGAGAGACCGTGCGCCTGAGCCGGGACGGCACCACTGAGGACGCCTATCACTCCGAAGTGCAGTGGTCTCCTGACTCTACTCATCTGGTGGCACGGCGGGTCCAAGGAGCCTCCTCACGCATCGTCTCCTGGATCGAAGCGGCCCCGAAGGATCAGCTTCAGCCTCAGGTGCATTCACACACCTATCCCAAGCCAGGAGACCCCCTTCCCCACCCGCGTCTTCGGGTCTTTGCTGTGGATGGATTTCGCCAATATGACGTGGACGAGAAGCACTATCCAACGCCCTTCACCGAGAGCGGGGCACTGGAGGTTCAATGGGCTCCAGACAGTCGGGAATTTTACATTAACTACAACCAGCGAGGCCATCAGGTGTACCGGATCCTCGCCGTCAACCAAACCGGAAAGGTCCGCACTGTGGTCGAAGAGGCGCCTAAAACCATGGTGGACTGGACTGCCAAGACCTGGCGTCACTGGTTACACCCACGCGGAGAACTCGTGTGGATGTCCGAGCGCAGTGGCTGGTGCCACCTCTGGCGGATCGACATCGCCACCGGCACCGTGAAGAACCCAATCACGGAGGGCAACTGGGTGGTGCGCTCGGTCGAACACGTCGATGAAAAACGCCAACAAGTCTGGTTCTTTGCCGGCGGAATCCGACCGGGGCAAGACCCTTACTACCTGCACCTTGCGCGGGTGAATCTCGATGGCACTGGGTTGACGGTACTCACCGAGGGTGACGGCACCCACAAGGTCCAGTTCTCGCCCGACCGACGCTGGTTTCTCGACACCTGGTCCCGGGTGGACCAACCGCCCATCACCGAACTGCGCAGCGCCATCGACGGCCGCAAGATCCTGGAACTCGAGCGGGCCGACATCACCCGACTCTTGGCCACCGGTTGGTCGATCCCAGAACGGTTCACCGCCCCGGGTCGCGATGGAACCACCGACATCCATGGCATCGTCATCCGCCCATCGCACCTCGATCCGAAGGTTGGCTACCCGGTGATCGAAGAGATTTACGCCGGGCCCCAGGGTGCGTTCGTGCCGAAGGAATTCGGCCGATTAACCCGACAACACGCCCTAGCGGAACTGGGTTTCGTGGTCGTACAAATCGACGGCATGGGCACCAGCCAACGCTCCAAGGCCTTCCACGATGTCGCCTGGAAGAACCTTGCCGATGCCGGATTTCCCGATCGGAAACTCTGGATCCGGGCGGCCGCTCAATCGCGTCCCTGGATGGATCTCGGCCGCATCGGTCTCTACGGTGGAAGCGCTGGTGGACAGAACGCCCTCCGCGGCCTGCTGGACCACGGGGATTTTTACCAGGTGGCCGTTGCCGACTGCGGGTGCCATGACAACCGGATGGACAAAATTTGGTGGAACGAGCAATGGCTCGGCTGGCCCGTGGATGAGTCCTACCGCCGCAGTTCCAATGTCGAGGATGCCCACAAGCTGACGGGCAAACTCCTCCTCATCGTGGGAGAAGTAGACACCAACGTGGATCCGGCCAGCACCTTGCAAGTCAGTGCCGCGCTGGTGCGCGCGGACAAGGACTTCGAGTTGCTCGTCATGCCCTCAACCAACCACGGCGCCGCCGAGACCCCGTACGCCAGCCGACGCCGCATGGATTTCTTCGTGCGGCACTTGCTGGGTCGGGAGCCTCGCTGGCACTAACCCTCGGACAAGCGGAAGGCTCTCCGTTCAGGCCAAGAGTGCCTGAATGGGGTGGGATTCTTCGACACCAGTCAGTCGCTGATCGAGTCCCTGACTCTTGAAAGTGAACCGGCGGTGGTCCACGCCCATGCATTTCAGGATGGTGGCATTCAGATCATTGATGTGCACCGGGTTCTCCACAACGTTGTAGCTGAAGTCGTCCGTCTCGCCGTAAGAGATACCGCCCTTGATGCCGCCGCCCGCCATCCACATACAGAAATTCCGCGGATGGTGGTCGCGACCATAGTCGGTACGAGTCAAGCGCCCTTGAGAATACACGGTTCGACCGAACTCGCCGCCCCAGATGACGAGTGTGTCCTCCAGAAGACCCCGGGCCTTGAGATCATGAATGAGCGCCGCGGAAGCTTGATCGATGTCCTTGCACTGAGCGCGGATCTCCGACGGCAAATTGCCATGCTGGTCCCAACCCCGGTGGAGGATCTGAACACACCGCACACCCCGCTCAACCAACCGACGAGCCAACAGCGCACTGGCCGCAAAGGTCCCCGGCTTCTTTACCTCGTCACCATACAAGTCGGTGGTGGCCTTCGACTCGCTGGAAAAGTCCACCAAGTCCGGGACGCTGCTCTGCATGCGGAAAGCCATCTCGTACTGAGCGATGCGCGTCAGCGTCTCCGGATCACCCCAACGTTCATGAGTCTTGGCATTGAGGCGATTGAGAGCGTCGAGCACCACACGCCGATCCTCCCGGCTGACTCCCGGCGGGTTGTCGATGTACAGCACGGGGTCACCGATGGACCGCAAGGCCACGCCCGTGTAGCGGGTCGGCAAATATCCACTGCTCCACATGCGAGTGAAGAGCGCCTGGGCATCGGCCTTGGACGACCAGTTGGGTGTCAGCACCACGAAGGCGGGCAGTTCGTTGTTCTCGCTGCCTAGGCCGTAGGCCAACCAAGAGCCCAGACTCGCCTTGCCCGGAACTTCGCTGCCGGTCATCACGAACGTGCAGGCTGGATCGTGATTAATGGCGTTGGTCTGAACCGACTTGAGCACCGCAATTTCGTCCACCACCCGAGCCGTATGCGGGAGCAACTCGCTAATCCAGCGTCCGCTCTGGCCGGCTTGATTGAACTTGAACATCGTCGGTGCCACCGGAAACCGGGTCTGACCCGAAGTCATGGTGGTGATGCGTTGACCATTGCGGACCGAATCCGGCAAATCTTTGTCGAAATACTCCTGCAACTTGGGCTTGTGATCCCACAAGTCGAGCTGGGACGGAGCCCCGTTCATGTGCAGGTAGATGAGGCGCTTGGCCTTGGGCGCGAAGTGCGGAAATCCCGGCAACGGCGGATAAATCCGCGCAACCGCAGAATCCGCAGCCCCCAGCAACTTGCCGGCTCCGAGCGTGGCGAGTGCCAGTCCGCCAAGGCGGATGCCTGCATTGCCAAAAAACTGACGTCGGGTCTGATTGAGTTGAAATTCGAGCAGAGGATTCATAGTCAGTTGCGGGTCACGGTTTCGTCGAGGTTGAGCAGCAAGTTGGCCGTCAGCGTGTAAGCAGCCAGTTCGGTTTCCGGCAAGCCGGCTCGTGGTGCCGATTCACCGACACGGATCGCCTTACGGGCCGATTCCGGATCCGCCTGATAGCGTTCAAAACAACGGTCCAAGGTGGTCCGAACGACTTCCATCTCCGTCCCGCTGGGCGAACGGGACAGGAGTGTTTTGAAGGCGAACCGAATGCGATCCTCAGGACGGGTTCCGCCCTCGGTCATCATTCGGGTGGCCAACCCGCGTGCGGCCTCAAAGTGCTGGATATCATTGAGGAGTTGCAGGGCCTGCAAGGGAGTGTTGCTGCGCTCACGCCGAGAGCAGAACTGCTCCCGGTTGGGGGCATCGAAGGTGGCCATGAAGGGAGGTGGCGCCGTGCGTTTGAAGAACACGTAAAGGCTTCGACGGTAATGAGAGGAACCAGTTTCTTGACGGTAATTGCGGGTATTGGAACCACTGTAGGCCACCGGTTCCCAAATGTTCGGCGGTTGATAGGGCCTAACTCCCTTCCCTCCCACAGTCCCGTCCAGGAGCCCAGAAACAAACAAGGCATTGTCACGCAACTGCTCGGCATCCAGTCGGAAACGCGGACCACGAGCCAACCAACGATTCTCCGGATCGCGTTGCAGCAGAGCCGGCGGTAGGACCGCCGACTGACGATACGCCGCCGAGGTCACTAGGGAGCGGACCAGTGCTTTCACATCCCAACCGGATTCTTGAAAGGTCACCGCCAGCCAATCCAGTAGTTCGGGATGACTGGGGGGCTCGCCCTGCGAACCAAAATCGTCGGCAGTCTTCACTAGACCCACTCCGAAGAACTGCTGCCAGAATCGGTTGACCGTCACTCGGGCGGTGAGCGGATGATCCGAAGACACCAACCAACGGGCCAAATCGAGGCGGTTCGGGAGCGCTCCGGCCGGCTTCATCGCGGGGAAGACCGCAGGCACCGCACGCCCCACCTTCTCGCCCGGCGCATCGTACTGACCGCGCACCATGACGAAGCTCTCACGAGGTTTGTCCATGTCGCGCCAGATAAAGGTCTGCGGAATCTGATCCCTGAATTTGTCCCGCTGCTGACGCAAGTCCGTCACGGTGGCATTGAGCGGATCCAAAGTGGCCCGGGTTTCCGAACACACCTTGGCCAAGTAATGCTCCCGGAGCATCCGGGTTTGTTCAGGCGTCCGCTGGTCGGCCGCCACGTCCTTGAGGATCTTTCGGAGATTCTCCGGCACTTCCTTAGGCTCCTTGCCCTGATTTTGAGCAATCCACGCCGAGAGAGAGAACCGCGGATCCCGAGCTGGATCGATGCGACCCACGATCCCTGCGCGATCCCAATGAGCTAACCCGCCATGCTGCGTGTAAGCGATCCCGGTGACGGGTTGTCCGACTTTAAGTCCCACGGCTTCGGCATCGAACTCCAAGCGCGCCCACTCCCCGACCTGAGGCAAGGGCCCCGCGTGCTGGCGACTGGGCTTGCCTTGGGTGCCCCATTCGGTGGCGCCTGCGTCGCCCCAGACGACACGGTGTTCCCAGTCGCCCTGAAAGAATTGAAGCATGACCATCTTAGGCGTGGCGGCCGGATCCAAACGGACCCAAGCAAACACCTTGGCCGAAGCAGGAACTTCAAGGGACAGGCCCTCATAGACCGCCTGAATCAAACCGTCTCCGCGCTGCTTCAGGGCGGACTGCCCGAACTTCACGGGACCCTCAGGCGCTTTTACCCAGGTTGGAGCACCCTGAACGCGGGCTCCAGTCGGGGTCCCGTCTTCAAGCCAAACCGTCTCGACCTCTCGGGCCGGTGGTTGCGGGTTCAGGGTGGCTGGATCGGTGTAGGACAAGCTCTGAACACGGGCCTCCACCGCCTTCTCCGCCTCCTGAATACCCGTCTCCATTTCGGCGAGTTTCTGAAAATCTTTTTCCGACTTTACCGAAGCCACCGGCGGAGTGCGCAGCGCGTTTCCATCCATCGCGGGATCGGCTGCGCTGTGGAAGAACGCATAGAGCGAATAGAACTCCTTCTGGGAGATGGGGTCGAATTTGTGGTCGTGACAGACGGCGCACCCGGCCGTCAACCCCATCCAGGCCTGCGCGGTGGTGGAGGTCCGCTCGACCGCGTAGCGGAACACGAACTCGGCATCGATGGCGCCGCCTTCGCCCGTAGTGACATTGTTGCGATTGAAGCCTGTTGCCACCAACTGGTCCTGGGATGGATTGGGGAGAAGATCTCCCGCCAACTGCTCCACGGTGAATTGATCGAAGGGCAAATTGCGGTTGAAGGCCCGGACCACCCAATCGCGATAGGGCCAGATTTGACGTTCATTATCCAGGTGGAGCCCGTGGGTATCGGCGTAGCGCGCGACGTCGAGCCAATGGCGCCCCATTTGTTCGCCATACTGCGGGCTATCCATCAATCGATCGACCCAACGCTCATAGCCCCCGGGACCGGAGTCCGCCAAGAACGCGTCCACTTCGGCCGGTGTGGGCGGGAGCCCCCGGAGGTCCATGCTCAGGCGGCGCAATAACGTCGATCGATCCGCCTCGGGCCCCGGAGACACGCCCTCGCGCCGCCGGCGGTCCGCCAGAAAAACATCAATAGGACCGAAGGCTTTGTCCGCCACCAACGGAGGCTGAACCTTGCGGGGCAGTTCAAAAGCCCAATGTTTCTGGTAGGGAGCGCCCTGTTGAATCCACCGGCGCAAAAGATCTTTCTGGGCGGCGCTAATCGTCTTGTGGGATTCCGGCGGCGGCATGATCGAGTCTGGATCGTTCGTCTCGAGACGCTGCCAGAGTCCACTGGCCTTCAGGTCGCCAGGCCGAATGGCCACTCGGCCCTCTTTGTTGGGCGTAAAGGCTCCCTCTGCAACATCTAGGCGCAAACCCGCTTTACGCTTCTTGGCATCCAACCCGTGACAGGAAAAGCAGTTATCGGAGAGGATCGGGCGAATGTCCTGATTGAAGGTCAGGTCTGCAGCCAAGGCCGAAACAACCGAGACCGTCGCCATCGCCGGAATCCACCGGAATGCGCTTTGAAGCACGCGAATGGGAAGCATGGCTGAACTGTCTCTGGAAACCAGAGAGATTCAACTCCACATCCTCCTGTTTCATCAGATTCCTTCCAAGATAAATGGAACACCTTGGCTGCCCCACAAGGGATACTTCGATGCGCCGTCCAGCGCCCCCACGGCATGTCCACTCAAGAACTCTCACCCTCTCGGCGTGAGACGGAGCGCTTGCCGGTCTCAAACGAAAAAACCCAAGGCGAATGCCTTGGGTTTTTCAGAGGGATCTCTAACCAGGGAGATCGATACGGTCAAATCACCATCACGGCTTGATCGGGGAGGTGACGAGCTCGGGCTTCTTCGGGACGATACCTTCCGGGCCGACCACGAACGCTGGTTCAACTTTGTCGACCTTGACATCTTCACGAAGAGGATTTTCCGCAAACAGTTTATTGAACGTGGCTTGATCTATAATATCGCCCTTTTGATAACCCGGAACATTCACCACCACGAGTAAACCACCCACCGGAACAGCAACAAGACCAGGATTAGTCACGACCTTACCAGGATAGGCGGCGACAGCCTTATCAAGTTCAGGCTTCGTCAGGGTCTGGCCAGCTGCCAGCACGACCTTACCATCGACCAAGATATCCTTACTCACCACCACCACATCGATCTTTTCAGAACCATGCTGAGCACGAACACTATCAAGCTGGGACTGTGTCACGATCTGGCCAGCTGCCAGCACGACCTTACCATCGATGACAACATCCTTATTCACCACCACCGTCTGGAGGTAATTACCCGGGGTCGGTTTGGGGCGAAGAGACAGCACTGGAAGACTCAGACTGACGTTGGCCGACTGCTGGACAGCCGAAGAAGCTCCTGCGGGCCGGGGTAAGGTGTTAGCGACGACAGAAGCCGCAGCGGGGTCGAACATCTGGCCGCCGCACACTTCGTACGAAGCGCCACGATAAGACACCGTTACGCAACCGGACCAAACAGCAACCGTTCCGTTGTCGGTGACCTGGTACTCCGAGGAACGAATGACAGCGGTCACGGTCGAACCCTTGACGATGTAGGAGGACTGCGAAGAAGTCTTCTTCACGTAGCCAGCCACAGTACCCCCCTTGAGGTTGATCTTGGTGGTGATCACCGGTTCGGCACCGGACTTATCAACCGAGAGCTCGTCGAAGGAAATCGAGGAATCCGGGAGAACGACGACGGTCGGACCGTTGTCGGCAAGATACAAGTTGGCCTGAGCACCGGCACCGGTCTCAATCTTTTGGCCTGTCTTAATCGCCTCGCCCACGAATGCAGCCTGACCGTCCACTTTGACGCTGCCCTTGACTCCGGTGAGCTCGGCTTTGCCCGTTTCAGCGGCAGAGAGAGAGGAACCCGCCATAATCGCGGTGATCGCGCAGAGGCTGGCGAAGCGGGGAGAAATCCCGATCATTTTCATGGTATCGCGTGTGAGAGGTTGAATTTTGTTTCTTCCGGAGGTTAGGAACCAACCTAGGGAAGTCAACCGGGAATTCCGATGAAACCACCCACAATGATCGTCCTAATTTTGCTAATCTGGAGACAACCCTGAACCGGCGAAGTCTTAGAATCAAGACTTTGCCGCCACGATTTCAGCCAACCCGGCGGACCATAACTCCCATGCATCCAGCAATTGACGCGATTGATCCACATCCGGAGAGCGCATGGGCAGCCGAACCGAACCGACCGCGATTCCTTCATGAGACAGAACTGTCTTGAGTGAACCCAGGTACCCGTTCTGACCAAGGATCTCAATCAGGCGGATGGAATGACGCTGCGCACGACGGGCCAGCGCCCAATCTCCTCGGGCGGCCGCAGCCTGCATGGCTCGATACAAGGGAGCCGCGAGATTGTAAGTCGACCCCACGGCTCCAGTGGCTCCCAGAGTGAGTGCAGGCAAGAGCAAGTCATCGCACCCGTAAAGCAACTCCTGCCCCGGACTCAAGGCCTCCACACAGCGCTGCAGCAGCACCAGGTCCGGATTGCTGAACTTCAGCCCAGCCATGGTGGGAATCCGCTGGGTGGCCTGAAGGAGAAATCGATCCGAGGCCAAATGGATTCCGGTCATGCCCGGCAGGTCATAGGCATGAAACGGCAGACCAGGAGCCCCGGAGGCAATGAAGGCGCTGGACTCAACCCAAGCCTCCACATCCGCCGGCTTGAAGTAGCTCGGAGCCAGAGCGGCGATGCCCGTTGCACCGAATTTCTGAGCATGGACCGCCAATTCGCGAGCCTCCCGAAGACAGTTGGAGCCGACATGAATAATGCACCGCAAAGACGTGCCCCGAAGAATGGAAATCCAGCGTTCGGCCAATTGACAGCGCTCGATCGCGCTGAGGGAGTGACTTTCGCCAGTGGTGCCGTTGACGAAAACCCCGTCTACACCCTGCTGAACCAATCGAGCGGCCAAAGCCTCCACAGGCCCCAAGTCTAAAGTTCCGTCCGGGGCGAAGGGAGTTACAGGAGCAGCAATCAGGGGAACTCGGATCGGAAGTTGGGTGTTGGGGGACATGGCGGGATTGGAAGTCTCGTCAGCGCTTCGATTTGAATGCAACGCGGGAAAACACGAGGAGCCGGTCAACGCGGATCACTTTCCGGGTTTAAAAAGTACGGATGCGTACTAATCTCTCAAAAACTGAGGTCACTTATGCCCATACCCACTGTCGCTCCTGAAGCCGTCGCCGCCGCCAAGACTCAACTCAACCAGCACCTGCTGGAGATCATCGAGTGGCACTTCAACCCCGCCACCGGGTGCTCCTTCTGGCTGGATTGGGCCCGCAAAAACTGGGATCCGCGCAAGGAGATCACCTGCTTTGAAGACTTGCTGAAATTTTCCCATTTCCAGGACGAGTCACTACGCGACTTGCAACCCGAGGTTTGGGTTCCGGCCGAGTTCAAGGGCAAGCCCTTCAATATCTTCGAAACCGGTGGCACTACCGGCATGCCCAAGCAGCGCATCGGTTGGAATGACTACAAGGTCGATTACTCCGAGTTCAGCGACAAGATCGACGACACCCACTTCCCGCGCGGGGGCGCTTGGCTGATGATGGGGCCGACCGGTCCTCGCCGCCTGCGCTTGGCCATTGAACATCTGGCCAATGTCCGGGGCAGCTCCTGCTACTTCATCGATCTCGATCCGCGCTTCGTGAAGAAGCTCTTGTCGAACAAGCAGTACGAGGTGGCCAAGCAGTACATGGCTCACGTGGTGGACCAAGCCGCAACCATTCTGAAGCACCGCAAGGTCAGCGGGCTCTTCACCACGCCGAAGTTGCTCGAAGCCTTGGCCGAGCAGGTCAACCTGTGGGAAGCGGGCATCCGCGGCGTGTTCTGCGGCGGCACCTCCATGAAGCCTCAGGAAGTGCGCTTCATTGTCGAGGAACTGCTCGAGGGACGCATCGGATTCTACCCCACCTACGGCAACACCCTCATGGGTCTGGCAGCGAGCGTGCCGCTGCAGCCGGAAGATAATTTCAGCGTGACCTATTACGCGCCGCAGCCGAGAGCCGTCTTGCGCGTGGTTAAACCCAACGCCACCGATGAGGTGGTGAACTACGGCGAATTCGGCCGCGTCGAACTCACCACCCTGACCCGCGAGTTCTTCATGCCGCGGTTCTTGGAGCGCGACGAGACCATCCGCCGCGCGCCGCGCCCCCCTTACGCCTGGGACGGCGTGGGTGATGTGCGTCCGTTCGGTGCGATGGAGAAGACCATCGTCGAGGGCGTGTACTGACGTCCTGGGCGATCTCCGCCCGAAATCCCGACACTAAATTCCGACACTGAAACGCCGACCTGGGTAGAACCGGTCGGCGTTTTTATTTCAGGTCGGACGTATCCAGAACGATTCGAATTGTTGGCTCAGGGCGCCGGGGCCGCCTTAGGCACCGAATTGGTCTCGATCTTTGCCGGGCCGGCTTTAGCTCCGACGTCCTTCTTTGGGAAGTGATAGCGGTGCTTCAACACTTCGGGGATGTCCTCCTCCAGCTTGTCGGTGCTCCATTGCCAGCCGAGAAAGGCCACGACAACCAACGCCAGATAGAGTTTCCAAGGCCGGCGGGTCTCCTCAAAGGGATCCACCAGATCGCGGGTTGAACCCGGCGGTAACTCGGCGATGGCCGTCAAACGCGTACCGAAAGGCACATTAATCCGCGCCTTGGCGTTCACGGCCCAACCATTGGCGTCGAGAATGGGGCCCAGGTTCCGCTTGCGCAGCTTGATGTAGGTCATCACCAGCGACGGACCCGAGATGAGGACCATGATGCCCAGGACGGCACCGACCATGGCGAAGGCGCCCTGCGCCCATAGGTCTTTGCCCAGAGTGGCGACCGCCGCAAAGAAGCCCCCGATGGCCCCGAAGGCCACACCCAGGGCCGCGACCGTGCCGACATCCACTTTCGGTGGCGCGCTCACCGCAGGCGTCGCCACCGCGGGTGATGCCCCCTTGCTAACCACCGCCGTCGCGGCCGCTGTGAGTTTTTGGTTGGCCGCCGCATCCGCCTCGGCCGCCCGCTTAGCGATTTGCTCTTCCACCCAGCGGACGAAGCGCTTGTACGGCTGCCAGAAGGCTTGGCGGAGGCTGATGGGGTTGACCACGATCTTGGTGATGGTGGCGTCGTAATCGAGCCCCTTGCGGTCGTAGAAGACCCCGTTGCGACCCACCATTAAGTTCTCGTCGTCGCCCTGGGAGAAGATGGCCACAACGGTCATCTTCTGGCTGTTCGCCTTGCGCACGCACTCGACGTAGGCCAAGTAGGCTCCGGCCAGGCTGGCCATCACCGCGTGCTTGGCCGGATCCGCCACCGTGATGCAGAGATTGCAGGACCGCTGGTCGAGGTAAAGAACGCCCGCCTGGAAGATCGCCGGTGACCCGCCGTCATAGAGGTCGCGGAAGTTCACGAAGTTCGAGGCGAGCACGATCAGGTCGCGGTGGAAGCGAACGAGTTTTTCCACCGAAGCAACCCCGGACGCTTCCGCCTCCAACTCGCGGTCGCGAGCGATGAGCGCGGTGATCGTCGTCTTGGCCGGCCCCCGAAGGATTTCCCGCACCCGGACAATGCCCAGAGTCTCGACACGAATTCCCGCTTTGGTCCCCAACCACGCGGTATGAGGAGTCAAGCGATTCTGAAGAGTTTGCCACTCCTCTTCGGTAAGGCTCTCGCGGTCTCCCAAGAGCGGCCCAACGGAGGCCGAACGAAACGCGGCCATGGCGGCGGCATGAGCCGGGTTGAGACCCGCGACCAAGGACAGCGGTTGTCCAGGAACGATTCGAGATAAGGGAAAACCGGAGACCTCCTGCGCCGACAAGGTCAGGTCCTTGGTCAAGAGAGCCTTGTAATCGTCCTCGGTGCGGTTGATCAGCGATGAAAGACGGCCATCGAAGGCAGCCAATCGGCCGCGACCAAAGTAGTCGTCGATCTTGGCCTTCACGGCCTGCATCGCCGCCGCGGCCGCGGCCGTCGCCGGACCGGCCGGAAGAATCTTCGTCGCTTCGGATTCGGAGGTGCTCACCCAGGCATCGAACCGGGTTAATTCGCCGAAGAACTCCTCGAGTTTCACTGCATCGATGCCCGGCTTCCCACTGCGGTCCATCACCGATCCGACGGCGACCATCGCCTCACGGACCACTTGCTGGACTGCGGTGTCGTCGGCGGATTCGGGGATAATGATTCCGTCACCATTGAAAACAGTGTTAGCGAAGCTCTGTGTTGCCGCCGCGGCGTCTGCAACCGTGATGACCCCGGCCTCGGCCTTACCCAATTGTCGGAGGATGACCCGGGCCGAACCCAAGATCTGCCGCCCCTCCGGAATGCTGTCGTTGATCGCGGAGAGAGAAACTCCGTCGCGCCCCTTCACGAGGTCATCGGAGTCTTTGAGCATCGATCCGGCCCAACGAAGGGCCGTGATGAGTTCCTGGGCCCGGATGCGACCGTCTCCGTCGGTATCGATGAGCGCGGCGGTCTTGGTATCAAATTCGATGCCCGCGGTCGGACAGGCCAAGGCCACCCAGAGTTTCTGGTCCAACTGGTCCAGGTTCATGAGGTCGGCTCCGGTCTGGAGCTTGACCTGATCAAACCCTCCGGCGCGAAAGAACTGCCAGAGGTGCGGGGGCCGAGGGGCGGAGGCGGGCGATGTTTGCATGGGCGGACAGCAGCGTTGGTGACGACCAATAACAGCGGGATCGATCGGACGCCACCCAGTGTATCGGGCGATTCCGAGGTAAAATTCACCCAGGCATGGTGATCTCCGGCGGAGGCGGGGATTCCTTGAGACGGCGATGCATCTCGGGATCCAAGCGCTTCAGAAGCTCGAGGCGTTTCACAACCCCCTCACCCCCTGCCCCGCCGCTGAAGCAGGCATCGAGCCGGGTGTATGGCTTGAAAGGCTGAGGCAGCCCGATCACCCGTGCCCGATCTGGCGTCCACTCGGCCACGGGACGCCGATCGAGAATCATCCAACTGTAGGGCAGACTGCGCAAATCCACCCCGGCTCGACGCCCGAATTGAACCCACTCCCCGTCAGTAAAGGCCTCGGTCGGGGCCTTGGCGAAAAAATGACACCAATCGGTTTCCCGACCGGCGACCTGAAGTCCGCAGGTCTGACGGTGCGGACACGGAGCAACGATGTGGAATTCTTCCCGCAACTGCTCGCGCAGTGTGATTAAGCCTCGACTGCAGGCATGAGTGCCGGGTTCCAACCACAAGATGCACTGGGCCGCTCGCACGGCCGTCATCAGTCGCGGCAAATCGTCCCGATGCAATTCATTGAGCACATGACTGATCACCAGTGTGGTGCAGGAGTCTGCCCCGGATGAATCAGGCTCTGCTCGAAGACCCGGGAAGCGCTCCCGGGCCCTGCGCGCGGCAAATTGCATGGCCAGGGCGGAACGGTCGTGGAGGCGAACCTCGGAGAAGGTGGCCGACCCAAAGGCATCGACCACGCAACGCGAGGCCACACCGCTGCCGCATCCCCAGTCCAGCAAGGAACCCGACGGCGGGGCCCAACCCAGACGCAGCAACTCAGACAAGGCCGCCCCCCACTTCCAGGCGATCCGTTGAGCATAGGTAAAGTCGTAGCTCGCGAGGTCCGACACGGAGCGCCAGTAGGGCTCACGCACAGGCTCCGAGCGCAGGAACAACGCTCGAAGTCGTTCCAGAGAAGCCCAGTCCACTTCCTCCCAGGTCATGACTCCGTCGGGGTTTCGGATGAAACCGGGGCCACTGAAACCGGGGCCACGAATCCGGGCAACTCAAAGCCCAATCGCTCCGCCAGACGCTGACGGATAATTCCGTGAAAGGCGGCGAAGTCGGACACGGCTCGAGCACGAGCCTCGGTGTCACCCAGAGGGGTCTTACGACGGATGGCCGCAATCATCAGATTTTTGCCGGTGTGCTCGGTCGAAATAAACTCGAAGACCCGGGTCTCGTAACCAGCCCACTCGAGCAGCAAGGCCCTCAGCGCGTCCGTCGCGAATTCTGCATGACGCTCCCGAAAAATTCCGTGACGCAGCGAGCCGGCCAGCGGCGCAGACACCGACAATTGGGGCCGAACCTCACGATGGCAGCACGGCGAGACCAACAACAGCGCCGCTTCAGACTGCACCCCCTTGGCCAACGCCTCGTCGGTCGCGGTGTCGCAGGCGTGCAAGGCCATCACTACCGAAGCGGACTCAAGACGACTTGAGGCGATGTCGCCGGCCTCGAACTTCAACCGGGTGAATCCGCAACGGCCGGCCACGGCCCGCCCCTGCTCGACGAGACCCGAGCGCACCTCGACACCCAAGGCCGTGACCGTTCCGGTGCGGGTTTTAGTCAGGTGCTCATAAGCCGCGAAGGTCAAATAGGCTTTGCCACACCCCATGTCCACCAGGTGCAACGGAACGGTCGGATCTAGGTGAGCCCCGACCAATAGCGGCTGAAGCACCTCAACAAACCGATTAATTTGCCGGAACTTGGCCTCCATCCCGGCCTTGATCGAGCCATCGGCTGCGGTGACACCCAACTCCTTGAGCCAGACCGAATGACCCGGGACCGGTCGCTCCTTAGCCCGATCGTGGGCCGTATCGGGCACTTCAGTGACTTCGGGCTTGCCCAACAGCATTCGAGTCGGCCGCCCCTTGCGGAAGGTGAGCTGAACCGTGCTGATCGTTGTCGACAGGAAGGCATTGAGAAATTGCTGACCCAGAAGGTCGCGCAACAACTCGATCGCCTCACTGTGCGAGAAATTCTTGGTCACATCCCGCGTCGGATGGCGATACACGAAGGAGAGCACGGTCGCGTCCTTGAGAGACACAGGCCGGATGAACACATTGCGAATGCCATCGGGTTGCAGCGGCGCACCGAGGTTGAGCCGGACCAGGGTCCCGTCTTGAGCGCTCTGACGCACGTGGTCCAGAAAATCGTCCACCGTCTTGGAACTCATGACCGCTGAAACTAACCGATCGCGGGAGTCGGGGACAGGACGCTTTCTGGGGGCAGTGGTCCGGCCAGGCGCAAGTCCGCCACACACTCTACGTGCTGGGTCTGAGGAAACATGTCCAGCGGCTGAACCGTCTCCAACAAATAGCGTCCATCGGCGCACAAAATCTTAAGATCCCGCGCCAGCGTGGCGGGGTGGCACGAGACATAGAGAATTTGGCCCGGCCCCGTCCGGCGCAGTACCTCTAAGCTGGGGGGGCGACAACCGACGCGAGGAGGGTCGAGCAGCACCGAGGTCTGGGAGGGATCCCATTTGGCCAAAAGACTCGGGAGAACCTGATCGGTATCGCCCGCCACATACGATCCATTGTGAATGCCGCGGGATTCCTGATTCCGCCGGGCCGCCCGGATGGCCGGAGCATCCAATTCAACCCCCACAAAACTTTCCACGACATCGGCCACCTCCAGGCTAAAGAAGCCCACCCCGCAGTAAGCATCAACCAAGTGCCGGGCTCCGTGACTGCGCAGTCGTTCCTTCACTACCCGAACCAACTCGGGCAACAGCAGGAAGTTATTCTGGAAAAAAGAATGTTCTGGTACCTCCCAGCCCGGGGCTTCCATGCGAAGGACCGTCTTGATCCCGCCCTTGGGCGGCGGATTGCGTCGCCACTGTGTGATGGCCTCGTTGATGGCCGGTTCGGCGATCACGCACGACTCGATGTCGCACACCAAGCCACAGTCGGTGCGTATGAAACCCAGGTTCAGTTTCTGAGCCGGCTTGTTCCACTGGCTGCGAACCAAGACGCGGTTGCGATAATGGTAGGGGTTCGGACACGGGATCACCGGTTGGACCACGGACGGATCAAACCCACCAACACGCCGGAAGAGCTCGCTGATTTGCCGGTACTTCCAACGGAGCTGGGCGGCGTAGTCGATGTGCTGGTATTGGCACCCCCCGCACTCACCGAAATAAGTGCACTTCGGAGTCACCCTCTCGGTGGAGGCTGTGAGGATCTTCACCAACTCGGCCCGACCGAAACTCTTCTTCACCTCGGTGAGCTTGGCCTCGACCACATCGCCCGGTGCGGTGAAGGGGATAAACACCACGAATTCACCCACTCGGCCGACGCCTTCCCCACCAAAGGCAAGGTCAGTGATTTCCAGACGCAGCCGCTGGCCGGCGATGGGCAGTCCGTTGGGCAATGTTTCCACCCCGCCGAATTGCCACGAATCGGGCCTCCGACAAAAGGACGGACTTGAGAGAAGTGACTATTCCCCGTTGGGATAGGACCCGAGGATTTTCACAAAACTGCAGTGCTGACCCAGCATTTCGATCGCTTTAGCCACCTTTGTGTCCTCGGCGTGACCGTCGATGTCGGCAAAGAAGAAATACTCCCAGGCCTTCCGCTTCGAGGGCCGCGACTCGATCTTTGTCATGTTAATGCGGAAGCGGCGGAAGGGAGCCAACGCCCGATGCAATGCTCCCGCCTCATCACGCAAACTAAACATCAGGCTCGTACGATCGGCTCCAGAACTAGGACCGCATTGGCGGCCCAGCACCAGGAACCGAGTGGCGTTGGCCGAGTTGTCCTGGATGTCTCGTTCGAGAATGGGGATCTTGTATCGCTCGCCCGCCAGTTCGCCGGTGATGGCCGCTGCGTGTTTTTCCTTCGCGGCCAATTCGGCTGAACGCGCATTCGAACTGGTCTCGACCACTTCGGCCTGAGGCAGACTGCGCTGAATCCAACCCCGACACTGAGCCAATGTCTGCGGATGGACGTAGAGTTTGCGAATATCCTCACAGCGCCCCTTGGCGGCCAAGCAGTGGGAGATCTTGAGAACAATTTGCGAGACGATCTTCAGGTCGCTGTCCACGAACATGTCCAGCGTGTGGGTGACCACGCCCTCGGTGGAATTCTCAACGGGCACAACGCCATAGTCGGCCTGCTGTCGCGACACCTCGTTGAACACATCGGCGATGGTCCTCTGAGGAGCATAGGCAAGCGACGCACCGAAGCGGCGCAAGGCGGCTTGATGGGTGAAGGTCGCTTCAGGCCCGAGATACGCGATGGTCAGGCTCCGCTCCAGCGAAAGGGCGCACGACATGATCTCGCGGTAAATGGCCCGCAAGCCCTCGTTGGTGATCGGCCCCTGATTGTGGCGGAAAACTTTCTGGAACACGGCCCGCTCCCGATGCGGTGCATAGATCTCCTGGCCGTGGCGGGTCTTAATGGCCCCGATCTCCAGCACGTGACGTGTGCGCTCGTTGAGCAGACGCACGATGTCGGCGTCCAACGCATCGATGGCCTGACGGTGTTCCAGCAAGGACATGGCTTCGGTCACGATGCCGGAACTCGCGAGCGGGGCGAAGGAGGTTTTTTACCCTCCGGTCAGGAAAAATCGGCAACCCCAGAAAATCGAGGCGCCGGAAACGCTCCAAAAAGTGTGGCGCGTCGATTTTCAAGACCGAACCGTCCCGCAACGCGGGACCCATGGGGCTGAATCGTTGATTCCCCGTCCCTCGCGCCAAAAAAACAGCCCTCTGGATCGTTGGATCCGAAGGGCTGTTGGTGTTTTTAGTGTTCGAGGCTTTCAGAGCGAGAACACCTGGGAGAAAAATTACTTCTCAGTCAAACGCGTGTCCGGCGCAGCAGAGGACATTGCGCAACTTGTGGCGCACGAGTTCCTTCACAGCCTTGCGGGCCGGCGCGAGGTACTTGCGGGGATCGAACTCCTTGGGCTTGGTCACCAAGACCTCGCGGATCGCGGCGGTCATGGCCAAACGCAAATCGGTGTCGATGTTGACCTTGGTGCAACCCACACGGCGAGCCACCTCGATGTCCGCCTCGGACACGCCGGCCGTCTCTTCGCCGAGGTCGCCGCCGTACTTGTTGATCTTCTGGGCAAGGTCCTTAGGAACGGAGGAGGCTCCGTGCAACACCAGCGGGTAGTCACCCATACCGGCTTCGAGCAACGCCTTCTTAATGGCCTTGAGGCGCTCGAGGTCCAGATGCTGTTCACCCTTGAACTTGTAGGCACCGTGGCTGTTGCCGATGGCAACGGCCAGCGAGTCAACGCCGGACAGCTTGACGAACTGAACGGCTTCATCGGGGTGGGTGTAAGCCCCGCCCTTGGAGTAGCTACCGCCCTCTTCACCGTCGTCGTGCTGAGCGCCGACGAGCATGCCGAGTTCGCCCTCGACCACGCAATTATGCTTGTGGGCGTACTCAACGACCTTGGCGCAGACCTCGACATTCTTTTCGAAAGGATCATGCGAGGCGTCGATCATCACGCTGGTGAAACCCTCGTCGATGCACTGCTTGCACAGTTCGAAGCTGTCACCGTGATCCAGATGGATCGCGATGGGGATGGTGGACAGCTTGACCGCGGAGTCGATCAGCCCCTTGAGGTACACCGGATGAGCGTAATCACGGGCTCCCTTGGAGATTTGCAGCATCACTGGAGCCTTCTCTTCTTCGCAGGCCTCGATAATGGCCTGGAGCAGCTCCATGTTGTTCACGTTGAAAGCACCGAGGGCGTATTTGCCCTTCAAGGCCTTCGCGAACAATTCGCGCGTGTGGGTCAATGGCATAAGTCTAAATGTGTTACAGACCGGTTCGTGAGAACCGAATTGAGAGACCACACTAGGAAAGTGCGTTACGGCTGGGAACTGGTTTTTTGCCTTACCGAAAACAGGTAAACAGGGGGGGGGTCACCACCAAGGACCATTGATGTCCACCTTTTGGTTCACATCCGTCGCGTCATAATCCTTCGGAAAGCGGAACAGAGCCACATGCCCATCACCGTAGGTCATGTTCCATCCACGCTGGCCGCGGTTGTTGTGCCAAATACTCCGATCCCGGGTCGCCCCGCTGACCCGACCATCCCCGGAATCGCGGCTTCCATGCCACGGCCAGTCGCCCTGAAGGATCTTGGTCGACGGTGCCAAGGCGATTTCCGAATTCTTAATGGGCTTAGAGTCACCCGCCACCGTCGGCGAGGCCAGATTCCCGGTGATGTGCTTCACCCCAAACCAGTCCACCGCCCACATCACGAGGTAACTGTTACCCCAAGCGGGGTAACACCCTTTTTTGGACTCCGCCGCCCAGTAACTGTCGCCCTTGTCAGAGGGGCAGCGAAACGCCTCCGGTGCCGGGACGTAAACATTGAGAGGACGGTTGGTCTCCCACGCATTGCCATCATGCACGATGCTCACCTTGGCCTTGCCTGGCGCAGCCCGAAGCGGAACTCCCACGGTCCCTGACCAAATCTCACCGCCGACCGTGGCCCAGTCGCCATGAGCCGGCATGAGATCCTGATTGTCCGACGAATACATGGCATAGCCCAGATACTGTTGTTTCTGGTTGGCCACACAGCGCGTGGCATTGGCCTTCACCTTCGCCTTGGCGAGAGCCGGCAGGAGCATCCCAGCCAAAATCGCGATGATGGCAATAACGACCAACAGCTCGATGAGTGTGAAGGCACCGCGTGCAACGTTTGTCTTCATGTGGAATAGAAACTCTCTACACCACTCGCCCAAGGCACGCCAGAGACGGATTAATTTGCATCAAACTATCTACGTCACCCTTTAGGCCTGTTGACCAATCCCGACAACAGCGCGAGCTCGAGCTCGTGTCTTGAGGCGGCAGCGGAGCCACCGCCCAGCAACCCATCCCAAAAAACACAAACACCCCTCTTTCACGTCACGGGGAGAAACCTCATCCACAGACCTCAAGCGATGAGCTTATGGACCACATCTCCGAACACATCGGTCAGACGGAAATCGCGCCCCTGGAAACGGTGAGTCAACTTCTGATGATCGAAGCCCAAGAGGCGCAGAACCGTGGCATGCAAGTCATGGACATGAACCTTGTCCACCGCCGCATTGAAACCGAAATCATCCGACTCACCCAACGTCATGCCCGGACGGACACCCCCGCCGGCCAACCACATCGAGAAACAATTCGGATGATGATCACGACCATCATCTCCGCCTTGCACCATCGGCGTCCGACCAAACTCGCCTCCCCAAATCACCAGAGTGTCTTCGAGCAAACCCCGCGCCTTGAGGTCTTGAATCAAAGCCGCATTAGCCCGATCCGTGTCCATGCAGTTGCGCTTCAGATCGCCTGACAAATTTCCGTGCTGATCCCAAGCCTCGTGGAAGATCTGCACAAACCGCGTCCCCCGTTCGACCAATCGGCGAGCTAAAAGGCAGGCCGTAGCATAAGTGGTCTTGCCAGGTGTCGCCCCATAGAGATCCAAGATGTGCTGAGGTTCCTGACGAATATCCATCAACTCCGGAGCACTCGACTGCATCTGGTAGGCCATCTCGAAGGAATTGATGCGCGTGGAAATCTCCGGATCGCCCACCCGACCCAAACGCTGACGGTTGAGTTCTTGAATGGCATCCAACGTCTGCCGCTGGGACGTGCTGTCCACACCCTTCGGATTGGACAAGTAGAGAACCGGATCACCGCCGCTGCGGAAAAGAACCCCATTGTAGACGCTGGGCAAGAAACCCGCCCCCCAGTTGGAAGCCCCTCCACTCGTCCCCTTACTGCCGGTCGAAAACACCACGTAAGCCGGAAGATTACTGCTCTCACTGCCCAGACCGTAAGTCGTCCAAGCCCCCAGACTGGGGCGACCAAATTGCTGAGAACCCGTGTTCATGAAGATCTGCGCCGGGGCATGATTGAAGGCGTCGGTGTGCATCGACTTCACGATAGCGATATCATCCGCCACCTTGGCCAAATGAGGCATGAGCTCGGAAATCTCCTGACCCGACTGGCCGTGTCGGGCAAAGCGAAACTTGGGCCCCAGCAGTTTGGCGTCTGGACTAATGAAGGCCGACCGATACCCCTTGAGCAGTTCAGCCGGGGGAAGTTTTCCATTCCACTTCGCCAACTCCGGCTTGTGGTCGAAGAGCTCCAAATGGCTTGGGGCTCCGGCCTGGAATAAATAAATTACCCGTTTCGCCTTGGCCGGAAAGGCCGCCGGCTTCGCCGCCAGCGGTCGAGCACCGGCAATCCCCGGACTCACCGAAGCGGCCTGCGCCGAATCACCCAGGAGCGCATGCAAGGCCGCCATGCCGAGACCCACACCGCAATCCCGGAAGAACCACCGCCGGGTGAGGTGCGCCTGATGCTGAGCCAACGCCTGCTGAAGAATGGATTGAGGGTTCATGGGAGTCACTCCTTGGTGATGGTTTCGTCGAGATTCAAAAGAGCCCGGGCCACGGCGGTGTGGGCGGCGAGGGTTGCCGGCGTGACACCCGAGGGAAGCCCGGTCACCGGTTCGGATTTGCCCACAGCCATTTCGGCCGCGTTCAACCAACCCTCGGCTATCCGCGCCCGCTGCTGATTCAGAAGACGTCGGAGCGCCTTTAACTCTTCCGGCTGCGGCAATCGGCTCAACACCTGTCGGAATGCGAAGACAATCCTCTGATCATCGGTCTTACCGCCCTCATTGACCGACTTTCGGGCCAGTGCCTGGGCTGCCTCAACGAACTGAGGTTCATTGAGCGAAGTGAGCGCCTGCAACGGTGTATTGGAGCGAAGTCGACGCACGCAGGACGCATCCCCATTGGGCGCGTCGAACGCCTGCAGCACCGGATTAGGAATGCTGCGGAAGCGGAACGTGTAGAGCGAACGCCGATAGCGGTCTGGACCGGTTTCCACCCGCCAAGTCTTGGGTCCATAGCTCGCCGGAGGCTGGAACAGAAACTCCGGAGCCGGAGGATAAACCGCCCGCCCTCCGAGAGTGGGATTCATCAAGCCGGACACGGACAGAGCGATGTCCCGAACGATCTCACCCTCCACACGAAACCGCGGGCCTCGCGCCAACAACCGGTTGTTAGGGTCCCGATCCAGCAAGACCGGACTCACCCGACTGGATTGGCGGTACGCCGCCGAACTCACAATGAGCCGGTGCAAGTGCTTGACGGACCAAGGAGCCACTCCGGATTGCGAGGGCTGCATGAACTCGACCGCCAACCAATCGAGCAATTCCCGATTGGAAGCCGGGGGCGACTGCATCCCGAGGTCTTCAACGCTCTCCACCAGTCCGACCCCAAAATACTGCTGCCAGAGCCGATTGACGGCTACGCGTGCGGTCGTGGGCGAGCGAGGATCCACCAACCAACGGGCGAGTGTTAGGCGGGAATCATCGGCACCGGCGGGCAACGAATGCAGGAACGCGGGCGTCCCATGAGTGACTTCGCGATCCGGCTTCAGCCAGTCCCCGCGCCGGAGCAGTCGGGTGGTCATTCGACTTTCTCCCGGCCCCTGCCCTTGTCGCGCCGCGAACACCAGCGCTGGAGCCCCCTCCGGCCATTGCTTCCACAGCGCCTCAATCCGTGTGTTTACCTCGGTAAAGTTTGTCTGAGTGGTCCGCCAATAGGAGAACACCGCACCCGTTTGGGCCGGAGACCGCCCCTCCGCCGGGGTCTTCATCACGATCTCGCGCACGGCTGCCGGCAGTGGATCCGCCACCGCATTGGTGGCCGACGAAACCGAAAGACGGAAGCGCCCTAAGTTGTGGGTCTGCAAATCATCCGAGTTCCATCCACCGTGTTCCTGATGGAGCTCAAACTCGAGAATCGCCCCCTTTGGAAAAGAGACCGGCTTTTCGGCCACAAAGACCGCCTTGCGGGATTGGTTGCGTCGCCCCGGTCCCGCATCGATGCCCCAGGCGGTCTCCTTCTTGCCATCGATGGCATGGGACACCGGGCCATAAGTGCGCTTTTTATCGGAACGGTCGTCAAATTCCGCCTCCAGAGATTTCGCCTCATTCGCAAAGTCGGCGGTCGCCTGAATGAACTTCACGGAGACCTTGTTGGTCGGATTTTCTGGATCCGTGGCGGTGACCTTGAACTCACTGAGTGCCGCCATGCCGCGGATGGACCGCCCGGGCCCTTGGCAAGGCAAGTTAGGATCGGTCAATTGCTCGAGACGAAACGACGAAATGGAGGTGAGTCCATTGGTTCCCCGGAAATGCGGTGCCCACTGAGTGGGCGCGTAACTGGCAGCACGAATCGACCCGTCTTCGTATTGATAAAATCGCTCCCCTCGTTCTCCGACATGCTCACAGTGAACCACCGTCCACTCCGGCTGGTCGCCCCGCACCGAAGCCTCCCAGGCTGCCATGCGAACCTGCCAGTCCGCCGTGGTGTGACGAAGAATCTCCTCCTGTTCCCGGATCTGCCGCACCAACTGGTCGCGCTGTTGCTGTTGCGAAGGACTGTAGGCCACGACGGACGATTCGTGATCGTTGTTCAGGAAGGCGAAGAAGCGGTAGTACTCCTCCTGCGAAATGGGATCGTATTTGTGGTCATGGCATTGGGCGCACTGGATGGTTATGCCCAGCACCGCCTTACCGATGCAGTCCATGCGGTCGATCAAACCATCGATGCGAAACTGCTCGGGATCGGCCCCGCCCTCTTCATTCAACATCGCATTGCGCAAGAACCCAGTGGCCACGCGGCTGGAATCGGTCGCCTGAGGCAACAAATCACCGGCGATTTGCTCAATGAGAAACTGGTCATAGGGCAGGTCGCGATTGAGAGCGTCGACCACCCAATCTCGGTACGCCCAGACAAACCGAGGCTTATCCTTTTCGAAACCATCGGAGTCGGCATAGCGAGCCGCATCCAGCCAATGTCTTCCCCAGCGTTCACCGTGATGCGGGGAGGCTAGCAAACTCGATACGACCCGGTCCCAAGCCCCCGACGTTTTGTCGGCCAGGAATCGGTCCACCTCGGATGGCGTCGGCGGCAATCCGGTGAGATCCAGATGGAGGCGACGCAAGAGAGTGATTCGGTCGGCCTCCGGAGATAGGTTAAGACCCTTCTTCTCCAGACGGGCGACGATAAACCGGTCGATAGGAGATCGGATCCGATCTGCCCGACGCACCACGGGCAACTCTGGTCGCACCGGAGGTTTCCAGGCCCAGTGATCGCGGCCCACGGCATTCGTCGTCGATGCACCCCAGGCCATACCCCCAACCCAAAGCCACCCAAAAAGAAGGATCCGAAATCCAGCGTGCACCGGAGAAAGGGAGGAGGCGGGGGTGTTCACAACACCAACACTCTGCCTCGCGTCCCAGGGTTGGTCCAATCGGATTTGAGCCCCTTCGGTAGGACCGCCCTGTCGCCAATTCCAGCCAGCCTTGAAATCAGCCTTCGCAATGGGGACAGGCTCCTTCGGATGAGGGACTCAGATACGGGATACCCAAGGCCAATCCGCGGACGATCAAGAGAACCCCCACTCCGGCGACTACCCATGGAACGGCTTTTTGGAACCGTGCCCGCGAGGTCGCACCCAACCGCTGCCCCAGACGATCCACGACGAGCAGCAGAGGCAGTGTTCCCAAACCAAACACCACCATGGAGAGAGCCCCGGATAGCGGATTTCCGGAGGCGGCGGCCGAAACTCCTGCGGCATAAACCAGCCCACAGGGAAGGAACCCATTGACCATGCCCAGAAACATGAGGGATCCGATCGTCTTACGTCCCATGCCCAACCTAAACAAGGCCTTCACCCAGCTCACCGACCGAACCAACCAGGCATCGAGCGACAGGCGTGAGGCCACGGCACCCCCGACCAGCAACAGCACACCGGCAACCACTGAGACGGCTCGCTGCCAACCGGCCACCTGGAACCCGCGACCCAGCAGGCCGAACACCAGGCCAATGAGGGCATAGGTGAGCAGTCGGCCCGTGTGATAAGCCACCCGGGAACGTCGGTGCGATGCGGCATCGCTGCCCGTGCCGGAGAAAAGAGCCATTATCAACGGACCGCACATTCCGCTACAATGCAGGCTGCCTCCCAATCCAAGAACCAATGCCGAGAAGAATTCCATGAGTCGAAACTTCTCCACCTCACGGGGCCGGAGCCCAGGCAACCATCGGCGGAACCACCACAGAACCTTCGGCGTAGTAGCCGGAGACTTCGGGTCCCCAGTGTACCCGAACCTTCCAGAGGCCCGGCTTCAGGGTGCCGGCATTGATACTCTGGATGCCGTCGGCACCGACCAACAAGGGAACCTCGCGATCCAGGGCAGCCTCGGATGGCCGGTAAAGGCGGACACGGCCCTGTGCATCGGCCGGCCGGGAAGCCAACGGCCAAGCGATGCGGATCACTCCTCCCTGCCCGACAGGGGCATACCCAATCGAGACCCCCGAATCGGCGGAGCGCCTCAGCCGGTTGATTTGTTGCTGATAGGCCATCTCCTGCTCGTAGTAGTCGGTGCTCACGAGTTCCTCGCGGTTGCGGTGCGCGACAACAGCCCAAGTAGCCAGAGCGAAAATGAGTACTGCGAAGAAGGTGGCGATGCCGATGGGCCAAGGTTCAATCCGCGGTTGGGGGGGCTTCATGGATGGGATTTCGGAGAGAGGTTTCTGGGACTGGAAAACTGGGTCGTTACGCGCTCCAACAAGCGCCCGTTGGAGTAAACGCCCAACTTCAGCTCTGTGGTCGAACCGGTTAGTTGAGCCGGATCCAAATCAATCAGGGCCGAGGTCTGCAAATATTGACCCACGGGCACCACCGGATTCGTCGCGCCCATCAATCGGACGGAGCCCGGGAGGTTCTCGAGACGCACCTCCACCGGCAGAGGCTCGTGGGACTTATTGATCATCTTCACTGAAAACAAATTCCGAATCCGTCCGTCCGGAAGACTCTGGTACAAAGAGCCCGAGACTCTTAGGAAGGTCGTCTCGACGGGTGAGCGCGAAAGCACCAGCCAGAGGAAGACACCAATCAGCGCCGCCAGGACGACCGAGTACAGGGCCATGCGCGAGGTGAAGCGCTGAGGCTCGCCGCATTCCAAATTGTTTTGGGAGGCAAAGCGGATGAGCCCGTTCGGACGCCCCACCTTGTGCATGATGGAATCGCAGGCATCAATGCACGCCGTGCAATTCACGCACTCCATTTGCGTCCCGTCCCGAATGTCGATACCCGTGGGACACACCGCCACGCACTGACGACAATCCACGCAGTCTCCTAGGCCAGAGGACTTCCGGGCCTCCGACCCCTGATCGTGATGCAATGCCGCCCGCTTCTCGCCCCGAGAGCGATCGTAGGCGACCACCAAGGAATTCTCATCGAGCAGTGCCGACTGAAATCGGCCGTAAGGACAAATGAAGGTACAAGCCTGCTCCCGAAACCGGGCAAAAATCGCATAGAACAGCAATGAAAACAGGATCATGAAGGTCAACCCCACCCTATGTTTCCGAGGATCATCAAACTGGATATCTAAGAGTTGTTCGCTGCCGATGATGTAGGCGAGCAAGGTGTTCGCCACGAGGAAGGAAAGACCGAAAAACACCGCATGCTTGAAGAGGCGGCGAGCCGTCTTAGGCAGTGTCCAGGGCGCAGCCGCCAGCGCGCGTTGCACGGCCGAGTCGCCATCGATGAGGTATTCCACCTTCCGAAACACCATCTCCATGATAACCGTTTGCGGGCAGGTCCACCCGCACCACAGGCGACCGAAGGCGACCGTGAAGACCGCGATGCCACTGATGAACACCAGCATCGCCACCGCGAATACTCCTGAGTCTTGGGGCCAGAAAATCTGGCCCAGGATAGAAAAGCGCCGCTCCACCACGTTGAACAAGAGGAGCGGGTTGCCCTGGATGCGAATCCATGGTCCGGCGAACATCAGTACGATCAGGAACGCGGCAAACCCAGCACGCCGTCGATGCCAGATACCCGAAGGAGCCTTAGGAAAGAGCCACCGACGGCGTCCCTCCTTGTCAGCCGTAGCGATATGATCGCGGAAATCTCGCCAATCCACATCCTGCAGCGTACCGAGCGATTCCGGGATCGAATCTGCAGTCTGATCCGGAGTCCGGTCCGTGACGGTTTTCATGGCGAGGAGTCCTCGGATAGACCCGGGATCCTTCTTCACTCGAAATCCATGGGAACTACTGGTTTCGAGGGATCCTCCGGGGGCTTGGGATCCGGAGGATTGCTGCCGCGCAGCGTGTAAATGTAGCTGGCCACAGCCTGGATCTCGGCCGGCTTAAGCACCCCACGCCAACTGAGCATCCCCTTCTCGGCCACGCCATTGATGATCACCTTGACCGTGTCCACGTAATTGGATCCATGGCTCCAATCCAGATCGCACAAATTGGGACCCACTAGCCCACCGCCATCAGCCCGATGGCACGGCGCACAGAGGTTAGCGAAGAACTGCTTGCCCTGCTCCAAGACCAAAGAGTCTGAGACTGGCTTCAACGTCGCCAAATCGGATTCAAATCGCGCCAACGCAGCATTTTTCAAAGCATCGCCTTGGGCCGCCTCAGCCTGATATTCAGCCGCCTGCAACGAGCCGAGTCGCAGCACGTGGTAATACACGATGTACCCGACGGCAAAGACCGTGCAGAGAACGAACAACCAGACCCACCATCGCGGGAGGTTGTTATCGAGTTCACGAATGCCGTCGGCCTCGTGATCCATGAGGAGTGGATCGTTCGGTTCCTTATTCATGGTTCTTGGAAGCGGAGGGTGAGAAGGGGTGAATCTCGCCGTCGTTCAGCGGAAGTTCGCCCATGTGGCGGACATGGCTCGCCCGCTGGGCCAGAGTCCAAAGGACCGCGGCGGCAAACACGGCGAAGAACAGACAAATCGAGACGATGCCATACAGGGCAATGCCCCCGGTGTGGGTGAGGATGTTCTTAATCATGGCAGAAGGGAGTCGGTCACTGGGGCAGTGGGGTTCGAGGCCTTGATGTCCGTACCCAAGCGCTGCAAGTAGGCAATGAGGGCAATGATCTCACGATCGGGCTGAGTCTCGATCCGTGCCGTTTTGAGACTCACCACGATGACGGCCGCCTGCTTTTTGAGATCTACCACCGCCTGGGTTTCATAGCCCGCCGGATAAGGAACCCCTACCGAGCGCAAGGCAGCGATGCGGGGCCCGACGGCGGCAGTGTCGATCTTCTGTTCCAGAAGCCACGAGTAGCGCGGCATCATGGACCCGGGTGACGTGCTTTGAGGGTTGTCCATGTGGTTGAAGTGCCACGCATCCGGGTACTTGCCGCCAACGCGGTGCAAGTCCGGACCGGTGCGCTTGGAGCCCCAGAGAAATGGGTGGTCGTACACGAACTCGCCGGCCTTGGAATACTCGCCGTAGCGTTCAGTCTCGGATCGGAACGGTCGGACCATCTGGGAATGGCATCCAACACAGCCTTCCCGGATGTAGAGATCTCGTCCCATGACTTCGAGGGGCGTGTAGGGGCGAACTCCGGTGATCGTGGGAACATTCTCCTTCACCAAATACATAGGAACGATTTCCACCAAACCACCCACCAGCACCGCCACGAAGGCCAGCGCGGTCATGGTCAAGGGGCGAGCCTCCAGCCATCGATGTCCCCAAGCGAATTTGCCCGGCGTGCCCGCCACCGATTCAGAAGGAGTTTTCGCCGCCACAACCACCTCGGATTCTTCCTCGAAGGATCCCGCCTGAGCGGTCTTCCACAAATTGTAGGCCATGATAAAGGCCCCAATGATGTATAGCGTGCCCCCAATGGCGCGGAGGCGGTACATAGGGAAGAGCTGGAGCACAGTCTCCAAGAAGTTCGGGTACTGAAGGAATCCGTCCGCGGTAAACTGCTTCCACATCAGTCCCTGCGTGACGCCGCTCCAATACATCGGTACCGCGTAGAACATCATGCCCAAGAGGGCGACCCAGAAGTGCCAGTTGGCCAGCTTCACCGAGTAAAGCTCGGTGCGGTACAGCCGAGGGAATAACCAGTAGAGCATGGAAAAGGTGAAGAACCCGTTCCACCCGAGGGCTCCCGTGTGGACGTGGGCGATGGTCCAGTCGGTGTAGTGGGACAACGCGTTGACGCTCTTAATCGAGAGCAGCGGACCCTCCAACGTGGCCATGCCATAGGCGGTCAGCGCCACCACCATGAACTTGAGCATTGGGTCTTGGCGCACGCGATCCCAAGCGCCGCGCAGCGTGAGCAGGCCGTTGAGCATCCCTCCCCACGAGGGCGCCACGAGCATCACCGAAAACACCATACCGAGCGACTGCGCCCAGTCCGGCAGAGCGGTGTAGAGCAGGTGGTGCGGCCCGGCCCAGATGTAGATGAAGATGAGGCCCCAAAAATGGATGATCGACAGGCGGTAGGAGAACACCGGCCGCTGAGCAGCCTTGGGCAAGAAGTAGTACATCAGGCCCAGGTAGGGAGTGGTCAGGAAGAAGGCCACTGCGTTATGGCCGTACCACCACTGCACCAGCGCGTCTTGGACGCCGGCGTAAATCGAATAGCTTTTGAAGAGACCCGCTGGCACCGCCAGCGAGTTACCAATGTGCAAGAGAGCAACCGTCACCGCCGTCGCAATGTAGAACCAGATAGCGACATAAAGGTGCTTCTCACGGCGCTTCACGATGGTGCCCATGAGGTTGACCGTGAAGGCGACCCAGACCACCGCGATGGCGATGTCGATGGGCCATTCCAGCTCGGCGTACTCTTTGCTCGAGGTCAGACCCAGGGGCAGCGTGATGGCCGCGGCGACGAGGATGGCCTGCCAACCCCAGAAATGAAACCACCCCAAACCGTCGCTGAACATCCGCGCCTTGCAGAGCCGCTGCAGAGAATAGTAGATGCCCATGAACATCCCGTTGCCCACGAAGGCGAAGATTACGGCATTGGTGTGAAGCGGCCGCAGCCGGCCAAAGGTCGTGTACTGAAGGTTGAAGTTCAGATCGGGTAAGAACAACTGGCAGGCGATGAGCAGACCGGCCAGAAAGCCGACCAAGCCCCAGATGACGGTAGCGATGGCGAATGCGCGAACGATTCGGTTGTCGTAGCGGAATGTGTCCTGATTCATGGAAAAACAGTGAACCCTCACTCGAGGTCTCAGACCGGAGGCACCTGGGACTTTCGAAGCGATGCATCCAAAGCAGTTTGATTCTTGGATTTTGGAGTCCTGAGAGGCTCCCCCTCGATTGCCGAGACATTCTCATGTTTTGCAACCCGCAGAGCCCTGAGGGGCGGCGGATCATCCATAAGAATCCTGAGCGCGGGCGTGCAGGTGTCCTCGTACTGCCCGGACCGAACGGCCCAGAAGAAGGCCACCAGAAAACAGGCCGCAATCAGAACGCTCAATGGGATGAGCAACATCAGTACACTCATGAGCGGGTCCTCGAAGAGGTCGGAAACCAACGACGTCCCAGCCCTTCGATGCCCAGCACTGAGAAGGCCACCACAGAGAGGGAGCTCAGGGGCATCAACACCGCGCAAACCAACGGCGAGAGCCGACCGGAAGCCGCGATGGAAATGCCGACGACATTGTAGAGGCCCGAAATGAGGAACCCCCAATGCACCCAACGGACCGAGGCATTGGCAAAGCCCAAGATGCGGGCTAAATCCGGAACCCGATGCGCAGCCAGGATAAGGTCACTGGCCGGCGAGAAGGCTCCCGCCTCCTCCACGACTGCCACGCCCACGTCCGCCTGCTGCAGGGCTCCGGCGTCATTCAACCCGTCGCCAACCATGAGCACCGTCCGTCCGCCCTCCGTCTGGCACTGGCGAACGAACTCCAATTTCTGCGACGGACTTTGATGGAAACGCAACGTCGCAGACGCCCCGAACAGGGCTCGGAATCGATCCGACTCAGAGGCGTTATCCCCACTGAGCAAGGCCAACTCAGCACGGGTTTCAAGCCCTCTGAGCATCCCCTCGATCCCCGGACGCAGCGGAGGCTCCGCCACAAAAAAACCGAAATAACAACCACCCAACGCCACATGTACCCGGCTTCCGGCCGAGTCCACCACTGAGGTCTTGTGGGGCTCATTCACCCAGTCCACACCGGAATAGCGAAGGTGCTCGAGCGAACCCACCACGACCGGAACACCCTGCACTATCCCGGAGATCCCCAGACCCGGGGTCTCGACGAAGCGAGAAACCGCCTCGATCCCCAAGCACCCCTGATTATCGAAGAAATCGCGAACCCGAACGGACAACGGATGATTAGATTGGGCGCTCAGCGAACGAATCCGGCAACTGTTCAACGAATCGAGAACCTCCCCTTCCCAACGAACTGCAGCCGTACCCGTTTGCGTTAAGGTTCCGGTCTTATCTAGGACCACGTAATCCACCCGCGCCAAGGTTTCCAGAACGAACGGATTCTTCAGGTAAACCCCCAATCGCCCCAAAACTCTCTGGGCCGTTCCCAAAGTGAAGGGTGATGCCAGAGCCAACGCACAGGGACAGGCTACAATCAGCACTGAAACCAGCGCCTGCACGGCACGAGAGCCATCGCCCAAGGCCCACCATGCGCCCGCAGCGACACTGGCGATCACCAGAAGTAACAGAGAAAATCGTCGGCTGTAGGCCTGAGTGATGCGGTCTACGGGAGTCACCGAGCGGACTTTTTGGAAAGCTTCCTGATTCCACAGCGAAGTGAGGTAGCCCTGGGAGACCGGCTTCAGAATCTCCACCTCGATGCGACCCGTCGTTTGTCGGCCGCCGGCGAAGAGTTCCCCACCCACCGGGCAGGACTCCGGCTGCGATTCACCGGTCACGAAGGCATAATCAATCCGTGCCTCACCACAGAGCAGGCGAGAATCGGCTGGAACCAGCTCACCATGGCGCAGGATGAGGCGATCACCCACGGACAATTGAGCCACCGCCACCCTCTCCTCACCCCGCACCCCTGAACGAGTGACCGCCAACGGAAAAAACGCTCGATAATCGCGGTCGAACACCAACCGGTCATACGTCTTCTGCTGGAAAAGCCGTCCACACAGCAGAAAGAACAGGAGACCAGCCAGGGAGTCGAAATAGCCATCGCCCCGCCGGGAGAACACCTCGAACATGCTCTGACCCAAGAGAGCAAGAATCCCCAGCGCGATCGGAATCTCAATGACCGGAACCCGCTGGCGAAAACCTGTCCAAGCCGCCTGATAATAGTCCCAAGCGCTATAGATCACCACCGGCAGTGACAGGATGAAGCTAATCCAGCCCGCCAGATGCCGGAAGGCCGGGCCGCTGACACTATCGAGACCCAAGTACATCGCCAGACTCAGCAGCATGGTGTTGCCGAAGGCGAAGCCAGCGACACCCAACTGTAGCCACAACCGCCGCGAAACCGGTCGAGCCGCGGAGCAGTCCAGATCGGACGCACGAAGATCGGGCTCATACCCTAGGGACGCCAACAGCGACACCACCTGACTGAGCTGAAGAACCGAGGGATCGAAAGTCAAGGTCACCTCCCGACGCAGGAAGTTGACCGAAGAGTCGCCGATCCCGGAGCGCAGGCGGAACACGTGCTCCAAGAGCCACACACAGGCCACACAGTGGATGGCCGGAACCCGGAAAGTCACCCGAGTCCGTCGTTCATCGGAATAATCCACCAAAGCAGCCCGCACCTCCGAAGCGTCGACAAAAGAGAACCTCCCCTGCTCCTCCGCCCCACCCCCACGAACTCCCTGAGCCCCTCCCAGCCGATAGAACTCATCCAAACCCTCCTCGCGGAGCAACTCGAAGACAACCTGACACCCGGCGCAGCAGAAACACCAATCCCCTCGGAACAAGGCAGACTCGCCGCAAGGCAGCCCGCAGTGCGAGCAGGCCTCGACCTCTGAGTCAGAGACAGCCCGATCCTGGTGGGTACGTGTTGTTTCAGCCAATTCTATCGTAGGCACGGCACCCACACTCTGAGAATTCCCAGCGTCGCCGACTGCCCCGATCTTGTCCTCCCAACGGCAGGTTTTGCCCATCACCCCAGCCCCGACCCATCAACCAAAACAGCCTGTCCCTCCCAGCCCACCACGAGTCGCAGCGGGACGGGGCGAAGTGAGCATTGGAACGTCCCACGTTCCCTGCGAACGCAGACCCTTCCCGCGAACCCCACCCACCAGCGCACCCTGCCCCAACCCATCAACCAAAACAGCCTGTCCCTTCCCATCCTTCCAAAGGCCCTTGGAAACCCTTTTCTGATTCCGGCACTAGCAACGGTACTTGCCGACAAGTCATCGGCGACGCACCGTTGTATTCCAGCAAACCATGAAACGCGTGCTCCTCTCCGTGATGTCCGCCGCCCTGGCGACAGTCCTCCTCTCCACACCCGCCTTGGCAGCCGACAAGAAAGACAAGAAGTCCGACAAGGAAGGGTGGAAGCAACTCTTCGACGGCAAAGACACCTCCCAGTGGCGCGGCTACAAAGCGACCTCGTTCCCCGCCAAAGGTTGGCGCGTCGAAAACGGAACCCTGCGGCACGTGGCCGGCGAAGGCGGCGGCGACCTCATCACCCTCGACAAGTTCAGTGATTTCGAACTGCGGTTTGAATGGAAAGTTTCCCCCGGAGCCAACAGTGGCGTCATTTATCGCGTGACCGAAGACCACAACGCCTCCTACGAAACAGGCCCTGAATACCAAGTCCTCGACGACTCCAAGCACGGCGACGGCAAGAACCCCAAGACCAGCGCCGCCGCGCTCTATGCACTCATTGCGTGCAACGCCGAGAAAGAACTCAAGCCCGTGGGCGAATGGAACAAGGCCCGCATTGTAGTCAAAGGCAATCATGCCGAGCACTGGCTCAACAAAAAGAAAGTCGTCGAGTACCAATGGGGCGGCTCCGAGACCCAGAAGCTCATCTCCGAATCCAAATTCAAGGGCATGCCCGGCTTCGGCAAAAATTCGAGCGGCCACATTTGCCTGCAAGATCACGGCGATGACGTTTGGTTCCGCAACATCAAGATCCGCACCTTCTGAGAATTCGCGGCCCGGCCGCGCAAAACTCCCCATCGCCCCTTTCTCACCCGAGTGAATCCCATCTATTGGGACTACAACGCCACCACGCCTCTGGACCCTCACGTCCGGCAGGCGATGGAACCGTACCTAGAGAACGTCTGGGGCAACCCCTCCAGCGTCCACGCCGTCGGACGCCAAGCCCGAGCAGCCCTCGACGAATTCCGCTACCGATTGGCAGGGGCCTGGAAATGCAGGCCTAGCGAAGTGATTTTCACCAGCGGCGGAACCGAATCCAACAACCTGGCCGTGTTAGGAACAGCCCGCCTCGGAGGGGCCCAGGGACGCCGCCACCTGGTGGCCTCGCCCGTGGAGCATCACGCGGTGCTGCATGCGTTAAAACACCTCGAAACCCACGAAGGGTTCACCCTCACACTGTTGCCAGTCGATCACCACGGCCGCATCTCTCCCGAGGCCGTGGCCCAAGCCCTTCGCCCCGACACCGCACTGGTCTCGGTCATGGCTGCCAACAACGAGACCGGCACCCTTCAACCTGTGGCCGAGATTGGGCGCTTGTGCCGCGAACGGGGCGTGATCTTTCACACCGACGCCGTCCAAGCCTTCGGAAAACTGCCCTTCGAGCGCATCAACCAATTCGAAGCCGACTTAGTATCCGTCTGCGCCCACAAATTCCACGGACCCAAAGGGGCCGGCGCGCTGTTCATCCGCTCTCCCCTGCTCCCACATCCCACGCAACATGGCGGAGCCCAAGAAAACGAACGACGCGGTGGTACCGAGAACTTAACAGCCGTAGCCGGTCTGGTGAGCGCCTTCGAAACCCTCGTCCTTCAACCGGTTTTCCCGACGGACCTATTAAGGGGCTGGACCGAACGTCTGGCCCGGACCGTGACTTCCCTTCCAGGCGTCGAACGCCACGGATGCCCAGAAAATCGCCTGCCCAATACCCTGGCTTTCTCGGTCGAAGGCACCGACAGCATCTCCCTCTTGGCCAACCTGGATTTGGAGGGCGTTTGCGCCTCCAGCGGTTCCGCGTGCACGGCCGGATCTGTCGAACCGAGCCATGTGCTCCGGGCCATGGGCGTGCCCGAGTCTCGCGCCAAAGCCCTAGTCCGTTTCTCGCTCGGCCGAGAATCCACCGAAGAGGAAGTAGCCCGGGTCGAACGTCTGCTGCCCGCCGTCATTGATCGTTGCCGGGGGTGACGCTGTTGGAATCTTGCACCCCAAGCGCCGATCCGACCGCCGGCTTCGTAATCCAGGGCGACGGGTCCCCCACAAAGTCCGCCAGCATCGCTGACTGCCGTTCCAGAGGAATGGGCAGAAACTTGCCGGTGGCCTCGGCATAAACAACACCATCGGGCCCCAAGACATCCCCGCGTGTCAGGAAAAGTCGCCCCCGACGATTGGCCGTCAGTTCAGCACGGACCTTCAGCGGGACTCCGGGGGACACCGATCGCAGGAACCGCACGTTCAACTCGGCCGCAAAGGCGAACGAGCGAGTATTCACACCAATGACCCAGGCCATGACCTCATCCAACACCGTGGAGATCAACCCGCCATGCACCACGCCGGTGAACCCACAGTGTTCATCACGGAACTGAACCAATACCTCCACGCCGCGACCATCGCTGAGAAGGGTCAACCCAAGCCCGACGGGATTATCGATCCCACAGACAAAGCAACCCCGGGTGACGGGCAGGCTTTTCCAGGAGCCCTCTTTTTCAGTGCGCTCAGGAGGGCACATGACTGAGGGTCATTCCCAAGGCCAGCAGCGCGATTAAGCCAAAGTAGGCGATGCCAATCGTCCAACGTTGCTGAGGCTCCACTTCAAAGAAACGCCGCGACTCCTCATCTCGCGCCCGGAAGAGGGAGAACAATCGAGGCAAACCCATGACCAGCACCATGAGTAGAATCGGGCTAATCCAGCCCCGCGTCATCGCCTCATAAACCAGGTAGGCGGTCATTAGGGCATAGCCCGCCACCCACAGCCAAGGAGACAGCGCAGTGACAATCCGGCCTCCATCCAAGAAACCAACCGGAGCCATGTTGAACAAGTTGAGCGTGAAGCCCGAGTAGGCCAGGGCCGACCAAAAGGGATCGCCCGTGGCCACGTGGATCATGTAGCAGGTACCCGCGCCGATCGTTCCAAAAATAGGCCCACCGATGCCCACCACAGCCTCGATCCACGCATTCCGAGGGGCGTCCTTGAGCGCAATGAAAGCACCCATAAAGGGAATGAAAACCGGCGCCCCGACCCGGAGCCCCTGACTTCGGGCGGCCACCAGATGGCCCAATTCATGAACAAAAATGAGAACCACAAAACCCAAAGCAAACTTCCACCCCCACAAGAGGGCATAGGCTCCCACGCTCAGGATCATCGTTCCGCCCGTCTTGAGAAAAACCGGAAGAAACTTCAGGAACGGCATGAGAAGCAAGAGCTTCGAGCCGAACTGAAACACGGTGGCCGCCAGCAGGGCGATCGTACCCCAAAAACCCTTCTTCTTTGGGGGCGGTACCACCGTCACCGGAGGCCGCTCTTGTCCGGAATATCCAGGCAGTAACGGCGGTTTTACGGCGGAGGATGGAGGTTCATCTTCCATGGTGCTGAACCCGACTCCAGTCCGAGGAAAACCGCAATCCAATTGCGGTATTCCGTGGCGGCATCGAACGCGAGAACCCGTTCAGGGAATGGCTGTCCGTGTCTGCGGACGTGGCGCTTTCGGAGAAATCGCCCTACCTCGGAGGTGCTTGGGTGAGGTTGGGGGTTTTCGGCCACTCAGAGGCCGTCCGAGGACCTTCTAACAACCCCCAGATGTGGCCCGAGGACCTCCGAGATAGGGAGCGATTTCCGAGTGGTCCGTGTCTGCGGCAGTCCGATCTCTGCGGCTGTCCGTGTCTGCGGACGTGGCGCTTTCGGAGAAATCGCCCTACCTCGGAGGTGCTTGGGTGAGGTTGGGTTTTTCGGCCACCCAGGGGTCAGCGGGGAGGAGAAGCCAGCATCGTCTCTTCGGCGGGAAACGGCGGCTTCCGTGGCGAAGTAAGGGCTTTTTCGACCAACCGACGCCAGGCAGCGCGATCATTGGGACTCATGGCCTTCCAGCGCTCCGCCCTCCGCAGGAACTGCTCTCGGTCGGCAGGGCTCAAGGCCTCGAATTTCTGGAACCCACGCACACACCGCTCTCGAGCATCGGGCGTCAGGGCGGCAAAGTCGCTCAAGGCCTGTTCCATTTGATGGCGCTCGGTTTGAGATAGGGTACCCAAGGCGGCCTGACGCTCGTCGACCGTGAGGTCAAAGAACCGCGAAAAAGCGGCTGCCTTCCTGCTCCGTTCGGCCAAAGGCAAAGCCAACCATCTCTCCATTTGCTCACGGGCCACCTTCTGGGCGGACGGTGTGAGAGTGGCCATATAGGCTTCGACGCGCTGGCGATCGGAGGACACCTCAGCTTGGCGGACGAACCACGACAGGCGTCGCTCACTTTCGAGAACATCGCGCCGCTCGGCCTCGGGGAGCAAATCCCAGGCAGCCAAGCGCTCCTCGATCCAGGGAAGGTCTTCCTCAGGCACCACGGCCATCAAGGGGCCCCGCTCTGTCGGGGGCATTGGCAGCAGGGTTCGCAAGGAATCCTGAAACTGAGCCAAACGCAGACGAATCTCGCGCTCGTCCGGGCGGAGAGCCCCGAACTCCCGAAGCTTGGCCTCGATGAGCGTCCGGGCCGCGGGAGTCTTTCGCGACAACAAGGTCTCCCGTTGTTCTAGGTTGGCGGCCAAGAGTTCCCGAAAACGATCGGTGGGGGTGCGAACCTTGGGCACCGGAGGCAAGGTGGCCTGTTGAGGCAGGGGTGGACCCGATCGAACCTGAGGTGTTTTCGATACCCCCAAAGGACGCGGAACCGAAGGAGCGCTGTTTATCTCACGAGTGGTCTGAGGACGCACTGATTGTTGAACACCTTGCTGAAAAACCTGCTGAACAACCTGCTGAACAACGGACTGCCCAGAATTGGATTGAGAATCTAAAGACTGCCCCAGTGCCACAGGCCCCCCCGCCGAAGCCACGACCAGAAAACCGATCCCCCAAAGACCTCCAATTCGCAAGAGTGGCAAGAGTGGTCTGAAGGGTGTGTTGCCCAAAGACAACTGAACGAGAACCCCCTTGGGCCTCTGCAACAGAATCTCCTCGAGCAACCTCATAGAACCTCTTTGGGCAGTCTCATGGAACGTCCTCGCGGAGGGCCTGCATGAGCGTCACATCGTCGGGGGCGGAGCGAGTCTCCAAAAGTTGGACCGCCTCGAAATCCTGCAGAACAGCCACCCCCGGCATCGCGGCAGCGACCGACAACTCGGCCGCCGTTCGAGCCATCGTCCCATGTCGATGGACCTGAACCCGTTGCCAACCCCAGTTGAGGGGAATCGCCACGCAAACCAAGGCGACAACTATGGGGATCGAGTGCGCCCAAATTCGACCGGCTACCCCTGAAAAAAAACCGAACCCTTGCGAAACTCGGACCACGCTCTGAGTCCAGTATCGGGAAATCCATGATCGAAAAATCCACGACTCTTTTTCAGGAGATTCTTGGAGGTCGGAAAGGACTCGAGCAGTAAAGTTGCTAGAAACTTTCGGCCTGGGCTGGGAATCCAAAAGATGATTCAGCGCCAATTCCTCTTCCAGACGCCGCGCCTCGGACGGACGTTCAGACAACTGCCGGCGCCATTGAGCAGCCTCGTCGGCCGTCAAACGGCGTTGGGCCACCTCATCCAGCCAGTCTTGGTTCAGCGGAGAGTCCATTCAGTGGTCGTGGGTCAGTCAAAACCAGTCTTCCCGGAAAGTTGCGCTAGGAGTTTCCCCTTGAAGTGGGTCCGGCAAACATCTGAATGGCTGACAATCGGCAAACATCGCCTTAATCTGAGGCTGTTCGTACTGATCGCTTCCCAGATGCAACCCTTGCCCACGGAAACAGTGGTTCCTCATCCCGGCTCCGGCTGGTTGATCGGAGGATTGGCCGTGCTGAATCCACAAGGGCGCATCCTCTCGGTGAACGAGCCCTTGGCCGAATGGTTGGAAGAAACATCCGTGGGGCTCATTGGGCGCGACTGGTGCCAAGTACTGAGCCACCGCCGCCCGGAATGGGAACCAGGAATTCGGGCCTGGACCGAATCGACGGCCGAATTTCGAACCGAAGAACTACCAGGCCCTTCCGACCAGCCTGACGGTTGGATCCGCCTCACCGGGGGGCGCAGCCCCGGCGGACTTTTTGCTCACATCGAATCCTCGGTCCCCCCGCGACCTCGCCTCGAGGAGGAGTCTTGGCCGACCGCGGGTCGCGGCGGCGAGGCGAACCAGCGACTGCGTCTCCGACTGCTGCAAGCCGAGGCGCAAGTCGACAACCTGATGCGACGCTGGCCCGGGGTGATTTTCAATCAACGGAGTGACATGTCCTTCCACTACGCCAGCTCGCGTTTGGAAGAACTCACGGGAGTCCCCCTCTCAGAGTTCCTGCACCGATCCGACGTGTTCTGGAATGTCATCCACGAGGCGGACATGCACGAGGTCCAGAGCCACATCCGCCGCGCGATCCGCAGTGAGGTGGGCCTGAGCACCCATTTCCGCATCCGCCATGCGCGAACCGGTCGCGTTGCCTACATCTTAGAACGCCGCCAGGCACTGCGCACCGAGAGCGGGCTTTTGCTTGGTTTCGAGGGAACCTGGCTCGATGTCTCACGGCAGACGATCGCCGAGCGACGCCTCAGTTCGGCCGCTTGGCGGGACACACTGGCCACCCTCACCATGGGCATGGCCCACGATTTCGGAAACATCCTGGCCGGCATCCACGCGCTGGCCGAGACGTTGGAACCCGTTGAGGGCGTCGATGAACCCCTTCGGGAAAGTTTAGATCTAATCAAGCGCAACGCCATGCAGGCCAGCGCACTGGTGCGGCGGGTCTTGAGCCTCCATCAGGGGCGCATTGGCGAATACGGCTACTCCGACCTGAATGAACAAGTGAGTGATCTCTCCGAATTAGTCCGGAAGATTCTCCCTCGACGCATCCGCTTCGAGTCGCAGCTAGCCTCCCTACCGCTGCCGGTCTACGTCGATAGCGTCGAACTGCGCCAAGTCTTCCTCAACCTGGTGATGAATGCAGCGGACGCCATGCCGCACAATGGACAGCTCTGGAGCTCAACCCATCGAATCACCGAGGCAGAGGCCTTGCCTCACCTGCAAGGAACCTTCCCCAGACTGCCAGCGGTCTGCGTGAGCATCCGCGATAACGGAATCGGAATCCCGGAACGCCATCTAGGAACCATCTTCGATCCATTCTTCACGACCAAGCCGGTGAACAAGGGATCCGGACTCGGCCTCTACAACGCCCGACTCTTTGTCGAGAAACATCACGGAGCCATCTCCGTGGAGTCGATAGAGGGTCAAGGGACCACCTTCCGACTTTGGCTACCCGAGGCCGACTTCACTGAACAGGATCGCGTCCAAGAGGGAGAGGAGCGACGTCGGCGCACCTTGCTGGTGGTGGGAGCGGCCGGACGTTCCCTGGAGACCACGGTCGATTCCCTGCGGCGGGGCGGATTCTTCGTCGTCGCCGAGAGCCGGGAGAATCAAGTGCTCGAGATGCTAGATTCCCTCGATTACGAGTTCGATGCGGTCCTGGTGCAAGTGGCCGCCGACACTTCGGATCGCATCGGTCAATTGCTGCGTGAAATCCGCCAACGCAAACCTCCGGTGAAGTCCATCTTGCAGATCATCGGCAAGAACGAAGATGAAGTGCACAGCACCTGGCTTAAGGATGCCACTCTCACCCTGCCTTCAGACCTTCAAGAGACCGAGTTCCAGCGCCAGATCGATGAATTGTTCGACCCCAACACCAGCCGATGAACTCACCCGACGCCTTGTTTGAGCCCTCTCTCAAGCGAATCCTAGTCGTGGATGACGAGGAAATTGTTCGCATCGCCTTGCGGGAGACGCTGCGGCGGGAGCACTACGGAGTCACGGCCTGCTCATCCCCCGAGGAGGGCCTCCAAGTTCTCAAGACGGAGGCGTTCTCAGTCATCATTTCCGACTATCAAATGCCGGGGATGACTGGCCTGGATTTTCTGGCCCAAGCCAAGCAACTCCAACCCGACGCCACCCGCATTCTCATCACCGCCGTCCTCAGCCTCGACACGGTCATCGAGGCCATCAACAAGGGAGAGATCTACCGCTTCGTCGTAAAGCCATGGATCCGCGAAGAACTCCTGGCAACGGTGCGCAACGCCATCCAGCGCCATGACCTCATCGTTCGCAACACGGTCCTGCAAGCGACCACGCTAGCGATGAACGATCAATTGGTGTCGCTCAACAAGACACTGGAATCCCGCGTCTCTGCCGAGGCCGATCACCGTCAGCGGCTCTCCGAAATGAACCAGGCGCTGGAACTTAATTTGCATCACTCGGTTCAGCTCTGCCTGAAGGTGCTCCAGTCGTTCTATCCCACCCTAGGCACCCAAGCCCGTCGGGTGCTCGGGCTGTGCCGAGCGATGGCCGACCTCCTGAAGCTCTCCGCAACCGACCGCCAGACGCTCGAGTTGGCTGCTTGGCTCCACGACATCGGGCTGGTGGGAACCTCCCGCGGACTCATCCACAAGTGGATGCAACACTCTGAGGCACTCAGTCCGACCGAGCAGGCCATCATCGAGCAACACCCAATCCTCGGTGAGGAGTTGGTCGATTTCGCAGCGAACCTGAAGCACGTAGGTCGGGTCATCCGCGGACATCACGAGCAGTTCGATGGACGGGGTTATCCAGACCGGCTCGCAGGCAAAGAAATCCCCTGGCTCGCACGGGTCCTTGCCGTGGCCGTGGCCTATGCCGAACAGCAGGCCCCTCACGTGGCGGCGGTCGAGATGCTCACCTTGGGGAGTGGCTGGCGCTTCGATCCCGAGGCGGTGCAAGTACTACTCCGCGCCTTGCCCCACGCGTCACTACCACGCCAGGAACGGGAAATCGCCCTACCTGAACTTAAACCCGGCATGACGCTGGCGGCCGGAGTGAAGACCCTGTCCGGGATGCTTCTGGTGCCGGAGGGCCAAGTCTTAAACGAAACGCAGGTGGAGGCCATTCACAACCACCACCGCATGAAGGCGGTGAACCCCGTCTTTCTCGTCTTTAGAGACTGACATCCCCCAGGGGAGCACGACTAAAACCGTGCTTACACCCTGCTGCCACTCCTGAATTCGCCCTAGAGCTTACGGAGGCGGATAAAAAGCCCGGGGGCGGCATTGGCGGGAAGCTGAATCGAAGTCGGGGCGTTGGTTCCCTCGGTCACCACTTCGGACAGACCCGGCACTGGAACCCACGTTGCGCCCAGAACGGTCAATTGCTCAACCCGATAACGCCCACCGGCGATGCCGCTCAAACGCAATCCCAATCCACCATCGGGACGCACCAACAGCCCCAGGGTAGGACCCGGCGATCCGACGATGGCATCGCGAACGATGACATCGAACTCCAGCGGCGTGGAGACAACCCCATCGCTCACACCAATCCTCACCCGGTTGGTACTGGGTCCCTGAACCTCCGTGGGCCGCCAATGGACGACTCTGTTGGACAGGGTCAACCCCCAGGGGCCGCTCAACAAACGATAGGTCAGTGGTTGGGCCGGCAAATCCGAATCGGTGGCCGAAACGGTGAAGGTCATGAGAGAGCCCTCGCTCACCCGGCGGGTGCCCACCACGGTGGCCCACACCGGGGCCGCGTTGGATTCGGCCACCGTCACCTGAAACTCCAAGGCAATGGCCACCACTCCGTCACTCACCCGGAGACTAACCTGGTTGGTGGAGGGTCCTTGAGCCTCGGTGGGAGTCCAAGAAAGCAGGCCATTGGTGCTCACTTGCAACCCAACGGGCCCTGAATCCAGGGTGAATTTCAAGACCTGCTGAGGCAGGTCGGCATCCTGTACCGGGAGCTGTAATGATAGAGCCTGACCCTCGGTGGATCGGACGGTGGTGCTCCCGAACCACACAGGTTTTGCGTTGATTTCTTGAACCTGAATGCGCACCCGATTGGTCACCGATAGAATCCCATCGCTCACCGCCACCACGACGTCATTGGTGCTGGGGCCCTGCGCCTCCGTCGGCGACCACTGCACCAGACCATCGGCGTTCACGCTCAAGCCGACGGGGCCAGAGAGGAGGCGGTAAGCCAAGCTCTGCGCGGGAAGATCGAGGTCGCTGGCTCCTAAGCGAAATTGATAAGGGCTCCCTTCGGAAGTCACCCGTGCCGGTTCGGCTCCCCAAACGGGCGCCTGATTGATCTCTCGGACCACCAAAGTGTAGTCGCGAGTCACAGCCTCGACCCCATCACTCACGGTGATGCGCACCCCATTGGTCGAAGGCCCCTGAACCTCTGAGGGCCGCCATTGCATCAAGCCAGCGGGTGAAAGACTCAGACCCACCGGGCCACTGACCAGCGTGTAGACGAGTGCTTGGGCAGGCCTGTCCGCATCGGTAGCCAACACAGAACGCTCCAGCAACGCGCCCTCGTCCAAAGTCAGCGTCGCGTCACCGGACCAGACGGGGGGTTGATTGACCTCGATCACCCGGATCTCCACCAAATTGGTCACAGACACCAGTCCGTCGCTGACGGCGACTTGGAGCCGGTTGGTACTAGGCCCTTGAGCTTCGGTCGGACTCCAGCGCACCAAACCGTTGCCGCCTACCGTCAACCCGGCCGGACCCTCGACCAGGCGGTAGCTCAACACTTGAATCGGATCATCCGCATCGCTGGCCACCAACTGCCACACCCTCTCCTGCCCCTCCAACCCGTCCGGGGGAGGATTCTGCAACCACGTCGGCGGCTGATTATCCTCATCCACCTGCACATTGAAGGCTACCCGACTGGTCAATCGACCATCCGTCGCCTCGGCCACAATGGTCCATCGCGTCCCGCCCAAGCGTTCCCCGGGCTGCCAACTCCACTGGCCCGACCCACTGACCGCAAACCCCGAAGGCCCCTGGATAAGAGACCATGTGAGTGCTCCCTTGAGATCCGGATCCGGCGTCGTCAATGGGCGCACCGTCGGAAAGTTCTCACTGATCGACACGTCAGCGATTGGAATGACGATGGGGTCAATGCCCGTACCCGCCACCGTAATGACCCCGCGTTTCTGGACGCTAGCCACGCCATCACTGACCTCCACCAAAATCGGATACTCACCGACCACATCCGCACGTTTGGGCGTCCACTGAAGAACCCCACCCACCGTGAGGGTCACCCCGTTGGGAGCCTCCAACAGACGGTAGGACAACGTCTGCTGAGGCAAGTCCGTGTCACGGGCGGTGATCAGCTCCTGCATCGTCTTGGCCTCCACAGCCACCAGTCGGGGGAAGGCGTCAAACACCGGCGAATTGTTCAGGATGGCGGCCGGCACCACCGAGACATCGCCCAGTCGGTAGTTGGCACTCGAGGCACCCGTAATAGCAGAACCGATGGGAATCACCGTCTTACTAACTCCCATTAACGGATCGTTGAAGCGCGCCTCGGTCAGTTGCAGCGCCACTGAATCGCCCGCAACAACCCCATCCAACCCCCGGGACAGCACGGTCGCCAGCGTCGAGCCATCAAACCGCTTGTCTTGGACAGTGACGATGCCACGCAGCGTCTTGGGCTGGATTTGCATGGCTCCTGTCAAGACTCCTAGGTAATTAGCACTCGAGGCTCGGGCCGCGATGGCATAAGTCCCGGCCGCCACAGGCAGGTCGGTTCGCCCGTCATAGGTGAGCGACACCGGAACACCCTCGGGCACGGTCACTGCATACACCGGAAGCCCTGATCCGGAGTAGGTCTGGAGGGTGCCAGCCAATTGAATCAAGACTGGAGCAGGAACAATGTCAGCCCGAAGACCTGTCGGTGCAATCAACCGATAATTGCCAGCCGAGGCACCGGCCAACTGAAGACTCGCACTGACAACAATGTTCGCGCCTACAGAACTCTGCGCAAAGCCCGCTGAGATCACGTCGGCTTTAATGGAATCTCCTAGCAACACATTGACCCAGGAATTCAAACCCGAGAGCTCAGCCAGAGCAGTGCCGTCGTAATTCTTGGATACGGCCGCCACAGCAGACAACGAGACCGGACGGGGCAAAATGTCCGCGGTCAACGTCAGTGTGGAGGCCACAGAGTAGTTACCGGCCTTGGCCCCACTCAACAAATAGCCGGACACCGACACGAGCTTGCTAGCTCCCGTAGAAACGTCCGCAAACTGACCTACCATTCGCCCGGTCAGGCTCACAGCGTCGGTGCCTACCACACCCACCAACACCGGGGTGCCGCTCACCGTTGCCAAGGTCGTTCCGTCGTACTCCTTCGACGACACGCTCAGTCCACTCACCGTCAGCTCCTTCTTCCCAAACTGCATCGTCAACGTCCCAGTTCCAGTCCCCGCGGCGTTCCGCGCACTCACCGTCACCGAGGAGGACCCCACCTGACCTGCTATGCCGGTGATCGCTCCTGTTGTCGGGTCCAATACTAACCCCTCAGGCAACCCCACCGCAGCGTACTCCACGATCGATCGACCACTCGCTTCGATCTTCCCGCTCACAGCACTCCCATACGTCCCGCTCAGGCTCCCCGCAGACACCTCGGGCGCCTCCAGCGCCGGCTCACCATTGGCCAAAATCAATGCGTGCTGCCCACCAGCACTCACACTTCCCACAACCAACCCGTTGCGAATCTTTCCGCGCACTCCGGCCACCGCACTCCGACGGCTCACCTTCGTTCCGTCGCCCAGCTGGCCGGACTCATTGGCTCCCCAGCCATACACCACTCCATCCTCGCCCAATCCCAGGCTGTATTCCCCGCCGGCCACCACCGACTTCAGGTTCCCACTCATACCCACCGCCGCCACGGCCACAGACCGCTCTTCCAAGGTCCCATCGCCCAGCTGTCCTGCCGCATTGCCACCCCAGCTGTAAGCCTTGCCATCCGCACCCAGCACCACGCTGTGCACCCAGCCAGCACTCACACTCCGCGCCAGCCCGCTCAATCCGCTCGACCA
>CAJAHH010000021.1 GCA_903939515.1 uncultured Verrucomicrobiota bacterium
ATTCAATGCGGACCGATGGGTAGCGGTTCGCCGAAACGGCGCTGCTACTGGGGATGACGCGCCATGAAGCATCGCCTTTGGGGGGTTCTGGAGCCTAGCCATTCCCGCCACCGGGTTGGACGAGGGCGTCCCGACGAAGAGGTGATTAGGATTTCCCGTGGGCAATCATCGCCGGATTCGGAAACCGGAACGCCCGTAGCATTCATCCAGAATTTCCAAGGCCAGTGCCCTATCACTTCCGACGGGCGAGGTGACAATCCGGTTTCGCCGGTTAGCCCAACCCATGACAGCCAACCGATGACAGGATAGGGGGCCCCTCAAACTCGATGTGGACCATCCGAGGCATGGGTCAATGAGGGTTGAAGCACAGCCGGGTCAAATTCAGGAATCGTTCCATGACCTCGTTCCATGACCTCGTTCCCCTTAGCGCCAGGCTGATCCCGCACCCGACGGGTATTCGCGATTCCTGAATGAATTGATGAGTGCGCCCGTTGAGTCTTATCTTTCAATCGCATGCCTGCCTCAATCCACCGTGGATCTTTGCTGCAAGCCCTGAGTGGAGCGGTGGGTTTGGTGTGCTTGGTCGTCGTGAATTGCTTCGGCGCGGCAGAGTCTCCTTCCGTCGCCGGATTGGAGTTTTTTGAGAGACGGATCCGGCCAATTTTGGTGGATCATTGCTACAAATGCCACAGTTCGGCCGGAAAACTCAAGGGCGGGCTGAATCTGGAGACGAGGGACGGTCTGCTGCGCGGTGGCGATACCGGCCCGGCGCTGGAACCGGGGCGTCCAGACCAGAGTCGTTTGATCGAGGCCGTCCGGTACAAAAATCAGGATCTGCAGATGCCTCCCAAGAGTCCCTTGAGTGGCGAGCAAATTCAGGATCTGGAGAAATGGGTGGCCATGGGCGCACCCGATCCGCGTACTCCGGTCGCTCAGGTGCCTTCGAACAAACGAGTCATCGATCTGGTGGATGGGCGCAAATTCTGGGCGTTCCAGCCGATGGCGCATCCGACCCCGCCGGCGGTCGTTCGCACGGATTGGGTTCAGTCGCCCGTCGACGCGTTCATCCTCGCGAGGTTGGAGGAAAAGCATCTCGCTCCCGCGCCACCGGCCGATCGATGGACACTCATCCGGCGCGCCACGTTCGATCTTACGGGCCTGCCGCCGACCCCGGAGGACGTTGAGGTTTTTTTGGAGGATGCGTCGTCTGGGGCATTTGCCCGTGTCGTGGACCGATTGCTCGCATCTCCGCACTACGGTGAACGCTGGGGACGGCACTGGCTCGATGTCGCCCGTTACGCAGATTCCAATGGGCTCGACGAGAACGTCGCCTTTGGCAACGCCTGGCGATACCGCGACTACGTCATCAACGCTTTTTACCACAACAAGTCCTACGACCAGTTCGTGATCGAGCAGTTGGCCGGCGACTTGTTGCCCGCCACGGAAATTCTGGCCGTCCAGCATGAGCGTCTCACTGCGCTGGGATTCCTCACCATCGGCCCGAAAGTTCTGGCGGAACCCGACAAGGTGAAGCTGGAAATGGATTTGATCGACGAACAGATCGATACGCTGGGCCGGACTTTTCTGGCCACGACGCTCGGCTGTGCGCGCTGCCACGATCATAAGTTCGATCCCATTCCCACCGACGATTACTACGCACTGGCGGCAATCTTCAAGAGCACCCATACGATGGATGACTTGAAGACTCCGGCCACGTGGCACGAACCGGAGATTGCCCGCCCGGAGGACCGGCAGGCGCAGGAAGCTTTTCAGCAGCGTCTGGTCGCTCAGCGACTCGGCCTCACGAACAGGATGGCGGAAGCCAACCGCGTCGTACTGCTCTCGTTGAAGACCAACATTCTGCCGGCGAGTCCTGAGAAATTCTATCCCACCAACACCGTAGCCGAATTGGAGACCTTCCGTGCGGCCTTGAAGAAGGTGGAAGGTGAAGCTCCGGAAGTGCCCACGACCATGGGAGTGAAGGATCGGGTCCAATTGCTGAAGGAGCTTCCTGTTCACCTCCGCGGCAGTCATCTCACGCTCGGACATCCGGTGTCCCGGGGCGTCCCGCAGGTGATGACTGATGCCCAAGCCCGTCCGGCTTTCAATGAACAACAAAGCGGACGACTGGAATTGGCGCGCTGGCTGGTGAATCCCGAACATCCGCTCACGTCCCGCGTCCTGGTGAACCGGATCTGGCACTGGCATTTCGGCCAGGGAATCGTGCCCAGCACCGACAACTTCGGTCTTCTTGGAAATCGTCCCTCGCATCCCGAACTTCTGGACTGGTTGGCCCGCCGCTTCGTCGCCGGGGGTTGGGATATCAAGGCGATGCATCGACTGCTGATGCTCTCGAGCACCTATCAGATGGCGGCAATTTCCGAGGCCGCACTCCCCACGGCCGATCCGGAGAACCGTTTGCTGCACTCGTTCCCGATGCGCCGTTTGGACGCGGAGGAAATCCGCGATGCCCTCCTGGCGGTTTCCGCGAATCTCGACCGCAGTCTGGGCGGCAAGACCATTCCCTTGAAGAATCGCGCGTATGTCTTCGATCACACCTCGAAGGATGCGACGACCTACGACCTGCCCCGTCGTTCTGTTTATCTGCCAATCATCCGCAACCACCTGTACGACCTGTTCCAGCAATTCGACTTTCCGGATCCGGCGGTGCCGAATGGCAGTCGCAATGTCACGGTCGTCGCACCCCAGGCCTTGTTGATGATGAACAGCGAACTGGTTCAACAGACGGCGGCTCATTGGGCCACGAGAATATTGACCACCACGCATGCAACGGATTCGCAACACTTGGACCAGGCCTATCTCCAGGCCTACGGACGCCCACCCAACCTCCGGGAAAAGCAGCGCGCGGAAGTCTTTCTCAATTCCTTCGCCTCGACGATGAGTGGACTGGACTCCACGTCTGCCCGACACGCAGCGTGGACGACTTTTTGCCAAAGTCTCCTGGCTGCCAACGAATTCATTTATCTTCATTAATCCCCCGCATGGATGCCTCGGATTTGATCGTCACCCAGGGACTGTCGCGCCGCCGGATGCTGCAAACTTCAGCCGTGGGGTTTGGCTGGCTCGCCGCCTCGGCCCTGCTCGCGCAGACCGGCGCAACGGCTGCAGCAGTCGATCCGATGGCTCCCAAGCGGTCTCATTTTGCGCCGCGGGCCAAGCGCGTGATTTTTCTGTTGATGAAAGGCGGACCGTCGCAGGTCGACACCTTCGATCCCAAGCCCCTGTTGGATCGCGATGACGGCAAGCCCTATCCTGGACAGAAACCGCGGGTTCAATTTGCGCCGACGTCCACGCTTTTAAAATCGCCTTGGTCCTTCAAAAACTACGGCGAAAGCGGGCTTCCGGTCAGCGAACTGTTTCCCCACGTGGCGCAGTGTGTGGATGACCTGTGCATCCTGCGCTCCCTGCACGGCACCAATCCCGCCCACGGCGGCGCCCTGCTCAAGCTGCATACGGGCAGCGATAACTTCATCCGTCCCAGCATGGGCTCCTGGATTACCTATGGCCTGGGAACGGAGAACGAGAATTTGCCGGGCTTCATCACCATCTGCCCGACCTTCGCCCATGGCGGGGTGAACAATTGGGGCGCCGCCTTCCTTCCGGCCGCCTATCAAGGCACCCCGCTCGGCAACGCCACCGTCGCCGCATCCCAGGCGACCGTGCAGCACATTCGCAATTCTCGGCTCACCCCTGCCCAGCAGCGCGTGCAACTCGACCTGATCGGCCAGATGAATCAGGAGCATCTGAGCGCCACCGGCCCCAGTTCTGCGCTGGAGGGACGACTCAATTCCTTCGAACTCGCGTTCCGCATGCAGATGGCCATGCCGGAAGCGCAGGACATTTCTTCCGAAAGCGACGCCACCCGCAAACTCTACGGTCTCGATCATCCGGTGACCGAGAATTTTGGGCGTCAATGTTTGCTCGCCCGCCGCTTCGCTGAACGCGGTGTGCGTTTTATCCAAGTCACACACAGCGATGGAGATGTCCAATGGGATCAGCACGGCAATCTGCGGAAGGGTCACGCCAAGAATGCGGCGGAGGTTGACCAACCCATTGCCGGCCTGCTCCGGGATCTGAAGTCGCGCGGCCTGTTAAAGGACACGCTGGTGGTTTGGGGCGGCGAATTCGGACGCACCCCAGCCGCACAAGGCGGACGCGATGGACGCGATCACAATCCGGAAGGCTTCACCATGTGGCTCGCCGGTGCGGGAGTGAAGGCTGGCACAGCCTACGGGGCCACGGATGACTACGGATGGTTTGCCACCGAAAACAAAATCCACATGCACGATTTCCACGCCACCCTGCTGGCGTTACTCGGACTCGATCACGAGAAACTCACTTATCGCTATGCCGGACGGGATTTTCGGCTCACCGATGTCGGCGGTCACGTCGTCACGGACATCCTCGGCTGAGCCTGAAAACCCGAGAGCAGGAGCTGCAGATTCACGCAGATAGGCGAAGGGGTCAGGGAACGATTTCCGAGTTTTGGATGCAGGGCCGGATTCAATGCGGACCGATGGGTAGCGGTTCGCCGAAACGGCGCTGCTACTGGGGATGACGCGCCATGAAGCATCGCCTTTGGGGGGTTCTGGAGCCTAGCCATTCCCGCCACCGGGTTGGACGAGGGCGTCCCGAC
>CAJAHH010000022.1 GCA_903939515.1 uncultured Verrucomicrobiota bacterium
ATCCCATCCCGAACTCGGCCGTCAAACACCGCATTGCCGAGGGTAGTGCTTGTATAGCTTGCGCGAGAGTAGGTAGCCGCCGAACCTTTCCTAAGCCGGACTCCTCAGGAGTCCGGCTTTTTATCTCAACTTGTTGAGGTGTTTTAGATCCTTAACTTGGTTTAGACCAATTAAGTTTTATGCCCATTAAGTTGGGCCTAAATAGATCAGTTCTTTGTTTTAAATATTTTTACGTGGTCACCAATTTGGTGCCGCGGTGACAATTTTATGGTGGCCATAAAGCGGTGGCCCGACCCGATCCCATCCCGAACTCGGCCGTCAAACACCGCATTGCCGATGGTAGTGCTTGTATAGCTTGCGCGAGAGTAGGTAGCCGCCAAACCTTTAAAAGCCGGACTTCAAAAGAGTCCGGCTTTTTGCTGTTTAAGTGCAAACTTCCATCAAAGAAGCTCAGGAATAAGGAGTATTCATTGGTTGCTCGACGTTTCCTGGGGTGATCTTCAGGATGGCATTCCTCCTGATGCCAATCGCTCCGTGCAACCGAGAGTTCCCATTACCTTGAAGCCCTGTGTCGGTGACGGTGACGTTGTGAAAACCGATGAAATCCGCCGGTTTGAAAATCACCGTTCCCAGAAACTCAACGGATCATCGATCCGGCCTCACCTTGTCGGTTGCCAGAGGGAATTCTTATCAAGTCTGGTGGGTCCCGGACGCATTCGGCCTGATCTGGAAGAAGGAAGAAACGCTGGGGCTCATCCGCAAAGAAAACGGATGCGAGAATGCGGCAAAATCGCGGATTTCAAACCGGCAACTTTCTGTGAATTTCGGAACGTTGCTGAGAATCCGGGAGAAGCCCTCTCCTAGAACATGGCAAAACCATGGTTTTCAAACCGGCAATTTTCGTGAATTTCAGAACCGCGTTGACAGTCCGGTGACAGGCTATTTTCCGACGGCTTTTGGTGCTTTAATCGGGCGACCATAGGCGTCTACTTCAATGTCCACCGGAACCTGAATCGTACGGCCATCGGAAGTGGTTTCTTGGCGCCACTGGCGTACCACTCTTCGAGTGTTATTGAACGGCATTTTGGCGGCGGCGGCGGTTCCTTCGGCGACACCCACCACTGCTCCAACCGCATTTCCCCCCACGGCACCCACCGTTGCGCCGACCGCTTGTCCCACAGCTGGACCAGGTTGGCGAGGGTCGGTGATTCCCGGCTGATTGGGATCGGATGCGCAACCGATTAAAGAGGTGAGAATGAAACCGGTTCCCAGAGAGCGAAGGATGGATTGAGGAGTCATGAGGCGTTCCATTGTTCGAAGGTTAGGGGGTTCTGAGGTCTGCGCAATCTCGCCGGATAAGGGACAGTCTTCTTTCCGTTGGGTGGAGATGAATGTTGGCGCCTTACGTTTTGGGTTTTGCTGGAGTGATTCTGAGAAAGTGCTCGTTTTTGTTAGAAAATTGCTCTAACCCAACAACTCAGGACCTGTGGGGGATGCCAACGCAATCCATGGGTTCCTGATGTTTTCTGTGGGCAGTTCTCCGGCGATATGAAGCAAGTGCATTGGATTTTTTCAATGTGGGTTTGGGCGATTTCATCCGCTTGGGCTCCAGTTCGCGTAGACGGGCCGGATATCTGCGCGATATCGAGTGCTCGGAGGGCAGCCTTGCGGGTCGATGACCGACCGGGTGAGGAATTCAAAAGGTTGGCTACTAAACCGGAAGATGAATTGATCGGGATCGTCATTGACCTCTCAAGGCTTCCATCGTGGAGGATCGTGGTATTGGCGAGGGAGCTCTGCTGAGGAAGTGACTTCAGAGCGTTAAGTTACCGCGCCCATCCCATCCTATTGAAGCTACCAAACAATTGATTTCATGATTTCTCTCCAAGCAGGCCGGATGGTTTTGATTGTGTTGTCTGCGGTGTTTCTACTGACCGGTTGCCAGACCTACCAACAGAAGACCTCCGAAACCAAGGGTCTTTGGAATAGTGGGCACCTCGAGGCGGCTGGCGCCGATTACACACGCAAGGCCGACAAGGCTCAGGGAGGTAAGGACGCACTGGTGTATCGCCTGGAGCAGGCGATGGCGCTGAGGGCGGCCGGTAAAATTACCGAGAGTCAGACTGCATTTCAGCAGGCCGACGAGCAGATCCTTCGCTTCGATGAGAAGGCCAAGACCAGTGTCTCGCGCGAGGCCGGCGCCCTGTTGTCGAATCAGGCAAACTTGCCTTACACGGGGCGCGATTATGACAAGGTGCTCGTCAGCACGTATAAGGCGTTAAATTTTCTTCAGTTGGGTCAGCCAGAAATGGCGCGCCCAGAACTCTTTCGCGCTTACCAACGGCAGCAGGATGCCGTGGACAACAATCGCAAGCGCATCGAGCGCGATCAGAAGGAGATTCAGTCCGCTAAATCCGAAAAACCGGACGACTATCAGAGTATCCAGAAAGCCCAGTCGGATCCCTTAGTCAGTGGTGAAATGAAGAAAAGGTACGCCGCGCTGGATCAACTCAAGGCCTACGCCGACTACGCCAATCCGTTCCCGGTGTATCTCGATGGGCTTTATTTTCTGTCGTTGTCCACGGGCGCCAGCGATTTGGAACGCGCCCGCAAGTCGTTTGAGCGGGTCAAAGGGATGTCCGGGGCTAACAAGTACATCAACGCCGATTTGGCCTTGGCTGAGAAGGCGGCCAATGGCGCTCCCGCACCGCCACGGACGTTCGTGATCTTTGAGACGGGCAGCGCACCGCACCGGGATCAGTTCCGTATCGACATCCCGCTCTTCATCGTCGGGGCCAACCGGGTGCCTTACGTCGGGGTCGCGTTGCCTACGTTGGAGTTCAATCCCAACTACATTGCCCCGCTAACTGTTTCTTTGTCGGCAGGCACCGAATCCACCGTGCTGCTCGCCAGCATGGACAGCGTGATTGGGCAGGCGTTTCGTAACGAATTGCCGACCATCGTCACCAAGACCCTCATGTCCACCACCATCAAGGCCACGGCGGCCTATTTCGTGAACAAGACTGCGGAGGAGCAGGGAGGGGCGGTGGCGGGGTTGGTTTCGATGCTGGCCACGGCGGCCACTCAGGCGGCTGTCAATATTTCCGATACCCGCACGTGGACGACACTCCCTAAGGAGTACCAGTTTTGTTCGTTTCCTACCCCGGCCGACGGCAAACTTCGAGTGTCCGCTCCGAACACCCAGCAAGCGGAAGTTGCCGTCGATCCAAAATCCACTAACCTGATCCTCGTTCGCTCCGTGAGTCCGCTGTCACCCCTCGTGGTCACGGCGATCCGCCTCAAATGAACTTTAATCCTGTCCGAGCCCTCGCCACCGCCACCTTGATGGCCCTTCTGGGTGCCGGGTGTCATACCGTCAACACCACCGAGACCGCCCAACCGGTCTTTCAGCGCAACTTGGTGTCAGAAAAGCGGGTAATCACCGATGCTTCTCTGGCCCGAAAGGTCCAAATCCTGGGGGTAAATGTTTCCGACGGCCCCGGGGGATTTCTGAAGGTGCAGGCCGAGGTGCAGAACACCACCGGTCGGTACCAACGGTTTGCCTATAAATGGGAGTGGTTCGACAAGGATGGCAATTTGATCGAAGGCCCGGCGGCCGTGTCCATCATTCGCCAAGTCGAAGGCAAAGAGTCTTTGTTCATTAACGGGGTGGCCCCGAATCCCGCGGCCCGAGATTTTCGCCTGAAGCTTTACGAAAACGCCCGATAACTCATTTTCCATCCGTTTGAACCCTTCTGTTCGTCCATGAATCGCCCTCTTGTTTCCACCGTCCTCGTTGTCGCCACGGCCGCACTTCTGGGAGGATGCGCTTCCAGTCAGGCCACCTATGTGGATCCGGCCAGCACTCGAACCCTCAGCAATGTGGGTGAAATCAATGTCCAAGACTGGAACATGGCCTCCGAGTCCATGATCAATTCGTTGATCGCCAAGCACATCAACTCCGGAAGTGTGAAGGGCAGCGGACCCGATGGTCGGGCTGTTCTGGCCATCAGTCGCATCGTCAATAACACGAGCATCCAGATTGATACGGACATGCTGGTAAAAAAAATCCGAGTGGCCCTGCTGGGAACCGGCAAGGTCGTCGTTGATATCACCGCTGGCCTGGGTGGCCCCGAAGACCCTCTTGCGGCGGAAGCCAAGCGCGAACAGCAACTCCTTGGCACCCAGAAGGTGTCGGGCCGTCCGGATTACACGCTGTCGGGTAAGATTATCGAGAACCGCACGCGTCAGGGCAATCAGCGCGAGTCGACCTATGTATTCCAGATGGCCTTGGCTACCCGAGATGGCTTGGCGGTCTGGGAAGACGAGAAGACGATCACCAAGCAGGGCAAGCGCGCTCCGGTTAGTTGGTGATCGGCCGGACTCGGAGAAGCGCCGAGAAGCGGAGTTTCAGCCGCGTGCCAAGAGAAGCTTGAGCACGCGGCAGGCAGCCAAGTGACCTAGTCCCTCAGGGCTTGGTGGCGATCAGGCCGCTCCGGGCGGCTCCGCCGGGGAGTTCCTGACAATCGGTGAACCCGGTGTCTTGCAGCCAGCTTTCCATTTCACCCACGCCGTAGCAGCGGCCCTGCGTGGCGTGCATGAGCATCACCGAGTATTCCGCGACGTGAAGCGGGCCGGATTTGTCACGGTTGAGAAAGGCGTCGTGGATGAGCAGTTGCCCTCCGGAGGGCAAGGCTTCGAACGATCGAGCTAGGAGTTCTCGGACGATGGGGATGTCCCAGTCGTGCAGCACATTGGAGTAGAGGTGGAGATCGTGTCCACGGGGCAACGGTTGGGAGAGCATGTCACCCGCGACCACCTGAACGCGGTCGCTGAATCCGCGGGCCTCGATGGCTTGAGCACAGATCGCATCCACCGGGGGCTTTTCTAGGACGGTGGCTTTGAGTTCCGGGAAATGGGCGCAGAGCGAGCACGCGTAAATGCCCGATCCACCGGCGATGTCCAACAAGGAACGGGATCGCTGGATGGGTAGGTGTTCGGCAAGGGCTCGAGCCAGAAAGACGCCCCGACAGTCCATGGCCTGGGTGAATTGGCGCGCGAAATCGGCCTTCTCCATGGCCTTGTGCCAGTCGGGTTGGGCCGATTGACTGCCCCAGTTGGCTGGTTTGTCGGTTTGCAGGACTCGGAGGAGATCCTTCACCACGGGACGATCGACGAGGGACTCGTAGTAGGGACCGAGGAACCATGGAGAGGAGGAAACCAGATGTTCCCGCGCGGTTTCGGTCACTGCGTAGCGATTTCCACACGACTCGATGAGCCCCATGGCACGGAAGAGTGTGATCAACACGTCGGCAGGCCGCGGGTGGAGTTGGTGCCGAGCGCAGAGTCCTTCCATGTCGGTCGGTACTGCGGCCAGTGCTGTGAAAAAGTCCATTCGAACCAGTGCGAGAATGAGCAAGTCCTCGGCGTACAGGCCATCCCGATAGCGGTAGAGGGCCGTGGGATCGGTGGCGGATGCAGCGGTCAGGGAATGGCGCATGAGTCTTGGCAGGTCAGGGTGAGTGGAAGGGAGCGCTGTTGCTGATGAGGGATGATTCTCCATCGGGGACATTCTTCAGAACGGCACGTCGCCGTCGTCGATGGGGTCGGGATCGGGGTCGGGATCTCGGAAGGGATCGTGGTCTTGAGATCGGTCGGGACTGCTGCGTTGGCCTCGTGGAGACAGAGGTGCGACCGGGGCGTGAATCTTCCATTCCTCGACGAGAGTCTCCGGAAATTCACCCAGAAAACGGGACGCTGGTTGGAAGGCCTCGCCGGCTCCCGCCATAAATCGGAGCAGGGGGCGGCAGAGGTAAAGTTCGTCCTTGGCCCGTGTCAGCGCGACGTAGAAGAGCCGACGTTCCTCTTCCTCGCCGTCGGCAGTCTCTGCCGAGCGTCCGCTCGGAAATAGACCGTCGCAGAGCATGATGATGAACACGGCCCGGAACTCGAGGCCCTTGGCTTGATGGACTGTCGAGAGCTTGAGTCGGTCCTCGTCGTCTCCCTCCCGTTGCTTGTTTTGCTCGGCTTCGATGTTGGACTGCAGAGCCAATTCCGAAAGGAAGAGACTGGTGTCTTCGAAGGAGTCGGCGTAGGCCGCAAGCTGAGCGAGGTCTTCCAGTCGGTTGCGGGCGTTTTCGTAAGTCTTGCGAAGGTAGTCCTCGTAATCGGCCTCCAGCACCCACCGGATCAAGCGACCGGGTTGCCCTCGACGCTCCGAACTCTCGCATTGGGCAATGGTGGCGGTGAACTGAGCCCAGGCCACCGCGGCTTTCTTGGGAACGGAACGGCTGATAGCGCTGAGCTCGGGAGCGATGGGCCGAATTGCTGGTAGTGCACCGTCGTTGTCCGACACCTCGAACTCTGGCGTGGATTCTGACGTCGGAAGAAACCGGGCACTGAAGGCGTTCCAGAGGGTGTTTGCACTTTTTCCGCCGACACCGGGAAGCATCTGGGCCAGGCGTTTGAAGGCCAGTTCGTCGGAGGGGTTGACGATGAGCTTGAGGTAGGCCGCCACGTCCTTGATATGGGCCTGTTCGAAGAAGCGAATGCCGCTGGTGATGACAAAGGGAATGTTGCGGCGGGTGAGCTCCATTTGCAGTTCCAGCGCATGGAAGTGCGAGCGGTACAAGACGCAGGCCTCTGACAGTGGTATTCCTTCGTCGCGCAATTCTAGGGCGCGTTGAGCAATGAAGGCAGCCTGTTCCCTGGCATCGGTCGAGACGATGAGGGCTGGCTTTTGACCCGATGGCCGATGGGCCTGAAGGGCCTTGGGGAATTGGCGCAAGTTGGCGGCGATGGCAGCGTTGGCCAGGGCGAGAATTTCCGGCGTGCTGCGGTAGTTGGTCTCGATCTTGAAAACCTTCGCTCCGGCATGGCGCTCGGGGAATTTAAGGATGTTGGCGAAGTTGGCCCCTCGCCACGAGTAAATGCTCTGGGCGTCGTCTCCGACGGCCATGAGGTTTCGGTTCCGCAAGGTCAGGCAGTCGAGCAGCGTTGCCTGAAGGATGTTGGTGTCCTGGTATTCGTCCACCAAGACGAACTGGAAGCGTCGCTGGTAGGTCTCGGCGATGTCGGGGAAGTCTTGTAGGAGTCGCAGCCAGAGCACCAAAAGGTCATCAAAGTCCATGAGCCCAGCCTTGCGCTTGCGCTCGGCGTACTTGCGATGGACGAGCCGAATGGAATCCATCACCCCGGCGAAAGGGCCTTCTTCACCGCCGGTCACTTCCTCCAAGGTTTGACCGGTATTGACCTGCATGGAGAAAAGGTCCGACAGCGCCTCGGCCTTAGGAAAACGGACGGCCTTCACGTCGATGGCCGCGTCGGTGATGCACGCGTTGAGCAAATCCTTGGCGTCCTCGCGGTCGGCAATGGTGAAGTCGCGACGGTAGCCGAGTCGGTCGGCGTGCAATCGCAGGATGCGGACCCCGATTGAATGGAAGGTGCCGCCCCAAAGATCTACCACACTGCCGCCCAGCAGGTCCCCGACCCGTTCCATCATTTCGCGGGCAGACTTGTTGGTGAAGGTCAGGAGGAGAATGCGGTCGGCGGGGATTCCGTGCTCGATGAGCCAGGCGACGCGGTAGGTCAGGGTGCGCGTCTTGCCGGCACCCGCACCGGCGAGGACCAAGCAGGGTCCCGGGGGTGCAGTGACCGCCTCATACTGTTGGGTATTGAGTTCCTGCGCGTAGTCGATCCGCAGGTTGGCCGGCGGACGGAAGGGATTTAGTTGGTACTCACGCGCCACGCCTTGATGAAAGGGGCACACCGTCAAAATCCCAATCCGGAAATGACCGGGATTTAGTTCAATCGCTCGGGCTGCGGATAAGGCCCCATTCGGGAGATACCGGGTTCGGACGGGTTGCGACGCCGCTCGTTCAGTTGGGTCAGAAACTCAGGGAATGCTTCCGGCAGACGGGACCCTTTCAGATAGGCTTCTGCACCTTCCTTGTGCCCGCGCGCCCGGAGTGTGGCGTAGACGTGCAATTCGAACTGAAGCCCAAATTGCGCTGCGGCTTCCATATCTCCCAACGACTGAAGCACGGCGATGAGTGCCTCGGCCGTGGAGAATTGGTCTAGGCGTTCCTGAGATCGCAGCCAGTATCGACTGGCTCCGGTTTGGCTGAGGCGAACTAGGCGACCCCAACCTTGGACGGCCCGCAGCATCTCGCCCGCTTGACCCCAGTTGCCGTCCAACAGAAGAACCTGCGGAGCGGGTTGGTCGGCCGGGCGAGGGAGTAAATTCTCAACCGGTTCGCCTTCCGGGTGCAGGATCCAGAGTTCGCGGTCGGGACGCGCGATGGCTTCGAGCGTCGGGGGATCGACCCGCTGATAGACATGCGTGCGCGAACCTTGAAGGGTGCGGGCCACCAGCTTGCCGGTGCTGGTGGGGCGCCAGTTCTCGCGGCGATGGATCAAGACGTCGACGGCCACTGGGCTCACGACGGGACGCAGCGCGGCGCAAAGGCACCAGCGAGGAGGCAGGCAGCACCCATCGCATCGGATGGTTCCTGCGAGGATCACGCTGCGGGCCATTGTGGGACAGGATGCTTGGGAGGAGGGAAGTAGGGAAAAATAAACCGCCGGACCTCCGAGATGGAGGGCCGGCGGTTTATCGAGCGGATACCTCTCGGTCAGTAGGCGGCCTGAGCGCCCTTGATCTGGCGCTTCTGCATCCAGGGCATCATCGCGCGGAGCTTGGCACCGGTCTTCTCGATCGGGTGCTTCTCGCCGGCGGCGAGCAGGGCGTTGTACTTCTTGTAGCCGCTCTTGTATTCGGCGACCCAGTCCTTGGCGAACTTGCCGGATTGAATGTCCTTCAGGGCAGCCTTCATGCGCTTCTTGACCGAAGCGTCGATGATCTTCGGGCCAACGCTCACGTCGCCCCACTTGGCTGTCTCGGAGATTGAGAAGCGCATACCGGCGATGCCCGCCTCGTTCATGAGGTCTACGATGAGCTTCAGCTCATGGAGACACTCGAAGTAGGCCATCTCGGGCGAATAACCCGCTTCGACGAGCACTTCGAATCCGGCTTGGACGAGGGCGCTAGCGCCGCCGCAGAGCACTGTCTGCTCACCGAACAAGTCGGTCTCGGTTTCTTCTTTGAAGGTGGTCTCGATGACGCCGGCGCGGGTGCCGCCGATGCCTTTGGCCCAAGCCAAAGCGATCTTCTTCGCGTTGCGGCCGGGGTTCTGGTAAATGGCGATCAGGCTGGGGACGCCCTTGCCCTCGGTGTATTGACGGCGAACGATGTGGCCCGGGCCCTTCGGGGCGACGAGGATCACGTTCACGTCCTTCGGGGGGACGACGGTCTTGAAATGGATCGCGAAGCCGTGGCTGAAGAGCAGCGTCTTGCCCGGGGTCAGGTTGGGAGCGATGTCCTTCTCGTAGGCAGCCGCCTGCTTGGTGTCCGGCAGCGCGATCATGATAATGTCGGCGCGCTTGACTGCCTCGGCGCTGGCGAGCACTTCAAAGCCCTTTTCCCGGGCTACTTTGATCGACTTGGATCCCTCGTAGAGACCGATGATGACGTTGCATCCGGACTCCTTGAGGTTGAGCGCGTGGGCGTGGCCTTGGGAGCCGAAGCCGAGCACAGCGAGGGTTTTGCCTTTGAAGACGCTCAGGTCGGCGTCCTTGTCGGTGTACACTTTAGCCATAAATACGAGATCGAAAGGCCGATCATGGGCATATTTCGCGCGGAGACAAGAAGTTCAGTGCGCCGAATAGCCGTTCGAGGCAGGTTTTTGATGGATTCGAACGGTTTTGGATCGCTCAGGGTCGATGGCGACAGCCCGGGACCTGCTCAGCGTCGGCCGTCGTACCAGAGGTGGCAGGCCTGCTTGTTGGTGAGAGTGGCTTTCGGTCGTAGGGTTGCCGAGAGGATCAGGCGGCCAATTTCGAGCGGCGTGTAAAGCTTGAGCTTCCGGGCCGAGGTGAGCAGCGGCGTCTTGGAGAGAATGACGATGCGCCGATTCGAAGTGCGGGCCAAGGGCCTCAGGCGGTGGGTGAAATCGATTTCTTCGGCGGCATAAAATTGCCCACTGAATCCGCCGATTTGCCGGAAGGCGGCCGCCTCGACGAAGATAAAGGAACCGGCCATGAGACCTCGAAGGCGACTGATTGTGTTCCAAAACGCAGTGCCAATGCGCCCCCGAAGGTCGTCGCTGTCCATGCGCACGGTGGCTCCACCCGCCAGAACCCGGCCCGATTGAATCGCTTCGATCAGGGCGTTGAAGAGTTCGATGGACGGCTGCGAGTCGGCATCGATGAACAGCAGCCAGTCGCCGGTCGCTACCGTGGCTCCCGCATTGCGGGCGCGGGCGATCATGTTGATGGGCTCAAAGACGACTTGGGCTCCGTGCTCCCGGGCAATGTGCGCGGTGGCATCCGTAGAGTTGTTGTCGCAGACAATAACCTCAGAGGCCCATTGCACTCGATCAAAGGCTCGCCGGGCCGCATGAACAGCGGCCAGAGTGCTCGGTAAGAGGCGCGCTTCATTGAAGGCTGGCAAGATGATCGAAATCGTCACGACGAGGGAAGACAGGCTGAGGAGTCTGTTGCCGCTGCAAGTTGGGGCGTGTGGTTCTCTTGGTTCTCGAGTTCCCATCCGGGGCCGGTTTCCGTGTCCAGCACTGTGGATTGCCCGCGTGCCAAACGGCGTTCGGCTAGAAAACCAATCATGGCCGCGTTGTCGGTACAGAACGCCGGCTCCGCGATGTGCAGTTCGAGACGCCGCTTTTGGGCAGCCTGTTGTAAATCCCGGCGCAACCCCCGATTGCAGGCGACCCCTCCGCTGGCGGTGATGCAACGGACACCGATCTTGGTGGCGGCGGCGATGAGTTTGGTGGTGAGAGTGTCCACGATCGCTGCGCGGATTCCGGCGCACAGGTCGCGGAGGTCTTGGGGAGAATCGGCCAGGCCTGGGTTCTTCTCGAGGAAGACCCGAACGCTGGTTTTGAGACCGCTGAAACTAAAGTGGTGATTGGGTTCGTGGCGCAGCGGTCGCGGAAACTCAAAGCGATCGGCCCTGCCCTCTTCGGCCAAGCGGTCCAGCACCGGGCCCCCGGGATAGGGGAGGCCCAAGAGTTTTGCGGCCTTATCGAAGCATTCGCCCGCGGCATCGTCGAGGGTGCCACCGAGAATCACCTGATCGAGTTCGGAGCGGACATGAACCAGCAGGGTGTGTCCGCCCGATGCAATGAGTGAGACATGCGGCGGGATCGGGGTGCTATGAAACTGGGCCGGCTTTCCGGAGATCCATGGGGAGTACAGATGGGCTTCGTGGTGATGGATACCAATCACGGGCAATCCGCGTGCTGTGGCCAATGACTGGGCGGCCGTCCATCCGGCCATTAGGGCCGCGGGCAGTCCAGGACCTCGGGTGGCGGCCACGGCGGTGAGGTCGGCCATGGAAATCCCCGCCGTTTCCAAGGCCTTACGGACGACCGGGATAAGGTTGCGGAGGTGTTCCCGGGTGGCCAGTTCTGGAACCACCCCACCGTATTCGGAGTGGAGGAGGACCTGGGAGGCCACGATGTTGGACAGCAGCCGTCCGTTCTGGACCACGGCAGCACTGGTTTCGTCACAGGACGATTCGATGGCGAGAACCATTTTTTAGAGGACAATCATTCCGGCCATCCCCACGGGGATGCAAATTCCGGATTAAGGGGCGGCGGGTGCGGCAGGCTTGGAATTCGGTGCGGTCGCCTCGGCTCTCGGGGACTTGGCACCCGGACGTTTGGCTAAGAGTCGCACCCCCTTGAGCAAGTCGATGGCTCGCTCGAGTTGGGGATCGTTGTCGGCTAAAACTAGATCACGCAGGCGGGCCTGCTGGGCGACGGGGTAGAGACGTAGGGTGTCCTCGAGGCTATTGGTGCCACCGGGCATGCGCCGGAGTTGGATGGCCGCTTCGTCTTCGTCGGTAATGGGGACGACGATGTTGGGCGAAATACCCCGCTCATGGATCACCTTGTGGCTGGGGGTGTAATACTTGGCGGTGGTGAGACGCAGGGCGGAACCATCGTTGAGGGGCAGGATGTTCTGCACAGACCCCTTGCCGAAGGATTGCTCGCCGATGACCACGGCCCGCTCGAGGTCCTGAAGGCAGCCGGCCACGATTTCGGAGGCGCTGGCGCTGCCGCCATTGATGAGCAGGACTAGAGGATATGAACGGACCTTGCCCTTGCCTGAAGCCTTACGCTGCTGATCCGCCGCGCGATTGCGTCCTTCGGTTGAGACAATCGGTTTGCCCTTGGGTAGAAATTTTTCTGAGACGGCCACGGCTTGATCGAGCAGCCCGCCCGGGTTGCCACGAAGGTCCATAACGAGGCCTTCGAGGCCCTGCTTTTCCATGGCTACGAGTGCTGTCTCCAATTCTTCGTCGGTCTTTTCGGCGAACTGGGTGATGCGTACATACCCCAAGTGGTCGGCGCTCACTGGGAATTCTCGGTGGTTGTTCTGATCTTTCACCGTGTAGACACGGATGTCCTCGCGGGTCAGTGAGATCTCTTTGGGTTCCGAGAGCGAGGGGCGGATAATTAACAGGGTGACCTTCGACTTGGGTTCGCCCCGCAGGATTTTTACGGCATCGCCCATGACGAGCCGGTCAGTGGGCTTGCCGTTGATTTTTAGGATCTGGTCTCCAGGGAGAATACCCGCCTCGAACGCCGGGGTGTCTTCCATGGGGGCGATCACGGTGAGCACCCCCTCTTTAACGTGGACCTGCAAACCCACTCCGCCGTAGATCCCCTCGGTGTCTTCCTTCAGTTCGTTGAACTTAGACAACGTCATGAATTCGCTGTGCGGATCGAGGGTGGAAAGCATCCCTTTCATCGCGCCGTGAATGAGGTCCTTGTAGGTCAAGGTTTCGCCATCGACGTAATCTTTGCGGACCCGCTCCAGAACTCGGGTGAAGAGTTCGAGTTGCTGATAGGGGTCATCCCGTTCGTCCGCCGCGCTGAGCTGGAAGAGCTTAGCACCGAGGCCGACATAGGCCACGAGGGCGGCGATGAAGAAGGGATAGATCAGACGTTTGTTCATCTCGGCGATTCCGATGCGTTGCTGCGTACCTCCAACCTAGATTCGTCCTCTAAAAAGGGAAGGGGCCTGTTGGTTTTGTTCACAGGGCCGTTGCTTGCACTCGCAAGATCGGCTGCGAGGTTGTATGTGTATGTTGATGGTGGGTATCGATTTAGCCTGGGGCGAACGCAACCGGGATGGAATCTGTTTAATTGAGGCCGATGGGCAAAGGGCATCGGTGTTGGAGTCGCGTTGGACCCTTGGGGACGACTCCCTGTCGGGATGGTTGCGTGAACGGGTGGGACAGCAGCCCTGTGTGATGGCCGTAGATGCCCCGCTCGTCTGCCCCAATCGGAGTGGATCCCGGCCCGTGGATCGTTTAACCCATCGACTCTTCGGGCGAGAGCACGCCGGGTGTCACCCCTCCAATGCCCGTCTTTGCGCCCGGCCTCTGCGCATTGCCAGGGCGCTGGAGTCGGAAGGTTATTCGCTCGGCTGGGATTTGGCGGCCGCACAACTGGCCATGGAAGTCTATCCTCATCCGGCCATGATCCGTTGGTTTGGGTTGCCGCGAATTCTCAAATACAAGCGTGGTACGGTGGCCGAACGCCGGCGGGAGTTTCGCCGCTATCAGTCGCTCTTGAGCAGCTGTCTCCAGTGCCGGTTCCCCGAATTGCTTCCCGGAATCGTGGGCGAAGAACTGCTCGGAGCCGCCTATTCCAAGGAAGCGGAGGATCGGCTCGATGCCCTGTTCTGCGCCCTGATCGCTTATCACCATTGGCGGCACCAAGGTCAGCAAACCCAGATCATTGGCGACGCACACAGCGGGTTTTTGGTGCTGCCGCAGTGATTTGGAATTGAGAGCACCGGCGGCCTCGGTCGAGTGGAATTTGGGACGACGAAGGCGGGGGATGGTGTGCATCTCCCGCCATCGACCGATTGGGGCGACTAAAACTATACTTTTTTGACCGGCGGCAGCTCGGCCGGTTTTTCGGCGTCTTTCACCGTAAAACTCCGGCCGGTTAATTTCTCAATCAGGCTGATGCCGAAGAATCCGTTCATCAACCCGCTGGCGTCGCCGCCCGCGCCCGCACCGCCGCCGCCCCCACCGATGACCAGGTTGTCGGGAATTAGCTTGAGCGTGCCAGTGGCGATCTTCTCCACCACTCGAATCTGGCCGAACACGTCCTGGCCCATCGCTTGGACTTCCAGGCGGTAGGCCTCCGCCGTGGACTTACCCTTGGAGAGAATGACCTCGGCCTCGGCGTTACCGATCTTGGCGGTTGCTTCAGATTCGGCGATGGCGGTCACCTTGGTGGCTTCCGCCTGAGCGTTGGCGCGAAGCTTGATCGCCTCGGCTTCACCGGTGGCCTGAAGAATCGCCGCGGCCTTGGATCCCTCGGCCTCCTTCACCTTACTCTCGGCCACGTTTTTCTGAATCTCCACGTTGCGCTCGGACTCCACCACCTTGGGCTGCATGGCGGCCTGAGCGGTGGCGTTTTCGAGGGCGCGGCGCTCGTCCTGCGCCTCTTTCTGGGTGGCGTAGGTTTTTTTCTCCTGCTCGGCAATTTGCCGGTCGGTCACCGTCTTGGTTAGCTCCGGTGGCAGCACCACGTCAGCGATCAGGGTATCCTTGGAGTCGATATGGTGAACGCGCAGCACGTTATCGATGTGCATCTTGGCCTTTTCCTGGAGTTGCTTGCGCTCGGTGTAGAGGTCGAGGGCCTTGATGTACTGGGCGGAGTTGCGGAAGTGCGAGCTAATGGCGGGCTCAAGCACCTGGGAAATCATGTTTTTCACCGAGCCCAGGTTGGCGATGACCTTGGGGGCGTTTTTCATCGGAATGTGGATGATCACGCTCACGTCCATGTTAACGTTAAAGGCGTCGGCGGTGCGCAACGTGATCGTCTTAAGGTTGGAATCGAGCTCGTGGGCGCTGGAACGGTTGTCGGCCCAATTGAGCAGGATTTGGGTGGTAGGAACGATATCCACCTTGAGGATCTTGGTATTGACCGGGTGCTTACCGGGCTGGAGCGGGTCGGCCCAAATGCCCTTATTGCCGTTGGCGACGATTTTGGCGTTCACCGCCTCGTCGGTCAGGTCGGCGCCGTCCGGGCCGACGTAGCTCGTGACGACGCCGCAAAAGCCGATGTCGACGCGGATCATCGGGGCTTTTTCGACGGAGGCGAACCAGGGATTAATGGCGTAGTTGCCGGCGCGCAGCACCGGGATTTGCAGGCCCTTCTGGCCCCCGGCGGCCAAGAATGCGGCCGGATCTTGGAAGTTGTTATGGGTGCCGAGCGGCAGCTCCTCGGCGGCGATCTTCGAGGAATCGACAATCGGTTTGCCCTCCAAGATGGTGACGATGCCGACTTGGTCCGCCTCGATGTTCGTCCAATCGACCACGCTGATCACCTTGAAGAACGCCGGGTTGATTCGGTAGCGGCCGGGCATCAGAACCTCAAGCTGGCGGCCCTTTTCACCGCCATTGCGAATGAAGGCCTCGCCATCATTGAAGCTGTTGTGGCCGTTGACCTTGAGTGCGAGCAGGCGGCCTTCGGGGATACGTGCGCCGTCCGTGGCCTCGACCAGACCAATTTGACCACCCTTGATCTCCGTCATCGGACGTTTCTCAACGCGAAAAAGAATCGTATTGATGCGATAAAAACCGGGGGCTAGGAAGGCAATCTGCGGGCCCTTTTGGCCACCGTTATTGATAAAGGCCTTGGCATCCTGAAAGTTGTCGCAGGCCACCGGCGAGCCAAAATTGCCACCGGGGCGGGTGACGGGGTTGCCGGCGATGGCTTCGACGTAGCCGACTTCGTTGTCGTCGATCATGATGGCGTCGACGACCGTCACCTCGAAGAGGGCGGGGTTAATTTTATATTCACCCTCGGGAAGGATGGCTAGTTGAGGACCTTTTTCACCGCCGTTGCGCAGGAAGGCCTCGCCGTCCTGGAACAGGTCGCACTCGATGCTCTTGGCCATGTAATTTCCGGAGGGAATCGGCGCGCCGGTGATGGCGCGGACCACGCCGACCTGATTGGACGGGATCACCAAAAAGTGGTGCTTGGTGGTGCGGAAAATAAACGGGAGCAGAAAATGAAAGCCGGGGCCGAGGACGCGGGCCTGCACACCGACTTCGTGGCTCAGAGCCACCGTGCGACCGTCGGGCATTTGCCGACCGAACCAGCGCCGCTCCAAAGTGATGATCTTGTTGCCGCCAGCGATCGTGAAGGAGTTATAAAGGAGAACCAGCAGGGGAAAGCCCCACAGAAAATAGCCGAGGTTTTCAGCGATGAATTTGATAAGTTCAAACATAGATATCCTTGGGGAAGGTGACCGAAATGAAGCAATTTGAAGCAATCGGAGGTTGCACACGGAGCAATGGGGCAGCAATAAGCGTTTGAGTATTTGGAATTTTAATTAGCAATTCCATACTGGAACGACCCACGTCGTCGGTTGGGCTGATGTTCGCCCACAAAAAGAATACCCGCGGCGGCGGAGAGGCTTGGGACTGCGCTCAATAGGCGGACTTTCTCTTCCTAAGGACATGATGTTGGTGAAGCAACGAGGGCGACAAACGCTGATTTCCTGCTTTGAAGGCGAAGGGGCGAAGGGGCGAACGCAGAACGCCAGAACCCTCCCCATGACTTTCTTCCCCAGTGCCTCCTTCCGGATGGAGGGCGGGGCTCGCCTTGGGACAAGGAAGCCGGCTAGCCTCTCGCCGCATGGGACCTGTAGAGGCGCTGGTTCAGCCGCTGGGAGCGGCGTGGGCGGGAGCGATGCTGGTCAGCGGTCTGGCGTTTCGGCGCAGGGCTTGGCTGGCCGGCGTCACGTCTCTTTGCCTTGCTGGCGGACTCTGGTTGGTGGGTGGAACACCCTTCTCGGCATTGCTCTTGGCTCGTTTAGAGAGGCCCTATGATCGGATTCATCCGGTGACCTTGCCGGTGGCCGATGCCGTGGTGGTCTTGGCGGGAGATATCGAGTTCTCCTCACGCGAACTCCTTTGGTTCGGGACCGGCTCCTCCTTTGAACGTTCCCTGACGGGCCTGGAGGTGATGCGTCAAGGGAAGGCCCGCACCCTGGTCGTCAGCGGTGCTCCTTTTAATTGGCTCGGGAGTGCTCGTTCAGAGAGCGATTTGCTGACCGCCTGGATACGCTCTTGGCGATTGCCGGCGGGAGATCTCCAGCGGTTGCCCGCGTGTAAAGACACGCATGAGGAAGCCGTCGCGATCGGCGACATGGTTCGAAAACGGGGCTGGAAGCGGGTGATTCTCGTGAGTTCAGCGTCGCATCTGGCCCGGGGAGCTGCCGCCTGCCGCAAGGAAGGCGTCGATGTTCTGCCCGTCGGGTGTGACTTTCAGGCTTTGGACGCGTTGGATCGACCCGAGCACTGGTGGGTGGTGCCACGAAGCGAGGGGTTGATCCGCTTTGAACGCTGGCTCCATGAAGAATTGGGTGGCGTGTGGTATTGGTGGCGCGGGTGGATTTAATGCGCGGCTAGCGTGCTTATTCTGAGCCCTTTCTATTCAGATTCAGCGCATTCGTGGCAGGTGTGGATTGCCCTCCGGGGCGCGGTCGGTTTCCATCGGCCAGCTTTGAGCAACGTGATTCCAACCGAAGTCATCCAGGCGGCCGGTGGTCTGGTGTGGCGAACATCCCCTCGAGGTAGGGAACTAATTCTAATCCATCGGACTCGTTATGGTCCGGAATGGGCTCTTCCGAAAGGCAAGCTCGACCCCGGCGAAGGATGGCTTCAGGCCGCGGTGCGCGAGGTCGAAGAAGAGACTGGGTGCCGTGCCACCGTCGAATCGTTTGCCGGAGGCAGTGTGTATGCGGTCAATGGCATGCCCAAGGTGGTCTTGTACTGGCACATGGAGCTTCAGGAACAGGGGCCCGTGCAGGATACGCGAGAAGTCGCCGACCTGCGATGGGTGAGCGCAGAGGAAGCTCTTGATTTGCTGACCCACTCGAATGAACGGGCTTTGCTGGCTCCGCTGGAGAACCGCGAGCGGCCCGGCCGTTGACCGAAGCGATTTGGATTACTTCCGCTCTGGCTGCGGCGGCAGCAGAAACAGCCGGGCATCTCCGGCTCCGAGGGAGAGTTGAATCCCGGGCAATTCCGGGCTGTCGTCCAGCAAGGGGTGTTCACGTCCGTCGTCTCGGCTCAGTTCAACGACATCGCCCGCGGAATCGAACACCACTGTGGGCCAACCCGTGTAAGCCGTGTTGTGGTTGACCAGCAAGACGGCACGCCGACCGTCGGTGTGTTTCAGGGAGCCAATTAGGAAGGTGCCCTCGGGATCGGAACCCACCCGGTTCAGCGATCGAACTCCGGTGTGCGCCAGCGGTGTCGCCGGATTTCCGGTGGTGTATCGGACGACGCCCTGGCCGGTCAGGCGCATGAGGACGGGGCCCCATTGCTCGAGTCCGGTGTTGATCCGTCGCGCTTCATCGTAGTGACGGGTCTTGAAGCCTTCGGCCGTGAGGAGAGCTCCGCCCTTGGGAAACTCGCCGGTGCCGCCGTTGCCCTTGCCTGGGGTCCAGTAGCAGAAGTACAGAACTCCTTTGGAACCATGGGCGATGGAGGCGTGGATCATCCACCGGATCTGGGCCTCGGTGGGATCCATGCGGTCACCGAAAGGCATGGAATGGAAGAAGTTCCAGAAGGGGATGCCCGCTGCGATCGAGTGCTTGCGCATCGATTCGAGGTTCTTGAGGTACTCGCTGCGGGAATCGTCACCGGGCCGCATGAGCGGATAGTGGTCCATCGACAGCACGTCCGGTTTCACCGTCTCCACGAAATTCCGGAGGTACTCGTCGTAGGTGTTGGCCCCCATCTGGCCAGGGGCCGCGTAGTTGGGAAATAAGTTGATGTAGCCCAAGCGGCCAGGTTTTTGTTCCCGCAGTGAGGCGACGCGCGCGGCGAGGGCAGGAAAGGCGGCGCTTCCAGGTTCGTCACTGAGGCTGTAGCCCCAGCAGGCGGTGCCGTCGGGCAGGGAGGTGGCTGGATCATCTGCACTCACCAGAACCTTCAGCCCCAGCGAATCACAGACCCGGACTTGTTCCTCGGCGCTGAAGCCGGAGGTTCCGATGACCAGGTTGAAATGCGCATCGCGAATCTCACGGTATCGTTCCGGTAGGTTGTTGGTGGTGCGTGGTGGCACCCAGAAGCCAATGGCGAACCGGTCTTGGATAAACCGGGCAGGTTCTGCACCGAGGGCTAAGGACAGCAGACAAAGAATTCCCAGAAATCGGATCATGCGCGCTTCAACGTTGATCCAGAAGACGGAGGGGATCCACCGGAATACAAACTCCGGGAAGAGTTACGGTCGTTGCTCGAGGCGGATGCGCAGGGTTTCCGGCGTGGCCTTGGCGTAGGCGATTCCCAAGTTGGATTCCGAACCGAACAGTTCGCCCGCGATCCGGCGACCTGAGACTTGGACTTCGACGACCGCCTCGCGCATGGGCCACGGATCCAGACGGAACGTCCGCTCCGCGAGTCGATGCACGGCTACCTCCTGCATGCCACTGCCCATCAACGGGAGAGGGTGCAGCAGGTTGGCCGGCTTGGGGTAGTCCACACAGGAAAGCAGAGAGAGGTTGTCGCAGGCCTGCAGCAGGCGGAAGTTCTCGACCCAGGTCGTGGCCAGCAGATCGATTCCCGAGAATCGGCCAGACTGGGCGCAGATCCGGCGCAGGTCTTCCTGCCGGTGCTCTTGCATCTCGAGGAAGGCCGCGAGCTTGGGCCGGTCGTCGGGGCGGATGGTCGAATGATCGGCCCGCTCGGTGAGCAGGTTGCAGGTGTGCATGGAGATCAGGACCGCCGCGTAGGCATCCTGGGCAGCGACCGCTTCCATGGCCTGTCCTCGCACCTGGAGGTAGTCGGCCAGGTCGATCTCCTCGAAGGCGCTGTACTTGCCCACCAAATCGATGCCGAAGGCACTAGGACGTCCCTCGCGGGTGATCTTGGGGGTCCGATCGCGGGTGGCCCAGCCGTCGTCATGACGTCGGATTCCCTCCAGCGTGTTGGTCAGCGGAAACGGGGGGCGAAATCGCGAGTTGCCCCACGCGGAGGCGAACTCCCCAGCGAGCCGAGCATGTTCGGGATGGGTGATGAGGAACCATCCTTCCTGGGTGCGGGCGCGGAGCATGGGGTAAAATTTTATTCAGGACGCCTTCGGGAAGAGGCCCTTGGCCAGGGTTCCCGTCACGGTGATCTGGGGTTGGTTGACGATCTGACTCAAGCGCAGGTCCAAGGCCACACTGCACACGGTGTAGGCCAATTGCGGAGACAGCGAGAACCGGTCCATCAGGAAGTCGATGGCGTGATGGACGACATTTTTGGCCGCACTCAATGCATCGGGGGCGCTGGCGATGAAGGCCCAGGATCCCAGATCGGCTACCTTGGAAACCCGGGGTGGCAATTCGGCGAAGGGTTCATCTAGGCGCATGTCTTTGCGGACGGTGAGCCGGAACTCCGCCTCCATCGGGCCTTCGATACCGTTGATGCACACCTCACCGTCGCCCTGTGCCGCATGACCGTCGCCGGCGCTGAAGAGGGCTCCGGTATGGAAGACCGGCAAGTAGAGGGTTGTTCCGGGTTGGAGATCCTTCACATCGAGATTGCCACCAAAGGGGCCGGGAGGACGTGTTCGATGGGGGCCGGGAGCCTCTGGAGCCACACCAACAATTCCGAGGAAGGGAGCGAGCGGCAACCGTGCGGGAGCCAGCGAATAGGAAAAGTCCTTCTCCAGTTTCCAGAGAAACAGGTGCGGCTCGGTGAAGCGTTCTGGAAGGCTTCCCAAGCCAGGAATAATGCTCGTCCAGCCCCAGCCGCGGTGCTCGATGCGACGTATCTCGATTTGCAGCACATCGCCCGGTTCAGCATCCCGGACGAAGACCGGACCGGTGATGGTGTGGATCTTGTTGCGGTCCATGGCAACGAAGTCGGCCACGGTGGAAGTGGGCGACAGTTGGGCGCCGCTGGAATCCAAGCAGTCGAGGATCACGGTGTCACCCGAGTTCACCTCAGCGACAGGAGGCAGGCGGGCATCCCAGCGATCGTGGGTCCGGGTGTTGGGGACGCAGTGCAAACTCATGGGGTGGGGAATGGACCCGACAATCCGGTTGTAAGGCGTTGATCTTTGAAACTGACTCACGGCCGCCCCATTGCTGGGGCGACCGTGGTTGATGACCGTTTCCATCATCGCCGCGAGGTTCGTTTCCAAACCGCATGGCTGGTTGTTTGGGCAAGTCAGCGATAGCAGCCCTCTTGCCAAAGCGAATTACCGGGGTTTGCAGTCGAAAACCTGGTTAAAACCGGTTGGGTTGATCAAAAAAAGGCAGATGAATCGTGGTCACCGTTCACCAGGGAAACGTGGAGTCCATGGGTTCGAGGGGCAGGGCTCGAAACATCCGCATGATCGAAGCATCCAAGTGATCGAAGGTGTCGCGCTCCGTTGGGTCGAGTGGACCGAATCCAAGATTGTCTGGCCGGAAAACGGGAGTTTCCGCACGATCGGCAGCATCCAATGAACCGCATCATTCTTAGCCTCTTCGCTGCCGTGGCCTCGCTGTCTTTGGCAGCGGCCGACAAATCGATCGTCTTGATTGCAGGCACGCCAAGTCATGCCCCGGGTGACCATGAATTTCGGGCCGGAAGCATTCTTTTGGCCGGCTGCTTGAACCGTATTCCGGGAATCCATGCGACCGTGGTCAGTAATGGCTGGCCGGCCGATACGGCCATTCTCAAGTCAGCCGATGCGGTGGTGGTCTTCTCCAATGGAGGCACGGCCCACCCCACGATTAAGCCAGACCGATTGAAGCTGATGAATGAGCTGTCAGCCAAGGGCGTGGGCATCGGGGCGGCCCACTACGGGGTCGAGGTGCCGGCCGGGGACCCTGGCTTTGCCATGCTCGATTGGACCGGGGGTTATTTTGAGATGTTCTGGAGCGTGAATCCGACATGGACGGCGAAGTTCGAATCGCTGCCAGTGCATCCGGTGACCCGAGGCGTGAAGCCGTTCACCATCCACGATGAGTGGTACTATCACATGCGCTTTGCGCCGGATCGCAAAGGAGTTACGCCGATCCTCAGCGTCGTGCCCCCGTTGAGCACCCTCGACCGCGGCAACGGCCCGCACAATGGCAACCCCTTCGTCCGTGCCTCTGTGGCCAAGGGAGAACCTCAGCCGTTGATGTGGACTTACGATCGGCCCAATGGAGGTCGGGGTTTCGGCTTCACCGGTGGGCATTACCACAAGAACTGGGGTGACGAGAACTTCCGCAAAGTGGTCCTGAATGCGCTGCTGTGGATCGCCAAGGTGGAGGTTCCGAAGGAGGGCGTTGCCTCGACGGTGACCCCGGAAGAATTGAGGGCGAACCAGGATCCGAAGTAACGCGGGCACGATCCGCTCGAAGAATCTTCGAAAACCATCTTGCCAAAGGCAGGCCTCCCCGAGTTTGATTCGCGCTCTTCGGTGCGGCTGGGTAGCTCAGTTGGTAGAGCATGCGACTGAAAATCGCAGTGTCGGCGGTTCGATCCCGCCCCCAGCCACCACCTTTCTCTTCTTCTTCAATTTCTCTCAGCGTTGAGAGACGTATTTGGAGTCGGTTTTTTTCCGATCCCTGCACGTCGGTCCCCCCCCCCTTTTTTCACATCGGCTCGATTAGTACGGGGACTCCGGGGGAGGTGTCTGCCGCAGGAACTCCCGGACCACAGAACCTTCGCGGGTCGGTGCTTGGCAGGCGTTGCCGGTGCAGAGGTAGGCCAACGAGCGTTCCTCGTCGCCGGGCAGCGTGCGGGCGAACGGATCCACGGGGCCGTGGTTGCCGAGGATGACGCGGTGCGGTTCAAACACAGCGTGGGCATGGCTCAGTAGGGCTCGGGTGGAACCGCAGAGCCAATCACCCACCAGGACGACCCGCTTGGGTTCCTGAAGCGCGAAATCGAGGGCGCACAGGAGGAAGGGCACAACCTGCGGCGTCTGGTGCAGTTTTTGGGCGAAGAGGCGCAAGGTCTTCTCAGCCGCTTCCCGCCAGTCAGGACGTGCGCAGAGGCTGGCCAAGCGAAGCAGGGCCATGCTGGCCACGGCATTCCCGGAGGGTTCTGCTCCATCGTAGTCTTCCTTCACTCGCATGAGCAGGTGGGAGGTGTCTGCTCCGCTCTGCCAGAAACCGCCGCCGGCCGCATCGTAGAAACGCTCCATCAGGGCCTCGGCCAATTGGACAGCGAAGGTGAGGTGGTTCGGGTTGAGCGTGGCTTCGTAGAGATCGACAGTGCCGGCCAGCAGGTGGGCATAGGCGTCGAGCAATTGGACTTGATCGTGTTCTCCATCGCGCCAGCGATGGTAGAGAGTGCCTCGAGTCTCCGGGGTGGGTGGCACCCAGAGGTGTTCTTGCAAAAAGGCCAGGTTGCGCTCGGCCATCGTGAGGAACTCGTCGTCGCCCAAGATCGCGAAGGCTCTGGCGCAGGCTCCGAGCATCATGCCGTTCCAGGATGCCAAAACCTTGTCGTCCTGATGGGGACGTACACGAGTCGCGCGGACCTCGCGCAGTTGGGCCAAGGCCGTTTCCAGAATGGGACGATCGGCTTCGGGGACCTCCGCCTGAACCAGAGACAACACATTGAGACCTTGCAGCGGTTCTGGATCGCTGTGGTCGATGAAATTGCCCGCCGGGGTAATACCGAACCGAGCGGTGACCACGTTGAAGGCTTCGGGGCTGAGCAATGCGGACAGCTCGGCATGAGTCCAACAGTAGAACTTCCCCTCCTTGCCTTCGCTGTCGGCATCCTCGGCCGAATAGAATCCGCCGTCCGGATGGGTCATGTCGTTGGCCACATACCGCAGGACGTCTCGGGCGACGTCGGCATACCGTGCTTCACCGGAAACCAAGAAAGCCTCCAGGTAGAGGACGGTCAGTTGGGCGTTGTCGCAGAGCATTTTCTCGAAGTGCGGCACAAGCCATCGTTCGTCGACGCTGTAGCGGGCGAACCCGCCACCCAGGTGATCCCGGATGCCGCCGGCCGCCATGCGCTCACACGTCTGGAGGACGGCGTGTACGGCCTCTGCGTCGCCAAAGCGCCGGGCGTAGCGAAGCAGGTAGAGCGGTTGGCTGGGTCGCGGGAACTTCGGCGCACCTCCGAAGCCGCCGTTTACGGGATCAAACTCGCCCAGCAGCGTTTGGCCACCGCCATGCAGTTCCCGAGGGCCTGTAGGGAAGGCGTTGTCCGGATCCTGGACGACCATCTCGCGCAGCCGGGCCGTGAGCTCGCTGGCCGAGGCGATCAAGTCGTCGTGACGGGTCTTCCACAGTTCAACGATGCGCTCCAAGAGGGTCAAGAAACTGGGCTGCCCGTGCTTGGCCTCCGGCGGAAAATAGGTGCCGCCGTAGAAGGGTTGCAGGTCTGGCGTGAGGAAAACGTTGAGGGGCCATCCGCCGCTGCCGGTGGTCATTTGCACGAAGCTCATGTGGATCTTGTCCACGTCCGGGCGTTCCTCGCGGTCGACCTTGATGCTGATGAAGTGTTCCTTCAGGTAGTTGCCCACGGCCTCGTTCTCAAAGGTTTCTCGCGCCATCACATGGCACCAATGGCAGGTGGAGTAGCCGATGCTCAGGAAAACTGGTTTGCCCTCGGCGCTCGCTCGGGCGAAGGCCTCGTCTGCCCAGGGGAACCAGTCCACCGGATTGCCGGCGTGCTGGAGCAGGTAGGGGGATTTCTCAGCGGCCAGTCGATTGCGTTGTTCCGATGCGGAGGTCACAGGCTTGGGAGCATATCCTCAACCATTCCGGGAACAAGCCGGCACCCGGCCCGATGGGAGGGGCCGATTGTCAGTGCGTGTCCAGTTCTTGAAAGGATTCGGCCGCTCGGGCTTCCTTGGGCATTCATGGCGTTTGACCTCGACCCCTTTTATCTCAACACCCTGCGGCAATTAGTCCGCGAAGGCGTGATGGATCCTGCGTCGAGCCTGCTCTGTGTGTGCGCCGGGGAACGCGATCACCAAACTTTGAAGGAGGCGGGGTTCCCGAATGTGACGCTGACTAATTTGGAGACCCGCTGGGAGTTGCCGAATCCGGGGACTCATCAAGTTGCTTACGGTGACGTAGAAAATTTAACCTTTCCCGACAAGTCCTTCGACTTCGTCATCGCCCACAACGGTTTGCACCACTGCGCCTCACCGCACCGGGGTCTTTTGGAGATGCACCGAGTGGCTCGAAAGGGTGTCTTGGTCTTCGAACCCCGCGATTCACTCCTTTCCCGTTGGGGGGTCCGCTTCGGATTGGGACAAGATTATGAGACCGCTGCCGTGGCCCTGAGCTATGACCGGGTCAGTGGCGGATGGCGCAACGGTCCGGTCCCCAACTACGTGTACCGTTGGACGGAACGCGAGATTGAAAAAGTAATCCGCAGCGCGACGCCGTGGATGCTGTGTGGATTTCGCTACTTCCATGCAACTCGTCCGCCTTCCGGGGCGGCCAGTCGCCGCAATCCCTGGATTCGTCTGGGGCTCCGACTGGCCATTCCACTGGCGACGGTGCTGGGCAGACTGGTTCCGTCGCAGACCAACTGCTTCGCCTTTCTGGTCACCCAACCGCCGCTGGGCCAGGGGAGCCCTCCGTGGATACGTTGGAATGGGGCAGAACCCACCCTGGACCCCGAGTGGGCTCGGCGTGAGTACCGGCAGTAGAGAGGGTTCGCCTGGCGGGTTGTTCGAAGGGCGATTTTGAAAAGACATTGAAGCTCGGCTCGGGAAGGGAGTTCTATTGTCTGCACATGGTCGCCGCTCAGGAACAAGTCCAGAAGGCCCTCTTTGGGGTCTTCCTCATCGCTGCATTGCTGCTCTTTGCGGTTTTGCTGGGGTCCGTACAGATCCTGGCGCTCATGGGGTTCGTCGCAGTGATCTGGGCGCTGACGCTGCCCAAGCACGGAACCATGGCGCTGGTCCTCGGATCGGTGATGATCAACTCGTCGCTGTTGGTGCCCTTTGTCTCCGGCCGCCCGTTCTTCTGGGAGGCGAGCCTGATGCTTTCGATTAGTGGGCTGCCCTTGATGTTCGCCATGCGGCGCAATTCCCCGGAGTTCGGGGATCGTCTTCGGGAGTATCGTTGGGTGTTCATTGGTTTGGGCGCTTTCTTTTTGGTCTTGGTCTCCTTGATCAAGTTTCGCGGATTCGGACTGAATGTGCTGGGGCAAGGGCAGGTGGGTGGCCGCGCCTACGTCACCCAATTCCTTGGGTTGCTTTTCCCAATTCTGTACCTGGCCGTGCCCACGACGCCCCAGATGCTGATTCGTGTTTATGCGGCGCACTGTCTCATGAGCATGTCGTTCCTCGTCTCAGACTTCACCCTGGCGGCCGGCGGCACCGGGCCCCTCTGGGTGCTGTTGTCGTTTTTTGGTCTTTCCACCGACAGTCTCGCGTTTGAAGTCCAATCCTTGGAGGGCGGCGTTCGACGCTTTCAATCGGTGGCCTTCGTGTCGCGTGATTTGATTTATCTGATGCTGGTGATCAGCCCCGCCACCCGAGCCTTGTCCTTGTCCTCTATCACCCGGGTGCTGGTCATTTTGGGACTCCTTGGGGGAAGCGCCTTGGGTGGTCATCGCATGTCGATGATCATTATTCCGTCGGTCATCCTGCTTTCGAGCCTAGTCCAGCGGACCCTTTCAGCGGCCAAAGTGGTCGTTTCCACACTCCTGCTGGGAGTGGCCTTATTGGTGACCTACCAGACGGCGCGTCAAATGCCTCATTCGGCGCAACGCATGTTGTCGGTGCTTCCGGGGATCGAGATCGATCCGCTGGCCAGTGTGGATGCTGAAAACTCGACCTCAGGCCGTGCCTCCATGCGTCGCATCGCCTTTGACATTGCCCCAAATTTTCTCTGGGTCGGGCGCGGCTTAGGTTTCGTGCCAGACATCAATCACCTCTACACCCACAACGAAATCGACCAGTACGGCATGCTCGAGCAGAGCCTCGATCAGGGCATCTTTTACGCTGGAATCCCCAGCCTGTTGGTGAACCTTGGACTGCCCGGATTGGCGGGGGTGTTCCTCTTCTTGGGGGCTGTGTCCCTCGTGGCCCTTCGAAACCTGCGGTCCATTTTCCGGATGGGCTGCCAATCGACCTTTGATCGTCTGACATGCCATGTGAGTTCGTTGTGGCTCGTGCAGTTGGTCACCTTTATGACCACCACTGGAGAAGCCGGGTTTTTCATGCAGACCTTCGGCCTCCTGTCCGGGTTAGTGATGATCACCCATTGGCACCGCAACCGGACGCTGGGGATGGCTGAGCCCACGGCGAAGACGTTCTTCAATCTTGTGGACCGGTCTCGTGCTCCGATCGCACCGGAGGTTTCCGGGCAACCGGTGGCCTGATCGCTCGATCGACTGGCCCCATGATCGCCTCGTCCCGGGTGGAAGCGCACGATGGAGCCTCCAGGCAGTCCTCCGGCGGCCGGGGTATTTCAGTGCTGCACCTGGTAGGTGCCACTCACGATGATGGTGGAATCCTCACGGTCCTTCGCCATGCCCGCGATCCGGATGGGGTTTTCCGCCATGCGGTTGTGGTCCACCGGGGGTTTGAATCGAAACGGCAGCCGCCGCTGGACTTGCGTGAAAGTCGCGCGCTCCTGGCTGAATCCCCCAGGCACTTCTCGCTCTTCGCTCGGGCCCTGAGTGTGGCCATGGAAACCCGTCGCCGCTGCCGTGCCGAACACTGGGATATCGTTCACGCCCACAGTCGGGGTGGGTTTGCCGCCGCGGTGTTGCTAGCGCTGCTGCCGGGCAAGATTCCGATCGTCTTCACCAATCATGCGTTTGCTCGACGGACGGGAATGTACCGTTGGGCTGCCGGCCGAAGAGGCTTGGTGACGGTCGTTTTGAATCCGGCGATGGCCGCCCATTACGGGCTCACGCCGGAGTCGGGACGCGTGGAGATCATTCCTGATTGTTGTTCGGACGAATTCTTTGAAGGGCCGTTGGTGCGTCCGCCGGGTCCGCGGTCGCGTTTGGCTCTGGTGGGTGTGGGTAATCTGGTCCGCTGGAAGAAGTGGAACCTGGTCTTGGATGCCCTCGCTCGATTGCCGGTGCCGTTGCGTCAACGGGTCCATTTCACGCTTTGGGGCCCCACCCCAGCCGACGCGGATTCCCAAACCTTTGCTCGTGAATTGAAGAGCCAGGTCGGGGCTTTTGGGTTGGCTCCGTATGTGAGGTTGGCGGGGCCGACCACCCGGGTCCGCGAGGCGGTCGAGGGGGCCGATGTGTTCATCATTCCTTCCACCGATGAGCCGTGCTCGGTGGCTTTGACCGAAGCCTTGGCCTTGGGGAAACCGTCCATCGCCTCGGCCAGTGGGGGCTCGGTGGATCTCCTGAAGAACGGGTACAACGGTCGGCTCTTCCGTCCGGATGATCCGGAGGATCTGGCCCGTCAAATCGCGGGCATGATTTCCGGTGAGGGGACGTCGGCGACCCCCGAGCAAATCCGAGACAGTGCCCGCCACTACTCCGCCTCGGTGGCGTGGGGCAAATACCATGCCCTTTACCGGCGGTTGCTTGCGGGACCCCAGACAGACTAGGCTCGCGGCTCCCTGTGAGCGCCACCCTTTACGATTTTCTACCCCGCCTGGAGGCGCCAACGGCTGATCACCTGCTGGATCGGTTCCTGGACTTTGCTCGCACGCGCGGCATCGAACTCTACCCGGCGCAGGAGGAGGCCATTCTCGAACTCTACTCGGGCAAGAACGTCATCCTTAATACACCGACGGGATCGGGCAAATCGCTGGTGGCCTCGGCATTGCATTTCAAGGCGTTGGCACAAGGCCACAAATCGGTTTACACGTGCCCCATTAAGGCCTTGGTCAACGAGAAGTGGCTTTCGCTCTGCCGGGAATTCGGCCCCGACAATGTCGGCCTGAGCACTGGGGACGCCACGATCAATCACGATGCGCCCATCTTGTGCTGCACGGCGGAGATCTTGGCCAACATCGCCTTGCGAGACGGCCCCAATGCCAGCGTGCGCGACGTCGTGGTGGATGAGTTTCATTATTACTCCGACCGTGAGAGAGGTGTGGCCTGGCAGGTGCCGCTGTTGACGCTATCCAAGAGTCGTTTCCTGCTCATGTCGGCGACCCTCGGCGAGACCGAGTTCTTTGAGACCGAGATGACTCGCCTCAATGGATTTCCCAGCGTCACCGTCAAGTCGGTGATTCGGCCGGTGCCCCTGGAGTTCAGCTATGCCGAGACTCCGTTGGCTCAGACCGTTGAAACACTCATCAGCGAGGGCAAAGGGCCGGTTTATGTGGTGCACTTCGCCCAGGCGGATGCCGCCGAGAGTGCACAGAATTTCACCAGCCTCGCCACGGCGACGCGTGAGGAAAAAGCCACCATTGCCACCGCGCTGGAGGGGGCAAAGTTCTCCAGTCCGTATGGGCCGGACATCAAGCGATGGTTGCGGGCGGGCATTGGATTGCATCACGCAGGCCTGCTGCCGCGTTACCGCATTTTGGTCGAGCAGTTGGCTCAGCGCGGGTTGCTGAAGGTCATTTGCGGCACGGACACGTTGGGCGTGGGCATTAATGTGCCGATTCGCACAGTCCTCTTCACTCGCCTGTGCAAATACGGCGGCGACAAGACGGCGATCTTGGGAGCCCGGGACTTCCATCAAATCTCCGGGCGCGCCGGGCGCAAAGGGTTCGACTCGGTGGGTTGGGTCGTCGCGCAGGCCCCGGAACATGTCGTCGAGAACCTCAAGCTCGAGGAGAAATCCAAGCGGGACGGAAAGAAGTTTGTGAAGCGGCAGGCGCCGGACAAGAACTACACCCACTGGGATCGGCAGACCTTCCAGCGTTTGATTCAGGCAGCGCCCGAAAGGCTGGTGTCTCGTTTTCAGGTTTCGCATGGAATGATCCTGAATGTCTTGAGTCGGCCGGAGGACGGTTGCGGGGCCCTGCGCCGGCTCATCCGGGACTGCCATGACGGTCCCACTCTAAAAAAAGCCCATTTCAAGAGGGTTTGGCAGTTATTCCGGGCTTTGGTTGATCGCTCAATAGTGACCTTCTCACCCAAGGGTGAGGGCAAACGGGTCCGGGTGAATGTCGAGTTGCCCGAAGACTTCTCGATGAATCAGACGCTGTCGTTGTACTTGCTCGACACGCTGCGGTTGATAGACCCAGAAACACCCAACTACGCTCTGGATGTCCTCACGTTGGTCGAATCGATCCTCGAAAATCCGGACCTAATCTTGCGTCGGCAACTGGATCGCCTGAAGGGCGAGAAGGTGGCCGAGCTCAAGGCTCAAGGCATGGAGTACGACCAGCGCATGGAGGAGTTGGAGAAGCTCGAATATCCCAAGCCTTGCCGGGAATTCGTCTATTCCACCTTCAATGCGTTCTCGGAAAAGCACCCTTGGGTGGGCCAAGAGAACATCCGGCCGAAGTCCATCGCTCGGGAGATGTTTGAGCAGTACTACTCCTTCTCCGATTACATTAAGGCCTACGAACTCCAGCGCATCGAAGGACTACTGCTGCGCCACCTGACTTCGGTGTACAAGGTCTTGCGACAGACGGTCCCGGAGGTAGCCAAAAATGACACCCTGCGCGAGATGGAAGCCTATCTAGCCGCGTTGTTGCGGCAGGTAGATTCGAGTCTCATTGAGGAGTGGGAGCGGATGAAGAACCCCAAGGCCGCACCGCGCGAATCCAAACCGGAGGCCAAGCCACCCGGTGCCGAGGAGGCCGCGCGCGACATTACCCGAGATCCCCGCCAGCTCACCGCAATGGTCCGTGCGCGTGTCCTGCCCTGGATACGTTGCCTCGCGTTGGATCAGTATGAGGAGGCCGTGGCCGCACTGGAGTCCGGAGGGGAAGCAGGGGCTTCCGGTTGGACCGCGACCAGCCTTCGGGCGGCCCTCCATCCGTACTACACGGACCATCAGCGAATCAGTCTCGAACCGGAGGCTCGCAACACCAAACACACCCATGTGATTCCCTCCGAAGACCGGAAGAGTTGGCGGGTGATGCAAGTGCTGGTTGACCCGGAGGAACACAATGACTGGCAAGTCGAGTTCGAGATCGATCTCGCGGCCAGCAAGGCAGCGGAAGTGCTGGTGATGCGCCTGGTGGGCGTTGGTCCTATCGGTGCGTGACTCACCGGGCACTGCCGCAGGAGTTACCTATTCGAAGGTCGCTCCTCACCGGGGTGACCGAGACAAGGGGGCGTCGAAGGAACTTTTGCGCGTTCTTACGTCTGCTCGGGTTAAGCGGCAGAGGTGGGGAGGGCGAACTCTTCTTCCTCTTCAGCGGTAGCAGTCTCCTCGTTGGTCTCCAGAGGAGCAAAGCGTTCGCTGTTGAAGCCCAATTCGCCATTCAGACCGGTCTTCAGACCCGGGTCGCGCGGGTTGAGGATCTCCTCCAGCAACAACCCGATCTCACCGTCTTTCTTGCCGGACTCATGCCGGTAGTAGCTGCCGCGTCCGATATACATGCCTCGGACCGTGTAGACCTGATCCTTCTTGGGGAGTTCTGCGAAGAGCGCGGCGGCTTCGGGCGGGAAGTCGTCGTTGATGCACACCACTTTCTGACCTTTTGAAAACATACGAATAGAACCGCGACAGAGTGGGTTGGAGCCGGGGTCGAGGTCAATCTCGGGCGGCTTCTGAGGCGCTTTTGGGTGGCTAAGAGCCTGTCTGAAAATGGGGAGGGGTTCTGTTTGGGAGAGAAGGGTTCGATTGGCAAGGCGCGAGGAGGAAGCAGACCCGCAGCGGTCTGTGACCGACAAGCAACGCCGCCAGCGGGCCCTTCCCTCCCAAACCCTCCGGGCGGCGGGTCTTTCCGGCTTGGACTGCGTTGGTTCGGGCGGAACAGACCGCAGGAGGTCTGCTCCGCCGCTCACCGCCTTGCCCAACCCAGAATTCCCCAGCCGCAGAACCGCTCCCCATTTTCAGACAGGCTCTACCGGCCGAATGGCCCGGAACGGGCTTTGACGTCGGGGGTTCCTTGGTCCACAAACCCACCACGTGACCATCGCCTCTCTGAGCGAACTTGAACAGTCGATCCGCAACGTTCCGGATTTCCCTAAGCCGGGAATCCAATTTAAGGACATCACTCCGATGTTGGCCAGCGGGCGGTTGTTCGATTCGACGATCCACCATCTCTTGTCTGACATCCCCACCGGTTCGGTGGACAAGATCGTGGGTATTGATGCCCGTGGGTTCATTTTCGGAGCCGCCGCCGCGCATCGCCTCGGAGTTGGTTTCGTGCCGGTGCGGAAGAAGGGGAAACTGCCATGGCAGACCCATGAGCAGAGTTTCGACTTAGAATACGGTTCGAACACGGTGGCCGTGCACACCGACGCGGTGGCTCCGGGCGAGCGGATTCTTCTGGTAGATGACCTGTTGGCCACGGGTGGCACCGCAGGAGCGGCCCTCCAGTTGCTAAGCCGTTTGGGGGCCAAGATCGTCGGTGTCCGCTTTGTGATCGAACTGGGCTTTCTGGGGGGGCGCCAGCATCTGGGGGATGTGGATGTCCGCTCGTTGATCACCTACTGAGCCGGACCGACCGATCCAATTGAATTGTTCCGGCTAAGCCGGCCGATTCTTAGTGGGATGGGGAGTTTCCGATGCCGCCGAAGCGCCTTCCACCGGCGTGCCTGGAAGAGCCGACTGGCGACCCCAGCGGCTGGCTAAGGCGCCGCACACGATGAGTTGCAGCGGGTGGTAGAGGAGCACGGGCAGGAGGATGAGCCCCAGCCCTGGGTGCGCTCCAAAAATGATCTTCGCCATGGGAACTCCCGAGGCGAGGGTCTTTTGAGGGGCGCAGCATCGCGCCGCGATCAGGTCTGGACGCGTCAGTGACAACGCTCGGGCGAGCACTTCAGTCAACAGCACCGCCAGAGCGAAGAGCAGCAGGACTCCGCCCGCCGCCGGCAGCAATACGTTCAAGCCGTGTTGTGTCCAGAGGCGTTGTTTCACCGAGTTGCAGAACGCGGCGTACACAATGAAGAGCACGACGGCACTCGAAAGGATCCCCAGTCGCTTCTTTTGGCGATTGGCCCAGGCCTCGCAGACGGGGCGAAGGAGTTGTCCGAGGACCAACGGGATTAGCAAGAGGGTGACGATCTCCGCAATCACCGGCCCCAGCGGCTGTTGTTGATTGCTGGCCTTCATCAGCCACGCCACCCAGAGCGGCGTGACAAAGACCCCCAGCAGGCTCGAGAGGACCGCATTGAAGAGGGCTCCCACGGTGTTGCCTCCAGCCATGCCCGTCAGGATCACCGAGGTGGTGATGGTGGAAGGCAGTACCGCTAGGTAGAGGAATCCCAGGCGGAGATCCGGAGCCAGCCAGCCACCGGCGAGGCGATCGAGGACAATGCCCATCACGGGAAACACCAGAAATGTGAAGGATTGCACCAACAGGTGCAGTCGCCATTGGGACAATCCTTGGCGCAGCGCCGTGGAGGGGAGGGTGAGACCTTGGATGAGGAAAATCAGCGCCACCCCCGCTTTGGTGGTAATCGAGGTCTTGAGCGGACCGTCGGCAGAGCCGAGGTCTGGGATCACCCAGGCCAATGCCACTGCGATGGGAAGACTGAGGGCGAACCAATTTCGAAGAAAAAAGGGCAGCATGATCCGGAGTGGTAGGCTTTGGGTGAACGCCTCCCCACTCCTCCGCCTCTGAGCGATCTTTAGCAAGCCTGAGCAGCACAAAAATCTGTCAGGCCGGGCTAGGGTGGACTGCTCCGTCAGGGCCAAGGAATCAGTCCAGAATCGGACCGTAATTGGGTTCTAATCAGGCCGTGGTCAGCGCAGCACGCGGATCGTTGCCGGCGCCGATCTTCTCCAGGAAGTAGTCGTACCCACCGGCGTAGGGCAGCACCCGCCCGTTGTTCACGTGCAGTACCTTGGTGGCTAGGCGGCGAATGAAGTGAACGTCGTGGGAAATGAACAGAAGGGTGCCCTCGTAGCGCTCCAGAGCCATCGTGAGGGATTCCACCGTCGTGATGTCGAGGTGCGTGGTGGGCTCGTCCATCAGCAGCAAGTTGGGCGGATCGACCAAGAACTTAATGAGGTTCAACCGGCTCTTCTCGCCGCCGCTCAAGACCGTGGTGGGCTTGTAGATCTCCTCCTTGCGGAACATGAATGAACCCAGGACGGCCCGGGCTTCGTCTTCGCGAAGTGCCGGTGCGCTGGCGAGCACCTCTTCGATGACGTTCTTGTTGGGGTCGAGGCTGTCGGCCCGATGCTGGCTGAAGTAGCCGAGCTTGGCATTGTGGCCCAGGTTTCGGACACCTTCCTGCGCTTCCACGACGCCGGCGATGATCTTGAGCAACGTAGATTTGCCGGATCCATTGGGGCCGACCAGCACTGTGCGCTCGCCGCGTTCGACGGTTAGATCCAGTCCGGAGTAGACCACATTTTTGCCGTAGGCCATGTAGATGGCTTCGAGGGAAATGGCCCGCTGTCCACCGCGTGGGGGCGTGGGGATCTGGATGCGGAAGGGCTTTCGGGGCGGCGTGGGTTTCTCGAGGAGCTCCATCCGCTCGATTTGCTTGAGCTTGGACATCGCCTGCGAGGCCTTCGAGGCCACGGAGCGGAATCGATCTGCGAACTCTTGGAGGGCCTGGATTTCTTTCTGCTGGTTCTTGAAGGCCGCGTTCTGTTGCTCGTAGCGATCCTCCCGCTGCTGGAGGTAAGCCGAATAATTGCCCGTATAACCGATGAGCTTGCGGTCGGCGATCTCATGCACCTGGGTGATGATTTCATCCATGAACTGGCGGTCGTGGGAAATGAGCAAGACCGCTCCGGCATAATGAGACAGGTACTCCTGCAACCAGAGCAGTGAGAGCAAGTCGAGGTGGTTGGTCGGCTCGTCGAGGAGCAACAGGTCGGGCTCCATGACCAACAAACGCGCTAGGTGGGCCCGCATTACCCAGCCACCGCTCATTTCTTTGGCGAAGCGATCGAAGTCGGTTTCCTTGTAGCCCAAACCTTTGAGCATTTTCTTGGCCTTGGCTTCGACCTGGGGATCGTTGAGCGCATCGAACTTGGCGTGGGTCTCCATGTACTCCGGGCTGTCCACGGAGCCAGCGGCTTCCAGTTCCTTGAGGCGTTTTTCGAGGCGGGGCAGTTCGCCGGCCCTTCCGGTGGCGACCTCCAGAACGGTTTCCTCACCCACGGCTTCGCCCTCCTGAGGGAGGAAGCCGATCATGGTCCAAGGATCCCGCTCGACCGTCCCTTCATCGGGAGTCCGGCGTCCGAGAATGATGGAGAAGAGCGTGGATTTGCCCGCGCCGTTGGGACCCACCAACGCCACCCGATCCCCGTAGTTGACCTGGAGGGAGGCGTTTTCGAACAGGACCCGTCCGGCGACGGACATCTTCAATTGACCGATGGAAAGCATTGTCTCGAGTGAGTAGGGAGGCTGTTCAGGGGGCCTTTGGAGGCATCGGAGGGAAGTGTGTTTCCCAAAACCTTCCGCCACCGTACACCCCGTAAGGTTCGCGGTGGAGCGCCCCCGGGTCAACCTCGGTGACGGATCGATGCCGCAATCCCGCGTTTCAGCTAAGTCGGTTGATCGGGCGTCTTGCCGATTGAACCGGGGGCGGACTACGGTATCGAACACGCCATGGGCGACTCTCACTGCCAATCTCAGGTTTTTGAATCCCCAACAGAGCACTGTTGCGGCGTGGCACTATGAGTTCGTGGTGGTCCAGATCGATTCAGGGCGTGATGCGCCGGATCTCCGGATCCGATGCATCCGAGGCACTCCCATCGTCTTCGGTGGCCCCCGCCGAATCCGAGTCTGGGGTTTCGCCAGAATTACTCCGCAAGGTCCGGCAAATCGAAATTCGCACGCGCCGCCTAGTCGCCGAGACGCTGGCTGGGCAATACCACTCGGCCTTCAAGGGGCAGGGGATGGACTTCGACGAAGTTCGCGAATACCAACCGGGCGACGAAGTTCGGACCATCGATTGGAATGTCACCGCGCGGATGAACCATCCGTTCGTTAAGAAATTCCGCGAAGAGCGGGAACTCACGGTGATGCTGGTGGTAGACCTCAGCGGTTCGGGTCGCTTTGGCTCAGGCCAGCAGTCCAAGCGGGCTCTGATGGCCGAGTTGGCTGCGGTCATCGCTTTTTCTGCCATCCGCAATCAGGACAAAGTGGGCTTGCTGCTGTTCACGGAGACGGTCGAGAAATTCGTGCCACCGGCCAAAGGTCGACGCCACGTGCTTCGAGTCGTCCGCGACGTGCTCTTCTTCAAGCCACAGTTCACGGGCACCAACACCAATGGGGCCCTTGATTTTCTGAACAAGGTCTTGCCGCACCGCGCGGTGGTGGTCGTGGTCTCCGATTTTCTGGGTGAGACCAACCCAGGCCGTGCGGCGGTGCGGGCTCATCTCAGGCGCAATGTGCTGCACTCCGAGACCCTTGGGCGCCTCTCGCAGAACATTCTCAACCAGGTGGGTCGCCGGCACGATGTCATCGCGCTCCAAGTGGGAGATCCTCGCGAACAAGCCCTGCCCGACGTCGGGCGCCTGCTGCTTCAGGATGCCGAGACGGGTGAAGTGGTGGAGATTAACACCTCGGATGTCCGTCGGCGTGAGGCCTTTGAAACCCGGGCCAAGAAGTCCCAGAAGGAATTAGACCGACTCTTCCGCGGTGCGCGGGTCGATCACCTCAAGATTCTCACGCCCAAGGACGGAGCCCCAGAGGATGCCTACATGAGCGAACTGGTGGCGTTCTTCGAGGGACGGCAGAAACGGAGGCGTCGATGAGGTATTGGGGCAATTTCATTTCAGTGTTCCTGGCAACGGCCGTATCGGTATCGGGGGCTGTCACCAATCGGCTGTCCCAAGGGGGCACGGCCCGACAGGCTCCTTCGACCGGAGCGGCCGGGGCGTCAGAGGGGGCCATTCAAGACATCCGTGGTCCGGTGGAGATCCTCACGATGACCCCGTGGTTTCACCGTTTGCTGTTGATCTTGGCAGTGCTGGCCGTTTTGGGGGTGATCTGGTGGGCCTTGCGGCGTCGGACTCGCCAGCAGGCTGAGTTTCGTGAGTCCGCTGCGGCCCGCGCCCGTGCCCGCCTGTCTGAGTCCTGGGCCTATGTGGAGCAGCCCGAGCGTTTTTGCACACGCCTCTCCGAGGTGGTCCGGGTGTACCTTGAAGAGCGTTTCGGCCTGAAGGCCCCCGACCAGACCACTGAGGAGTTTTTGGCCAGTCTGCCCCAAAGCGCCGCGCTGGATGCGGGGCTCAAACCGCTGATCGAGGATTTCTTGACCCAATGCGATTGGGTGAAGTTCGCCCAGGGCGATCCGGGGCGCACCGAATGTGAACGGTTGCACCAGATGGCTTCGCGCCTGATCGATGAAACCGGGGTGGAATTGCCCTCACGCAAGCAGGCTGCCGAACGGAAAGGGGGGGCATGAACTTCCGTTTCGAGTCCCCGTGGTGGTTCTTGGCTCTCCTGGCGTTGCCGCTTCTGGAGTGGTGCCGCCGGCGCACGGCCCGAGAGGCGGTGTTTGTCTATTCCAGCCTTACTCTGGTGAAGGGCATTCTCCAGATGAACCGCACTCTCGCCAGCCGTGTCCTCTTGGCGGCCCGGTGGATGGGGTTGGTACTGCTCATTGTGGGTATGGCCCGCCCCCAGTGGGCTGTGGGTAAGGCTCCCCGCAAGGCCAGCGGCATCGACATCGCCGTCGCGCTGGACCTGTCGGTGTCCATGCTCAGTGAAGACTTCGAATTGCAGGGGGAGCGAGTCGATCGGGTCACCGTGGCCAAGGACACCCTCAAGGCGTTCATCGAGAACCGCCCGAATGACCGGATCGGTTTGGCCGTGTTTTCTTCCCACGCCTACATCGCTGCACCGCCCACGCTCGATCACGACTTCTTGCGTCGGCACATCGATCGCATGGAGGTGCTCGGAGAGCAGGGGACGGCCATTGGCGCAGGCTTGAGTGCCGCGGTGAACCGTTTGCGTGACCTGAAGTCCAAGAGTCGTATCGTGATCTTGCTCACCGACGGGCAGAACAATGCCGGCAATGTCCCGCCGCTCACCGCCGCCGAGGCGGCCCAATCGCTCGGAGTGAAGGTGTACACGATCGGCGTGGGTATCCGGGGCACTGCACCGATGCCAGTGGGCCGTGACGCCTTCGGTCGCAAGGTGTACCGGCAAGTGGCCGTGGACATTGACGAAGACACGCTGACGCGGATTGCGGAGCGGACTGGAGGTAAATATTTTCGGGCGGACAGCACCAAGACGTTGCGCTCAATTTACGAGGAAATCGACCGACTGGAAAAAACGGAGGTCGAGACCCACCAGAACGTGCTCTACGCCGAGTGGATGGTGTGGTGCGTTGCTCCGGGGGCAGCCCTGCTGCTCTTGGAGTTAATTGTCGGCAACACGGTTTGGCGCCGACTCCCTTGATTGGACAGACCTAGCGAACATCGAATGGATTTTGCGGAACCCCAGTGGATGCAGTTGGCAGCGGTGCTCACGCCGCTCGTAGGGCTTTTTCTTGCCTGGGCATGGCGTCGCCGGCAGTCGGCGTTGCGCCTATTTATTCGGTCCCGGTTGATGGATGAGCTGACCGTGGGCCTTTCCCGCCGCCGCCAGTTGCTGAAGGCCATTTTGTGGGCCTCGGGCTTGGCCTGCGTCTTGTTCGCGCTTGGGCGTCCGCTGTGGGGTTACGGCGAGGCGATGGCGCAGGCCACCGGTCGGGACATCGTGGTTTGTGTGGACGTGTCGCGGTCAATGATGGCGACGGATGCGGCTCCGAGTCGTCTGGCCCGGGCCAAGCTCGCGTGCTACGACTTACTGTCAGTGGCGACGTCGGACCGCATCGGCTTGGTGGCCTTTGCTGGATCGGCCTTCCTCCAGTGCCCGCTGGCCCTAGACAGCGAAGCCTTCCGTCAGAACGTGGCCGCTCTCGATACCGACAGCATTCCAGAACAGGGCACGGCGCTGGCAGCGGCCCTCGACGAGGCGGTGCAGGCCTTCAGTACGGATTCTGGCACCCGCAAGGCCGTGATCCTGATCACCGACGGTGAAGACCATGAAGACTTGGCTGAGGCCGCGGCCCGGCGCTTGTCCACGGCTGGGATCCATCTCTTCACGGTGGGTGTGGGCACTCCGCGGGGTGAACTGCTCAAGACGAGCGACCCTTATGGGAATGCGCTCTTCATCAAGGATGAGGATGGGAATCCGGTCAAATCCCTGCTGAATGAACCGCTGCTGCAACGCTTGTCCGAGGCGGCTCACGGATTCTATCTGCCCCTTCAGTCGTCGCGGACCATGGCCACGCTGTACGAACGCGGCATCGCGCCCATGGAGGCCGTGCGCTTTTCGTCGACCACCGTGCGCTCGCGGATTGAACGATTCCAGTGGCCGCTGGGTCTAGGGATTGTGCTGCTATTGGTCGAGTTGTTGTTGCCGGGAGCTTCAAAGGCGGCGGGTCGTCTACCGCAGGGCTCGGTAATTCAGACGGGGGCCGTAGCGGCCGTGGCCTTCCTGTTGGTTGGCTTGCCAATGACGGTCCGGGCGGCGTCGGATGACGCGCTGGAGCGCTACCGAAAGGGTGATTTTGCCACTTCCCGGCAGGAGTACGAACGTCTTGCGCAGGAAAAGCCTGATGATTTTCGCCTTCGCTTCAATGCAGGCGCGGCTGCCTACCGCATGGATGATTTTGCTGGGGCAGCAGGGCTATTTGAGCAGGTACTTCGTTCGCCTGACCTCGAGTTGCAACAACAAGGCTGGTACAATTTGGGAAATGCCCGCTACCGCGCGGGTGAGGCTGAGCAAGATCCGGATAAGAAGCGCGAACAATGGCAGCAGGCGCTCTCGAGCTACACGGCCGCCCTCAAGCTCAACCCCGGGGACCCATCGGCACAGGCCAATTATAAGGCCGTCCAGCGCGCCATCGAGACCATGCCTCAGCCGCCGCCCCAGCAGGAAGGGGGCAAGAAGAACGATCCCAACAAGGACTCCAAGCAGGACAAGCAGGACAAGCAGGACAAACAGGACAAACAGGACAAACAGGACAAACAAGATCAGAAGCAGGATTCCAAGGACGGATCCTCCTCGGATTCCCAAGATTCTCAGTCGGGACAAAAGGACGGGCAGAAGAAGGGCAAGGATTCCAAAAAGGACCCCAACTCCCCTCCGGGAGACCCTTCGAAACAACAGCCACCGTCGCAGGATAAGAATCAGGACCCAGGAGCCGGACAAGGGCAGAAACCTGATCCGCAGGAGGGTGCTCAATCTCAGGGCGAACAGGCCGGCAAGAAACCCGGAGAAGGCCGCCAGGGCAAGCCTTCGGCTGCCGGGGCCAAGCCGGGACAGGCTTCGGGGGATCGTCGTGGAGAAGGGGGCGAAGGGGCCGAAGCCGGGGAACCCGACAAGGATGCTCGACAGGGGGAATTGATGACAATCCGAGAGGCCGAGAAGGTCCTAGATGGTCAGAAAGGATCCGAGAAAGCCCTTATTTTTAAGCGGCGAGGATCTGGCGAGATGGGTGAAGGCAACGGCAAGTCGGCCAGGAGGAAGGCATGGTGAAATTGAGTTTTTGGATCCGATGCCTTGGGGTGGGTCTGCTCATCGTCCTGCGAGTGGCGGCCGCCTCGGTGACGGCTTCATTTGATCGAGGCATCGTGGAGTCTGGAGAGACCGTCCGATTCAATGTCACGCTCGAGGGCGAACAACCCACTGAGGTGCCGAAGTTGCCCAGTCTTCCGTTGGTTCAGGCCATTCAATATCTGGGGCCGCGTCAAATGACCCAGATCATTAATGGGGTTTCGTCGTTCCAGGTGATTTTCCAGTTTCAATTACAAACTCGTGGGCAAGGCGAGTTGACCATGCCTTCGCTTGCGGTAACCACTCGGGGTGGAGCCTTTCAGACGCCGTCGGTGAGTTGTCGGATTACCCCCAAGGAGGCCAAAGGTGAGCGAGTCTCGCTGAAGCTCGTGACTCCACGCGATGAATGCTACGTGGGCGAAACGCTTCCTTATGACTTGCAGCTTTATTCGTCGGTGAACCTCAACCAGATCGCCCCGCCGAAGATGAGTTTCGACGGATTCGTGACCGGTCAGGAGGTTCCGCCGTCCAACACGCAAACGGTCCGGGATGGTCAGGCCTACATCGTTCTGAGTTATCGACAAACAGCCACGCCCACCAAGGAAGGGCTGTTGTCACTCGGGCCGGCAACGCAGGAGTATGTACTAGAGGTCAACCGCGGACGCCGCCCGCGCAGTTTGATTGATGATTTTTTTGGTGGCGGCGCTGAACTGGAGAAAGGGATAGCCGAGGCTCCGGCGCGGCAAATTCGGGTCAAGCCCCTGCCGGTTGAAGGACGTCCGGCGGGGTTCTCCGGGGCGATTGGCCGATTCTCGGTGCGAGCTTCCGTTTCGCGGACCAACGTCGCCGCAGGGGAGGCCATTACGGTGAAGTGGTCGGTGTATGGGCGCGGCAGCTTCAATTCGGTTCAGTCCCCTCAATTGTCTCTGGTGGACGGACTCAAGACCTACCCGGGCACCAATGGCTTCACTGCGGAAGATCCGCTGGGGTTGGCCGGAACTAAGACCTTCGAGTCGATGGTTATTCTCGAGTCCCCGTCGATTAAGGCCCTGACCTTTGAACCGTATTCGTTCTTCGATCCCGACACGGGGCGCTATTCCACGGTGACGCCTCGGCCTATTGCGGTGACGGTCCGGCCTGAATCAGGAACGAGTGCTTCGACTCCAACTCCGCCTGCGGTCTCCGCGGCTCCGACCTCCCGATTCCCGGATCGCCGCGAAGAGTTGATGTCGCTGTCCTTGCGGGGCGGGCGACGAGTCCCCATCGAGCTTCCATGGGCCCGGCAGCCGCTCTGGTTAATCCTCGCTCTAGTGCCGCTCCTTGGACTGGGTTCTCTAGAGGGGTGGCGTCGTTGGCAAGAGATTCATCAGCGTCGCCTTCAACCGACCCAGGCTTCCCGGATGCGGGAGGCGATCCGATCCCAGCAGGCTGCCATGCGGGCCGCGGCCCAAGGTGGGCGTTCCGAGGAATTTTTTGCGGCATTGGATGCGCTGCTGCGGGTTCGGTGCGCGTTGATCTTGGGCCTGCCCTCCGGCGACGCGGTCACGGCACAAGTCATCGATGAGGCGTTGGTGCCGAAGGGCCTAGCGGTCGAGTCTGCCGAGGTCTTGCGAGGGCTCTTCGCCGCGGTCGATGCCGCCAAGTTCTCCCCGGCCGCCGAGCCGGCCGAGTTGTCCCAGTTGCGGGCACAGGCCGATGCCACCCTGGAAGTGCTTCAAGCTATGGAAGGCGGTATCCGATGACCCAAATTCAACCCTGGAAACGAGTATGGGATGTGTGTCTGCGGTGGATTTTGTCGGCCTTCCTAATGGGTTCGGTTTGGGCAGCCTCCGACTTTGACCAGGCCCGCAAGGCCTACGAGCAAGGCAACCAAGAGGAGGCCGTCGCCGGATTCGAACGGGCTCTTCAGGGCGCTCCTGGCGGCGTGGGAGTTCTCTACAACCTGGGCAATGCCCGGTTCCGACAGGGCGAACTGGGGAAGGCTCTGGCGGCTTGGCGGCAGGCAGAATGGATCACCCCGCGGGATCCGGCGCTGCGCCATAATTTGGATTTAATTCGACGTCGCCTGGGACAGCCCGAGGTTGCGTTTTGGAGAAGTGGGTTGGGGTGGTTGACCCTCGACGAATGGGCGGTGGGTGCCGTCTTTTTGGTGTGGGCGTGGAGCGCGTGGCAAATCCTCGTCGGAATCCGTCCTGGATTGGCCGATTCGGGCTCCGGCGTCCGTCGAGTGCTGGGCGCCGCCGCCGCCCTTGTCGTGGTGGCTTGGGTCAGCGACTGGGTCTTGATTTATCGCGGTCCTAACGCAGCGGTCGCCGGCAAAGAACTCGCCGCACGGTTCGGTCCCTTGGACGAATCCGATATCGCAGTGAACTTTCCCGATGGCACCGAGGTTCGGATCGAACAGTCCCGCAACGAGTGGGTCCGAGTGGTGGATGCCGAGGGCCGGGGCGGATGGATGAAGGCGTTGCAGGTGGCCCGCTATCATCCGCGGATTCCGTAAAGCCTTCCTGGTTCTCGGTATATTCGATGTTTTTTTTGCAGTTGTTGGGACCAGAGCTTGAACGCCTGCGACGCTTCATGTTGATTGAGACATGCACTTCAACCGACCGCGTCCTTTTTCGTGGCGTTCTCTGGTGGCCGCATTGGCCCTCGCCTCCGTGCCCATCCAGCCCTGGGGTGATGCCCTGGCAGCCGCAGCCGCTCCAGGCAAGCCAGCCGTGCCCCCGGTCATCGCCCCCGATGCGATTCAAGTTCTGCCCGGATTCCGGAATGAATTAATTTACGCTGTGCCCAAGTCCCAGCAGGGATCCTGGGTGAGCATGACGGTGGATCCCAAGGGTCGCTTGGTTGCCTGCGATCAAGGGGGTGGCCTGTACCGTCTGACGTTGGCGGCTCCGGGTTCTTCCGCTCCGGCGACCATCGAGAAGCTCAAGAACGCCGTCGGTGGTGCGCACGGTTTGCTGCACGCCTTCGGTAGCTTGTACGTGATGGTCAACGAGCAGGGGGGGCGCCAGGGGCTCTGGCGCTTGCGCGACACCGACGGCGATGACCAGTACGACGAGGAGAAGATGCTCCGTCGGATCGACGGCGGTGGTGAGCACGGACCGCACGGCATCGTCCTGTCGCCCGATGGCAAATCCCTCTACGTCGCCTGCGGCAACCACACGAAGTTGCCCGAGCACATGGAGTTGTCCCGTGCAGCCCGCGCCTGGGATGAAGATCAGGTCGTCACCCGTCTTTGGGACGCCAATGGCCATGCCCGCGGCATTCTCGCGCCGGGCGGCTACATCTGCAAAACCGATCCGGATGGCAAATCCTTCGAGTTGATTAGCTACGGATACCGCAACGAGTACGACATCGCTTTTAACGCCGTGGGCGACTTGTTCACCTACGACTCCGACATGGAGTGGGATGCCGGTAGCCCCTGGTACCGCCCCACACGCGTCTCGATGGCCACTAGTGGCAGCGACATGGGTTGGCGTTCCGGTGCCGGCAAGTGGCCCACCTACTATCCCGACAGCCTCCCGGCGCTCGTCGACATCGGCCCTGGCTCGCCCACCGGTGTGACCTCCGGTCAGGGAGCCAAGTTCCCGGCGCGCTACCAGAACGCTATTTTCGCCAACGACTGGACCTACGGCACCATGTACGCCATCCACCTCACTCCGGAGGGCGCGGGCTACAAGGCTGTGAAGGAGGAATTCGTTAGTGGCCGTCCGTTGCCGCTGACCGATGTGGTGATCCATCCCAAGGATGGCGCGATGTACTTCGCCATTGGCGGCCGTGGCACCGAGTCGGCCGTCTATCGGGTGACTTATGTGGGCAAGGACAGCACCGCTCCGGCCCCGGCTCCGAAACTGAGTGCCGCGGCCAAGCTCCGCCGCGAACTCGAACAGCTCCATCTGGAAGGCACGGGCTCCGAGGCTGTGGCTAAGGCGTGGAAGAGCCTCGGACATGAGGACCGCTTCGTTCGGTACGCCGCCCGCGTGGCAATCGAGCGTCGTCCGGTGGCCGAATGGGCCGACCGAGTCCTCTCCGAGACCCGTCCGTGGGCTTCGATCGAGGGTGCTGTGGCTCTGGCCCGCATAGGCACGCCTGAGCACCGCGACCGGTTGCTCGCTTTCCTCAACAAGCTCGATCTGAGCAAGCTGGATGAAGCGGCCAAGCTGGCCGTGGTTCGTGCCTATCAACTCGCACTGATCCGACAGGGCAATCCGCAGGGTGAGACCTATCAGGCAACCCATAAGCGTCTGGATGCCCTCTATCCGTCCGGCAGTCGCACTCTGAATCGCGAACTCGTAGGAGCCTTGGTTCGTCTCGGTTCACCGACCGTGGTGGCCAAGAGCGTGCCGCTGATGCTCACTGCCAACGATTCCGACCTGCGCTACGCCAGCGACGCCCTCTTGGATCGCAACCGCGGTTATGCCACCGCGTTCGCGCAGGCGGCCGTCAGCCGTCCGAACCAGGAGCAAATTGCTTACGCCTACCTCTTGCGCGAAGCCAAGGTGGGTTGGACTCCAGCGCTCCGGAAGTCCTTCTTCAGCTGGTTCCCGCGCACAGCCCCTTGGCAGGGCGGAAATAGTTTCCGTGGCTTCATCGAGAACATCCGCAAGGACGCCTTGTCGACCGTCGCCGATGCCACGGAGCGCAAGTCTTACGAGGAACTCTCCACCCGTCGGGCCAGTGGGGGTGATCCGACCTATGCCGCGCCGAAGGGACCGGGCAAGGCTTACTCCGTTGAGCAGGGGTTGGCGCTGGCTTCGGGTGGAATCAAGGGTCGCAGCTTTGAGAACGGCAAGGCCATGTACAACTCGGTCGGCTGCGCGGCCTGTCACCGTTTTGACGGGGCTGGTGGTGGCGTGGGCCCCGATTTGTCGGGTGTCGCCTCCCGCTACACCTTGCGGGACTTGCTCGAGAACATCGTTGAACCTTCCAAGGTTATTTCCGACCAGTACGGATCTGAAGAGGTTCAGTTGGCGGACGGGTCCTCGCTGGTGGGTCGCGCGTACGTCGAAAACGGCAAGCTCGTGGTGACGGCCGATCCCCGTAATCCGGAGGAGTTCACCGCTGTGGCGCTCAATCAGGTTAAGAGCCGCAAGCCTTACCCCGTGTCGCTCATGCCCGCGGGCATGATTAATCCGCTCAATCAGGACGAGTTGCTCGATCTGATCGCCTACCTCCAATCCGGAGGTAATCCGAAGCACAAGGCCTTCGCCCAGTGATTCGAGTCCAATAGAAGGCACGAAATTCTCAGGACGGGGGTGATGGCTGTGGCCGTTGCCCCCGTTTTCTTTTGAAGGGGCATCCCGCTTTCAATGCGGTTCGACCACAGATTCCCATCGCCTGATTTGAAGACGACTCCACATTCTACGTCGTGATCTCCATGGCCTCCATCCAATTGCTGCAGCGCTGGGTCATCGTGAGTCTTTTGGTCGGAGGCTCGGTCGGTGCGGCAGAGATCGATTTCGCCCGGGACATCCAACCCATTCTCTCCGAGAACTGTTACCAATGCCACGGCCCCTCGACGACCAGCCGTAAGGGTGGTCTTCGGTTGGATTTGCAAGAGGGCGCCCTCGGCGCGGGCAAGAGCGGCAAGATGGCCATCGTGCCAGGCAAGGCCGAGCAGAGTGAACTTATCCGACGCCTGAGTAGCACCGATCCCGACGTGGTCATGCCTCCGCCGGAGACTGGCAAGAAACCCAGTGCCGATCAGGTCCGCTTGCTCAAGCGATGGATCCAAGCGGGGAGCCAATGGGGACAGCATTGGGCCTTTGTGCCGCCTGCGTTGCCGACAATACCGAAGCCGCGGAACTGGAAGAGCGGTAATCCGATTGACGCCTTCGTGCTGGCCCAACTGGGTTCCGGAAAGCGCTTGGCGCCATCGGCTGATCCCGGTCGACTGTTGCGTCGTTTGTCTCTGGATCTAACCGGTTTGCCCCCGACTCCCCAGGAGATTGTCGCCTTCGAAGGCAGATCGACGGATGCGCACTACCTTCAAGAGGTCCAACGCCTCATGGGCTCCCCGCGCTATGGAGAACGAATGGCCACCGACTGGCTCGACCTGGCCCGGTTTGCTGACACCCACGGATTCCAGTCTGATCGCTACCGGCCTGTCTGGCCCTGGCGGGATTGGGTGATCGGGGCTTTCAACCGGCATCTGCCCTTTGATCGATTCGTGCAGTGGCAGGTGGCGGGGGATCTTTTGCCCAACGCCACCCAAGAGCAGCGCCTGGCCACCACGTTCAATCGACTCCACCTGCAAAATGAAGAAGGCGGTATCGTCGAAGAGGAGTATCGCGTGGCCTATAACGTGGATCGGGTGAACACCTTCGGGACCGCCTTTTTGGGAATGACCTTCGAGTGTTCCCGATGCCATGACCACAAGTACGACCCCATTTCGCAGAAGGAATTTTACCAGTTCTTCGCGTTTTTCCAGAACATCGATGAGTCGGGTCAAAGCGTGTATTTCGGCGACATCATGCCGGTACCGACACTGCTGTTGAGCACGCCTGACCAGGAGACCAAGCTCAAAGACTTGAACGCCCGGATTCAGGCTGAGGAAGGGCGCTTGAAGCAGTTGACTGAGGCGTCCCGTCCCTCCTTTGCCGACTGGCACTCCAAGGGGGTGGCCAAGCCTCCGGAAGTCTCCGGGGCCGTGGCTCGGTTCTCCTTCGACGGAATGGTTTCCAATGCCTTTCCAAGCTCGGTGGGAACGCATCGGGCGCAGCCCTTCGAGGGTCCCCAATCTGTCGAGGGACGTTTCGGTAAGGCGCTGCTCCTGAGTGGCGAAAACGGCGTTTCCATGCCGGGGATTGGTCACTTTTCGAGGGCCGACCCGTTCTCGATGGCCTTGTGGGTTCGCCCGGCCATGCATGTGCCCCGCCAGACGGTGATTCATCATAGTTCGGCCTGGATGGATGCCGGTAGTCGTGGCTACGAGATCTTAATGGAAGACGGTCGGGTCGCAGTGGGCTTGCATCACATGTGGCCGGGCAATGCGCTGAAGGTTCGCACCCGGCAGGTTGCTCCCGTCGGTGGTTGGACCCATGTGGCCTTTGCTTATGATGGATCGAGCCGGGCTTCGGGCCTGAAGGTGTACCTCGATGGAAAGCGGGCCGAGGTGGAGATCGTTCGGGACAACTTGTGGAAGGATATCACGTATGGGCAGCCCAACCTGACCATCGGCCAGCGCATGAGGGACTTTGGTTTCAAACAGGGACAGGTCGATGAACTTCAGGTGTTTGATCGAACGCTCTCGCCCGTGGAAGTGGCCGTGTTGGCCGGGAGTGAATCACCTACCGATGAGGGTTCTCAATTCGAGCATTTCCTTCTGACCCAGCATGCGCCCCATCGCGAGGCGGTCGAAGCGCTCCTGAAACTGCGTCGGGAGCAGAATGCGTTGGTGACCTCAATTCCCGACATCATGGTCATGGAGGAAATGGCGACTCCCAAGCCGGCCTATGTTTTGCGGCGAGGTGCCTACGATCAACTGGGGGACTCAGTAACAATGGAAACTCCGGCGGCGATGGGACGACTGCCTGCGGGTGCCCCCCGCAATCGATTGGGCCTCACCCAGTGGTTGTTGGATCCGTCGCACCCACTGATGGGGCGCGTCACAGTCAACCGGGTCTGGCAGCAGTTCTTCGGCAGGGGCTTGGTGGAGACCTCCGACAATTTTGGTCTGCAAGGGGCAGCTCCGACACACCGGGATTTGCTGGACTGGCTGGCGGTGAGCTTTGTGCGCGGCAATGAGTCACTGGGGCTCCGCCCGTGGAATCTTCAAGATCTTCAACGACTCATCGTCACCTCCGACACCTACCGTCAGACCTCGAATGTGAAGCCCAAGGAAAGGGCTGAGGACCCCGACAATCGATGGTTGGCCCGTGGGCCTGTTCGTCGTCTTTCAGCGGAAATGCTGCGCGATCAGGCACTCTTCGCGAGCGGCTTGATGGTCGACAAGGTGGGTGGACCGAGCGTGAAGCCGTATCATCCGGACGGTCTCTGGGAGATGACCATGGGTGGCGGTCACTATCAGTTGGGCAAGGGCGACGAGCTCTATCGGCGCAGCCTCTACACCTATTGGAAACGGACCGTGCCCCCACCTTCCATGATGACGCTGGATGCAGCCGACCGCAGCTACTGCGTCGTCCGGCGACAAGCCACGAGCACACCGCTGCAGGCGTTGGTGCTGTTGAACGATCCCCAGATGGTTGAAGCCTCGCGTCATGTGGCCGGCAGGATGCTTCGCGAAGGCGGCGTGGGTGCGGACCAGCAAGTGCGCTATGCCTTTGCCCTGGTGACCGGCCGCAGGCCCACCAAGGATGAGGTGTCCGTCATGAGGCGCCTGCTCGAGGAACAGGTGGCCCATTTTCAGAAAGACATCGCTGCGGCCGAACGACTTCTGAAGGTCGGGGAGAAGCCGGTACCAGGAGAGCACCCGCCGGCCCAGTTGGCCGCGGCCACCGTACTGGCTCAACTCCTCTTCAACCATGACGAGACAGTCCTGCGGCGCTGATGACCCGGAAACACCACTCCACCCGTTCTGAACCTGAATTTCTGTGAACTGTTCCCAAGTTGATTTCCGCATGAACCGCCGGGACTTCTTCGGCCGCTTTGGTCTCGGCCTTGGAGGTATGGCTCTGAGTGACCTGATGGCGGGTGATGCTCGAGCTGGGGCTCCTGGTCCGTTTTCTGGCATCCTGCCGGCCGGCCACATCGCTCCCAAGGCCAAGCGCGTTATCTATCTCTTCATGAGCGGCGGTCCGTCGCAACTGGAGACCTTCGACTACAAGCCTGAGTTGGTAAAACGAACCGGAGAGGATTTGCCGGCCAGTGTGCGGATGGGGCAGCGACTGACCGGGATGTCGGCCCAGCAGGCGACGCTGCCGATGGCGGGGTCGGTCTTTAAATTTGCCCGTCACGGCCAGGGTGGAACATGGATGAGCGAGTTGCTGCCGTGGACCTCCAAGGTGGCCGATGACCTGTGCGTCATCCGCTCGCTGCACACCGAGGCCATCAACCACGACCCGGCCATTACCTTCTTCCAGACCGGGTCTCAAATTGCTGGTCGGCCCAGCTTTGGCTCGTGGATGAGCTACGGGTTGGGTTCGGCCAATCAGAACCTTCCCGCCTTCGTAGTTCTCATTTCCAAGGACCGCATCGACCAACCGTTGTACTCGCGCCTTTGGGGCAATGGATTTCTGCCGAGCCAGCATCAGGGGGTGTTATTTCGATCAGGCAAAGATCCGGTGCTTTATCTTCAGAACCCGGATGGGGTTTCCGGAGAGAGCCGCCGCCGCCTTCTGGATCGTTGGGCCGAGATGGAGCATTTGCAGTTCCGCGATCTCGGAGATCCTGAAATCAATGCCCGGGTAGCCCAGTACGAGATGGCCTATCGCATGCAGACCAGCGTGCCTGACGTAATGAACCTTTCTGGCGAGCCGGAGAGCGTTTTTGAATTGTACGGACCGGAGGCGAAGAACCCCGGCACCTTCGCGGCGAACTGCCTGTTGGCGCGACGTCTGGCCGAGCGGGACGTGCGGTTCATTCAGCTCTACCATCCGGGGTGGGATCAGCATGGAGGCTTGCCGGGGGGTATTCGTCGCCAGTGCGCCGATGTGGACCGTGCGTCCTACGCGTTGATCACCGATCTCAAGCAGCGTGGCATGCTGGACGACACCCTGGTCATTTGGGGCGGCGAGTTTGGGCGCACCAATTATTCGCAAGGAAAGCTCACGGCGACGGACTACGGGCGCGACCACCACCCGAGGTGTTTCTCGGTCTGGATGGCGGGCGGTGGCATTCGAGGAGGAGTGAGCCACGGGCGCACCGACGACTTCGGATACAACATCGTCGAGGATCCGGTGCACGTTCACGATCTTCAAGCCACAGCGCTCCATCAGTTGGGCATTCACCACGAGCGGTTGACCTTCCGCTTCCAGGGGCGTGACTACCGACTCACCGACGTTCATGGAAAGGTGATCCAGCCGATCCTTGCATAGATGTCAGTGGCCAGTGTGAAAACCACTGAACCCAGAATCTCAACGAATCATCGATCCGGCCTGAGCTTGTCGGTTACCCCAACGAATTCTGATCAACTCTAGTGGGCCCCGGACACATTCGGCCTCATCTGGAAGAAGAAAGAAACGCTGGCGCTCATCCGGAAAGAAAACGGATCCGAGGATCCGGCGAAATCGCGAAATTCAAACCGGCCACTTCCCGTGAATTCCGGAACGTTGCTGACACCTAAAGGAGCTTCAGCGAATTGGTGAGTCTGGATGATCTGAATGCTTTTTACTGCGCGTTGGAGGGGGCACGACGCGGACATCATGGAGCGCTCCCGGTGTGGACCGTGTGCTAACTGCTTAACTCCACGCATTCCGGGTCAAGAGTTCCAAATAGTCCCAGCGAAGGCCCTGCGGTCATGGTGGTGAAAAAGCCTGGAAAACCACTTGCCTCTCCATTGATTTCGGGCGATCAAAAGGGCGGGTTTTTGATCTTTTCGGTTTTCCCTGCCCGGTGCGTGTATCGAGACAGTGTCCCTCGACCTAATCCCTTATACGGGAGCATCAAAGCGGTTTTAAGTGCTACAATGCCATGCCTCCCTAACAGGAAGGCGGCGAAGCACCCGCTGCTCCCACCTGGTTCCTTCGGTAGAAGGGGCCCGTCTCTAACGGCCATGGTGGGGTTTCTTTCAGGCGGTGGTGCTGGTTGTGGCTCTTAGACGGGCCACTACAGGTACCACCGCCATTTTTATTTCACCTCGGAATAAAGCCCGAAGGTGGTGTGTTCGAGACGTTGGGGAGACTCAATGTGTTAGCGACGTTCCGGATGCCACGGGAAGTGGTCGGTTTGAAATCCACGGTTGTACCGGGATGTTTGGGGGGCTCGCTGTTTTCAGTGAGTTGACCGTCGAGTTCGGTTGTCCCCGACGGCCAGTGGCTCCCAGCAACCGAGAACTCTCACTGCCTTGAAGGCCTGCATGACCAGAAGTTTGGCATGTGGGGACGACGAGTTCGCCTGCGATGAGAAGTCTCCGCTCTTTCGAGACGTAACCCCCGGGAATCATAGGTTTTATTCGGTTTCTCAACTCCTTGACGCAACCTTGACCCTTCTCACGGCCACCGGAGCAATTGCCGTCGATCTCTGGGATCAATCTCGGTCGGGGCAAGAAACCTCCAAGCCGCTTCCCCATCTTGGAAGCGCGTGCTGCCCACCGAAAGTAGCGAGGAACCAGCTTACCCCGGTTTTCACGCCGTCGATGACATTACTGTGAAGGGCGTCTCAATGTGAAGGTACCACTGTCAAAACGGCTTTCGTAGGTCGCATTGAACTCATCGGATCGGATGGTTCCGGCCGTATTAATTTTTATACCAAAGACCCGCTTAGATCCTTGGAATCGATAGGATTCTCCCTCGTGGTCCCCCTGAATAGGGGTTTTGAAAGTTCCGGAATGCTTGCCCCATCCTGCGTGAAAATAGGCTGCAAACGCATTGGTTCCCCGTGAGATCAGAACGGCCTGTAGCGGTCCGCCGTGGGCGTTGTTGGTGTTCTGCCAAGTGCCAACCCAGCGACCGGACACCCCGTCGGCTGACACGGCAGGAGCGGCGCTCCAGCGGGATTTAAACGAAGAACATCCGCAAACAATGAGTGCCAAGGCTGAAGCCAGAGCCCAACTGGAAGTTCGAAGTTTCATGGCACACGAGAATCGCCGCCGCCCATCGGATGACAAGCGGCGGCGTTAATTTCTTGGTTGAAGCGGCGAGTTATTTCACCCGGGCCAACAACCAGCCCTGAAGATCAGCGATCGGGATACGTTCCTGCTTACCGTCATCGCGATGACGCAGGGTGACTGTGTTGAGCAATTCGGGCTTTTCGCCCAGCGTGTCGAAATCGATGGTGATGCAATAGGGCGTTCCAGCCTCGTCTTGGCGGGCGTAGCGGCGACCGATCGCGCCACCGTCGTCGTAGAAAGCCATCATCTGTCCCCGTAGCAACTGGAAGACCTCCCGGGCCTTGGCTACGAGTTCCGGCTTGTTCTTCAAGAGAGGGAAGACACCCACCTTCACTGGGGCCACCCGAGGGTGGAACTTCATGACTGTGCGAGTCTCGATCTTACCCTTCTCGTCGGTGGAAGACGTCTCCTGGAAGGCGTTGGAGATCAGAGCCAGAATGAGTCGGTCGACGCCTGCCGAAGGCTCGATGACGTGGGGGATGTACTGTCCCTTGGGCAGTCCCTCCGCGTCCTCCTTCGCCTCCAGCTCAGCGCGTTCCTGAGACACGCCCGACTTCGTCATGTACTTGAGGCGGGCAGAGAAATACCGAGCCGAAATATCGGTTTGTTTTTCTGGAGTTAGCTTCCCCCAAGCCGTGCGCAGTTCCTCATCGAATATCCCCATCAACTTTCCGGAGTGCCGTTCGTGTTGGCTCAAGTCGAAATCGCTTCGAGCGGCGATCCCCTCCAACTCATCTCCCTTCACCTCGCCCGACTCATCGCGCTTGCTGAACGGGAACTTGTACAGGATGTCCGTGCAAGCGCGAGCATAGTGAGCCAACTCATCTGGGGTCTGGTGGTGGAAACCCAGAGTTTCCCGTGACAGTCCGATTCCCTCATAGAAGCGGACCCGTTCCTCGACCCAGTACCGGTGCCAAGCCTGCCAGCCCCAATTCGGCTGAGGTTCACCGGGATGGCCTGTTTCCCCCACAGTCGCCACGCTTCCATGGATCGCCTCGGTCACCTCATCGGGCTTGATAAAGAACTCCAGCTCCATTTGTTCAAACTCCCGTGAACGAAAAATGAAGTTACGAGGAGTCACCTCATTTCGGAACGCCTTGCCTATCTGGCCGATACCAAACGGAACCTTCTGCCGAGAGGTCTCGTGAACGTTTTTGAACTGAGCAAAGATGGCCTGAGCTGTTTCAGGGCGAAGGTACGCGATATTTTCCTCCGACTGGATGGGCCCCACGTAGGTCTGAAGCATCAAGTTGAACGGCCGAGGATCCGTCAGCTGCCCCCCATTCTCCGGATTGAAGCGTGTCGATTTTTCCACCTTTTCCGTTCGTTCCCCGATTAGCGTCGCCTGATTAATCCCCCGCGAAGAGTAGAATTGAGAAGCCACATTTCTCGCGCTTTCCGGAGGTTTTCCGGCAAGGAGGAGCACTGAAAACGGCTCGATGCTTTCCTTACCGGAAGAGGAATCCTTGGCTCCTGAGAAGTAAAAAACCTGACCGGACTGCGGCTCGATTTGATCCGCCCGGAAGCGCTTCTTAGTCAGCAGACAATCGCACATTGGATCACTGAAAGTATCCACATGCCCGGAGGCCTTCCAGATTTGAGGAGACATGATTATAGACGCCTCAAGCCCCACCACATCGTCCCGGAGGCGAGTCATAGACGTCCACCAGAGCTCCTTAACATTCCGCTTCAACTCCGCTCCGAGCGGCCCGAAGTCCCAGAAACCGTTAATACCACCATAGATTTCCGACGACTGGAAAATGAACCCCCGTCGTTTGCACAAGCTGACGATCTTTTCCATCAGCGGATTTTCTTTCGCATCGGCCATAAACTTAAATTCACTTTCCGCCACCCTGCCAGAGAGTGTCACGATCTAAATAAACTACAAAGTGACAGGTTCAAAGTTATTGACGTGGAGGGGGATGTGGATAGTTTTAGGGGATGAGGTTGGCGCGGATCAAGGGGCAGGAGGGGAGGAGTGCTGTATACCACTGCATTTCGAGGACTGTGGGTGGGGAATAGCTCTTGAATGAGGCGTGTCGGGAGAAGATGTCTGAGATTCTGATGTCGCTTTCGGCGTTCTGCGGGTTGGAGGTGATTACCTAC
>CAJAHH010000023.1 GCA_903939515.1 uncultured Verrucomicrobiota bacterium
GATAAACGCCAGGGTCTTTGTCGTGGAGGCCTAGACCATCAACGCTATCCCAATGCGTTCTTCGAGAAGCTCGGGCTAATCTCTCTATACGCCTTAGCCTTAGCCAAACGTACCAGTCCCGCCACAAGCGGGTGACTCACCGACTGGAGAGCCGGATGCGGGAAATCCGCCAGTCCGGTTCGGAGGGAGGGGTGGCCGACAACGGCCATCCCTACCCCTATCTCGGAGGTGCTCAGGCGAGGTGGAGTTTGAGGCGGGAATCCGGGATGTAGACCGATGAGCCTACTCTTCCGATGAGGCGCCTCGATAGGAACCCATCTCGGAGCAGTCCGGCTCTGCCGGCCTGGCCTTTTCGCAGAAAGCGCCCCGCCGGAGCTTGACCCCGCAGATCGTCAGTCAATGGTGCCGATCACCATGCGGATCCTCATTGTCGGTTGCGGGTATGTGGGCCTGGCGCTGGGACGGCGGTTGTCGTCTTCCGGTGCCGAGGTTCTAGGCCTGCGCCGCCAGGGTGATCCCGACGGGGCCTTGGCCGCCGCAGGCATCCAGGCGGTACGAGGGGATCTCACCCGACCGGACGATTTGGAAACCATTCCGGGCGGCTTTGATGCAGTGGTTTGCGCGGTTTCTTCGAGTCGCGGTGGGGCGGATGCTTACCGGGAAGTGTACTTGGGTGGTGCCCGGAATTTGATCGAATGGGCGCGTCACCGGCGGGTGGGCCGACTGGTTTCAGTGAGCAGCACGAGCGTTTACAGCCAAACAGACGGCTCTTGGGTCACCGAGGACTCAACGGCGGAACCCGCCGGAGAAACCGGTCGATTGCTTGTCGCCACCGAAGAGGCCTTCGCTGAGGCGCACCGCTCCGGCCTCGTTCCCACCCAGATCGTCCGCGTCGCGGGCATCTATGGCCCTGAACGCGGACACCTCTTCCAACAGTTCCTCTCCGGCCTGGCCCGACGCGATCCCGGCCAAGGCCGCTGGATCAACATGATCCACCGTGACGATGTGGCTTCGGCCCTGGAAGCGGTGATGCTGCACGGTGAGGCCGGCCAGACCTACAACGCCGTGGATGACGAGCCGGTACTCCAGGGAGAATTTCTTCGATTCCTCGCCACTGAAACCGGGCTCCCTCTGCCACCGCTGGCCGAATCGGCCGATCCCACCAGAACAATTTCAGTCCGCAAGCGCGGCACCACCCACAAGCGCGTGTCCAACCGACGCCTTCAAGAAGAACTGGGCTGGAAACCACAGTTCCCCACCTTTCGGGAAGGCTACGCTGGAGCGATCGCCGCGGTCATCTCCAGCCCAGGCCAGACCTTTCAGCGGCCAGAACTATTGTGATTCAAAAACGATCCCCGAACGGTGATCCACTCTGACGGTAGGGATGGGGCTCCGAGCCGGCCGCGGCTACCTCGGCGCTTTCAGAGAACGTCCTCACCGGGATGCCTCTGTGCGCTCTGGCCTCCCGGAGTGCTTTGCCTCACGATGGGCCGGTGATTCAACGCTATTCACGGCCCGAGATGCGGGCGATCTGGACCGAGGAGAACAAGCTGAGCCTGTGGCTCGACATCGAGGAATTCGCCAGTGAAGCGCTGGTGACTCAAGGCGTGGTGCCGAAGAAAGACTTTCTGAAGATCCAGAAAGGTTGCCAGGCCTGGAAGGGCGACACCGCCGGATTAGTTGCCCGGCAGCGCGAGTTGGAAAAGGTGCTCAACCACGATGTTATCGCCTTCACCACCGCCGTGACCGAACGCATCAACGACCCGGCCAGCCGATGGCTGCACTTCGGTCTGACCAGCTCCGACATCGTCGACACGGCCTTCGCCGTCCAGATGGTGCAAAGCGCCGACCTGCTTATCCGCGATGTGGAAACCCTCTTACCCATCATTGCTCGACGGGCCCGGGAGTATCAGCGGACCCCCTGCATCGGCCGCAGTCACGGTATCCATGGCGAGCCCACCACCTTCGGTCTGAAGCTCGCACTCATGCACGAGGAGTTCTCACGAGCCCTCACGCGCTTCAAGCATCTCCGCACCATTGTTTCCCTAGGAAAGCTCAGCGGCGCCGTCGGTACCCATGCCCACCTGCCGCCGTCGGTGGAGGCCCATGTCTGCCAGCGCCTGGGACTCAGGCCAGCGCCTATTGCCACCCAAGTGATCCAGCGGGACATCCACGCCGAATTCATGAACGGGCTGGCACTGGTGGCCTCCAGCTTCGAGCACTGGGCCGTAGAGTTTCGCCACCTGCAACGCACCGAAGTCCTCGAGGCCGAAGAGCCGTTCACCCGGGGTCAAAAGGGCAGCAGCGCCATGCCACACAAGCGCAACCCGATCACCTGGGAGCGTCTGACTGGACTGGCCCGAGTGATCCGCGGAAACGCCGTGGCCGCCCTCGAGAACGTAGCCCTGTGGCATGAGCGAGACATCAGCCACAGTTCGGTGGAACGGATCATCTTCCCCGATTCTTGCACCTTGCTCGACTACATGTTCGGACTGCTCACCCGTTTGATGGACGGGCTCTTGGTCTATCCTGAGAACATGCGCAAGAATCTAGGATTGAGCCTAGGCATGTGGAACAGCCAGACCGTCCTGCTAGCCCTCATCCGCAAAGGCCTGACCCGGGAAGACGCCTACGCCCTAGTTCAACGCAACGCGATGAAGACCTGGGAGGTCAAACATGCCGGCCGCGACGACGCAGATTTTCTAGAGATCCTCAAGGCGGACCCGGAGGTGGCCCGTCATTTCAAATCCGGTGAACTCGAGGCGCTGTGTTCGCTCGATTTCCATCTCAAAGAGGTGGACAACCGCTTCCAAGTGCTCGGATTGGGACCCGTGTCTCAAGCCAAGGCCCCAGCGAAGAAACCCGCCTCCAAAAAGGTCTCGAAAAAGACCCGCTGAGTTCCACCTCGGGCTGCGTCGCGGGTCGGAGGGTTTCATCGGAACGTCAACAGGCGTCAACGGGGGTGTTGCTGTGGGCTCGGGATTGGCATAACCTTCAGGCTGTTGTAGATTGCTGCTATCCACCGGTCGGTGGTGCTTCCGAAGCCGTTCGGTCCAGCGTCTTCATCCTGTCATGCGTCACTCCCGCGTCAGCGCCGGCCTCCTAATGTACCGCTTCAACAGCGATGCTTTGGAAGTGTTCATCGCGCACCCGGGCGGTCCGTGGTTCCCGCACCGGGATCACGGGATCTGGACCATTCCCAAGGGCGAAATCGAACCGGGTGAGAGCGGTCTGGATGCAGCCCGTCGTGAGTTCAGCGAAGAAGTCGGTATCACCAGCACGCCGCCCTTCATCGATCTGGGTTCCATCCGCCAACGGGGTGGTAAGACCGTGTTTGCCTGGGCCTTTGAAGGTCAGTGGGATTCCACCCAAGGCATCCAAAGCAATCATGTCGATGTCGAATGGCCCGTGGGCTCAGGTCATTGGTCCTCATGGCCCGAAATCGACCGAGCTGGATTTTACACCCCAGCCGCTGCCAAGGAGCGGATGAAACTCGCCCAACACCCGTTCATCGACCGTTTGACGGATGCATTAGCGCTTGCCCGGTACGCCCGCTTGTCCGCGGCCTAACCCAGGCCATTGCAGGACATTGCAGGATAGAATTGCTCCACGAGCCATTCAAACCGGCTCTTCCTTCCGTCCGCAGTAGCCCATCGGCGGAGACGTCGGCCCGATCGACGCTCCGCTGCGGAATGGCACAAAAAAGAACCCCCCGGCGAGTGCCGAAACACTCGGGGGGATTTTACAAATCGATCGTCGTCCTGCAAACAGGTCCCACGCTAGGTGCAGGCAGGACGGACAGGGACCAAACCTCGTCTCAGCGGTCGTCGAGTGCGACAACCCCCGGCAGCGGAATGCCTTCCAGAAACTCCAAGCTCGCACCGCCGCCAGTGCTGGCGAAGGTCACCTGATCTCCGAGTCCGGCCTTGTTGACGGCCTTGACGCTGTCGCCCCCGCCGATGATCGACTTGGCCCCGTGCTTCTGAGTCGCCTCCACGGCAGCCTTGGCCACCGCATGGGTGCCGGCCGCGAAGCGAGGATCTTCAAACATTCCCATCGGTCCATTCCAGAGGATGGTCTTGGCCGAAGCGATGACCTCTGAGTAGCGGCGGACGGTATCCGGCCCGATATCGAAGCCTTCACAGTCGTCGGGAATGTCACCGGTATTGACCCGGGGATTCACGAATTCGAACACGGGACGACCCTTTTTGTTGACCTTGCCAGTGTCCTTCAGGTCCGCGATGACGGTGTCGGTCGGCAGCAGAAACGAAACGCCCCGATCGGCCGCCTTGGCCTCGGCCGCCAGGGCCGTGCCGGTGTGGTCCTTCTCGACCAGAGATTTTCCGGTCTTGCCACCGTGAGCCAACTTGAAGGTGTAGGCCATAGCGCCTCCGATGAGAATCGTGTCGGCTTTGTCCAATAGGCAGTCGATCACCTTGATCTTGTCGCTCACTTTGGCGCCTCCAAGGATCACCACGAACGGACGGGCCGGATTCTCCAACTCATCACCCAGAAACTTCAGCTCCCGCTCCATCAGAAGGCCGGCCGCAGCCTGGCCACCCCAGGCTCGAACGATGCGAGCCACGCCGCTGGTTGAGGCATGAGCCCGGTGAGCCGCACCAAACGCGTCGTTCACATAGACATCGGCCAACCGAGCCAATCGAGCAGCAAAGACGGGATCATTGGCTTCTTCTTCCGACTGGAACCGCACGTTTTCGAGAACAAGGATCTCGCCATCCTTCAAGGCGGCGGCGGCGGCCTCGGCCTTTTCACCCACCGTCTCGTCCACAAAGCTCACTGGACGACCCAACATTTTGGCCAACTGCAGGGCCACCGGGGCCAGGCTCATCGACGCTTCCCGCTTGCCGTCCGGACGACCCAAATGGGCTGCGAGGATGATTCGAGCCCCCTTGGAAATGAGCAGTTCCAACGTCGGCAGGGTCTCTTTAATGCGGGTGGTGTCATTGATCACCATCGCCCCGTCCTTCTCCTCCATCGGGACGTTGTAATCGACGCGCATTAGGACGCGTTTGCCGGTGACGTTCAGGTCGCGAATCGAAAGTTTGGCCATAAAAAATTCTCTGAAGGCCAAATCTATCGGTCGGCCCCGACAGGGCCAAGGGTTTTCAGGACAGTGCTAAATATGCGAGGAGACCGGGCTCGGAGATAACCTCTCTCCATTTTCAGGCCGACTCTCAGACAAAAAACCCCGGGAAGACCGAAGTCCTACCGGGGAGTTGCTGGAAACGTTTTGGACGCAGAAATCAATCCGCAAGAAGATCGGTTTTGAAGCCCTCCCTGAATGCCATCGGGCCTGCCGATCCAATGAACTTTCGGGAGTCTTCTCC
>CAJAHH010000024.1 GCA_903939515.1 uncultured Verrucomicrobiota bacterium
CAGGATCGGACTAGGAGGCTCATCGGGCTGCATGCCGGGTTCCTGCTGCAAACTCCACCTCACCCATGCACCTCCGAGGTGGGGCGATTTCTCCGAAAGCGCCACGTCCGCAGACATGGAACATCGCAGAGCAGGCCCACCACAGACACGGACCGCCCCAGCGACGGAGTACAACACGGTGCTTCGTTGACCGTTTTTCTCCACCTCATTGACCCGGGTGAACTTTCGAGGCATTGGTTTAGCTCCTCGCATCATTCATGGATACTCATCCTGACATCATTCACTCCCGCACGGAAGCGGTGCGCCTGCGTTTGCTGCAGCACCCCATCTACCAGCGCGTGGATCGACCCGCTGCGATTCGCACGTTCCTCAAGTCCCATGTCTTTGCTGTCTGGGATTTCATGTCGTTGCTCAAGCGTCTGCAACGGGACCTGACTTGTGTGGCTCTTCCCTGGATGCCCGTGGGAGATCCGGAAGTGCGATTCCTCATCAACGAAATTGTCTGCGGCGAAGAATCCGACCTCGGACCGGAGGGCGTCCGCTCCAGCCACTTTGAACTGTATCTCCGGGCCATGCGGGAGGCGGGCGCCGACACTTCGGCCATCGATGCATTTCTCGGGGCCATCCAGGCCGGCGAATCCCCGGAGTCCGTCCTCGCAAAACCCGGTCTGCCGCCCGGAGTCCGCGAATTCACAGGGTTCACCTTAAAGCTCGCCTGCACCGGCCAAATTCATGAGACGGCTGCCGCCTTCACTTACGGACGCGAAGATGTGATCCCGGAGATGTTTCTGCCCTTGGTCACCTCGCTAGTCAGTTCCGGTGAGTCCCAGTTTGGGCTCTTGCGCTACTACCTGGAGCGGCACATCGCGCTCGATGGAGGGCATCACGGGCAACTGGCTCGCCGGATGATGCAACGGTTGTGCGGAGACGATTCCAAAAAGTGGGAGGAGGCCGTCGCCGCCGCCACGGCCGCCATCGAAGAACGAATCCGGCTTTGGGATGCGATTCTGGCCGCTCTTCCGCCAGCCCGATAACGGGGATTCGAGACCTTGGACTCAGCAACTCCCAGAGCGGGCAATTCCCTTGACGGGTGGTAGTCGGCCGCAGAAGGCTAAAACGGTTACCACCGCACTTCTAACACGCCACTTGAATGCCCTTGGCGCTCGCCAGACCTAACTTGCGGAAACCGTTCAGGGCGAGAGTGATTTCAGAGTGGATTAAACCCATCCTGGGCATCGGTTTAACTCTCATCCTCGGCGCTGCCCCGACCAACAGCCCAGCCAAGGGACCGACTGGAAAGCCTCAGCCGGAACTAGAAACAGCCACCCTAAAACGGGACGCCGTTGCGGTCGCCAATGCTTTGGCTAGCCAGTATCCCGGCGATCCGTTGGTCTACGCTCTCCTGGGCTCCGCTCACTTCAATATCGGTCAGGCCGATGAAGCGCTCCGGCATCTTCAGCGTTGCATCGAACTCAATCCCAATCAGGCAGATGTTTACGAAATCCAAGCTCGGATTGCCTACGACAAAGGTCAGATCGATGAGTGCGTCCGTTTGTTTCAGGAAGCATTGAAGCGAGGATCTCCCAACGCCGACTTATTGAATCGGCTGGGACGTGCCCAACTCGACCTTGGGAAGACTGAGGAAGCTCAAGCCACCCTTCAGCAGGCCGTTCAACGACCGGATGCGCCGGGTGAAAGCCGTTTCCTGCTTGGACAGTCCTACCTTCAGGCCGGGGCTTTTGCGAAGGCCCGCGAATGCTTCCAGGAGGTCATCCAACAAATCCCAGACCACACCCAGGCGTTTTTTGGACTTTTCACCGCCTCCACGCGCCTGGGTTTGAGCGACGATGCCGACCGCTATCGCAAAGAATTTGTTCGTTTGGAGGGATCCGACCGAAAATCTCTGACCGACAGCAGCATTCAACCCGACTCCCTTTCCGGCGTGGGCTTTGTTCGGGAGACGGTGGCCCGAACCTTCGCTGGGGCGGGTCAACTGTACCGAGCCCACGGCAAGCTGGAGCAGGCGACCGAGCAGTTCCATAAAGCGGCACTCCTCGATGGCTCAACCCCCAGTTATCGAGCCTCACTGGAGTCCCTCTATCTTCAGCGCAAACTCCCGTTGGAAGGCATCCGGCTCTTCGAGGAACTGACAACGGCCAATCCGACCAACTACCTCAACCATCTCTTTTTGGGCCGTCTTCAATCGAAGTCTGGAATGTTCGAGCCCGCCGAGAAATCGTTGCTCACGGTGCAAAAATTCGTGCCCGGCTTACCTGAGGGCCATCGAGCCTTAGGCGAACTCTACTTGCGCGCCAACCGCAAGCTGCCCGAGGCATTGGCCGAACTGAGTATTAGCGTCGAGCTCGACCCTTCTCCGCCTCATTTCTACTTGCTGTCGATTGCCTGTGCCAAAAATAAGGACCCTCAAGGAGCTCTTAACGCGATTCAGCAGGCCATAAAGCTCAGGCCAAATGAGGCGTCCTATCAGAAGCTTCGCGAACAGTTACTCCAGGCGCCCAAAAAATGAGAACCTCACGCCACCGTAGGTGGGCAGGGATGCGGGGATGGTGGGTTTTGCTATCCTTAGGAGTCAGCCTGAGTGGGCTTGCAGAAACCGCACAGCCTTTAGCCATTCAGTGGAAGGACATCACGCTGGAGACCGGGATCCAGTTCACCCACACCGATGGCAATTCGGGGAAACACTACATCGTCGAGACAGTGGCCTCAGGCTTGGCGACGTTCGATTTCGACAAGGATGGGAAGATAGACATTCTTCTGTTGAATGGAGCCCCCCTTCCCGGCACGGAGAAACCGGGTGCGGTTTCAAGAAATGCCCTCTATCGAAATGACGGTGGATGGAAATTCACCGACGTCACCGTTTCAGCCGGACTGACCGACTCGGCCTACCACCTCGGGGTCTGCACCGCCGATTACAACAACGACGGCCACACCGACATTTACCTCAGCAATTACGGACGGAATATTCTCTACAAGAACAACGGCAACGGAACGTTCACCGATGTGACAGCCGTGGCCGGGGTTGGGGGTTGGGAACATGTTGGAGCCGGCGCCTGCTTCTTCGACATGGACGGCGATGGCGACCTGGATTTATTTGCAGCGAGCTACGTCGACTTCAACCTGAAGAACCACAAGACCTCCGTCATGAATGGATTCACGACGTACGTCGGTCCGTTGCAGTACCCACCCACTGCCAATCACCTCTTCCGCAATAATGGGAATGGCACCTTCAGTGATGTGAGCAAAGAATCGGGAATCGCTGGGTTTTTATCCTCTGGAATGGGGGTGGTCGCCGCCGACTTCGACAACGACGGCGACTCAGACCTCCTCGTCGCCAACGACCTCCGAGCCAATGCGCTCTGGGTGAATGACGGTCAGGGACGATTTAAAGAAATCGGGGCGCTCATCGGCATTGCCTACGACCCGTTCGGCAATGCCCAAGGAAATATGGGTGTGGATTGCGCCGACTGGAACAACGACGGATGGCTCGATTTCTACGTCACAACCTACCAACGACAGTTGTCCACGCTCTACCAGAACCAGTCCGGAAAGTACTTCGACGATGTGACCCGAGCGACCGGCGCTGGCTTGGGATCTTTCCCCCACGTCAAATGGGGTGCTGGGATCGTGGACTTCAACAATGACGGACACCGAGACCTCTTTGTCGCCTGCGGGCATCTCATTGATACCGTGGACCAATTTGACTCAACCACCAGCTACCGCGCCAAAAACATCCTCCTTCAGAACACCGGCCACGGAAAATTTGTAGATGTCTCGGCTCAAGGCGGCGACGGCATGCAAGCGCGTTGGAGCAGTCGTGGATCGGCCTTTGATGACCTCGACAATGATGGCGATGTCGACGCTGTGATTCTTAATTCAAGGGCGGCAGCGACCGTGCTCCGGAACGATTCCAAGAGCCAAAATTCCTGGACTCAAGTGGAGCTCCGGGGAACCGGCACCAACCGGGACGGGATCGGGGCCCGGGTGCGAATTGTCACCGAGGCAATGACATGGATCGATGAAGTCCATAGCGGCCGCAGCTACCAAAGCGATTTTGGACGACGTCTTCACTTTGGATTGGGAACTGTAAAAAAAATCGACCGGATCGAAGTGAAGTGGGTTGGCGGGGGCAATGATGTCATTCTGAACCCTCCGATCAACCAACGGATACTCATCACCGAAGGGGGCCACCGCGTGCCCTCAGCGGACGCTCCGCTAAAACAGCCACCGACTGCACCGTGACGATTCCACCCATGCCGGACCGACTCATCGGTTTCTTTGCGCCAACCTGCGTGCTTCCCCTCATGAGCATGCTCACCGGAGTCGCGTTGGGGGCGGAGTCTCCGTCACCGTCTAGTTCGGGCATCCGGTTCAAAGACATGTCCGCCCACAGCGGAGTCCAATTTCTTCATACCGATGGCAGTTCCGGTCAGAGGTATATCGTTGAGACGGTGGCGTCTGGGTTGGCGACCTTCGACTTCGATGGGGACGGTAAAACCGACATCTTGTTCCTAAATGGGGCCCCGCTACCGGGTTCCAATCCAAAGGGTCCGCCACCCGTCAATGCGTTGTACCGAAACGAGGGGAACTGGAAATTTAAAGATGTCACCCAGGCTGCGGGACTCATGGATAGCGCCTACCATCTGGGGGTCTGCGTCGGAGATTACGATGGGGATGGCGACTTAGACATCTACCTGAACAATTTCGGCCCCAACATTCTATACCGCAACAACGGCAACGGAACCTTCACCGATGTCACCCGTGAAGCCGGTGTCGCCGTCGGGAAGCATGTCGGAGCTGGAACCTGTTTTCTGGATATGGATGCGGACGGGGATTTGGACTTGTTCGTGGGCAACTACATCGATTTCTCGGTCGAAAAGCACAAGTCACGGAGGGTCAACGGTTTCCCTGCCTATGAGGGACCGATGGTCTTCGGCCCTGTGGCATCCACCTTGTTCCGCAACAATGGCAACGGCACGTTCACGGATGTCAGCATCGAATCGGGCATTGCTGCCCACCCGGGAACGGCCATGGGCGTTGTCTGCGCCGATTATGACCAGGATGGGGATACGGACATTATCGTCGGCAATGATGCGATGATGAACTTCGTCTGGGAGAACAACGGCAAAGGTCAGTTCAAACAAGTCAGCCTACTCTCTGGGTTGGCGTATGACTCTCATGGTGTGGGTCAGGGAACCATGGGAGTGGACTGCGCCGATTTCGACAATGACGGCCTCCTGGACTTTCACATGACCTCCTACCAGAAGCAGTGGGCGCTGCTCTACCGAAACGACGGCAAAGGTCTCTTCACAGACGTCACGGCCAGAACCGGTGCAGGCACTGGAACCTACCATCAAGTGGAATGGGGCAACGGCCTGGTGGATTTCAATAACGACGGACACAGAGATCTGTTCATCGCCTGCGGTCATCTTCAGGACAACATCGGGCAATGGGATGACACCAGCCCCTATGAAGCGCGCAACCTCCTCTTGGCCAATGACGGAACGGGTCGATTCACAGACGTCTCAGCGTCTGCGGGAGACGGCTTGGCGGTTCAGCGGAGCAGTCGCGGGGCCGCCTTTGACGACTTGGACAACGATGGCGACATCGATGTCGTTGTTCTCAATTCCCGACGAGAACCCACCTTGCTGCGCAATGATTCCACCCCTCAAAACCATTGGCTCCGGGTCCGTCTTCGCGGCAAGCGGAACAACAGAGATGGGATTGGGGCGACGATTCGCCTCTTCGCGGGCGATCTCAAGTGGATGGATGAGGTGCATAGCGGACGGGGTTACCAGAGCCATTTTGGTCTGCACCCCAATTTTGGATTAGGAAAACGCACTTCAGTGGATCGGGTCGAAGTCCGTTGGCCGGACGGAACACTGCAATCCATCCAAGGAGTTCAGGCCGATCAAGTCCTTGAGATCGCGGAGCCCAGCGCTCGTCCCTGATCCAAGAAAACCCTATTGAGCTCCGGGCCTGGCTAAAGAGTCAGCCGGCGGTCACAATCCGCCCAAGTCTGAGGTGACCACGTTCACTGCCGAGCAGGCTCGATCTTTAGGGTTGTAAGGGCCAATGAACGATCTCTGCGTGAGCCCCGGCGACGCATTTTAATGCATTGGCCCTTAGGGGTTGAACCAGACGACGGATCGCTCGGTCACTGGTCGTGAACCGGGAGACCGTGGCCCGATTCCGGGGGGCCTCAAAACCAGCCACTCCGCCCCCGGCTCTGCCCCTCTCACCGCTCCGATAGGCCGCAGCAGATTCAGCCGTGTTTGTTTGACTGCTTTTTGGAGACGACAAGTTCGCTTCCAATTGCTTTCCGCCCCGCCTCGCGGCGACCCAGTGGTCTTCAGTGCCACGGGGCCACAGGGCCATACGAGCACCGCACTCAGTCTTTCAGCGGTCCATCGTTTCTATTTCATGTTCGCTACAGAGCGTGCGCCCTGCCGGGCGCACCAACGAAAAAAGAGGCCGGGCTTTCGCCCGGCCTCCGTGTCACTGACGAGTTCTTGAGTCTACTGTCTTAGCGCTTGGCGCGGATGAACAGAGCTGCACCGTCCACCGTGATCTCATCCCCGCTCTTAATCGCGGAGTCGGCAAAGGTGCCGTTGAGGGTGGTGGAGGTTTGGAGCGTTCCAGCGCCATCGAAGGTGATCTTCACCTTGCCGTTGGCACCCACAGCAGCCTTCAGGTTGCTGATGACGGCCGCCGGAGCGGCGTTGAAGTCCCAATAAGCGATCAAGCCCTTGGCGGCCGGAAGGGCCGTCGGCAAGGTGCCCTTGGACAGTGCGACGATGTCGGCCTCGACCAACTCCTTACCGTAAACGGAGAAGTCGTCGATGATGGCGTGGCTCAACTCACCACCGTTGGCACCGGAGCCCATGTAGA